>NZ_JAFIQV010000048.1 GCF_017356015.1 Azospirillum sp. SYSU D00513
AACCGGACCCGCGTCAACGGCCAACAAAGCCGCCGCCTGCGCATCCCTTCTCACAACACGGTCTTCACTTTTAAAAGATCCCGCAGCGCATTCGCCGCATTTTCACTTGACTTTTCCGACCGGCTCCGCTTCGTCAGCGGCGCCTGCGTCGGTGGAGGGGTTTATATGTGCCCTGGCCCCTTCGGCGCAAGAGCTTTTTTCGACGGAACGGTGAAGTTTCTTCGAACCTTCCGTGTCACAGGGGAAAGGGCAGACGCGGGCCGACGGTCAGTCGGCCCAGAGAACCGGGCGGTTCCGGCCGGCACCGTTCAGCCACAGGGCGAAGAGCGCCAGCGCTGCTGCCGTGTGGACCAGCCCCGCCGGAACCCACATAACGAGGCCGGCGAGCTGCTGGTCCTCCAGCGGCGTCAGGCTCCCATGCTGGTGGGTGTAGCTCGCGTACCAGGGGGTGCGGGCAAAGACGAGCAGCGCCGCGAGCAGGCCGGTGTGCAGGACCGTCAGGAACTGGCAGAAGGCCCCCATGCCGAAACCGCGATGCCCCTCCCGGCCATAGGCGAGCGCCCACCAGAACAGGACAGCCGATGCCAGGAAGGTGAGGTGCTGGAGCGCGTGCAAAGGCGAGGACGCCACGGCGGCGTCGAAGGCCGGCGGCACATGCCAGCCCCAGAGGACGATGGCCTGGAGGGCGGTCGCGACCAGCGGGTCGGTCAGCCGGCGCCACAGCCGCCCGAGCCCGCCGCGTCGCCCGGCCCGCAGCAGCCAGCGCCGGACGGGGCCGGGGCAGCCCCACAGCAGGATGCCGAGCGGCCGGGACATCGCCAGCAACGGGGCGGCGAGCACCATGACGATCTCATGCTCGATCATGTGCGCCGCGAAGGACTCCTCGCCCCAGTCATGCAGGGGTGTGGCCACCGGCAGCACCAGCAGGAGCCAGCCGCCGGCGAACAGCAGCGCACGCCGGATCACGGGCCAGCCGGACCGGCGTTGCCGCCGGAAGACAAGGCGCAGATGACCGACGAGGTAAAGAAGGCCGCTCGCCAGCAGCGGCAGGGTGAGCCACGGATCGGCCAAGGGCTCCAGCGACAGGCCGTGGGCCAGCGCCGGAAGGGGCGACAGCGACAAAAGTGCCGCCAGAACCGCCGTCTTCGTCCCGCGGAACATCCCCTCCCCTCCCCGGCAGCCGGCGTCGTGGGACCAAACGCCTCCTGGGGTTCGGAGGTTCCTGGGCACGGTGATCGTGAGCGGTCCCCGGAACGGCGAAAGGGCCGCCCGTCGCCGGGCGGCCCTTCACCTCATTCACCCATCCGTAAAGACCCCGGATCAGATCAGGCCGATGTCGCCATAGGGGATCGCCTCGAAGCCGTGGGCGAACACCACGGAGTTCGAGGGCAGCCCGTAGTTGTCCTGCGACGGATTGGTGAACTGCGGGTCCAGCGTCAGGGAGTTCCGGTCGTAACCGGCCGCCTGCCAGTCGGCCAGGGTGCCGGTGGAACCGCTGCGCAGAACCTGCGGCCAGACGTCGAAGGCGCGCTCCGTCGCCTCCAGATGGCCGTAGAAGTTCTCGGAGAAGGTTCCGACGGTGCCCGGCCCGTAGATGTGGACGGCCTTGCCCTCGGTGACGTCGACGATGTTCTGCGTGATGATGTTGTTGGACATCACCTTGCCCTTCCAGCCGCCCCAGGCGACATCCTGCTGGAGGCCGATCTGGGCGCCGCTGTTGGAGGCGAGCAGGTTGTCGGTGACGGTGTTGTTCCAGCCGCCGTGCAGGAACACGCCGCCGATGTTGTCATGGACGAGGTTGCCCTTCACCGTGGCGCCGCTGGTCCAGTCGTCGAGGTAGATGCCCCAGCTCACCTGCTGGCTCGGGTCGGCGGCGGCGACCGAGGTGCCGGTCACCTCGTTGTTGACGACCTTGTGGCCGGTCAGGTCCTGCTGGCGGTTGATTAGGTAGATGCCGCCGCCGTCGGTCGTCTCCAGGTTGGCGTTGATCACCTTGTTGAAGGCGATCGTCGCACGGTAGGTCGCATCGCTGCCGGTCGTCTCGACCGAGCCGACGGCGATCGCCTTGGCCGGTGAGTTCTCGATCTGGTTGTGCGTGACCTTGACGTCGTTGCTGCCGTTGACCCAGATGCCGGCGTCGCCGCGGTCGGCCGCGTTGGGGCGCTGGACGAGGTTGTCCGACACTTCCGTGAAGTTGGAGCCGGCCTTCACATAGACGGATTCAGCACCGGTGCTCTTGAAGTGGTTGCCGGTGACCTTGCTGTTCGCGCTGTTCTCGACCGTGATGCCGTAACCGCCGCCTTCGACGGTGTTGTTCTTGAAGGTCAGGCCGGAGGCGTTGTTGGCGTAGACCGCGTGCCCGTCGGCACGGCCGCCGGTGAGGGTCAGCCCTTCGAGCGTCACGTTCTTGGCGCCGCCGAGGCCGATCGTCACGGACTGCTGCGCGTTGCCGTGGATCACCGGCGTCTCGCTGCCGTAGGCCGCGAAGCGCACGCCGCTGTCCTGGCCGTCGAGCCAGAGCAGGCTCTTCAGGTTGTAGTCGCCCTCGCGGACGTAGGTCGTGCTGATGTCGCTCGACCGCATGGCGGCCTGGGCCTTTTCCAGCGAGGCGAAGGGCCCGTCGGTGCCGGCGGCGTTGGGAGCCGCGAGCTTGCCGGACCACGTGTCCCTGCCGTTCTCCGCCACATAGAAGGCGGGGCCGGTCGGGGCGGGGGTGCTGGGCCCCGGGTCGGCCGGCGTCGGGTTGGTCGGTGTCGGGTTGGTCGGTGTCGGCGTGCTGGTGCCGTTGGCCGGGAAGAAGCTCTTGTCGGCGTTCACGACCAGCGTGCCGTTCCACCACATCTCGGCCTGGCCCTTGACCACGTCGCGGCCATCGAGCGCACCCTTGTCGTAGGTCACGATACCGTCGGTCGGCAGCACCGACTTGCCGTTGATGGCGATCTTGCTGACGTTCAGGTTGCGGTCGACACCGTTGACGACGCCGTCATTGTCGAACTGCACCTGGACCTTGTGGGCTTGGAGGTCGGTGATGTTGGTCTTGAAGGTGAAGTCCTTCGTGGTCGAGGTCGTCGTACCCTCGCCGACCTTCTTGCCGTCCACCAGCAGGGAGAAGTGCGCGCTGCCGGCGCCTTTCGCGCTCACCGTGATGGTGTCGGAACCGGTGCCCTGCACGGGGGCCGAGGTGTCGGCGGGCGGAACCGTCGTCGTGCCGGCCGGGAAATAGCTCTTCGGCGCATCGACCACGAGGGTGCCGTTCCACCAGAGATTGGACTGGCCCTTGACCACGTCGCGGCCGTCCAAGGCACCCTTGTCGTAGGTCACGATGCCGTCGGTCGGCAGGACGGCATTGCCGTTGATGGTGATCTTGTTGACGGAGAGCGAACGGTCCTGGCCGTTGTAGTAGCCGTCATTGTCGTACTGGACCTGCACCTTGTGCGCGGTGCCCGCCGCCAGGTCGGTCTTGAAGGTGAAATCCTTGGCGGTCGTGCCGGTGGTGCCCTCGCCCACCTTCTTGCCGTCCACCAGCAGGTTGAAATGCGCGCCGGCGATGCCCTTCGCGTTCACGGTGATGGTGTCGATGCCGGTCGTAGGCGCGGGCGTGGTGGCGACGGGCGTGGCAGCCGCGTAGTAGGAGGCCGGCGTGTCGAAGGTCAGCGCGCCGCCCCACCACATGCCTTCCTGCCCGGCGACGACATCCTGGCCATCCAGGGCGTTGCGGTCGTAGGAGGCCTGCGTCGGGAGCAGGCTGTGTCCGTTCACGTTGACGGACTTGACGTAGAGGTTGCGGTCCTGGCCGTTCACCGAGGCGTCGTTGTCGTAATGGACCTGGACGCGGTGCGGCTGCCCGGCGGCAACCTGTGTGGTGAAGCTGTAGGCGCTCGGATTGGTCGCGCTCACCGTCGCCTGTCCGGCATCCTTGCCGTCGATGAGCAGGCGGAAATGCGGCCAGACGCCTCCGGCGGACTGGCCATAGGCGTTCACGACGACGTTGAGGTCGGTGGTGCCCGTGGTAGTAGCCATTGGTCGGTATCCTTTGCGGTTGTGATGCCGCGCCAGAATGGTCAACCAAGGGAGGGCATTAGTGAGGCAAATCTGCTAGATTCAGCAAAAAATACAGGAAACCGTGACAAGAAACGGGGAGTTTTCGTGACCTGGCCTCTTCACGCGCATTCGGCGAGTTCGGACAGCGTGTCGCGGTCCACCAGCTCGACCTTGCCGCCCTCCATCAGGCGGATGACGCGGGCGGTCTTCAGCTTGGTGAATTCGCGCGAGACCGTCTCGGTGGTCAGGCCCAGATAGTCGGCGATGTCCGTGCGGCTCATCGGCAGGTCGATGCGGCCCGACGCGTCCTGCGCCCGCTCGTCGTTTGCCAGAAGGAAGGTGGCGAGCTTCTCGCGCGCCGTCTTGCGGCCGAGCAGCAGCATCTGCTCCTGTGCCGCCATCAGCTCGGCGGTCATGGCCGCCAGCAGGGTGCGGGCGAGTGCCGGACGCTCGTCCATCAGGGCGGTGACGCGGGCGCGCGGGATGCGGCGAACGGTGGAGGGGACGACCGCCTCGGCGGTGTAGGCGAAGCGCTCGCCGGCCGCCAGCCCCATCATGTCGCCGCCGCGCAGGAAGCCGATGATCTGCCGGCGCCCGTCGGGCAGGAGCTTGTAGAGACGGACCAGCCCGTCCATCACGCGGTAGACGGCGTTGGCGGCGTCGCCTTCGGCGAAGAGCGACTGGTCGCGGTCGAACAGCCGGGCCTCGCCCATGGCGTCGAGAACGGCGGTGTCGTCGCCGGCGCGGTCGCCGAAAATGCCGAGGGGAGCTTCCATCCCCAAGCCGGGCCGCGAGCCGGGCAGCGTGGTGCCCATGAAGGCGTGCAGCGACGGCTTGACGTTACCGTTGTGGAATTGAACGCCCATGTTCGGAACCCCTGACTTCGAGAAGACTGCCCAGCGACTTGGTGTCCTCTTGATAGCGGGGCGGCGTTTTCCTGTGCAGTTCGGAAAGATACGTAAGGAAACCTACGTAAGGGAAACTACCTATGCGCCGAATCCGCGGCGGCCGGCGGCAGCAGGCGCCCGATCATCTCCAGAAGCAGGTCGTCGTCGAACGGCTTCTCCAGGAAGGCGACGACGCCGGCCTCCTTGGCCCGGTCGCGCGTGGCCGTGTCGGCCCGGCCGGAGATCATGATCACCGGCATGCCCGACAGGCTCGTCCCGAAGCGCTCCATGAAGTCGAGGCCGCTCATCACCGGCTGGTGCAGGTCCAGCAGCATGCAACCCTTTGATTTGCCGTCATACCGCTCGATGAAATCGGTGCAGGACGGGTAATCCCGGACCTCGAAGCAGCAGGCCTCCAGCAACGCCCTGATGGAGTCGCGCACGGGATCGTCGTCATCGACGATGTGGACGATCCCCTCCCCTGTCTCCGCCACGCGGCACCTCCGGTCTTCCAAGCGACGTGCCGCCCGGTCCCCTCGGGACGCGTGCGGCCAGACTTTGAAAATAGGGCCGCACGTCCCCCCGCCGGAATACGGGGTTATCCTTACTGGCGGAGAACTGATTCAGATCAAGCCGGTCAGGAGGACCGGGGCGCCAGGCCGGCGGCCATCGCCATGCGCACGAGCAGCGGCAGGCTGTCCGCCTGCATCTTCTCCATCACGCGGGCGCGGTGGATCTCGACCGTCCGCGGGCTGATCGACAGGTCGAAGGCGATGATCTTGTTCGACTTGCCCTCGAGCAGGCATTGCAGCACGTCGCGTTCGCGCGGGGTCAGCAGCGCCAGGCGGCCGGCGATCTCCGGCGGGCATTCGGCCGGTTGCGCGGTTTCCGCGGCGGTCGGCGCCACCCCGGCGGCGGAAGCAGAAGCGGCGGCGCGGGCGAGCGCCGCCCGCAGGCTGTCGATGAGCTGCTGGTCCTCGAAGGGCTTTTCGATGAAATCGGCGGCCCCGGCCTTCATGGCCCGCACAGCCAGCGGCACGTCGGCATGGCCGGTCATGACGATCACCGGCAGGGTCCGCCCTTCCCGGACGAGGCGTTCCTGCATCTCGATGCCGTTCATCTCCGGCATGCGGACGTCGGTCAGCAGGCAGCCGGGCCGCGAGGGAGCGTCGGAGCGCAGGAAGGCCAGGGGCGAGTCGAAGCTTTCCACCTGGAAGCCCGCGCTTTCCAGCAGGATCGCCAGGGAGTCCCGCACGGCCTCGTCGTCGTCGACGATGAAGACGGTCTGGTCTTGCTGGTCTTGCCGCATGGGCGGTTCGGTCCTTCCGGTCATTCCTCGTCCCCTTCGTCCGGCACCGCGAGGACGGTGAAATGGAAAGCGGTGCCGTCGGAGGTCCGTTCCTGCCACAGGCTGCCGCCATGGGCGTCGATGATGGAGCGGCAGATCGACAGGCCGAGCCCCATCCCCTTCTGCTTCGTGGTCACGAAGGGCTGGAAGAGCTGTGCGGCCACCTCGGGCGCCAGTCCGGGTCCGGTGTCGCTGACCGTCACGCGCAGCAGCCCGGCGGTGTCCGGATCCTGCGCCGTGGCGATGGTCAGCTCCCGCCGGTCGCAGGCGGCCATCGCCTCGACCGCGTTGCGCACGAGGTTGAGGAGCACCTGCTGCACCTGAATCTTGTCGATCAGCACGGACGGGTCGTCCGGCAGCAGGTTCATGCGGACACGCACGTTGCTTTCCTTGGCGCCGACCAGCGCCAGCGCGCTCGCCTCCTCCACCACCTTGTTGAGGCTTTCCGGTCGCCGTTCGGGATGGCCCTTCTCGACGAAGTTGCGCAGCCGGCGGATGATCTGGCCGGCGCGCGCCGCCTGGGACGCGGCCTTGTCCATCGTCTCCCGCACCTTGGCGACGACGGCCCCGTCCGGTCCGCCCTCCTGCCCGCCCGCTGTCTGGCCCCCCAGCCGCTCCAGCAGGCGCCCCGTCGCCTTGACGTAGTTGATCACGGCGGTGAGCGGCTGGTTCAGCTCGTGCGCGAGCGTCGCGGACATCTGGCCCATGGCGCTGACGCGGCTGACGTGCAGCAGTTCGGACTGAAGCTCCTGCATCCGCTTCTCGGTGGCCTGCCGCTCGGTCAGGTCGCGGACGAAGCCCGTGAACATGGGCCGGCCGGCAAGGTTCACCTCCCCCACCGCCAGTTCCATCGGGAAGACCGATCCGTCGCTCCGCCGGCCCGAGACCACCCGGCCGATGCCGATGATCTTGCGCACGCCGCTGCCGAGGTAATTGGACATGTAGCGGTCATGCTGCTCGCGGTAGGGCGAGGGCATCAGCATGTCCACGTTGCGGCCCGTCACCTCCTCCGCCTTGTAGCCGAACAGCCGTTCGGCGGCCGGGCTGAAGGACTCGATGGCGCCGCGCTCGTCGATCACGATGATCGCCTCCGGCACGGTCTCCAGGATGGAGGCCAGCCGCGCCTCGCGCTCGCGCAGCGCCGTCTCGGCCTGGCGGCGTTCGGTCAGGTCGCGGATGATGCCGACATAGACGGGAGCGCCCTCCTGCTCGGCCTGCCCCACCGAAAGTTCCATGGGGAAGGTCGTGCCGTCCTTGCGGGCGCCCATGACCTCGCGGCCGATGCCGATGATACGGCGCTCGCCCGTGCGGTGGTAATGGTCGAGATAGCCGTCATGCTCCTCCCGGAAGGGCGGCGGCATGAGCATCTTCACGTTCCGGCCGAGGACCTCCGCGGCCGTCCAGCCGAAGAGCCGTTCGCAGGCCGGGTTGTAGGCCTGGATGCACCCCCGGGCGTCGATGATGACGACGCCGTCGGGCACGGTGTCCAGCATGGCCTGAAGGGGGCGGAGATCCTGGTTCCCGTCTCTTGTTTCGCCCGCCAACGCCATCCCTCGAATTCGCCGTCCCATACGGCCGTGCGCCGAAACCGGCCATGCCCCCGGAAGGCGAGAGTAAAGGAAGAGGGCCGTTCCGGGTCAACCCCCTTCCAACATGCGGAGCGCACCTGCGGTTGCGGCGATTCGTCCCGCCGCCGCCCTTCGGGGCGCGTTACCGCTTCACCGTCGCGGCGCTCTGGCCGAACAGGATCTTCTTGCCCTCCTCCGTGACGGCGGGCTGCTTGAAGTCGTCGGCCCTGGCATAGGCGCGGACCACGGCCGGGCGGGCGCGGACGGCCTCGAACCAGCGCTTCAGGTCGGGGAAATCCTCAAGATTCTGGTTCTGGTTCTCGTGGGGCACGATCCAGGGGTAGCAGGCCATGTCGGCGATGGTGAAATCGTCTCCGGCGATGAAGGCCCGGCCCTGCAGCCGCTTGTCCAGCACGCCGTACAGCCGGCCGGTCTCGCCGACATAACGATTGATCGCGTATTCGATCCGTTCCGGAGCGTAGCGGTTGAAGTGGTGGTTCTGCCCGGCCATCGGCCCGAGCCCGCCGATCTGCCAGTAGAGCCATTCCAGCACCGTCTTGCGCTCCCGCACGGTGGAGGGCAGGAAGCGGCCGGTCTTTTCCGCGAGGTAGGTCAGGATGGCACCGGATTCGAAAACGGGGATCGGCTCGCCGCCGTCGGCGGGCGCCCGGTCCACGATGGCCGGCATGCGGTTGTTCGGGCTGATCGCCAGGAAGTCCGGCTTGAACTGGTCGCCAGCCGAGATGTTCACGGCATGGATGGCGTAGTCCAGCCCAGCTTCCTCCAGGAAGATGGTGATCTTGTGGCCGTTCGGGGTCGGCCAGTAATAGAGGTCGATCATGCTGAGGTCTCCCGGTTGCCGTGGTCCAGCTTAGCCGCGGGAGGCCGTCGGGCAATCCCGCCGATGGGCCGGGGCGCCGGCCTCCCGCGCGGGGAAGCCGGCGCCCCGGAGGCGCGCTTACAGGCTCGCCTGCGACACGTACTTGGCGTTCAGATAGGCCTCGATGGCCTCGCTGCCGCCTTCCGAGCCGTAGCCGGAGTCCTTGACGCCGCCGAACGGCACCTCGGGCACGGCGAGGCCGTTGTGGTTGATGGTCATCATGCCCGTCTCGACGTGCGTCGCGATGGCCGTCGCCGTCCGGGTCGAGCGGGTGAAGGCGTAGGCGGCCAGCCCGAAGGGCAGCCGGTTCGCCTCCGCCACCACATCGTCCAGGTCGGTGAAGGGGGCGACCATGGCGAAGGGGCCGAAGGGCTCCTCGTTCATGGCGCGGGCGTCCAGCGGCACGCCGGTCAGCACCGTCGGCTCGAAGAAATAGCCCTTGTTGCCGATGCGCTTGCCGCCGGTGCGCACCGTGGCGCCCATCTGGACGGCATCGGCGACGAGAGCCTCCATCGCCTGGACGCGGCGCTCGTTGGCGAGCGGCCCCATGGTGCTGCCGGCGTCGAGCCCGTCGCCGACCTTGATGGCCTGGGCGGCGGCGACGAAGCGGTCGAGGAAGGCGTCGTAGACCTTCTCCTGCACCAGGAAGCGCGTCGGGGCCACGCAGACCTGGCCGGCGTTGCGGAACTTGGCGGCGGCCAGCACCTTGCTGGCGGCGTCGAGGTCGGCGTCGTCGAAGACGATGGCCGGCGCGTGGCCGCCCAGCTCCATGGTGACGCGCTTCATGTGCTGGCCGGCGAGTGCCGCCAGCTGCTTGCCCACGGGGGTGGAGCCGGTGAAGGAGATCTTCCGGATCACCGGGTGCGGGATCAGGTAGCTGGAGATCTCGGCCGGCACGCCGTAAACGAGGTTGATCACGCCCGCCGGCACGCCGGCGTCGGCGTAGGCGCGGATCAGCTCGGCCGGCGAGGCCGGCGTCTCCTCCGGCGCCTTGACGATGATCGAGCAGCCCGCGGCCAGCGCCGCCGACAGCTTGCGCACGATCTGGTTGATCGGGAAGTTCCAGGGGGTGAAGGCGGCGACCGGGCCGACGGGCTCCTTGACCACGAGGTTGTAGACGCCCTCGGCGCGGGCCGGGACGACGCGGCCGTAGGCGCGGCGCGCCTCCTCGGCGAACCAGTCGATGGTGTCGGCCGCACCCATGGTCTCGGTGCGCGCCTCGGCCAGCGGCTTGCCCTGCTCCATCGTCATCAGCCGGGCGATGTCGCCGGACCGCTCGCGCAGGAGGTCGGCGGCCTTGCGCATGATCTTGGAGCGCTCGAAGGCGGACATGCGGCGCCAGACGGCGAAGCCCTTCTCGGCGGCGGCAAGCGCCCGGTCGAGATCCGTCTCCTCCGCGTGGGCGACCGTGCCGATCACCTCCTCGGTCGCGGGGTTGACGACGGGGATGGTCTTGCCGGCGGCGCTCCCTTGCCATGTTCCATCGATGTAGAGGAGGACATCGCGATACATGCTCATTTCCTTTCGAATCCCTGCGTCCGCCCGGACCGTCGGCCAGGGCGCCCTGCGCAAGCCATAACGATGGGGTTTCCTGGCTTAACCGGCAAATGCCCTGTGCGCAAGGCCGCCCCACGCGCAAAGCGCCGCCGCCCCGCCCAGGCTTGCTGGACGGGACGGCGGCGCTTTGCCGATACGGTCGCGGGAATAGGAACGAAGGAGCCCTGCTCAGCCGGCCTTTTCCAGGCCGGGCTCCTCCTGGCCCGATTCCTCCTGGAGGACGCCGCGCAGGGCCAGCGCCTCGAAGCGGACCATCAACCGGCGGATCTCCTCCTCCGGGATGGAATGCCCCGCCGCGGCGAGGTCGGCCAGCAGCTTCGCCACCACGTCGCCCTCGCCCGGCCCGGTCAGGTCGGCCGAAACCAGTTCGGAGAAGTAGGTCCCGACCGACCGGCCCAGCAGGGGTTCCGCCCAATGCGCCAGCATGCGGTCGCGCCGGGCCTCCACCACGAAGCGCCGTTCGTTCTCCGCGACATGGGCCAGCTCGCTCGCGTTCCGCTTGTCCGCGAAGGCGCCGAGCAGGCCGTCCGGATCGGTTGCCGTGGACATGCTGGAGGACATGGATGCCGTTCCCATCCGGACGGGGATCAGGGGAGCATGACGACGCGGCCGTCCACCGCGCCGAGCCGCAGGCCGGTCAGCACCTCGTTCACCGCTTCCAGCGGCCGGGTGGAGACGGTGGCCTTCACCTTGCCCTCGCCCGCGAACATCAGCGATTCCGCGAGGTCGGCGCGGGTGCCGACGATGGAGCCGCGGATGGTGATGCGGTTGAGGACGACGTCGAAGATCGGCACCGGGAATTCGCCCGGCGGCAGCCCGACGAGACTGACCGTGCCGTGGCGCCGCGTCATGCCGATGGCCTGGGCGAAGGCGCTGCGGCTGACGGCGGTGACCAGCACCCCGTGCGCGCCGCCGATGGTCGCCTTGATCTCCTTCACCGGATCGACCGCCGAGGCGTTGATCGTGAGGTCGGCGCCGAGGCTTTTCGCCAGCGCCAGCTTGCTGTCGGCGACGTCGACCGCCGCGACGTGCAGCCCCATGGCCTTGGCGTACTGCACGGCGACGTGGCCGAGCCCGCCGATGCCGCTGATCACCACCCATTGGCCGGGCCGCGCCTCGGTCTCCTTCAGGCCCTTGTAGACGGTGACGCCGGCGCACAGGATCGGGGCGATCTCGGCGAAGGGGATGTTGGACGGCAGGTGCCCGACGAAATCCGCGTCGGCCAGCACATATTCGGCGTAGCCGCCGTTCACCGAATAGCCGGTGTTCTGCTGTTCGGTGCAGAGCGTCTCCCAGCCGGTCAGGCAATGCTCGCAATGGCCGCAGGCGGTGTAGAGCCAGGGCACGCCGACGCGGTCGCCCTCCTTGACGTTGGTGACGCCGGCACCGACGGCGGCCACCGTGCCGACGCCCTCATGGCCGGGGATGAAGGGCAGCGCCGGCTTCACCGGCCAGTCGCCGTCGGCGGCGTGCAGGTCGGTGTGGCAGACGCCGGTCGCGGCGATCCGCACCAGGATCTGGCCGGCACCCGGCCGGGGGACCGCCGCTTCCTCGATGACGAGCGGCTGCCCGTAGGCGCGGACGACGGCGGCCTTCATGGTCTGGGGAAGCATCGGGGTCACTCCCGTTTCTGCTGTTTCGGATGAGCCCTTTGTGCTCCTTCCGCCCCCGGCCCTCATTGACCTAGCGCAATTCCGCCCGCCGCGCCGTCCTTTCGCCGTCTGCCTTCAGCGGATGAAGAACTGCACGGGCACGACCAGCTCCATCCGGTCCCCGCCGACGCCCGGCGGGATCGGCGGCAGCGGCGAGGCACGCTCGACCATGGCGATCGTCTCCTCGTCCAGCGCCTTGAAGCCGCTGCTCTTGGCGAGGCTGACGGACAGCACCTTGCCCTGGCGGTCCATGGTGAAGCGGACCTGCGCCACCCCTTCCTGGCGGCGCGAGCGGGCCATTCGGGGATAGCGCTTGTGCCGTTCGAGATGGCCGAGCAGCAGCCCCTGCCAGCTCGGCGGGGCGCGGTTCGCCTGGGTGGAGGCGGGACCCGGTGCGGGTGCGGCGGCGACGGGGGCGACATCCGGCACCGGCAGGGCCGGGGCGGCGGCGGGCGCCTTGGGCGGTGCCGGCCGGGGCTCCTTCCTTGGCTCGGGCTTCGCGCGCTCGACGCGGGGCGGCACCGGCTTGGGCGCGGGCGGCTTCGGCTTCTCGGCCGGCAGCACCACCTCGGGCTCCGGCGCCGGGGTGGGGACAGGTTCCGGCTCCACCACCGGCTCCACCACCGGCTCCGCGACGGGTTCGGGCGGCGGCTCGGGCAACGGTTCCGGCTCGATCACCGGCTCGGGCGGCAGTTCCGGCGGCGGAAGGTCGAGCACGGGCTCCGGCGCGGGCGGGGTTTCCTTGGCCACCTCCTGCGGTGCCGCGGGCAGCGGAGCCATCTCGATCATCAGCGCGGCCGGTGGCGGCGTCACCGGCGCGACGGGCGTTTCCCAGGCGAACAACCCGGCTCCCAGCCCGGCGTGCAGGCCGGCGACCAGCAAGGCGCAGCCGCCCCAGCGCGCGGCGGACCGGCCGGACCGCTCGCCGGCGATACCGAACTCGCCCGGAAACTCTTGAACCGTCATGTCGGCAGGACCGTCATTTCGGCGCGGCCGCGCTTTCCAGCCCGACCAGCGCCACCTTCAGGTAACCGGCGGCGCGCAAGGCGTTCATCACCTCCGTCAGCTCGCCGTAGGGCACCGACTTGTCGGCGCGCAGGAAAACGCGGCTGGCCTTGTCGCCGCCGGTGGCGCCGTCGAGTGCCGCACCCAGCGTCTCGCGCGTCACCGCCTGCTCGCCCAGCGCCAGCCCGAGGTCGGCCTTGACGCTGAGGAACAGCGGCTTGTCGGGGCGCGGCGCGGCCTGCGCCGTCGAGGCCGGAAGGTCCACCGGCACGTCCACCGTCGCCAGGGGTGCCGCCACCATGAAGATGATCAGCAGCACCAGCACCACGTCGATGAAGGGCGTGACGTTGATGTCGGGGATCTCTTCGAGATCGTCGCCGGAGTCGAGACGCGAGGCCATGGGCTCACTCCGCCGCGGAAGCGGCGCGGGCAGCACGCCGGTCGGCCGCGTGGCCGCCCTGCGCATGGCCGCTCTCGCGCCCGTAGTCCATGTCGCGGCTGACGTGCCGCAGGATCGCCGCCGAGGCGTCGGCGAGCATCGCCCGGTAGCCGCCGATGGCGCGCGCGAAGCCGTTGTAGATGACCACCGCGGGGATGGCCGCGATGAGGCCGATGCCCGTGGCGAGCAGCGCCTCGGCGATGCCCGGCGCCACCACGGCGAGGTTCGTCGTCTGCGCCTGGGAGATGCCGATGAAGCTGGTCATGATGCCCCAGACCGTGCCGAACAGCCCGACGAAGGGGCCGGTCGAGCCGATGGTGGCGAGGATGCCCGTGCCCCGCTGCATGCGACGGCCGGCGGCGGCCTCGATCCGCTCCAGCCGCGAGGCCACCCGCTCCTTCAGCCCGTCCTTCGACGGCGCGTCGGCGGACAGCTTCGCCTCGGCCACGGCGGCGCGCACCAGTGCGGCCGTCGCCCCCTTGTCGAAGCCCACGGCCTGTGCCGCCTGCGACAGCGACCGCGCCTCCTCCAGCGCCTCCAGCCCGGCGCGCAGCCGGCGCTTGGCCGAGGCCAGCTCCAGCGATTTCGCCAGGAAAACCGTCCAGGTCGCGACCGAGGCCAGCACGAGGCCGATCATGACCGCCTGCACCACCGGGCTCGCCGCCATGAACATGCCCCAGGGCGTCAGGTCATGCGGGATGGTCCCCAGCGCGTCCGCCATGGAGGGGTCCGGCGCCACGCCGGGCAGGGCCTCGGCCGGAAGGCCCGGCGCGCCGGGAGCGGCCAGGCCGTCCGGCGCCGGCGGAACCGCGGGCGCCACGCCGGCGGCCGGGGCCGCGTCCGCGGGAACGGCCGGTGCCGCGGCGGGTGACTGGGCGGCCGGCGGTTGGGTAACCGGAGCAGGAGTGCCGGGCTGCGCGGTCGGCTGGGCCGGCGCCGTGCCGGTCGCGTCCTGCGCCCACGCCGCCCCGGACATGAGGAGCGTGACGGTGCCCGCCATCATCACGGCTGCGTCGGACAGGCGGTGCAGGGCGGTGCGCGGACTGGACGGCTTCGGCATGGCAGGCTCTCTCGTATCCCGGCGGTGTGATCCGCTCCCGTCGCCTTATAATGCGAGCAATTCTCAATCGCACGAAAAATCTGCGTCAGTCACGCGGTTTGTCAGGAGCGTTGACCATGGCCATGGGAAAGCGCATCTTTGTACGGTAATTGTCCGTACTCGGGGGATTCCATGTTCTCTCTGCCGGATCCGAACCGGATTGCCGAGGAAAGGCGATCGGAGCGTCTGGAGCAGCGCATCAAGCCGTCGGTGAAGCGGACGATCGAAATCGCCGCCGCCCTCACGGGAACGGACACCAGCGACTTCGTCGTTACCTCCGCCTATGAAGCCGCTTTGAAGCGGCTTGCCGAGAGCCGGACCACGGAACTCGCCGGAGAGGACGCGAAGCGGTTCTTCGATGCGCTCGATCGATTGGAACCGAAGGAGCCCACCGACGCCCTGAGGCGCGCCATGGCCCAATACGAAGATCAAGTCGAGAATGCCATCCGCTGAAGCGCCGCCCCGCCGGCCGATCCGGATCGAGCCGCTTTCCAGGCGGCATCGGACGGCCAGCTTTTCATGCGGCAACCGGCGCATCGACCAGTATCTCGCACAAGGGCACGAGCACCAAGATCACAATCTCGGACGTCTGTTCGTCGCCCTGGACAAGACGCCCGGCGCGGCGGACGTGCTTGGCTATTATGCCGTGCACAACAGCAGCATCAAGGCCCGCCATGTGCCGAACCCGCTGGGCGCCATGCTTCATCGAGAAGCGGAGGTTGGCGCCCTGTATGTCGTCATGTTCGGCGTCGACCGATCCTGCCAGAGACGGGGCATCGGAACGGCCATGCTGATGGACGTGCTGCGCCGGACCAGACGGGTCAACATGGAAACGGCTGTCTGGGCCGTCATCCTCGATCCGCTCGATGCGAGCGCGGAAGCCTTCTACCGTACGATGGGCTTCGATCTGCTCGACGCCAAAACGCGCCGGATGTTCCTCCAGACCAAAGACATTCCAATCAGTTGAACTCCGACGGCGAACTTCGCGGCGGAGCGCCCTGACCGCTCAGAACCGGCCCGACCCGCCGTCCGGCAGGGCGGTGAGAAGGGCGCAGCCGCAGTTGGGGCAGGTGGCCGCCGCCAGGATGGTGCGGAGGTTCGGGTCGTCGGGGCCGAGACCCAGCTTGTCCCGCAGTTCGGCGGCCAGCCGGGCGTGCTCCTGGTTGGCGCCGCAGGCGTTCTCGATCATGGCGCGGTAGTCGCTGCTGTCCCGCTCCTGGATGGCGAAGGCCGGGCGCGCGGCAGAGGCGGCGGCGCCCGCGGCAAGCAGGCCGCCGAAGGCGCGCAGGAGGGAACGGCGGTTGCCGGAACGCATGGCGGGCCTCATTGGCTGATGGATCAGGGACTAATGGAACTTGGCGCGAGCGTAGCATCCCCGGCCGGGACGGGCGAGCGCGGAGCGGCCATTACCCCTGCCCCGCCGCGCGCCGCCACGCGCGCGGCGACCAGCTCCTTCAGTTCGGGCGGGATGCAGGTCCGCTCCCGCCAGCGCACCGCGAGGCCGGCGAACCGGCACTCCGCCGCGATCTCCCGGCCATTCTCGTAACGGTGCTGGTCGATCAGCGGCCAGCCGTCGAGCATGCCGTAATCGAACGGCCGCCCGTCCTCGTAGTCGCGGAAGCCCAGGTGGAATTTCGGGTGCCGCAGCACCGCCTTCGCCTTGCGCCATGTCCGCGCGCCGAAGATCCGGTTGTTGACGGCGTCCTTCATTGCAGCCTTCCCCGCCCGCCGGCCCGGCCCTCCACCGCGATGACCTCGGACAGCCGCCGGAACGTCTCCGCCGCGAGATGATGGCCGTGCAGTTCGGCGTAGCCGTTCACCGCCTCCATCAGCATGGCCCAGATCAGCTCCTGTCGCCGGAGCCCCCTCTCCTGCCCGTCCGTCAGCATGGCGCGCACCAGCGCCAAGGCGGGCTCCAACTCCTCCGGAGCGGTTGAATCGGTAACGCTGTCCACGGGACTTCTCTCTCCATCCACGGGGCGGCCGCCACGATCCGCCACCCCTATATGTAACGTTATAACGTTACATTCCCGGCTTGAAAAGAGCCGTTGACGAAGGCCGCACCGAGCAAACTGCCGACGGTGGGATCAGGCGGGCGCGGACTCGTCCGGCAGATACTGGATGCGGAGGCGGCCGTCGTGGGTGGAGCGTTCGACGCGGGCACGGACGCCGAAGACGGACCGGATCGTCCCTTCGGTCAAGACCTTGTCCGGCTCGCCCGAGGCGACGACCTGCCCATCCCGGAGCAGCGCGATGCGGTCGCAGAACATGGCCGCGAGGTTCAGGTCGTGGAGCGCCACGATGCAGGTGGCCGGCAGCCGGCGCAGCAGGCCGAGCAGGTCGAGCTGGTGCGCGATGTCCAGATGGTTCGTCGGCTCGTCCAGCAGCAGCTCGCTTGGGCACTGCGCCAGGGCGCGGGCGATCTGCACGCGCTGGCGCTCCCCGCCGGACAGGCTGTGCCAGAGCCGGTGGCGCTTTTCGTCGAGCCCCAGCCGGACGAGCGCATCGTCCACGGCCCCCTCGTCCGTCGCGCTCCACGGAGAGAAGGGGCCGCGATGGGGCGTGCGCCCCAGCCGGACGATGTCCAGCACCGTGACCTCGGCCTCCGTCGCCGCCTGCTGCTCGACGAAGGCGACGCGCCGGGCCACCGCCGCCTGCGTCAGGCCGGCCATGTCGGCGCCGTCCAGCGTGACCACCCCGCCGGCGGTCCGCCGGAGCCGGGCGAGAAGCCGCAGCAGGCTCGACTTGCCGGAACCATTGGGGCCGATCAGCCCCAGCAGGCCGCCGGGAACGGGCTCGACCGTCACCCCATCGACGATCATCCGTCCGCCGGCCGCCCAGTGGACGTCGCGCGCCGCGATGGTCACGCCGGCCTCCTTGCCCGGAAGAGGATCACGGCGAAGGCCGGCGCCCCGAACAGGGCCGTGACGACGCCGATGGGCAGGATCTGCTGCGGGATGATGATGCGCGAGACGATGTCGGCGAGCACCATGACGACCGCCCCCATCAGGAAGGCCGCGGGCAGGAGCCGCGCGTGGCCCGGCCCGACGAGAAAACGCGCGGCGTGCGGAACCACGAGGCCGATGAAGCCGACCGAACCCACGATGCTCACCATCGCCGCCGCCATGGCGGCGGTCAGCCCGAACAGCAGCACGCGCAGGCGGAGGACCGGGATGCCCAGCGAGGCCGCGGCATCGGCGCCGAAGGTGAAGGCGTCGAGCGCGCGGGCGTGCAGCAGGCAGACGGCGAAGCCAATGACGGCGACGGGCAGGGCCAGATGCACGTCCGGCCAGCGCACGCCGCCGAGGCTGCCGAGAAGCCAGAACATCACGCCGCGCGCCTGCTCGGCGTCGGCGAAGCTGGTGACGAGGTAGGAGGTGACGGCGTTGAAGAGCTGCGATCCCGCCACCCCGGCGAGGATGATGCGGTCCGATCCGCCGCCGGCCCCGGCGGCGAGCAGCGCGACAAGGGCGAAGGCCGCGGCGGCGCCGATGAGGGCGCCGCCGGACAAGGACAGGGCGCCGCCGCCGACGCCCAGGATCATGACCGCCACCGCCCCCGTCGATGCCCCGGCCGAGACGCCCAGCAGATAGGGCTCGGCCAGCGGGTTGCGCAGCAGCGCCTGGAGCACCGTGCCGGACAGGGCGAGCGCCGCCCCGCAGCCGGCGGCGACCAGCGCCCGGCTCAGCCGATAGTCCCAGATCACCCCTTCCTGGATGGGGTCCAGGGGAAAGGCCGTGCCGAACAGCCCGTTGCTCACCGCCTTGGCGGCGGCGAGCGGCGCCACCGGCATCTCGCCGACCGTCACGGCAAGCCCGACGGCCAGAAGCAGGACGGCCAGCGCCAGCACGGCCAGCGCCAGCCGGGCCAACGTTCCTTGGATCATCCTCGGCAGGGCCGGCGCCGGACGAGCCTCGGCCACGGGCAGCGCGGTCAATTCATCAGCCCGAAGCGCTCGACGGCGGCGGCGATCGCCTCAATGCCGTCCACCGCGCGGATCGACGGGTGCATCGCCTCCACGTCCAGCAGGATGAAGCGCCGGTTGCGGACGGCGTCGAGCTTGCCGGCCACGGGATCGCTTTCCAGGAAGCGCAGCTTGGCCGCGGTGTCATCCGCCGCGAAGCGACGCCGCGACATCTCGGCCATGATGATGACGGTGGGGTTCGCGGCGGCGATGGACTCCCAGCCGGTCAGCGGCCATTCCTCGTCGGTGGTGATGACGTTCCGGGCGCCCAGCGCCGTCAGCAGATAGGCGGGAACCCCGTTCCGGCCCGCGACGAAGGCGTCGCCCCGGACCTCCCGGCTGGAGAACCAGACGAGCGCCGACACGTCCTTCGCGTCGATGCCCCGGACGGAGGCGACGGCGTCCGCCTCGCGTTTTTCTAGGCTTGCGATCAGCGCCTCGCCCCGCTCGGCCACGTCGAAGATGGCGGCCAGTTCGCGGATCTCCCGGTGGACCAGATCCATGGTGAAGGGCGTCCGGCGGACGCCGTCGCCGCCCGACGCGTTGTCCTTGGCGCAGTCGGCCGGCGACAGGTAGGTGGCGACACCCAGCCGCCCGAACTGCTCGCGCTTGGCCACCGACCCGTTCGGGCCGACATGCCATTCGAACTGCGCCGTCACGAGATCCGGCGTCCGGGACAGCACGGATTCGAAGCTCGGGTCATTGTCGGCGAGCCGCTCGATCCGGGCGTTCTCCGCCTCGAAGCGCTTCACCACCGGGCTGAACCACACGGCCGTCCCGACCATCCGGTCGGCGAGGCCGAGGGACAGGAGGATTTCCGTGCTGCTCTGACCGATGGAGACCACCCGCCGTGGCGCCCGCTCGAAGGTGACGGGCGATCCGCAATTCTCCAGCGTCAGGGGATAGCGGGTCCGTTCGGCGGCCTCCGCCGTCTGGGGGAGGACGGCCATCGCGACGGCCGCCACGGCAAGGGCGAATGCCTGGGTGCGGGCGCGCAGAAAGGAACGGGCGGCGTGATGCATCGGGGCTTTCCGCGGAAGTGGGTTGGAAAGGGGGAAGCGGGAATGGCTCGCCTCGACCGGCGGACGGCCTGAAGGCCGCCAAAGCGGGCCGGGCGGCGTCACGGTCCCGGATGGGGGCCGGAAGCCTGCCGTTGCGGAAGGGGATCGCGCGGAAAAGCGGCGGCGGGCGCGCACGCCGGAATCGGTGCCATGAGGTCTCCTATCCGGGCATCCCCGCCCGGCAAGCGGCTTCAACGCGACGGCAGGTCTCCTGGCTCGCGGGTCGTGGCCTCCGCCCGGCCTTCCCGGGACTGTCTGGTCCCAGTGGCGCAAGGGTGGGCGTCGGCTCGCCGCTGACAGTTGCGGGGGCAGCCACGGATTTCGTGCGGGACGTCACCGTGTTCCCTTTTGATCCCTTTCGGGAACCGTCGCGCGGACCATAGCGGCGGCGGCTTTTCAGCGTCAACCCGGCAGACGGGCCGGCAGGCGGGCCGGTCCCCTCACGCGTGGAGACCGGCCGCGGCGGGACATCGCCCGCCATCCGGGGACCCGAGCCGGATCCGCCGGTCGGCGAGCCGGTCCACGAGTCCGGCGTCGTGGCTGACCAGCAGGACGGCGCAGCCCCGGTCGCGGGCTTCCGTCATCAGAAGCTCCATGGTTTCCTTCTGCGTCAGCAGGTCGAGCCGGGAGGTCGGCTCGTCGGCGAACAGGAAGACCGGGTCGAGCAGCAGGACCCGCAGGATGGCGAGCCGTTGCAGCTCGCCCCCCGACACCTCGCGCGGGCGCCGGTCCAGCAGGGCGGGCGCCAGTCGCAGGCGGCGCATCAGCGCCTCCACCCGGCCCCAGTCCAGCCCGTGCAGCCGGACGAGGTCGAGCAGGCATTGCCGCAGGCCGTGATGCGGGGGAAAGGCCGCCGGCGGGTCCTGGTAGAGCTTCTGGTAACGGATACGCGTCACCGCCGGGTCCCGCCGGACCGATCCCGCGCCGGGTGCGGCGAGGCCGAGCAGGATGTCGCCGAGCGTGCTCTTCCCGCAGCCGCTCGGGCCGGTGACGCCGACGACCTCGCCCGGCCGGACCGAAAGGTCCAGGCCGCGGACCAGCGTCCGCCCGCCGCGCGCCATCTCCAGCCCCTCGGCCTCCAGCACGGCCGGGCCGGCCGCGCCCACTGAAATGGACCGGCGCTGCCCCGGCCAGGCCGACGGCTCCGCCTCAAGCAGCGCGCGGAGATAGGCGCTGCGCGGCGCGCGCAGAAGCTCGTCCGCCGGGCCGGATTCGATCACCTCCCCGTCCCGCATCACCATCAGGTCGCCGCCGAGGCGGCGCGGCACCTCCAGGTCGTGGGTGATGACCAGCAGGCCGCCCCCGCCCTCCGCCTCCGGCCGCAGCAGCTCGACCACCTCGTCGCGGCGGTCGGCGTCGAGGCCCTTCGTCGGCTCGTCCGCGATGACCATCCGGGCGCCGCCGGCCCGCGCCACGGCGAAGGCCGCACGCTGCGCCATGCCGCCCGACATCTGGTAGGGCAGCTTGCCAGCGGAATCCGCCAGGTCGAGCCGCGCCAGGTCGGACCGCGCGGCTTTGCCGGCGTCCCGGCGCGGCAGCCCGCCGACCAGCCGGTGGGTCTCTTCCAGCTGGGTGCCCACCCGCATGGTGGGGTCGAGCGCCAGCCAGGGCTCCTGCGGGAGCATCCCGATGGTGCGGCCCCACAGGGCGCGCCGCTCGCGGGGGCCGAGCGCCAGCAGGTCGCGCCCGCCGAACATCACCCGCCCGGTGGCACGCAGCCCCGGCGGCAGGACGCCCATGACGGCCTGGGCCAGCAGGCTCTTGCCCGAGCCGGTCTGGCCCAGCACGGTCAGCGGCCGGCCGGCGTGAAGCCACAGGGAGGTCGGCCGGACGATGCCGTCCGAGGACCCCGTGGAGGCGCCGTCCGCCGACACCTCCAGATCTTCGATGCGCAGAAGAAGGCTCATCGCGGCCGGCTCCCGGAGAGAAGGTTGAGGCTGAGGACCAGCAGGAAGACGACCGCGATCGGCTGGAACAGGATCCAGGGCGCCTCCTCGTGGTAGGGCAGCAGTTCGGTCATCATCAGCCCGAGTTCGGCCGCCGGCGGGCGCAGCCCGACACTGACGAAGCCCAGCGCCGCGACGGCGAGGATGGCCGAGGCCGCGCCGAAGGAGGCGAGCGTCAGCACCACTGGCGCTATCTCCGGCCACAGATGGCGGCGGAAGATGTAGAGGGGGCCGAAGCCGAGCAGCCGCGAGGCCTCGATCTGCGGGGAGGCGGCGGCGACGCGCACCGTCGCCCGCACCACCCGGAAATACTCCACCCACAGCACCAGCGAGATGCCGACATAGAGCGCCCAGGCGCTGCCCGGCGCCAGCGCCGCCAGCAGCAGGACCAGCAGCAGGCCGGGCAGCGCCAGGAAGGCGTCGGACAGCACGCCCGCCGCGCGGTCGAGCCAGCCGCCGCGCCAGCCCGCCAGAACGCCGAGCAGCACGCCCGGCACCGCCGCCGACACCACCCCGACCGCCGCGAAGCCCAGCGACAGCCGGATCGCGGCGGCCAGACGCGCCAGCATGCTGCGGCCGAGATGGTCGGTGCCCAAGGGCTCCCCGGCACTCGGCGGCATCAGGATGCGGCCCAGGTCCTGGCGGGCCGGATCGGCGTCACTCAGGAGCGGGACCAGCCAGCCCAGCGCCGCCAGCCCGAGCAGCAGCGCGGCTCCCAGCAGGCGGCTCCGGTTTGCGCGCGCCCAGGCCGTCGGGGCCGGAATCATGCGGCGGCCCTTCAGGGGAATGGATACGGGGCTCATGCCTTCCGCCTCCGAGGGTCGATGCCGAAGCAGGCGAGGTCCACCAGCGCGTTCAGCAGGACGAAGCCGAGGGCCATGACCAGCGCGGTGCCCTGGATCATCGGCACGTCGCGCGCGAAGATCGCATGGACCAGCGCGTGGCCGATGCCGGGCCAGGCGAACAGGCTTTCCACCACGACCACCCCCTCGATCAGATAGACGAGCTGGACGCCAAGATAGGCGGTGACCGGCACGCCGATGTTGCGCAGCCCGTGGCGCAGGAAGGCGCTCCCCTCCGGCAGGCCCTTGGTGCGGGCGAAGGCGTAATAGGGGGACGCCGTCACGGCCAGGGTCGCGTCGCGGGCGACGCGGCTCGACACCGCGGCGAGCCCCAGCGCCAGGGTGATTGCGGGCAGCAGCCGGTGTTCCATCGTGCCGTAGCCCGCCGCGGGAAGAAGCCCGAGCCCGACCGCGAACAGCACGATCAGCAGGACGCCCAGCACGAACTGCGGCAGGGCGCGCAGCCCCGCCGCGAAGGGCAGAAGCGCGCGGTCGAGCACCCCGCCCGGCCGCAGGCCCGCCAGGATGCCGAGCGGCGGCCCGATCAGCAGGGACAGCAGGATGGCCGAACCCGCGAGATCGGCGGAATGGCCGAGCTGGTGGCGGATGGCCGCGATCACCGGCTCCCCGCTGATGAGGGACCGGCCGAGATCGAACTGTGCGAGGTCCCACAGCCATGCCCCAAGCGCCATCAGGGCGGGCTGGTCCAGCCCGAGTTCCAGCCGCACGGCGTCGGCGGCGCTGCCGGTCACGTTGTCGTAGCCGTAGCGCCCGGCGGCGACGCGGAAGGCCATGTCGCCGGGCAGCAGCCGCGCCAGCAGGAAGGTCAGCGTGCCGACCGCCAGCCCCACCAGCAGGGCCTGGAACAGTCGGTGGCCCAGCGTTTTCAGAATGGGACGGGCGGTCATTCGGCCCAGCCCATGGCGGAGATGCGGTAGCTGCGCTCGAACGGGTCGAGCGAGACGTTCCGGAGCTGGCGGGACACGGCGGCGGTCTGCTGGTACCAGGCGACCGGGATGACCGGCAGCTCATCCTGAAGCAGGGCCGCCACCGTCCGGCGCAGTTCCGCGCCGCGCGCTTGATCGGGGTTGCGCAGCAGTTCGGCCAAGGCCTCGGCCATGCGCGGCTCGTTCCAGTTCATGGCGCCCCAATCGCCGCCCTGCCGGCCGTCCCGCACCCCGTAATCTTGGACCCCATAATCTTGAACCAGAGTACCGAGCGGATCGGGGATGAGGGCGAAGCCCCGCGCCATGAGGCCGAGTTCGAGCGTGCCGTCGCGGTGCCCCGCCGGGATCTCGCTGGAATTGCCGATGGCGACGTCGAGCGCGATGCCCACCGCGCGAAGCTGGTCCTGGAGGGCCGCCGCCAGCAGCGGCAGCTCCGGCCGGTCGGGGAAGGTGCGAAGGCTCAGGCGGAAGGGAACCCCGTCGCGCCGGAGGATGCCGTCCTCGCCCCGGCTCCAGCCGAGATCCGCCAGCAGCGCCTCGGCCTTCGCCCGGTCCTGGACCAGCGGCGCCAAGCCGGGATGGTGCCAGTCGGGAAGGCTGGGCGGGAAGAGTTGCCCCGCCGCCGCTTCCGGCGCGCGCAGCAATGCTGCGGCGATGCCCGCCCGGTCGATGGCGAGGCTCAGCGCCCGGCGCGCCGGCTCGTCCTTCAGGAAGGGATGGCCGGCGTTCACCTTGATGGCGACGGTGCGCGGCAAGGGAATCGACTGGACCTGCACCGCCCGGCTGCTCCGCATCCGCCGCAGGCTCGCCGGGTCCAGCGTGAAGACGAGATCCGCGTCGCCGCTTTCCGCCATCAGGGCGCGCGTCTCGCCGCGCCCGGCCGCGAGGTAGCTCACCGCCTCAACGGCGGGCGCCGGTCCCCAATAGCGGTCGGAGCGGGTGGTGACCAGCTTCTGCGGCGGCTCCAGCCGTTCGACGCGGTAGGGGCCGGTCCCGATCACCGCCGTGACGGTCCCGTCCTCCCGGTAGGAGGCGGGCGCCAGGATGATCGCGGAGCTGTGGGCGAGCACGGCGCCGATCGGGGCGAAGGGCTCCGTGAGCTTGAGAAGGACGGCGCCGCCCTCCGCCTTGATGGAGCGGATCGGCGCCTCCTTCAGCACGCCGGCCTTGGCGCGCGCGTGGCGCAGGCTCGCCGCCACGGCCTCCGCCGTCAGGGGCGTGCCGTCGTGGAAGACCACGCCCTCGCGCGGGACGAAGCGCCAGCTCAGCCGGTCGTCCGACACGGTCCAGGAGGCCGCGAGCGATGGCAGCGGCCGCCCCGCCCCGTCCACCTCCAGCAGGGTCTGCGCCACCTCCAGCCGCAGGAAGGCATGGCCGTGCTGCGCCGGATCGAGGCTGGCGACCTCCCAGGGGGCGACCACGTTCAGCACCCGTGCCGGATTGTCAGACTGCGCGGCGGCGGGCTGGACCAGCAGAACGGCACCGAGGACGGTGGCCCCGAGCCACCCGCTTCCCCGCGCAAAAACCTTACGCATCATCACCGTGGAACGTCCCTCTTCTTCTTTCCCCGGCCCATCGGAGTGCGCCGGGGCTTTCCAGTCCTTGGCCGGGCGGCAGGCAGTATGCGGCGCCACACCAATTTCGTTACGTTATAACATATCATTTCATGGGCAAAGCCGAAACTTGGGTGTCCGGAAAGGGTGGCCATGCGGCGGTGCGGTTGCGCTTTGCAATTCCTGCCGACCCTGGCTTGATGATGCGCGGCGTCGCGGAGCGCCGTCCCTTGTGCGGGGCGGTCGGTTCCGGCCGACGCCAAGCCGTAGACCCCAGGACCGCCGGTTCCGTCGCCATGCGCAATCCCGCTTCCACAATCGCCGCCACGGCCATCCGCCCTTACGAGACGGCCGATCACGCGGAATGCCTCGCCGTCTGGCTGAGCGCGTCCCGCACCGGCCATCCGTTCCTGTCGGAGGCGGATCTCGCCGAGCAGAAGCCGCTGGTCGCGGACCTCTACCTGCCCAGCGCCGAGAACTGGGTCGCCATGGGCACGGACGGGAGGTTGCTCGGCTTCATCGGGCTTCTCGACACCGGCACCCATGCCCACATCGGCGGATTGTTCGTCGACCCCCGCGCGCATGGCCGGGGGGTGGGCCGGGCGCTGGTGGAGCATGCGGCCGCGCTGAAAGGCGTCCTCACCGTCGAGGTGTACGAGAGCAACGGCGCCGTCCGCTTCTACGAGCGTTGCGGCTTCCGCCCCACCGGCCGCCGGGAACGGGACGACCAGGGCCGCGCCCTGCCCCTGCTCACCCTCTTCCGCGACGCCCCGCTTTGAGGTAGAGCTTCGCCCATGAGCACGACCCCGCCCCTTGCGTCCCTGGAGACGCTGTTCGTCACGCGCGTCTACCGCACCGAAGTCGCCGAGGCACTAAGCCTCAACGATGAGCTGGCCGCCTGTTGCCGGGGTGCGGCCGAGGACGATGAGGCGGGACTCGCCTGGTCGGACAAGAACGGCTATCCGGGCTACACGTCCTACGCCTCGCTGGACGACCTGCAATGGCGCTTCCCGCCGGTGAAGGCGCTGCTGCGCCACATCGACAAACACGTGAAGGCTTACGCGAAGCTCCAGGAATGGGACCTCGGGGACCGGAAGTTGGTGCTCGATTCCCTGTGGATCAACGTGCTCGATCCCGGCGGCTTCCACGGCGCGCACATCCACCCGAACAGCGTGGTCAGCGGCACCTACTATGTCGAGATCCCGGAAGGCGCCAGCGCCATCCGCTTCGAGGACCCGCGCCTGTCCCTGATGATGGCCGCCCCGCCGCGCAAGCCCAAGGCGGGCCGGGAGTCGCAACCCTTCGTCTCGCTCGCCCCGAAGCCTGGCACCCTGCTGCTCTGGGAAAGCTGGCTGCGCCACGACGTGCCGCTGAACCGCGCGGACGAGGAGCGGATTTCGATCAGCTTCAATTACGCCTGGCGGTGAGGGGCTGGCACCGATAGGGGCACGGAGCCGAAGAGCCTGTGCAAGGCCGCGGACTCTGCCGTTTGCCGGTCATTGCGGGCAAGCAGCGCGGCTCTGAGGCCGCCAGACGCCATTTACCCTTACGACCAACCTGGGTTCCGGGTTGATATCCGGGTGACACCGGTCCAGGGCGGCTTCTATTGCCTGCTTTTTGAAGCAGCCGCACCTATGACAGGAGCCCAGGGCCATGCGGTTCTGAAACGAGCGTGAGCTTGGCCCTGTAAGGTCTGATCGACACAGCGGCGGGATAGCGCTGTTGAAGCGAGATTTCCTGGTCGGAGTCGCCGATGGTGCCATTCGCTACCCTGCTCACCGCGCTTGAAACGATCGAGGACCCGCGTCGCCCGCAAGGGAGGCGCTACTCGATGAGCCACCTGCTGCTGTTCTCAGTCCTGGCAGTCCTGGCTGGGGCAACCTCGTACCAGAGTATCGTTACCTTCATGGCGGTCCATCGTGAGCGCCTCAACGCCACCTTCGGAGCCCGGCTCCGGCGTGCCCCGGCGGTGAGCACGCTGCGGCATCTTTTCGTAACACTTGATCCTGATGCCCTGGAGGACGCTTTTCGCCGCCATGCCCGTCAGCTGGATAGTGCCCATGCAGCGGACGGCAGGCGCATCGTTGCGCTTGATGGCAAGACGCTGCGCGGCAGTTTTGACCATCTGCATGACCGTACCACCGCCCATGTGCTGAGCGCATTCGCCAGCGACGCCGCGCTGATCCTGGCCCACCGAGAGGTTCCTGCCGCACCGGAGGAGATCGGCGGTGTACAGGCCCTCATGGCCGATCTCGGCGTGAGAGGCGTGCTCTTCACTGCCGATGCCCTTCATTGCCAAAGAACGCCTTTTCCCAAGCCGCTGCCAGCGGCAATGCCCTGCTGGTCCGGGTGAAAGGCAACCAGCCCGGCTTGCGCGACGCGCTGAGTGAGCTGTGCTGCGGCCAAGCCCCCAAGCACGTCCATGAGACGACCGATCGCCGCCGCCATGGGCGTCAGGAGCACTGGCGGGTCGAGGTGTTCGACGTCGCCAACCAACTCGACGCTGACTGGAGCTCTCACGTCGCCTATGTCGTTCGTGTGTCCCGCTTGACTTACCTGAAGGACACGCGCTCCGGGCTGTGGCCCACGCGCGAGGAGATCGGCCTCTACGCCTGCCAGATCCCGCTCGATGCCTCGACTGCCGCCCGAGCCATCCGGAGCCACTGGGGCATCGAGAACCGAGACCATTACGTGCGCGACGTGGCTCTCGGCGAGGACGCCAGCCGCATCCTCTATCGACCGGGCATTATGGCCCGCATTCGCTCCTTCGCTCTCAACGTACTGCGCGCCAACGGCGTCGAGAACATCCGCCAAGCCCTCTACGCCAACGCACTCAGCCTGGATCGGCTACTCGCGCTTGGCGTCCTATGAACCGAACTGCATGGCCTTGCCCAGCGCAGAGAGTGCGCCGTTATGGGTGCTGCACGGCACTGTAGCGCGCAATCAAGCGCTCTGACCTAACCCGGCAACCTGGCGGTAATAGCTCGCGTGAACGCTCGGACGGCGGATGTGGATGTCACGTCCCAATACCCATCACCCGGCGACAGGCGAGCATATCTCGATCAGGCATCCATCTATATCCCGGACGTACCCGACGATTTGTCCCCAAGGCTTCTCGACCGGAGGCGATACGGCGTTTGCTCCCGCGCCGACAGCGTTCGCATACGCTGTGCATGGATCATCGGTGACGAGAGCGATTTCGAAGCCAGCGGCAACGTCACCCTTGCGGTTGGGGCGGATAGCGACGCCGTTCATCTCCGCCATCGACTCACCAGCAAAGGCCAAAATCGTTTCGCCGGTATCGAGTTCGGCGTAGAGGTTGCTCTCATGCACAAAGCGACGCTTCAAGCCAAATGCGCGTTCGTAAAAGTTGATCGTGGCGAGTACGTCAGCGACGTAGATGATGGTATATCCGAGTTTCATGGCGCAACCTTAACCTGCCTGCGGCGAGCCACCTTGAATAAATTGTGCATCGGTAGCACCGACTAGGGGATTTCAATCCAACAGCGCAATCCTAGCACTGTGTCTATCGGAACCTAAAGTGCCAAGCTCACGCCTGTGGCAGAACTGCATAGCCCTGGACAGGAGCCAGAGCCGGGCTCGCGCTTCGGTCAGAATTTCTTCGACCACTCCCACACGATACCCCTGAAAGCGCTGGATCAACGCCTCAGCGAAACACCGCATCCTTATGTATTCACCACGCACCTTTACCCGCATCTATTTGTGTGTATTCAGCTTGAGAGGGACGATTTTCTTGAGGTAAGTGAATATTTGTGCATCGATGTGACAGGCGAGTGCCTCGATGGCGCTTCTTGTCGGAGGATGCAATGGATGCAGGCGCTGCCCGATGAGCGATCCTGACGCCTCTTTCCGGCTTGCGGCTTTCGATCGCTTGCGGCTGCTGGCGCCCCTGCATGGAAGCGCGCTGCCCTGGAGCGCGATTGAGGCTGGTTTCACATGCGGAAAGGACAGCGTCCGTTTCGCGAGCGCCGCTCAGGGAATTTTCAAACCCGCCCAGATGAAGGGGGTACTGAGCGTCAAGACCGTGGTCCCGAAGCCGGGAGGCAGGGTCTGGTATCACGACCAGTTGGAATCGGATACGAAGTTAAGGGCTGCGACCGATACTCTGACCTACGCCTTCAAAGGCACCAACCCGGACGACACTCAAAACCGGCTGCTCCGCGATGCCATGGAGCGCCAACTGCCGCTCATCTACTTCTACGGGGTGGCTCCGGCTTTCTACGAACCGATTTTCCCGTCCTACGTCGTGGATTGGGATCCGAAATCACTGTCGGTCAAACTCGCCCCCAAGCCGGCGACCGATGCCGCGACATTGTGGATGCCGCCCAATCAGGACGAGCGCCGCTATGCCCTGCGCCAAGTGAAGCAACGACTGCACCAGTCGTCTTTCCGGGAGCGCGTCGTGGCGGCCTATGGTGGCCGATGCGCGCTGACGGGCCTGCCCGAACTGCGTTTGGTCGATGCCGCCCATATCGTGCCGGACATCGATCCTGAGCTGGGGCAGCCGGACATCAGGAACGGGATCTGCATGTCGAAGCTGCATCATGTCGCCTATGATGCCGACCTCATCGGCATCGACCCGGACCATCGCATTCACGTCTCGGAACGACTGCTGGACCTTCATGACGGCCCCTTGCTCGAACATGGCATCAAAGGACTGGCGGGGAAGATCATCCGGCTGCCAAGCGACGATCACCTGAAACCGGATCGTGAACGCCTCGCGCTTCGGTTCGAGCGATTCAAGAAAGCCGCATGATCGATCGGCGTCACACGGCCTGCCGCTGAGCGACTGTGCGCCTCCTCACAGCCCTTCCCCCGGCAAAGGCGCCAGCTCCCCGCTCCACCCTCCGCCCAGCGCCGCGTAAAGGCTGACCAGGGCGTTGAAGCGGGCGAGCGTCGCCTGGACCACCGCGTCGTTGGCCTGGAACACGGTGCGCTGGGCGTCCAGCACGTTCAGGAAAGGGACGGTGCCGGCGCGGAAGCGGGCGTCCACGATGCGCAGGGCTTCGGCGGCCTGGGCCTGGGCTTCGGCGCTGAAGCGGCGGCGTTCCTCGGTGGTGCTGGTGGCGTTCAGCGCGTCCTGGGTGTCCTGGAGCGCGATCAGGATGGTCTGGGCGTAGCTCTGAACCAGCTCCTCGGCCTGGGCGGTGGACAGGTCCTCCTGCGCTTCCAGACGGCCGCCGGCGAAGATCGGGGCGGTCAGCGAGCCGGCGACGCTGTAGAGCAGGCCCGCGGGGTCGAGCAGGCTGAAGAGTGCGGTGCTCTGGTAACCGCCGCGCACCGTCAGGTCGATGCTGGGGAAGCGCGCGGCGCGCGCGGCCACGGTGTCGAGCCGTGCCGCGCGCAGGATCTCCTCTGTCCGGCGGAGGTCGGGGCGGCGTTGCAGCAGGGCCGAGGGGATGCCCTCCGTCACGGCGGGGACGGCGAGGTCGGCGAGCGAGCGCGTCTCCACCCCGAATCCCTGCGGGTTGCGGCCGAGCAGCACGGCCAGCGCGTTCAAGGATTCCTTCTCCGACTGGCGGAGCGCCGGGAGGGCGGCGCGCTGGGTGGCGACGCTGCTGCGCTGCTGGGCCACCTCCAGCTCGGAGGAGGAGCCGACCTCGCGCTGCCGCTCCAGCACCGCCAGCACATCCTCCGCGATGCGCAGCGTATCGGCGGCGAGCCGCAGCCGGTCGCGCGCGGCGAGCACCTGGAAGAAGGTGGCCGCCACCTGCGACTGGAGCGTCAGGGCCACCGCCTCGCGGTCGTAGCGGCTGGCGGCAAGGCTGGCGCGGGCCGCCTCGGCGTCGGCGGCGTTGCCGCCGAACAGGTCAAGCTGGTAGCCGGCCTGGAGCGTGGCCCCGAAGCTGCCGGAGCCATTGCCGGCGCGGGGCGCGTGCGGCGCCCAGCTGCGGCCCGCGTCGCCGGAGGCGCCGAGCGTCGGCAGCAGCGCCGCCCCGGCGATGCGCGCCTGTGCCTCGGCCTGCCGGATGCGGGAGGCGGCGGCGGCGAGGTCGCGGTTGTTCGCGGCGGCCTCGGCCATCAGCCGGTCCAGCTCGGCGTTCCCGAACCCCGCCCACCAGCGGGCGTCCGGCCAGACGCCGGCCAGGGCATCGGGCCGTTCGCCCGCACCGTCCCAGGCGGCGGGCAGCGTTGGGCTGGGCAGCGCCGTGTCCGGACCCAGCGCGCAGCCGGACAGCAGCAGCGCTCCCATCGCCAGGGCGGCGGCACGTCTCATGGTGATGGTCCTCATTCGGAGGCGAGCGCCACGACGGGGTCGAGGTCGGCGGCCTTGCGCGCCGGAAGATAGCCGAAGAGCAGCCCGGTGCCGAAGGCGCAGCCGAAGGCCAGGATCACCGGCGCCGCGGTGAGCTGCACCGGCTTGCCGAAGAAGGCGAAGAGCCAGGTCACCCCCAGCCCCACGCCCACCCCGATCAGCCCGCCCAGCGTGCAGATCGCCAGCGCCTCGCTGTTGAACTGCAGCATGATGTTCACACGGCGCGCCCCCGTCGCCATGCGCACGCCGATCTCGCGCGTCCGCTCGGTCACGCTGACCAGCATGATGTTCATCACCCCGATGCCGCCGACCAGCAGCGAGATGGCGGCGATGGAGCCCAGCAGCAGCGTCATGCTGTTCTGCGTCGCCGTCGCCGTCTCCAGGACCGAAGCCATGTTGCGGATCTGGAAATCCTCGGCCTGATGGCGGGCGGTCAGGAGGTCCCGAATGGCCTGCTCGGTCTCGGCGATCCGGCCGACATCCTCGACCTGCACCGTGACGGTCCGCACATAACGCTGGCCGAACAGCCGCAAGGTGCCGGTGGTCAGCGGTACATAGGCGATGTCGTCCTGGTCGGCGCCCCAGGGGGTCGCGCCCTTCGGCGCCAGCACGCCGATGACCTGGAAGGGCACGCTGTTCATCAGCAGGTAGCTGCCGATGGGGTCCTCGCCCTCGGCGTAGAGCGCCCGGGCGACGGTCTGGCCGATCACCGCGACGGGCGCGTAGGTGCGCACGTCGTTGGCTTCGAAGAAGGCGCCGGACTGCATGGTCCAGCCGCGCGCCTGCGGAAAATCCTGCGTGGTGGCGTTGACCGAGGTGGCGTAGTCGCGGCCGCCCCGGCGCATGGTGACGCTGCCCGGATATTCGGGCACGGCGACGGCCACGTTCGGCAGGCCCGCGATGGCCTCGGCGTCGGGCGCCACCAGGGTGGTGACCTGCCCGCCGCTCGGCCGCACGTTGGGGGCGCCGGGGCGGACCAGCAGCAGGTTCGTGCCCATGGCGCCGATGCGGTCCATCACCTCCTGCCGGGCGCCGTTGCCGATGGCGAGCATCGCCACGACCGAGGCCACGCCGATGATGATGCCGAGCAGCGTCAGCAGCGTGCGCATCAGGTTGTTGCGCAGGGCCTTCACCGCCATGCGCGCGGCCTCCGCCACGTCGCCGGGCGTGACGCTCGCCCCGCCGGCCTTGCTGGCCGGGCCGGCGAAGGGGGCGGCCGGCGAGGAGCCGGGCTGGACCTCGTCGGAGACGATGTTGCCGTCCCGGATCTCCACGATGCGCTTGGCCTGGCGGGCCACCGCCGGGTCGTGGGTGATCAGGATGACGGTGTGGCCGCGCTCGTTCAGCTCGCGCAGCAGGCGCATCACCTCCACACCGCTGCGGCTGTCGAGCGCGCCGGTCGGCTCGTCGGCGAGGATCACCGCCCCGCCGTTCATCAGCGCCCGCGCGATGGAAACGCGCTGCTGCTGGCCGCCGGAGAGCTGCGAGGGCCGGTGGTCGAGCCGGTCGCCGAGGCCGAGTGCCGTCAGCAGTTCCGCCGCCCGCGCCCGCCGTTCCTCGGCCGGCATGCGGGCGTAGACCGCGGGCATCTCCACGTTCTCGCTGGCGGTCGAGCCGGCCAGCAGGTTGTATTGCTGGAAGATGAAGCCGAACCGCTCCCGCCGCAGGATGGCGCGGCGGTCGGAGCTGAGGCCCGTGACCTCTTCCCCGTCCAGCCGGTAGCTGCCGCCGGTCGGGCGGTCGAGCAGGCCCAGCAGGTTCATCAGCGTCGATTTGCCGGAGCCCGACGCGCCCATGATCGCGACGAACTCCCCCGCCCGCACGTCCAGCGAGATGCCGTGGAGGATCTCCACCTCCAGCTCGCCGCGCCGGAAGCTCTTCGTCACGTTGCGCAGCGAGATCTGGGGGGCGTCGTCCCGGTCCGCCGCCAGCTCGGGCCGGGGCTCGGGCTGGGGAGCCGCCTGCCCTTCCATCATGCCGGTGTCGGTCATGTTCGCGTCCATCAGAGGCGCGCTCCCCCGGCCGGAGGACCGTTGCGGCGGTTGCCGCCGGGACCGCCATTCGGGCCGCCGGCCGGCTGCACGCCGTCGAGGATGACCTCGTCGCCGGGGGCGAGGCCGGAGCGCACCTCGCCCAGCACGCGGTTGGTCACGCCGATCTCGACCCGGCGCTCGGCGGGCTGGCCGTTCTCCAGCACGCGGGCGGTGTAGAGGCCGGGCTTGCGCGGCACCGGGCGGAGTGCCGCCATCGGCACGACCGGAACGTCCTTGGCCTGCCCGGCGACGAAGAAGACATGGGCGCTCATCTGCGGCAGCAGGTCGAGGTCCGGGTTCGCCACGTCGAAGAGCGAGGCGAAGAGCACGACGTTGTTGACCACCTCCGGGGTGGGGAGGACCTGGCGCAAAGTCCCCTCGCGCCGCCGGTCGGGGCGGCCGAGCGTGGTGAAATAGGCGGCCATGCCGACCTTGAGCCGGGGCACGTCGGCCTCCGACACCTGGGTGCGGACGGTCATGGTGCTGAGTTCGGCGATGCGCAGGATGATCGGCGCCTGCTGGTTCGCGTTCAGCGTCTGGCCCTGGCGCGCGGTGATGTCCACCACCACGCCGGACATGGGCGCGTAGATCTTGGTGTAGCTGAGGTTCGCCTGGTCGCCCTTCAGGGTCGATTCCGTCTGCTTGAGCTGCGCCTCCAGCCCGGTGATCTGTGCGGCGAGGATCTTGCGCTCGGCGTCGGCGCTGTCGTAGGCCTCCTGGCTGGTGGCCCGGTCGGCGAGCAGGCGGCGCTGCCGTTCGAACTGCTTCTCGGCCAGGGCCTGCTGCACCTGCCGCTCGGTCATCTGGGCGCGCAGGTTCAGGATCTGCGCCTGGTCGGCGGCGACGCGCGCCTCGTAGACGGTGGGGTCGAGCTGGGCCAGGAGCTGGCCCTTCTCCACCGTGTCGCCGATCTTCACGAGGATGGTGCGCAGCTGGCCCGACACCTGGGTGCCGACATCGACGTAGTTCAGGGCCTGGAGCGTGCCGACGGCCGACACCGTGTCCTCCACGCTGCCCACCGCCACCGTGTGGGTGCGCTGCGCCGGCGTGTCCGCCTGGGCGCCCAGGAACCACCAGGACCCGCCGCCAGCCGCCAGCAGGACCGCCACCACAAACACCGCCAGCTTCTTCATCGCAAACGCCACCATCACCCGCGCGGCCGCAGACCCGGCCATTCGACCTCAAACGTAAGGCGAATGTGGGGCGGCTGTTTTGCTGCTTCATGTCGCGCGGCGGCCCCTCGTGTAACAGTGTGTAACCGTCACGGGCCGGGCCGCCCGGCGCCGGGCCTTTTCAGCCACGGCGGGCGGGGAATGGCAAGCCTATTGGCGGGGACATCGCCCCGCCGCGCCCGCTATTCGGCGGGGGTGGTGAACTCGGTGCCGACGGGGACGAGCGGCATGGGCACGAACTCCTCCTTGCGCTCCGCCGGGACGGAGGCGCGGCGGGTCATGCGGTAGACGCCCCAGACGGCCATGACCACCTGTGCGGCGGCGATGACGTAGGCGATGCCCGGCACCCCCAGCGACGACATGGCGATGCCCGCCAGGAAGGGCCCGAGCGCCGCGCCGATGCCCTGGACGATCAGCAGCCCGCTGGAGGCGGAAACGAACTCGCCCGCGCTGACATTGTCGTTCACATGGGCGATGACGATGCTGTAGGTCGGCACGATCAGGCCGCCCAGCAGGAACATCAGCGCGAAGGTCACCCATGGCGGCATGCCCCGCCCCTCCAGGGCCGGGACCGCCATCAGGCTGAACGCCGTCACCACGGCGAGGCCGATGATCAGCATGCGCCGGTCGAACCGGTCCGACGCCCAGCCCAGCGGCCAGGTCAGGGCGAAGGCGCCGAAGGTGCCCACCGCCATGAACAGCGCGATGCCCAGCTCGTCGAAGCCCATCTGCTGTGCCGCCAGCGGCCCCAGCCCGAAATAGGCGCCGGTGCTGATGCCGCAGAGCACCGCCGCGACGAGGCCGAAGGGCGACTGGCGGTACAGCCTGGACAGATCGACGCTCGCCTGCGGCACCTCGCCGCCCGGCACCGTGACGCGCGACAGCGCCACCGGCACCAGCGCCAGCGAGATGATCACGGAGATCAGGCAGAACAGCAGGTATCCCGACGGCTCGGCGACCGGCAGCAGCAGCTGCCCGCCGGCGCTGGCGCCGAGGCCGGCCATGCCGTAGACGCTGATGAGGCGGCCGCGGATGTCCGGGCTGGCGGCGGCGTTCAGCCAGCTCTCCACCGCGATCAGCAGCCCCGCGAAGCAGAAGCCGGTCAGCGCGCGGAACAGGATCCACCAGTAGGGGTCCACGACCATCAGGTGCAGCAGCGCCGAGGCCGAGGCGACCGAGGCCAGCGCCGCGAAGGTCCGGGTGTGGCCGACATTGGCGATCAGCCGCCCCGCCCGCAAGGATCCGGCCACCAGCCCGATGGAAAACCCCGTGCTCACCAGCCCGATCAGCGTGGGCGAGAACTCCTCCAGCCCGCCGCGGACGCTCAGCAGCGTGCCCTGAAGCGCGTTGCCGACCTGAAGCATGGCGTAGCCGAAGAGCAGCGCCGCCACGGTGAGCAGCGTGGATCCGAGACTGGATGGCATTCATCCTCCTTCCGTCGGAGTGTTGGCGATGAGCCGGTCCGGGGCACGGGAGCGGCCCGCGGTCCGGCGGAACGGGACTGCACGCCCGGCCCCTTGCTGCATCCGCGAAAGGCCGAGGCGTGCCCTCCGAACAGGAGGGCGCGAGGCAGAGTTCCCCGTCGGCGTCGTCCGCCGTGCCCGGCGCGGGGCGCTGGTGCGTGCCTCCCGCAGGTTATTTGTTTTCTTAATTTTGGCGCGTGCCGCTTCCCCCGTAAGGTTGTGCTTCCGTCAACTTATATGCCTTTCCGGGAAGAGTCCGTCATGCGCACACCACCCTTCGAATCTCGATCCGACGACGACGCCGAGACGGGCCGGGGCGTCCGGCGGCGGACCTTCCTGCGCTCCTCGCTGGCGATGGGCGTCGCCGGCGCGCTGGCCGGCCAGGCCGGGACGGCCGCGGCCCAGAGCGGCGCCGCCTCCACCAGCCCGGCCGCCCCCTCTTCCGCTGGTCCGGCGGCGAACGCCAAGGGGCTGCTCGGCCACCGCGTCTACGGCGCCGGCAAGGAGGTGATCCTCGTGCTGCACGAGTGGATGGGCACCCAGTCCAACTACGACTTCGTGCTGCCCTTCCTCGACCAGGACAGCTTCACCTACGTCTTCGCCGACCTGCGCGGCTACGGGCTGTCGCGCGCCCTGCTGACCCACGCCGACGGCACGCCGAACAGCTACACGGCGGCGGAGATCCACGCCGACGTCATGGCGCTGATGGCGGGGCTGGGCGTGAAGCGCTTCCACCTGCTCGGCCATTCCATGACGGGGCTGATCGCCCAGTACATCGCGCTGAAGGAATACAAGGGTCCGGGCGTCGAATCCCCGATCAAGAGCATCCTCTGCGTGACCCCCGTCCGCTCCAAGGGCTGGAAGGGGCCGCGCGCCGGCCTCGACCTCTCCGTCACCGACGACGCGGAGATGCGCAAGGCGATCCGCGCGCGCGTCGCCGGCAAGAACGGCAAGGAGAACGCGGTCAAGTACAGCGAGACCTGGGTGACCTGGAAGCTGGAACGGACGCGCCGCGAATGCCCGACCGGCCCGATGAAGGGCTATCTGGACATGTTCTGCAACACCGACATCGAGGCGGAGCTGAACGCCGCGAAGCCGCGGATTCCGGTGCTGCTCTTCGTCGGCACGGACGATGTCGGCTATTACCAGCACGACGACATCATCGGCGCCTTCACGACCCCCTTCGGCCAGCCGGGCACGCCGGGATCGACCCTCACGGTGGCGGACGACGGCGTGTTCCTGATGTCGGACCGGCGTCCCGACGGGACCGCCCTGCCCAAGCCTGAAATCGTGAGCTGGAAGGGCGTCTTCAACACCGGCCACTACCCGATGCTGGCCGCCCCCGCGCTCTTCATCGCGAAGATCGAGGAGTTCGTGAAGGCCCACGCCTGATCCGGCCGGTCAGGCCCGGCCCGATGCGGCCCGATGCGGCGGCGTCCCTCCTGGGGCGCCGCCTTTTTCATTGGCCGCCGTCCGTCAGGCCGCGGTCTTGCCGGCGCCGAGTTCGGCGACGGTCAGGCAGGCCTCGTCGTTGAGCTGCAGGATGCGGCGGGCGTAGGGCAGCAACGCCTCGCCCTGTTCGGTGATGCCGAGGAGACGGCCCCGCCGCCGCTGCATCAGGGAACGGCCGAGGTCGCGCTCCAGCCGGCTGATCTTGAGGCTGACCGCCGCCTGCGACAGGCAGACCCGCTCGGCCGCGCGGGAAAAGCTCATGGTGTCGGCGATGTGGACGAAGGTCCGCAGGGCGTCGATGTCGAGGTTCCGGTTGCTCATCTCGCCCTTCCACCCCGTCGGAACGCATATTCCACTATGCGTTTTATAGTGAATCACTAGGCCATAAGCAATAGGTACGGCGCGGACCCGCGACACGCCCAAATGGAAAAAGCCCCGCGGCGGAACCGCGGGGCTTTTTCGGCAAGGGGCGGTGACGCCGCCGGTTCAGCCGGCGGCCAGCTTGCCGACGAAGCGGTCGACCTGGGTCTGCACGTCGTGGAAGCTGTTCTCCAGGCTGCGGATGCCCTCGTAGAGACGGGTGGCCGCCTCGCCGTTGCGCTGGGCCGATTCGGCCACGCCCTGGACGTTCCCGCGCAGCTTCTCCGTGCCGTCGGCAGCCTGCTGGACCGCGCGGCTGATCTCCAGCGTGGCGGAGTTCTGCTCCTCGACCGCGGCGGCGATGGAGGCGCTGATCTCGCTCAGCCGCACGATCACCTTGGCGATGTCGTCGATCTCCCCGGCGGCCGCACCCGACGAGGCCTGGATCGCGGAAATCAGGGCGGAGATCTCCTCGGTCGCCTTGGCGGTCTGGCCGGCGAGGTTCTTGACCTCCGTGGCGACGACGGCGAAGCCCTTGCCGGCCTCGCCCGCGCGGGCCGCCTCGATGGTGGCGTTCAGCGCCAGCAGGTTGGTCTGGCCGGCGATGGAGGAGATCAGGGTCAGCACGTCGCCGATGCGCACGCTGTCGTTCACCAGCTTCTTCATGCGGGTGACCGTGTCATCGACCTGCCGGTTCGCGTTGTCCGAAACGGTGTGCGAGGTCTGCGCCTGTTCGGAGATGTCGCGGATCGACGCGGCCAGCTCCTCGACCGCGGCGGCGACGGTCTGCACGTTGGCGGTGACCTCCTCGGCGGCGCCGGCGGCGGACTGGCTCAGCGTCGCGTTGCTGCCGGCGCTGCCGGCGACGTCGCCGACCGACCCGCTCATCTCCGCCGCGGTGCGGTTCACCGCCGACAGAAGATGGCCCACGTCGGCGTCGAAGCTCTTGGCGACGTCGGCGAGCGCCTGGCGCCGCTCCCGCTCGGACTCCTCGCGCAGCCGCACCTGCTCGGCCTCGAGGTGAAGCTTGGCGAGCGCGTTCTCGCGGAAGGTCTGCACCGAGGCGGCCATGCGGCCCACCTCGTCGCGGCGGTCCAGGGCGGGCACGACCACCTCGGTCCGGCCGGAGGCCAGCTCGGTCATGACCTCGGTCATGCGGACGATCGGCCGGGTCACGCCGCGCACGATGAAGATCAGGACGGCGCAGACGACCAGCAGCGCGGCGGCGCCGATGCCGGCGATCTTGATCGTCTCGGCGCGGATCGTGGCGTAGGCGCGCTCGGTGGTCAGCCGGACCTCGATGGTGCCGACCTCCTCCTGCTTGCCGTCCTTGCTGTAGATGATCGGCGCGGTCTGGACGATCATGCCCTCGGCGTCGGCATTGGCGTCCGCCGGAGTCCCATGGTCCGCGAACAGCCGGCCGTTCTTCTCGCTGATCTTGCTGCCCAGATAATCGGGGTCGGTCGCCAGAGCCGCGAGCAGCGACGAACCGGCGCCATTGTCCATGATCCACAGCGCGTCGGCTGCGCCGCCGACCAGGGCGGCCGACATGATCCGCGCACGGCTGGACAGCGACTCCCGGACGGCCGACATGTTCATGTAGGCGACGCCGATGGTGGCGGCGACGGCGATGCCCGCGAGCAGGATCGCGATGGGCATGAGAACACGGACCGTCAGGCTTCGGCCGTAGAGGGTCACCATGGCAATTTCCCTTTCCCCGGTGCCGCGCGCCTGTCCGCGCGGCACGGCAAACTGTTCAGCCCAGACACCCGAGCGATTTGCGTCATGCTACCCGAAAGAGGTAACCAGAAGAATAACATACTAACGCCCGGTCGGTTTTTTCATGCGATTTCTAGCGCACCGGTTGCTCCGGAGCCGGCGGCACGCACCGATGATTGCTCTAGTATGCAGGAGGGCGCCGTGAAGCGGAGAACGGCGGCGTTGTCCATCGGCGGGTGCGCATCCCCCAGGATCAGGCCGAGCATGCGCCCGACCCCCTTGCTGCCGACCAGCAGAGGCAGGCGGTGACCACGCCCCAGTATGTCGGCGAGCGCGTGGTGGATCCGCTGCCGGAACTCCGCCTCGCCCTCGCCGCCCGGCGGCGCGGCGCCGGCGCCGATCAGAGGCTGGGTTTCCGCAATGCCCAGGCCGTTCCAGGCGCCGAGCCGCCGCTCAATCAGCCCGTCATGCAGCTCCAGGGGCACCGGCCCCAGCGCCTCGCGGACGATCTCGGCCGTGCGGCGCGTGCGCAGCAACGGGCTCGCGACGACCGCGTCGATTTCGCCGGCAAGATCCGCCAGGACGGCGGCGGCGGCCATCGCCTGCCGCTCTCCCTCGGCGGTCAGGGGAATGTCCACGTCGCCGCCGCACCGCACCTTGCGCTGGTTGTAGTCGGTCTGCCCATGACGCATGAACAGAAAGGGTCGGTCTTCCACCGCAAAGCTCATGACGCTCATCCAGGATCACGCGGCAGCCGTTCCGTTCGGCCTAACCGGCGCTCATATGCCTATCGGCATGGTATGCCCCTCCGGCGCGGAGCGCAAGGGACCGGGTTGTGAAACTATGATGACGACAACTCAATAGCGTTCGATGAACTCGCGGACGTCCTTCCAGCTGTTTTCGAACGCCATTGAATACTCCGATATGCGAATCCAGTCGCCGGCCATCGCCGCCGTCTCGATCTCGTGGCAGGCGGCGGCCAGCGCGCCGGCGCGCACCATGCCCGACGCGCCCTTCAGGCCATGGGCGTGGCGCCGGACCTCCTCGGCGGACTCGTGGGCGGCGATCGCGGACGCCAGCTGGTCCCGCACCGGCGCGCTGGTCGCGAGATAGCGGTGCAGCAGGCCGCGGATGGCGTCCCGGTCGTCGCCCAGGATGTCGCGGAAGCCGCGCGTGTCGATGGCCTCCCCGCCGGACGCAGGCGCGGCGGATGGAACGGGCCGGGAAGCCGGGGCCGGCACGGAGGATGGCGGCGCGGAAGACGGCGGTGCTGAAGACGGCGGCGCGGACGGGCCGGACGCCTCGGGGATCCAGCGGGCGAGGCAGCGTGCCAGCCGCAGGCTGTCCACCGGCTTGGTCAGGCAGTCGTCCATGCCCATGGCGATGCAGCGCTCGGCCTCGCCGGACAGGGCGTTGGCGGTGATGCCGACGATCGGCAACGGCGCGGGCGCGCCGGGGAAGGCCGGTCCGGCATCCGCCCCGGCCGCCGCTTCCCGCGTCCGGATGGTGCGGGTCAGCTCCAGCCCGTCCATCCGCGGCATGTCCCAGTCGGTCAGCAGAAGGACGTAGCGCCCGCTCTCCAGCGCCTCCAGCGCCTCCTGCCCGTCGGTCACCGCCTCGGCCGTGCAGCCGAGCTGCTCCAGCTGCTGCAGGATCACCTCGCGGTTGATGGGGTGGTCGTCGGCGACCAGGATGGGCCCGTCCGGGGCGAGGCGGGGCAGCGTCCTCACCCACGCTCCAGCCGGCGGGGCGTCCCGGCCCGGCTGCGGCCCGGTTTCCGGCTCCGCGGGGGCGGGCTCGGCGACCGGCAGGGGCAGCTCGATCCAGAACAGGCTTCCCTTCCCCGGCTCGCTCTGCACCCCGATGCAGCCGCCCATCAGCTGGACGAGCTGGCGGCAGATCGACAGGCCCAGCCCCGTCCCGCCGTAGCGGCGGGTGGTGGAGCCTTCCGCCTGGGCGAAGGGCTGGAACAGCCGGTCGGCCTGCGCGCGCGTCAGGCCGATGCCGGTGTCGCTCACGCACAGCCGCAGGCGGACGGTCTCCCCCTCCCGGCCCAGCGATTCGGCCGTCAGGGTGACGGAGCCATTTTCGGTGAACTTCACCGCGTTGCCGGCCAGGTTCATCAGGATCTGCCGCAGCCGCACGGGATCGGCTGAAAGCCAGGGCGGAACCGACGGATCGACGGAGGCGGCAAGATCCACCCCCTTCCGGCCGGCCACCGGGTCCAGCGTCGCCAGCACGCCGTCGAACAGGCCGTCCAGCCGCGTCGGCACGGGATCGAGGTCGAGCTTGCCGGCCTCGATCTTCGAAAAGTCGAGGATGTCGTCGATGATGCGCATCAGCGACATGGCGCTCTCGCGGATCACGGTGACGGAGCGTTCCTGATCGCCGTCCAGCGGGCTGCGCCCGAGGATGTCCAGCATCCCCAGCACGCCGTTCATCGGCGTGCGGATCTCGTGGCTCATCGTCGCCAGGAAGCTGGACTTCGCCCGCGTGGCGGCCTCCGCCTGCTCCTTGGACTGGCGCAGGCGGTCCTCCGCCTCCTTGCGGGCGGTGATGTCGAACAGCCAGACGACGATGGCCGGCCGCTCCTCGAAACGCGTCCGCTCCCAGGACATGATGGCCCAGAGCGGGCGGTCACCGGAACCGCCGCCCGGGCCGCCGCCTTCCGCGCCGGGCCGGCGGAAGGCCGTCTCCACGCCGCGCAGGGCGTCCCGCTCGCCGAAGCGTTCCAGGCAGCGGCGGTGCTCGTCCGGGTCGGCGTAGAGGTCCGCGATGCCGGTCCGCAGCATCTGCCCCTCGGTCCGGCCGAAGAGCGCGCAGAGGCTGGAGTTGGCGAAGCGGATGCCGCCGTCGAGATCGACGATGCAGACGCCGCCCGGGCTGGCCGCCAGCACCTGGAGCAGCCGCGCCTCGCTTTCGTGCAGCGCCTCGACCGCCCGGTTGCGCTCCTCCCCGATGGCGGCGAGCGCCACGAAGTTCGCCGCCGCCTCGATGAAATGCACCTCGCTGTCGGTCCAGCGGCGCGGCGAGCGGCTCTCGCAGCGCAGGAGCGCCACGGGACGGTCCGCCAGATGCACGCAGACATGGACCAGCGACCCCACGCCCGCCGGGCGCAGCGCGGGCTCCAGCAGCTCCGCGACGCGCGGGTCGGACTCGACGTCCTCCACGACCAGCACCTGCCGGCTTTCCTTCAGCGCGTGCCGGTAGACCGGATAGCGCGCGACCGGGAATTCCTCCGCGTCCCAGGGCCGCACCCCATGGCTGGCGACGGGGATGGCGGCCATGCGGCCCCCGGTCTCATCCAGCCGCCAGACGGCGACCCGGTCCAGGAACAGCGTGAAGGCGATCTGGCTGGCGATGCCGCCCACCGTCCAGTCAAAGTCGGACCCGCGCAGCGGCTCCAGCCGGGCGATGTCCTGAAGCGCCATCGCCTGGCGCTGCAGGCGCCGGCGCTGGTCCTCCAGCTCCTTCATCAGCCGCTGGTTCTCGGCCTTGGCCGTCTCGGTGGCCCGGGCCATCGCCAGAAGGATCGTCCGCGCCGCCATCACGCGGCGGACGCCGCCGGGAAAGCCGACCACCACCGGGTCGTAGGCCTGTTCGGGCGGGCGTTGCAGGACCAGCCGCGCCGCATCCTCGATCCGGTCGGAAGCGCCGAGCAGCAGGGGTTCGTCCGGCTCCGCGCCCATCAGCCGGTCGAGCGGCCGGCTCAGGAGGGTCTCCTCCCCGGCGATCCGCGCCAGCCCCTCCATGAAGCCACGGCGCGCCAGCATCCCGGCATAAGCGCCCTTGCGCGTCAGGATCAGGCCCGGCAGCTCCGGGTCGCCCAGGAAGGCCGCCCGCGCCTCGGCCGCCGGCGCGTCCGCCTCCACCGACAGGGCGTGGGCCGGCAATCCGGCGAGCGTCGCCGGCGCGTCCGACGCGGCGCCCGACCGCGCCTCCAGAACGGGGACGGGCGCGCTGCCGGTTGTCATTGCGCGGGCACGACGGCAGAGATGGTGGCGGGCATGGCCGCCGGTGCCGGTGCCGGCGTCGCTGCTGGCTGCGGCTGCGGCGGGTTGGCGCCGAACAGGTGACGCGGCGTCGCCGGCGGGTTGAGGCTGCTGAAATCCGCGTCCGGTCCGCGTCCCAGCAGCCATTCCCGCACGAAATGGATCTGGTTGGCGTCGCTGAGCGCCGGGGTGTGGCCGGTGTCGGGCACATGCATGGCGTTGACGCCGGGCCGGGAGACCATCTGCTCCACCGTTTCCGGCAGCAGCGCGTCGGACAGCATGCCGTGGATCACCAGCACGGGCATGTCCATGCCGGCCCACTCGTCCCACTGGGTCAGGCTGTCCTTCGCCTCCTCGGCGTAGGCCTGGAGGGCGCGCGGGTCGTGGCGGTAGATCCGCCCGCCATGCCCGTCGGACCATTTGGTCTGGTAATAGGTGTTGTGCAGCAGCTCGTCCTCGGTCACCGGCCCCTCGTTCTTGGCGGAGGCGCCGAGGCGGCGGAACAGGTCGGCGGGACGGCGGAAGATGTAGTGGCGGGCGACCGCCTGGGCGCGGCGCCGGCGGCGTTCGCCCGGGATGTAGGGGCCGATGTCGTTCAGGACGAGCCGGTCCACGACGCCCGGATGGCGCGCGCAGAAGGCGATGGCCGTGCTGCCGCCGAGCGAGGAGCCGATGATGCTGGCCCGGTCGCAGTCGAGATGCCGGATGAGCTGGTGCAGCACCTCGACGTTGGTGTCGATGCTGTAGTCGCCCTGGGTCGGCATCCAGCCGCTCATGCCCCGGCCGGGCCAGTCCAGGCAGACCACGTGGAAGTCACCGGACAGGCCGAGACCGAGATAGTCCCAGCGCCGGGCCGTGTTGGCGATGCCGCCGACGCAGATCACCAGCGGGCCGTCCGGATCGCCCCATTCGGTGTAGGCCAGGCGCACCGGCGTGTCCTTGACTTGGTGCGCGGGCCAATGGCCCTGCAGGCGGGTCGGGTGGACATAGTTGAAGAACCGCTCCTCGAAGCGCCCCTCGAAGGGCGCCGAGGTGCGCAGCGCCATGAGGTCGTATTCCTCCCAGGTCATCGCGTCGCCCCAGGACAGCAGGGACGATCCGGTGGACCCGTTCGGGCCGGCCGGCACGACGGGGAGGTCGTCCTCCGCGAAATCAGCGGCGAGGCCGGCGGTCAGATCGGCGGGATCTTCGGAAAGGCCGGTCATCGTCTGGGAACTCGTCAGGGGACTGGTCATCGGATGGTCTCCGGATCGGCGGGCCTCGGCCCGGATAGGGTAAGGGCGATGGTCAGGGCCGGTGCGGCGGCACCGGCCAGCAGGGCAAGCCCGATGAGGGCGGCGGCAACGCCGTGGCCGGACGCCGCGCCGGCTCCGCCCAGCGTCGTCGCCAGCAAGGGGCCGGCGAACAGCCCGAGCCGTTCGAACACGCGGAAGAGACCAAGGACGGGGGTCCGGCCGAAGCGCTCCATCTCCGCGGAAGCGACGCGGAACAGCAGGGTCACCTGGGGCGCCATGCCGAAGGCCTGCGCGGTGCCGAGCAGGAGCACCGCCGCGACGACCGGGGCGACGCCGCCGAGCCCGAGCGCATCCGCAGCCGGCACCACCGCCATGGCGGCGGCCGACAGCCCCAGCCCGGCGGCGGTGAACAGGAGCGGGCGGCCGCTGCGGTCGATCAGGCGGGACCAGGACGGCGCGGTCAGCGCCATGGTCGCCGAATAGAAGGTCAGTACCCAGCCCGTCTCGACCGCCGTCAGCCCAAGTTCGTGCAGGTGCAGCGGCACCAGGCAATAGAGAAAGGCGGCGATCAGCAGCCGCGACGGCACGGCGCCCAGCAGAACGAGCGCCAGGAAGGACGGGTTGCGCAGCAGCTCCGTGGCCCGGAAGGGCTGCGGGGCCGCCGTCTCCCGGTGGGACGGAAGGCCGAAGGCCGCCAGGGCGGCGGCGCCCGCCACTGCGCCGGCGGCGAGGAAGGCCGTGGCATGCCCCGCCTGCGCCGCGATGAAGCCGCCCCCCAGCGTCCCGGCGATGGTCCCGGCGAAGAAAATGGACAGGTAGCGTCCGGACGCCGCGGTTCGCCCCGCCGGCCCCACCAGCCGCAGCAGCCCGTCCTGCACGAGGATCATCACCACGCCCGCCGCGAAGCCGCACAGGGCGCGCCACAGCGTCAGGGCCGGAACGCTCGCCGCGAGTCCGGAAAAGGCCAGCCCCGCCGCGGAGAGCAGCAGCCCGCCGGCCAGCAGCAGGCGGTGGTCACGGCCCCGCTCCCACCGCCCGGCGGTCAGCTGGGCGGCGGCGACCATCAACCAATAGGCGGCTATGGGCAGCCCGGCCGCCAGATCCGCCGGAAGGTACGGAGTGGCCGGCTGAAGCGCGGTGGCGAAGACCGGCATGAAGGCGTTGGACGACGCATCGGCGGCCGTGGCAAGAAAAAAGGCGCCGCTCAGCAACCAGCGAACACGCTGGCCTCCGTCCTTGCGCGGCTCGAACCCGGCTTTCTCCATTCCGACGCCTCAGCAACTCAAAATTAACTACATAAAATTGCAACAACGCACCGCACGCTTGCGGGTTGTCGCCGCGCCGCAGCAAGGCTATAGCTCGGATCTTTACATTGTATTAATACCAAAGGAAGCTTGCTAACACAAAATAGTTGCTCGCGGGGCGCGCGATCCCTATGATGCGCGCAGCGTTTGAGTTGCTTTTTGCACGACGACAATTGGAGATGGATGATGAAAGCCAGGTTCCTTTCGGCCCTGCTTGTGGGCGCCATGACCGTGCTGCCCATGACGGGCGCTCTGGCCCAGACGGTGGACAAGTCCGTCCTGATGGTGCTGTGGAAGGGTGAGACCGGGGCGGAGAAGGCCTTCAAGACCAAGCTGGCCGAACTGGGCATCAACGCCACCTACAAGGAGGTGAACGCCGACCAGGACCGCGCCAAGCTGGCTTCCGAGCTGCGCGCGATCGAAGGCGATATCGCCAAGAAGTCCTACGATGCCGTCTACACCTACGGCACGGTCGGCACCCAGGTCGCACTCGGCGTCGTCCGCGAGCAGTCGCCCGTCATCTTCAACATCGTCTTCGACGCGGTTGGCGGCAAGCTGGTGAAGTCCAAGGACCAGCCGGGCGTTCCGGTGACCGGCGTCACCAACGGCGTTCCCATCGCCGCGCAGTTCGACGCCTTCACCAAGCTGAAGCCGATCAAGAAGCTGCTGGTGCTGTTCAACGCGCGCGAGCCGAACTCGAACATCATCGAGAAGGAAGTCGCGGGCTGGGCCGAGAAGAACGGCGTCACCATGGTGTCGCGCCGCGTCACCCCCGACAACGACTCCCTGAAGGAAGTGCTGGCCGAGGTCGCCTCGGGCAAGCTCCAGGTCGATGCCGCCTATGCCGGTGCCGACAACTACCTGGCGTCGGTCGCCAAGGAAGTCCACGCGGCCATCGGCAGCAAGGTCGCCCTGTACGGCGGCACCCAGACCTACATCTGGGGCGGCTGGCTGGGCGCCTACACGCCGCAGGTCTCCGACATGGGCATCGCCGCCGCCGAGCAGATGGCGAAGGTGCTGAAGGGCGCCGACCCCGCCACCCTGCCGGTCGTGCTGCCGCAGCCCAAGCTGTTCGTTTCGAAGACCGCCGCTGCGGTTCATGGAATCACCGCCCCCGCCGACGCGGTGATGGAGAACTGATCGGACCGGTTCCGACCGGAAGGAGGGCGCGGCCGGGATCACCGGCCGCGCCCTTTTTCGTTCGGCCCCGCCGGGCCGGCGCATCAGCGCTTCACGTAGAAGAGCATCAGGTCGCGCCGCAGGTTCTCGACATGGATCGGTTTCACGCCGTGGAAGGAATCATCGGTCTTGACGAACATGAACAGTGAGTTCGGCACGTAGGGCATGGTCCAGACCGGGTCGAACCCTTCGAACTCATGGTGCGGGCCGCCCCAGCAGCGCCGCTCCCGCTCCTTCGGCAGGTACAGGGTCGTGCCGCAATCGGCATGGCGGGCGTCGGCCGGCAGATAGAACAGCAGGGTCAGCAGGTTGCCGGGATCGGAGGTGTGGATCTTCACGCCGTCGGAGCTGCGGTCGCGCACCAGGATCATGTCGCGGTGCGGCGCCTTCGCGAGCGGCTTCCCCTCGCGCTCCAGCCGCTCGCGAAGGTCGTCGCCATGGCGCGCCATCAGCGCATCGGCGAATTCATCGTTGAGCACCTCGTCGAAGAGGCCGGTCCAGAAGCGGGCGATGTCGGCGGGGACGCGGCCCAGATGCTCCTCGTTCAGCAGGAAACCAGACCGCATGTCGTAGTCGCCTTCCGCCACCTTCCCGGTCTTGGCGAGCGAGGTGTAGGCGTTCGCACTGGGCATGCAGCGCTGGAGCGCCGCATAGAAATCGGCCGGAAAAACGTTCTCGATGAACAGGTGCCGGTGCGGCCAGGGGCGGACCGGGCTGTTCAGGATCCGGTAGAGCGCGTGCATGCGCGCCCGCAGGAAGAAATCAGAGGTAAATTCGGCCGCGGACTCGGCTTTGGTTTCGAGAACTGCTGAGGGATCTCTGGACATGACCTGTCGTTCCATGTTCTGGGCCCGTGGTCCGGGCCGAATACAATCGGGAATGGGGGATGGACCTTGGTCCCTCGGCGAAACGGAAATGGAACCGGCCGTCGGGCACGGGCACACTCCGTCCGGGCGAAGACCGGATTTGCGCGCCTGGCGAGCGCAGCGGATGACATTTATAAATGTTTAATGGATGTCCTGTGACAACGCGCCTACTGCGGGAGCATATCAAATTTGATTATTGCTCGCCATAGATAACTATCCTAGTATGCAGGTAGCGCTGGCCTTGTACAGAAGGGCATGCGTCTTGAAAAGAGGGCGATCGCGAATCAGTCTGCCACCCCTGCGTTCCGCAATCCGGTTCGCGGGGCCAATGATTGGGTTCATGAATATTTGCCGGCGCGCCCGCGGCAACGGAAACAACCAAGGCCCCTCTGCAGAAGAGGGCCCGGAGCGGGACCATTCGGCCGATTTCAGGCGGTCCGCCGCCGGGCCGGAACTTCCGGGGACGATGAACAAGACGGAGGTTTCGACATCATGGCGCAGCCCGAGACGGCCACACGGACCGAGCGGTTGCTCGTGGTCGAGGACGACGCGTTCAGCCAGGAGCTGATCGCGCTTTACCTGCGCAAGGCCGGATTCACGGACATCGTCGCGGCGACGGACGGTCGGCAGGCCCTGGATCTGGCGAAGGCGTCGAGCTTCGACCTGATCCTGCTCGACCTGAACCTGCCGCGCATCAGCGGCGTGGACGTTCTGCGGCGGCTGACCAAGGAAGGGCACGTCGCCGACACGCCCGTCGTGGTCATCTCCTCCCTGACCAACATGGAGGAAACGGTCCTCTGCCTGGATCTGGGGGCCGAGGATTACCTGCCCAAACCCTTCAACGTGCGGCTTCTGGAAGGCCGGGTGAACGGCTGCCTGGAGCGCCGGCGCCTGCGCCGCGAGGCCGAGGCCGCCTCGGCGCGCGGCGAGCGCGACCATGAGACCGCCCAGGCGCTGCTCCAGGACATGGCCGCGCCCGCCCTGCCCTCCCCCGGCCCCGCCTTCCCCTGCGAGGGCGCGGCGCGCCGCGACCCCGCGCCCGCCGTCGGCGGGGATCTCGCCGAGCTGTTCGCGGCAGGCGACGGGGCCGTCGGCTTCCTGATCGGAACGGCCGGCGGACAGGGCGTGTCGGCGGCCCTGCTGGCCGCACGCGTCCGCACGCTGGTCCGCCGGGAGGTCGAGCGCGCCGCCGCCGCCGGCACGGCGCCGGAACCCGGCGCCGTCCTCCAGCGGGTCAACGCCGCGCTGTGCGGCCCTGCGGCCTCCTCCCCCGCCGGCGCGACCGCAGCCATCGCCTTCGGTCTCCTCACCCCGGCCGACGGCGCGCTGCGGATCGCCAACGCCGGCTTCGCCGACGCGCTGGTCCTCAGCCCGGCGCGCGGCGTCGTCCCGGTGACCACCCCGCGCGGCCGCCCGCTCGGCGCCTATGCGGAGGCCGTCTACACGGCCCACGCTGCCGAGCTGAAGCCCGGCGAGACGCTGGTGGCGCTGACCGACGGTTTCGCCGACGCGACCGACGCGGCCGGCGTCCCCTATGGCGAGAACCGCGTGAAGCGACTGCTGGACGACCTGCTGTCGGCCCCGCCGGAAGCGCTCGCCGCCGCCCTGTCCGAAACCGTCACCGGTTTCGCGAGCGGTGCCGCGCAACGCAAGGACCGCAGCGTCATAGCGCTCCGCCGCACCGCCGGCTGACGCTCTTACAGCCCAAGCCCGGCCGCGCCTTTCCTGCCCCCTCGGGCGGCGGAGGCGCGGCCGGGCTTTTTTGTTTGGGCGCTTTGATGGGAGCGGAGGCCGGAACGGAGCCGGTTCGGCGCGTGGCCTCCGGTGGCAAATCGGGATAGGGGGCGATCCTAGTGGACCGCACCCCTCCCACACCACCCGGCATGCGGGTCCGCACCGGGCGGTTCGAGGAGTTGAG
>NZ_JAFIQV010000049.1 GCF_017356015.1 Azospirillum sp. SYSU D00513
GGCAACCTGCTGGCCTTCTTCGAGCGCCCCATCGCCGGCGCGCTCGGCGCCTTCACCATCCTCGTCCTGCTCTCGCCCCTTCTCTCCGCGCTCTGGCGGGGCAAGGGCAGGAAGGCCGGAACCTTGAACGGCCCCTCATAAGGGGGCGATCAGCTCCGACAGCCGGCGGCGGTGCTCCGCCCGCCGTCCGGCATCAAGGCGGCCGGGGTCGTTCCAGTAGCCCGCGGCCGTGTCCCGCACCGCGCGCAGGAAGGCATCCTCGTTTTTCTGCCCGAAGACGGGCCGGTAGACGCCCGCACCCAGGCGCCAACTGCCCTGGTCCCTCCCGATGAGTCCGATGCGAAGGGCGCCGCCCGCATGCTCCAGCGCGGCGAGCATGGCGATCTGGTCGAGCGAATAGTGCATCTCGCCGCGGGCCAGCCAGTGCAGGAGATAGCGCCGCACCGCGCGGAGATAGCCCATGGCCGCCTCCGTGGGCCGCGCGGCCAGCAGGCCGCCCGCGACCCCGTCATAGGGGTAGGTCAGCATGCCCGCTCCATGCACCAGCCCCAAGTCGAAGGGCGTGCCCCCGTCGTCGGGTGCTGAGGTCAGGAAAGCCGCCGGGTCTCCGAGGAAGACCCCGTCGATGTCGGCGACGATCATCCCCTCCGGGTAGCGCGACGCCAGCGCCGGAGCGCGCAGGAAGCGCACGGCGGTGAGATGGCTGCGGGCCATGATCCCGGACAACCCGTGGCCCCCATCCTCCCAGGACAGGTTGATGCGCAGGGACGTCCGCGCGCGGAGGCCGTCGAGGGTGGCGAAGACCGCCGCGTCCGGCCGGACGATGTGCAGATGCAGGGCGGAGGCTGGCCCGCCGGGCTCCCCGAACGCCTCCACGGACATCACGAACAGCGGGGCGAAGCGGTGGAAATAGGCGGCGTCGCAGGCACAGAGAATGGCGGCTCCGCCCGCGCGGTTGCCCTGGTGATCGCGGAGCGTGGCGTCGTACTCCGCCTCCATCCCCGGCGTGACCGCGGCGATTCGGTCCGCGAAGCCGGCACCGTCGCAGAAATGACGGACCATCGGCACGCTCGCCTCCGCCTGCTCGTAAAAGGGCCGTGCCGCCGGCAGTCCGCCGCGCTCGTGGCGCAACAATCCCTGAAGGAAGATCAGCCAGTCCCGGATGTCGGCCCGGCCCTGCCCGGCGGCGGCATCGGCCGCGGGCAGCAGCAGGCGGTCCATGGCCTCCAGGGACAGCTCCCGCCGCTTCCTCTCGATCAGGTCGAACGCCAGGTAATAGGGTGTTTTCCAGAACCACCCCTCCTCCCGGCAACCGGCGCAGGCACGGGCGACCGCCTCCGCGAAGCCGTCCGCGTCGCCCGCCACGCCGGACACGAAACCATAGGCGAACAGCAGTTCCCGCCCGCCTGCGCCCAGCCGCAAGGCGCGCCGGTAGGCGGCGGCCGAAGCCGCCACCCGGCCCTGCGCCTGCCGGATCCTGGCGAGCAGGAGATAGCCTTCGGCATCGGCCGGATCGGCGGCGATGGACAGGTCGGCGACAGACGCCGCCTGCGGAAAGCGCCCCTGGCCGGCCAGCAGCGAGGCGTAGCAGCGCGCGGCGGCCGGCTCGCCGGGCACGGCGTCGAGTATCCGGCGGAACAGCGTCTCGGCGGCGGCCTGATCCCCGCGCTCCTGAAGATCGAGGGCGAAGCGCAACGCCTCCAGAACCGATGCCATGGGATCACCCGAGCCTTTCCCACCGATGGAGACTGTGGCTTATTGCCATGGTCCGCATAAGCAAAGCCTTCAATCGTTTCGGCATGAGGAATTCTCGCGCCGTGCACTCACGGCCGTCCTCCGGCCGGCGCCGGTTTGCCCCGCCATCACCAGGAGAACCGATCATGCTGGAACTGCGCCCGTCCTGCGAATGCTGCGACAAGGATCTGCCGCCCGAGTCCACGGAGGCCTTCATCTGCAGCTTCGAGTGCACCTTCTGCGCCGGCTGCAAGGACAATGTCCTGGGCGGCGTCTGTCCGAACTGCGGTGGCAACTTCGTGCCGCGCCCGATCCGCCCGGCGGGCAAGCTGGTGAAGTACCCGCCGACCACCCTGCGCACGGTAAAGGCCGGCGGCTGCGCCAAGGCGGCCTGACGCGGGTTGGTGAAGCGCTGCGTGGAAAAGCCGTGCGCGCAGTCTCCCCGCCCGCCGGAAATCCGCTATGCTCCGCCCCGGTTTCCAACCAGACAGAGCGTAGCCCCGTGACCTTCGAACAGCTTTGCGCACGCAACACCGAGGCCCGTTTCACCGACTGGCTCCGCGAGCAGGCGGAACCCAACTGGACGCGGATGACGACGCACCGCTTCGCGCGGGAACTGGGCGCCGGCACGCTCGACGACGCGGTGGCCGGGCGCTATCTGGTGCAGGACTACGCCTTCGTGGAGACCTTCGTGTCGCTGCTGGGCAGCGCCATCACCACGGCGCCGGTCATGCCGTCCAAGCGGGCCTTCGCGCAGTTCGCGGCGGCCATCACGTCGGACGAGAACGACTTCTTCCTGCGCTCCTTCGAGGCGCTCGGCATTCCCGAATCGGTCTGGAAGGACCCGGCGCTGCACCCCGTGACGGCGGAATTCCTGGAGGTGCTGCGCGCCGCCATCCGCAGCGGCAGCTACCCGCAGGTGCTGAGCGTCCTGGTCGCGGCGGAGTGGAGCTACCTGACCTGGGCCAAGGCCTGCCCGGCCGAACGGCCCACGCAGTTCTGGCTGTCGGAATGGATCGAGCTGCACGCGATCCCGCCCTTCGAGGCCTTCGTGAACTGGCTGCGCGAGGAGACCGACCGCGTCGGTGAGGGCGCCGGCGCCGGAACCCAGGCCATGATGGCCGAGAACTTCAAGCGCATGATGGCGCTCGAGGAAGCCTTCTTCGACGCCGCCTACTCTGAATAGCCCGCGAGGCAGGCCGCCCTCAAGCAGCCCGCTTCCACTCCTGCCAGCCGCCGAGCCGGACGCCGATGGCGTATTTGGTGAAGGGAATGCGCAGCTCGATGTCGCGGGGCTGGAAGAAGCTGAGGGCGCGCGGTTCGCCCGTCGGGCCGAATTCCAGCCGGGCGCCCTTCGGCTCCTCGGCGAACTCGTCGCTCATCACCTGCCAGACCTCCAGGTCGGTGCCGTGGTTGGAGATCTTGTACTGGCCGCAGCGCCAGAGCGGCCCCTCGCCCATCCCCTTCTCGACGACCCGCTTCTCGTCCTGCATGTCCACTTGGCCGACGCCGGCGGCCTGGCCGCTCATGCCCGGCCCGCGGCTCTCCGCGCGGAAGCCCAGCCGCAGCCAGGAGGTGCGGGCGTTGGGGATGATGCCGCGCACGAGCCGGGCGTCCTCGGCCGCGAACCGTTCCGGATCGTCGTAGAGGATGCGGTCCAGGGCGGCGGCGACCACGAGGCGGTCGTCGATGCTCAAGGGCCGTGCGGGGTCGCTGTTGGGCGGGCTGGTCATGATCGCCATCGGTGACGGGCGCTCCACTCTACACCGCAGGGGGGCCGCTGCGGAAGGCGCGGGCGGTATACCGTTCCGGAAGGTTTTCTCACGCGAGGGCCGGCGCTATGCTCCCGCGCCCCGGCCGCCTTCCCTGGTTCAAGACGCGAGTGCCCCGCCATGACCGATCTGTTCGATGACGCCTCCATCCTCCGCCGCACGCCCGTCGAGGCGCTGACGGTCGAGCAGGCGGCGGCGGAGCTGGAGGCGCTGGCGCGGGAGATCGCGCACCATGACGAGCTGTACCACCAGAAGGACCAGCCGGAGATTTCCGACGCGGAGTACGACACGCTGGTCCGCCGCAACAACGCCATCGAGGGGCGCTATCCGGAGCTGCGCCGGGCCGATTCGCCTTCCTTGCGGGTGGGGTCCGCCCCCGCCGCCGGCTTCGGCAAGGTGCGCCACGCCCTGCCCATGCTGTCGCTCGGCAACGCCTTCGCGCCCGAGGACGCGCGGGAGTTCGTGGCCCGCATCCGCCGCTTCCTGGGGCTGGCCGAGGACGCAGCCGTCGAGTTCGTGGCCGAGCCGAAGATCGACGGGCTGTCCTGCTCGCTGCGCTACGAGGATGGCCGGCTCGTGCTGGCCGCCACGCGCGGCGACGGGGCGGAGGGGGAGGACGTCACCGCCAACGTCCGCACCATCCGCGACGTGCCGCACCGGCTGCCCGCCCCCTACCCCGCCGTGCTGGAGGTGCGCGGCGAGGTCTACATGAACCGCGACGACTTCCTGGAGATGAACAGGGCGCGCGCCGACAAGGGCGAACCGCTCTTCGCCAACCCACGCAACGCCGCCGCCGGCTCGCTGCGCCAGCTCGACCCGAAGATCACGGCCGGGCGCCCCCTGCGCTTCTTCGGCTACGCGCTGGGCGAGCTGTCGGAGCCCATCGCCGACACCCAGTCGGGTGTGCGCAGGAGGCTGGAGGGCTGGGGCTTCCAGCTCAATCACCCTACCGAATGCTGCCGGGGCGCCGACGAGCTTCTGCGCCATTACGAGCGGATCGGCCGGGAACGCTCCGCCCTGCCCTTCGACATCGACGGCGTCGTCTACAAGGTGGACAGCCTGGAGCTTCAGCAGCGTCTGGGCTTCGTGTCGCGGGCGCCGCGCTGGGCCATCGCCCACAAGTTCCCGGCCGAGAAGGCGCAGACCCGCCTGAAGGGCATCACCATCCAGGTCGGGCGCACCGGCGCCCTGACCCCCGTCGCCGAGCTGGAGGACATCACCGTCGGCGGGGTGGTGGTCAGCCGCGCCACGCTGCACAACGAGGACGAGATCGCCCGCAAGGACGTCCGCGTCGGCGACCTCGTGGTGGTCCAGCGCGCCGGCGACGTCATCCCGCAGATCGTCGGGGCCGTGCTGGAGCAGCGCCCGGAGGGCACCGAGCCTTACCGCTTCCCCGACCATTGCCCGGTCTGCGGCAGCCTCGCCGTCCGCGAGCCGGACGAGGCGGTGCGCCGCTGCACCGGCGGCCTGATCTGCGCCGCCCAGGCCAAGGAGCGGCTGCGCCATTTCGTTTCCCGCGACGCCTTCGACATCGAGGGCCTGGGCGAGAAGATCATCGAGGAGTTCTGGGACGACGAGCTGATCCGCTCGCCCGCAGACATCTTCACCCTGCAGGAGCGGGAGGAGGCCGGGACCATCCGGATCCTCGGCCGGCCCGGCTGGAAGGAGAAGTCGGTCCAGAACCTCTTCGCCGCCATCCGCCAGCGGCGCGACGGCATCGAGCTTCAGCGCGTGATCTTCGCCCTGGGCATCCGCCATGTCGGCGAGGTCACGGCCAAGTCGCTCGCCCGCCATTACACGACCATGGAGAACTGGATCGAGCGCATGATCGAGGCCGGCCACGCCATGCCCGGCGAGGCGTGGCGGGACCTGCACGAGCTGAACGGCGTCGGCCCGACCACGGCGGCCACCATCCTGGCCTGGTTCGCCGACCCAGAAAGCGCCGCCAAGCTGGACTTCTACTCCGGCAACGACTCCCTGCGGCTGGAGACGGTGATCGCGTCGCTCGGCATCAAAAGGCTGAACGTCCGGGCCGCCCAGGCCCTGGCCCAGCGCTATGGGACGCTGGAGAGCTGGCGCGCGACCATGACGGCGGCGGTGGCCCAGGCGCCCGGCCCGGCCTGGCTGGAGCTGGTCGCCGTTCCCGACGTCGGCGAGGTCGCGGCCGAGGAGGTGGCGTCCTTCTTCCTGGAAGAACGGAACCTGACGGTCGTGCGCGACCTCGCCGCCCGGCTGAACGTGCTGCCGGCCGAGGCGCCGAAGGCCGTCTCCTCCCCCGTGGCCGGCAAGACGGTGGTCTTCACCGGCACGCTGGAGACCATGACCCGCGCCGAGGCCAAGGCCCGCGCCGAGGCGCTGGGCGCCAAGGTGGCCGGCTCCGTCTCCGCCAAGACCGACTATGTCGTGGCCGGCGCCGACGCCGGCAGCAAGGCCGCCAAGGCGCAGGAACTCGGCGTCACGATCCTGACCGAACAGGCCTGGCACGAGCTGGTCGGGGGGTGAGGAGGCCCATTCCTCTTGGGCTACGCCTAGCGCACATCCGCAGCACAGAATTTCATAGTAAGCCTACAACTTCGGCGTCATCCCTGCAGACGCGCATTGGCGCCAAACTTTGAGGGTTGATCGACCGAAGCAAGGTTCCGACCACCTTCCACCGTCATCCCCGCGGACGCGGGGATCCAGAGTTTCCAAAGGGTTCGCTACGGGAAGGACTGGATTCCCGCTTTCGCGGGAATGACGAGGAGGGAGGTTGCAGGCTTCGGCAAGACGGGCCGCTGTGAAAACGTTGACGCCCATGCGCTTTCGCGGGGACGACGGAAGGGTTGTATCCCTCTCGAGATTCGTCGACGGAACGGCAAAGAAAATGCCCCCGCCCAAACTGGGCGAGGGCATTTCGAGCGCCACTCGTCGGAAAGGAAGGAACCCCTACGCGAACAGCGCGTCGATGTCCGCCTGGCTGATGCTGCCGGTTTCCTGCGCCTCGGACGGGCCGTGCAGTTCCAGGCCCTCGTCGACCTTGGTCGTGCTGGGCGGCAGGGGCATGGATTCGAACTCGCGCTTGTTCCAGAGGCTCATCATCGCGTCCACGCGCTCCTCGATGTAGCCGAGCGCCTTGCAGACCTTGGTGATGCGCTGGCCGGTGAGGTCCTGGAAGTTGCAGGCCTCGTAGATGCGCACGATGATGTCGTTCATGTCGCCGACGCGGCTGGCGTGATAGCCCTCGGGCAGCGAGGCCTTCACCTCCTGCACGACTTCTTCCAGCTCCTCGGCGCAGGCCATGATGCTGTTGGTCGCCGCCTCGGTCGCCGAAACGACGGCGCCCAGCTCCTGTGAGGCCTGCTGGAAGCGGTCCTCGCCGGCCAGCGGGTGGCGGATGGCCGCCATCTCCATCTTGGTGGCCTTAATGCGGCCGGAGATGTCGGCGATGTCGACCTGGATCTGCTCGATCTGGTTGTTGTCGAGCGTCAGGAACCGGTCGAGCTTGGAGCCCAGGTCATGGATGGCCCGCAGCACCTCGCTGTGGTCCACCGCCACCGGAGCCGCGGCCGGCCCCTCGAGCGCCAGCGCCGGTGCTGCCGGTCCCGGCTGGGGCGAATCGGCGAGGGCGGACTGGTAGGGATTGCCGGTCCGGCGAGCCTGCTGAAGCTCTGCCATGAAAGGCTTGGACGTGTGCTTCATGCTCGCTCGCTTTCGGCTGCGGCCGGCGCCTTGGAGAAGGGGGCCGTGATGGCGTGGCACGATGGGCTTGCAACGCTGGGCGGCATGCTACCGTGCGGATGCAGGAACCGTATTCTATCGCTTTTTAGGGAAATCCCTGAAGATTTTCCGCAATTGCGAAAGGGTGGCGTCGGGGGACCTCACCCGAACAGGGCGTCGATGGCGGCCTGATCGAGTGGCGGAGGCGGATCCTCCTCAACGGCGGGAGCCGGCTTGGGCGCGGGCTTCGCCGCGGGTTTGGGGGCCGCCGCCGCGGGTTTCGGCGCCGGCTTCGGGGGCGGAGCTGGCTTGGGCGCCGGGGCCGGCGTGTCGAACATGCTGTCGATGTCCGACTGGCTCGCCACGGCGGGCGCCGCCGCGGGTGCGTCGAACATGCTGTCGATGTCGGACTGGCTGGCCACGGCGGGAGCCGCCGGGGCCGGCGCGTCGAACATGTTGTCGATGTCCGACTGGCTCGCCACCACCGGGGCCGCGGGAGCCTGGGCGGGCGCCGGGGCCGGTGCGGGAGCCGCCGGAGCAGGCGCGTCGAACATGCTGTCCACGTCCGCCTGGCTGACGCCGTGGCCGTGGAGCTGCGGGCCGTTCAGCAGATGGGCGTCCGGCCGGCTGTCCGCCGGCTCCTCGGGCAGGCCGCTGATGCTGGCCAGCGCCTCGTCGCCCCAGATGCTGATCATGGCGTTGATGCGCTGCTCGATGTAGCGTAGCGCGTTCACCACCTTGCTGGTCCGCTGGCCCGTAAGGTCCTGGAAGGAGCAGGCGGTGAAGATGTTCATCACCTCCGACTCGATCTCGGTGCACAGGATGGGGTTGGCCCCGTCGGCCTTCAGCTTGCCCGACAGGTCCATCAGCCGCTCGGCCGCGTTCAGGATCTCGATCGAGGCCCGCTCGGTCGAGATGACGATGGCGTCCAGCTCGTTCGTGGCGGAGAGGATCTTGTCGCTCGCCCCGTTGGGGGGGCGGAGCGCCGCGACCTCGCGCCGCGCCTGCTCGATGGAGGCGGCCATTTCCAGCAGTTCGCGCCGCAGGACCTCGACGTGCTTGGCCGCCTCGATCACTTGGTTCTGCTGGCGCCAGGAGTCCCGGAACTCCTGGAGCATGGTGCGCACTTCCCCCGCCGCGGCGCCCAGCGAGCGGCGGTGGAAACGGCGCAGGAACGCCCGCCCCTTCGCGGAGCGGGCGATCGCTTCCTCGATGTGCTCGAACTCTTCCTCGGACAGTTCCGGAAGCGGCTCCACGCCTGGATCTCCTTGAACGCGGTCGAACCTGCCTCGGGCGCCGGCCGTCAGGCCCCGCCGATGACCGCCTGGATCTTGGACTTCAGCGTGTCGGCGTTGAACGGCTTCACGATGTAGTTGTTCACGCCGGCCTGCTTGGCGGCGATGACGTTCTCGGTCTTGCTCTCGGCGGTGACCATGATGAACGGGGTCGGCGCCAGCTTGGCGTCAGCGCGGATCTCCTTGAGGAGCTGGAGGCCGGTCATCGGCTCCATGTTCCAGTCGGAGATGATCAGGCCGAACTTGCTCTCGCGCAGCTTCTGCAGCGCGGTGACACCGTCGCCGGCTTCATCGATGTCGGTGTAGCCGATCTGGGTCAGCAGGTTCCGGACGATACGCCGCATCGTGGCGTAGTCATCGACGACGAGGATCTTCATCTAATCGCTCCGCATTCTTCCGTTGCTGGGCCCAGGCCCGGCGTTGATTCCCGCACCGCGTGGCCCGGCGGGGGCCGCGTTCCGGCTTTGGATGGTGATGCCCTAACTCTACCGAAAAGTCACCCTTTAGAGAGGAGACTGCCCCGGACGGCGTAAACAACATCTTACCGAAGCGCCGCCGATCCCTGGCATTCGTGACATTTGTCACAAGACCGCCGCCGGGGGGCCGCCATCAGGACCCGCCTTCCGGAACTGGCCTACCCGCCGAGCGGTTCGGTCGCGTCGCGCAGCCAGGCGGCGGCCTCCCCCTCCAGGTCGGGCAGCAGCGCTCCGCGCACCCTCTCATGGTAGGCGTCGATCCAGCCCCGCTCCTCCGCGCTCAGCAGCGCCGGCTCGATCAGGGCGCGGTCGATGGGGGCGAGCGTCAGCACCTCGAAGCCCAGCATCGGCCGCTCCGCCCCGGCCGTGTCGACCGGCTGCACGGCCACGAGATTCTCGATCCGGATGCCGTAGGCGTCCGTCTTGTAGTAGCCGGGCTCGTTGGACAGGATCATGCCGGGCTGGAGCGCCACGCTGTTCGGCACCTTGGAGATGCGTTGCGGTCCTTCATGCACCGACAGGAAACTGCCGACCCCGTGGCCGGTTCCGTGGTCGAAGTCGAGCCCCGCCGCCCAGAGCGGCAGGCGCGCCAGCGTGTCGAGCTGCGATCCGGTGGTGCCGCGCGGGAACAGGGCCGTGGAAACGGCGATGTGCCCCTTCAGCACGCGGGTGAAGCGGTCGCGCATCTCCGCCGTCGGGGTGCCGACAGCCAGCGTGCGGGTCACGTCGGTCGTCCCGTCCAGATACTGGGCGCCGCTGTCCAGCAGGAACAGGCTTCCCGATTCGAGCGGCCGGTCGGTTTCCGGCGTCACGCGGTAATGCACGATGGCGCCGTTGGATCCCGCCCCGGCGATGGTGTCGAAGCTCGATCCCCGGAAACGCTCCCCCTCGGCCCGGAAGGCGAAGAGCCGGTCGGCGGCCGCACTCTCGGTCAGCCCACCCTTGAGGGCCTCGACCGACAGCCAGTGCAGGAAGCGGGCGAGCGCCACGCCGTCGCGCCGGTGCGCCGCGCGGGTGCCGGCCAGTTCCGCCTCGTTCTTGCAGGCCTTCGGCAGGGCGCAGGGGTCGGAGTCGCGCTCGACGCGCGCCCCGCCCTTTTCCAGCCGCTCGAAGATCCAGGCGGAGGTCTGGGCCGGGTCGGCCAGCAGCTTTGCCCCGCCCCGCCCGATCTCCTCCAGCGCCGGCCCCAGCTCCTCGGGCGCACGGACGGAGACTTGGTTGCCGAGATGCGCCTCCAGGCCGGGGACCAGCTTGCGGCGGTCGATGAAGAGGTCGAGATCGCCGCTGGCCTTCAGGATCGCGAAGGACAGCGGCAGCGGGGTGCAGGGCACGTCCGCACCCCGGATGTTGAGAAGCCAGGCGATGGAATCGGGCTGGGTGAGAACCGCCGCGGCGATCCCGTCGCGGGCCAGCTTCGCCCCGATCTCCGCCCGCTTGACGGCGGCGGGCACGCCGGCGAAGGCGAGATCGTGGGCGACCACGGGCGCCAGCGGGGCCGGCGGCTGGTCCGTCCAGACGGCGTCCACCGGATTGTCCTCGCAAGGAGCGAGCGAGAGGCCGATCCGCTCCAGCGCCTTGCCCGTCCGCTCCACCCAGGCGGCCGTGTGCAGCCGGGGATCGTAGCCGAGCTTTCCGCCCGGCGGCAGGGCATCGGCCAGCCAGTCGGTCAGCGGGTCATCGATCAGATGCTTGTAGTCGTACAGGGCCTCGGGCACCTCGGCCCGGACCTGGATGGTGTAGCGCCCGTCCACGAACATCGCGGCGCGCGCCGATGCCGCCACCGCGTGCCCGGCCGATCCGGTGAAGCCGGTCAGCCAGGCGAGCCTCTGCGCGCGGGGCGGCACATACTCGCCCTGATGCTCGTCGCCGCGCGGCACGATGAAGGCGTCCAGCCCGCGCCGCGCCAATTCGGCCCGCAGCGCCGCCAGCCGCCCGGCATGGTCCATCGGCAGGGGCACGGCGGCGGCCTGCATCAGCGCCTTCAGTGCGCGGAGCTGGCCGGCCAGCTCGCCGGGCAGCGCTTCCCCCGCCAGGACCAGCCAGCCGTCCGGATCCTGCCCGTCCGGCGCCGCCAGCACGCCCGCCACCAGCGCGCGCATGTCCGCCGCGGTGCGGGGCAGCCCGGCCTGGTGCAGGAGGTCCGTCAGGGCATCGTCGCCCCGGTAGCGGTTGCCTTCTTGGCGGTCGTCGCGAAGCGCGCTCGGCACGGTCTGCATCCTCTCTCGCGGTGGTGGCCGGGGACCCATTGCCCGATCACCTCAGGCTAGGCCCCAGCCGCGCCGCGCGCAACAGACCGGGCGGCGTAGGAGGATGCATTCCCGGCGGAAAGGCTCGGGGCCAGCGTCAGGGAATGTCCGGCAGCCCGGTGTCCTCCGGCAGGCCGAGCCGGGCCAGCGCCCGCTTGCGCGCCTCGCCACGCTCGATGTCGGAGACGTGCAGAAGCCCGCCGAGGCGGCGCAGCAGGTTCGCCTCGATGTCGTTCAGTTCGCCGTCGGCGTAGACCACCTCCCACAGGGTTTCGATGATCCACACCCGCCGCTCCGGCGGACAGCGGTCCATCAGCACGCTGACATAGCGGTCGAGCGGCGACACGCCGCGCGTCTCCCGGACCGCGTCGGTGAGGAGGTCCTGCGCCTCCGCGTCGTTCAGGTCGAAGCGCCGCTTGGCGATGTCGAGGATGCGGGCGCGCTCGGCCTCGGCGATGCCCTCGTCGCTGCGCGCCGCCTCGACCAGAAGGGCAGCGGCGGCGGCGCGCAGGCTGCCGTCGTCGTGGGTACGGCCGGACGAACCCTCGCCGGTGTCCGTGGCGTCGAACAGATCCTTGATGCGGTTCAGCATGGGTCCTCCCTGCGGCTCAGCCATCCAACAGAGATGGCGCGCCGCCGGGCAAAGACCATCGACCAAAGACCATTAACCCCAAAGGCCAAGCTTGAAGGGGCGCGCCCTCAGCGCCGGACGATCAGGGTCGTCCATTCGCCCATGGGGATGCGGGCGACCAGCCGCAGGCCCTGGGCGCGGTGCGCCTGAATGACGTGGCGCTCCTGCCGGCTGAGCAGGCCGGCCAGCACGGCGTAGCCGCCCTTCTTCAGGTGGCGCGCGAGCTGCGGGGCCATGCGGGCAAGCGGGCGGGCCAGGATGTTGGCGGTGATCAGCCGGTAGGGCTTGTGTTTCCCGACGATGGAGGTGTTGTAGCCGTCGCCGCCCTCGGCCCGGATGCGGCCCTGGAGCTGGTTGATGCGGGCGTTGACGCGGGTGACGCGCACCGCCTCCGGGTCGATGTCCACGGCAACGACCGGCACGCCCCAGCGCTTGGCGACGGCCAGCGCCAGGATGCCGGAGCCGCAGCCCATGTCGAGCGCCGCCCCCCGGCCCCGCTCCCGGCGCGGCAGCCGCACATGACGGCTCAGCCGGTCGAGCGCCAGCAGGCAGCCCTTGGTCGAGCCGTGCTCGCCCGTGCCGAAGGCGGTGGCCGCGTCCACCAGCAGCGGGATGCTGCCGCCCGGCACCGTGCCCTCATGGTGGGAGCCATGCACGAAGAAGCGTCCGGCCTGGATCGGCGGGAAGCCCTCGTAGCTGTGCGACACCCAATCGATGGGCGGCAGTTCCTCGATGATCAACTCCGGGTCGTCGAGTCCCAGCGCCTGGGCCAGCACCGCGACCCGCCCGGTCAGGCGCGGCCGGTCCGGCTCGCCGTGGATCGTCGCCTCGACCAGCCAGTTGCCGCCCTCCTCCAGCTCGAATGTGGAGACGGCGTCCGCATGGTCGCCGACCGCGTCCGCGAAGACGGGAGCGTGGGCTTCGGGAACGACGAGCGCGATGCGCCAGAGATTGGAGCGGGCCATGGACGGTCTTTCGGCGGTGTGCGGGCGGGGATTCTCGGGAACGGTGCGGGTTTTACCACCCGCACCGCCGGAGACAAGCTTTTCGGCGGAAAGGCCCCGATCGGGTCAGCCCGCCTTCTCGGCGGGGATGACGAAGCTGTCCATGACCTTCTTCGTGCCGGCCACGTCGAAGTCGATCTCCAGCTTGTCCTGCTCCACCGTCTTGACCGTGCCGTAGCCGAACTTCTGGTGGAAGACGCGGGCACCCTTGGGGAAAGGGCTGTCGGGCCGGGCGCGCGGCTCGACATGGAAGGCCGTGCCCTCCAGCGTCACGCCGCGCGAGGGCGCCTGCCGCCCCTGGCGGAACCCGCTTCCTCCGCCGCCGCCATAGCCGCCACCATGATTGCCGAAACCGCCACCGGAGTAGCCGCCCCCGCCGCCATAACTCCCCGCACCCGGTGCGGCGCCCGCGAACAGGCCGGTGGCCGCCTCGGCCTCGACGGTGTCCGGCGGGATCTCAGCGACGAAGCGCGAGGGCACGGCGCTGACCCAGCTTCCGTACAGGCGGCGGTTGGCGGCGTGGCTGACATAGGCGCGCTTGCGGGCGCGGGTCAGCCCGACATAGGCGAGCCGCCGCTCCTCCTCCAGCCCGGCGGTGCCGGTCTCGTCCAGCGCGCGCTGGTTGGGGAACACCCCCTCCTCCCAGCCCGGCAGGAAGACGATGTCGAACTCCAGCCCCTTGGCGCCGTGCAGGGTCATGACCGTGACCTGGTCGGCCCCGGCGGCCTCGGCGTTCTCCATCACCAGCGCCACGTGTTCGAGGAAGCCCGGCAGGTTCTCGAACTCCGCCATGGCGGTGACCAGCTCCTTCAGGTTCTCCAGCCGGCCCGGCGCCTCGGGCGTCTTGTCCTCCTGCCACATGCGGGTGTAGCCGGACTCGTCCAGGATCATGCGCGCCAGGTCGGTGTGCGGCATGGTGGTGGCGAGCGCGCGCCAGCGGAAGAAGTCCTGGAGCAGCCCGTTCAGCGAACCCCGCACCTTGGGCTTCAGCTCGTCCGTCTCGACCAGCGCGTGGCCACCCTCGACCAGCGACACGCCGCGCGAGCGGGCGGCCTGGTAGAGGCACTGCATCGCCGCCGGGCCGATGCCGCGCTTGGGCAGGTTGATGATGCGCTCGAAGGCGAGGTCGTCGTCGGGCGAGTTCACGACGCGGAAATAGGCCATGGCGTCGCGGATTTCCTGCCGCTCGTAGAAGCGCGGGCCGCCGATGACCTTGTAGGGCAGGCCCAGCGTGATGAAGCGCTCCTCGAACTCGCGGGTCTGGAAGCCGGCGCGCACCAGCACGGCCATCTGCGACAGCGGCACGCCCCGGCGCTGGAGCGTCTCAATCTCCTCGCCGATCCAGCGCGCCTCCTCCTCGCCGTCCCACACGCCCTGAACCCGCACCGGCTCGCCGCCGTCCGCCTCCGTCCAAAGCGTTTTTCCGAGCCGCCCCTTGTTGTTGGCAATGAGGCCGGAAGCAGCGGCTAGAATTTGTCCAGTAGATCGGTAATTCTGTTCTAGCTTAATAACCTTCGCACCTGGGAAATCTTGCTCAAAACGCAAGATGTTCCCAATTTCTGCCCCGCGCCATGCATATATCGACTGGTCTTCGTCGCCGACGCAGCAGATGTTCTTGTGCGCCTGGGACAGGATGCGCAGCCACAGATACTGGGCGACGTTGGTGTCCTGATACTCGTCCACCAGCACGTAGCGGAACTTGCGGTGGTATTCGGCCAGCACGTCCGGGTGGTTCTGGAAGATCGTCAGGTTGTGCAGCAGCAAATCGCCGAAATCGCAGGCGTTCAGGGTCTTCAGCCGGTCCTGGTACTGGCGGTAGAGGGAGACGACGCGCCCGCCGGCCATCTCGCCGCCGTCCGCCTCGCCGAGCTTGCCGGGGGTGAGGCCGCGGTCCTTCCAGCGCTCGATCACGCCCAGCACCTGACGGGGGGGCCACTTCTTGGAATCGATGTTCTCGGCTTCCAGCAGCTGCTTGATCAGGCGGATCTGGTCGTCGGTGTCGAGGATGGTGAAGTTCGACTTCAGCCCGACCAGCTCGGCATGACGCCGCAGGATGCGCGCGGCCAGCGCGTGGAAGGTGCCGAGCCACCAGCCCTCCGGCTCGATGCCCATCAGATGGGCGACGCGCTCGCGCATCTCGCGGGCGGCCTTGTTGGTGAAGGTGACGGTCAGGATCTGGAAGGCGGCGGCGCGCCGCGTCATCAGCAGGTGCGCCAGCCGCGTGGTCAGCACGCGCGTCTTGCCGGTGCCGGCGCCGGCCAGCACCAGGACGGGACCGTCCAACGCCTCCACCGCCTCGCGCTGCACCGGGTTCAGGCCATCGAGATAGGCGAAGCGCTGCACGGGGGCGGGCACCTGGGCCGCGGCGTTGCTCAGCGGATCGTCGTAGTAAGGATCGGACATGGGGCACCCTGTGTTGGACCCCGTATATAGCATGCCCGGCGCGGCATCGAACCCCTCCCGTGCCCCCGGCCGGCACCCTGCCGCCACAACGCCGGGATCAGTGGGGAGCCGCCGGCAAGGGCGGATCTGCAAAACCGCGCGGCCTGCCCCATCGTCCGAAGTCCAGGCACAATGAAGCCCTGGCATGAGGCCTTTGGACGGACCTCCTCCCGGATGGTTTTATTCCGGCTTCGCCCTGGTTCGACGCTCTTATGACTCCCTTCCATTCTACCCTTTTCGGGCATATGCCCATCGAAAGGCGCGGTTTGGACTTAGGAGAAATTTCACGAGCCGCGAATCCGGGGTAAGGTCATCGCAATTCGAGGCACACCCCGGTGCCGAAAGACGCGCCCGGCAACGCCAATGCGCGCCTCCCGGGGACGATACCGCAGCGCCCCAGGGTGCTATCGAGGGAAACGAACAGAGGCAGGCCGACGCCATGAACTCCGCAGCCATGAATTCCGTGAACGTGTTCCTGATCGACACGAACAAGCTGTTCCGCGAGGGGATGAAGCGGCTGTTCGACGGCTCGCCCTTCGCGGTGGTCGGCGAGGCCGGTTCCGTGCGCGAGGGGATCGGCTCGGCCGCCGCAGCGCCGGCGCTGGTGCTGGTGGACCCGGTCAGCGGGAACGAGGAGGAGGTCGAAGCGATGCGGGCGCTGCGCGCGGAGCATCCCGGCCTGCGCATGGTGGTGCTGACCTCCGATCTTTGCACGCGGCGCCTGTCGGGTGCCCTGGGGGCTGGCGCTGACGGCTACCTGATGAAGGACATCGCCTGCGAGTCGCTGATGCAGTCGCTGAAGCTTGTGATGATGGGCGAGAAGGTGTTCCCGACCCACCTGGCCGAGCTTCTGGTGAGCGGCCGCACCGAAGAGATCGGGGCCGAGGTGCCGGCGCGCCGCAAGGGGCTGTCGCAGCGCGAGGTGCAGATCCTGCGCTGCCTGCTCAACGGCAACTCCAACAAGATGATCGCCAACCACCTCAACATCACCGAGGCCACCGTCAAGGTCCACCTGAAGAGCCTGCTGCGCAAGATCAACGCGTCCAACCGCACCCAGGCCGCCATCTGGGCCATGAACAACGGCATCGGCGACCAGGCCGAGGCGATCGGCGCCGAAGCCACGGTCAACTGACCGGCAGCGGACATCCGGATTTCACAACCAGTCGATTTGATCCAGGCGCCCCGATCCGCTCCCCTGGTCCGGGCATCGCCTGACCATACGCCCCATCGATTAGCGCGCTCCCGGCGTTTCAGCCGCGGCGGAGGGAGGCCGGCCATTCCCATGGCCGGCCTTTTCCGCGCCATAGGCCGCCCTATGCTTACGGCTAGGTTGGGGGCCATAGGACCAAAAGCGAAGTTTACTCTTATTATTCGAATTACTAATTAAGTCGAAGTGTCGAAGATTGCGCCAATGATCCTCCCGGTGATTGCGCGCCGGTCCTCACGCTTCGAACCGCCCGACGCAATGCCGGCCCCCGGGGAATGACGCAATGAATGTCCTGCTCGCCGACGATCACCTGCTGTTCCGCGACGGACTCCGGCGTCTCCTGCATCAGCTCGCCCAGGACCTCACCTTTTTCGAGGCTTCGTCTTTCGACGAGGTGCGCAGTTTTTGCGACAGCGGCACGGCCTTCGATCTTCTCCTGATCGACCTGGGCATGCCCGGCTGGAACGGCTTCTCCGACCTGTCCGACATACGGCAGCGGCTGCCGAAGGCGCTGATGGTCGTGGTGTCCGCCTCCGAACGACGGTCCGACCTCATGGCGGCGCTGGAGGCGGGGGCCGCCGGCTACATCCCGAAATCCTCCAGCGCCAAGGTGCTGCTCGGCGCGCTCCAGCTCGTTCTGGCCGGCGGCGTCTACCTGCCGGCGCAGGCCATCCGCGGCGACATCGACACGGCCGAGGATGCCGGGGTCGCGGACGTGATGAACGGCCTGCCCGCGGGCTCGGCCGACCAGCTCACGCCGCGCCAGCGCGAGGTCCTGACCCGCCTGCGCGACGGCAAGTCGAACAAGCAGATCGCCATCGAACTCGGCCTGACCGAGGGGACGGTGAAGGTCCACGTCACCGCCATCCTCCGCCTGCTGGGCGTCCGCAACCGCACCCAGGCCGCGCTGACCGCCCACGGCATGTGAGCCGAGCGGACAGTTTCCTCTTTTCCCGCATGCGCGAAGCCCATGCCCGCCGATGGCGCGGGCCGTGGCGTAGCTTCGACGGAAGCACCGGCTAAGGGGCATCATCCTTCCCTTCCCCGCACTCTCCGCCCCCCCTCTTGACGCCGAATCCCGCTTTCCTACATCTCCGGCGGCCTTGAGCGCCGCCTTGGCGGCGCCGGGCTTTCCTGCATGTCGCTCTCTGGAGACCGTGTGGATGACGAACGCGATCGAACGGCCGCCCTCATAGCAGCCACCCTTCTTCCCCCACTGGCCGCGCTGAAAGGCCGCTGCCGGGGAAGTGAAACCCTGCCCCTTACCTTTTCCACGCCGAACGCCCGCGTTCCGGCGCCATTTGTGTTTTAGCATTCACATGAAAATACTCAGTATTCGCGCCCATTCCTTCAACATTTTTCCTCTTGATTCATCGCATCCATTTTTATAAATCTCCGCCCGACGGCGCTGCCCAAAGAGGAGCGCCGGGAAATTCAAGACATTCGCTTGCAGCAGAGGAGTGTCACTCATGAAGTTCAAGCCCCTCCACGATCGCGTGCTGGTCCGCCGGGTCGAATCCGACACCCGGACCAAGGGCGGCATCATCATTCCCGACACCGCGAAGGAAAAGCCGCAGGAGGGCGAGGTCCTGGCGGTCGGCCCCGGCGCCCGCGACGAGAGCGGCAAACTGACGGCCCTCGACGTGAAGGCCGGCGACCGCGTCCTGTTCGGCAAATGGTCGGGCACCGAGGTGCGGATCGACGGCGAGGATCTCCTAATCATGAAGGAGTCCGACATTCTCGGCGTCATCGACGCCACCGCCGACACCGTCGCCAAGGCCGCGTAAGGGGAGAATCGAAAGATGGCTGCCAAGGACGTGAAGTTCTCCACCGCCGCCCGCGAGAAGATGCTGCGCGGCGTGGACATACTGGCCGACGCCGTGAAGGTCACGCTGGGTCCCAAGGGCCGCAACGTCGTGATCGAGAAGTCGTTCGGCGCGCCCCGCATCACCAAGGACGGCGTGTCGGTCGCCAAGGAGATCGAACTCTCCGACAAGTTCGAGAACATGGGCGCCCAGATGGTCAAGGAGGTCGCCTCCAAGACCGCCGACAAGGCGGGCGACGGCACCACCACGGCCACGGTGCTCGCCCAGGCCATCGTCCGCGAGGGCGCCCGGTCGGTTGCCGCCGGCATGAACCCGATGGACCTGAAGCGCGGCATCGACCTCGCCGTCGAGGCGGTGGTCACGGAGCTGAAGGCCAACGCCCGCAAGATCACCACCAACGAGGAGATCGCGCAGGTCGGCACCGTTTCCGCCAACGGCGAGGCCGAGATCGGCCGCATGCTCGCCCGCGCCATGGAGAAGGTCGGCAACGAGGGCGTGATCACGGTCGAGGAGGCCAAGAGCCTGGAAACCGAGCTCGAGGTGGTCGAGGGCATGCAGTTCGACCGCGGCTATCTCTCGGCCTATTTCGTGACCAACACCGAGAAGATGCAGGTCGAGCTGGACGACCCCTACATCCTCATCCACGACAAGAAGCTGTCCGGGCTCCAGGCGCTGCTGCCGGTGCTGGAGACGGTGGTCCAGTCGGGCAAGCCGCTGCTGATCATCGCCGAGGAGGTCGAGGGCGAGGCGCTGGCGACCCTGGTGGTGAACAAGCTGCGCGGCGGGCTGCGCGTCGCGGCCGTCAAGGCGCCGGGCTTCGGCGATCGCCGCAAGGCCATGCTGGAGGACATCGCCATCCTCACCGGCGGCACGGTCGTGTCGGAAGACCTCGGCATCAAGCTGGAGAACGTCACCATCGACATGCTGGGCCGCGCCGGCAAGGTGGTCATCACCAAGGACAACACGACCGTCGTCAACGGCACGGGCGACAAGGCGGACATCGCCGCGCGCTGCAACACCATCCGTCAGCAGATCGAGGAGACCACCTCCGACTACGACCGCGAGAAGCTGCAGGAGCGCCTCGCCAAGCTGGCCGGCGGCGTCGCGGTGATCCGCGTCGGCGGGGCCACCGAGGTCGAGGTGAAGGAGCGCAAGGACCGGGTGGACGACGCCCTGCACGCCACCCGCGCCGCGGTGGAGGAAGGCATCCTGCCGGGCGGCGGCGTGGCGCTCGCCCGCGCCGTCAAGGCGCTGGACGGGGTCAAGCCGGCCAACGACGACCAGCGCGTCGGCGTGGACATCGTCCGCCGCGCCCTCCAGGCTCCGGTGCGCCAGATCGCCACGAACGCGGGCGTGGACGGTTCCATCATCGTCGGCAAGCTGGCGGAGAACGACGACTATGGCTGGGGCTACGACGCCTACAGGGGCGAGTGGGTGGATCTCGTGAAGGCGGGCATCATCGACCCGGCCAAGGTGGTCCGCACCGCGCTCCAGGACGCGGCCTCGGTCGCCGGGCTGCTGATCACGACGGAGGCGATGGTGGCCCAGGTCCCCGAGAAGAAGCCCGCCGTTCCGGCCGGAGCCGGCGCCGACATGGACTTCTGAGGCCTCCCCCGGAAGAAGCGCGCGTCGAAGGGCCTATGCGCCGAAGGGAAAGCCGCGTCCGCGAGGGCGCGGCTTTTTCCATTCCCCTCCAGGACGGCTTCAGCCCGGCTCGCTCGAGGCCGGCTCGATGCCGGCTCAATGAACCGTGGCGGCGCCGTCGTTCGGCAGGATCGCCATGGCGACGACCCGCTGCCCTTCCTTGGACAGCCGCAGCTCGCGCATCAGCTCCGCCCATGCGGGAGCGCCACCCAGCTCCTGGAGGAGCTGCGAGGTGAAGGCGAACAGCGCCTGTTCGAGCGGCGTGTTGTCCTCGGCGTGGGCGTTCACCGCCAGGCAGGACTTCGCCGCGTTCTCGAAGATGGCGACGGCAGCGGTCGCCTCCGGTCCCGGCGTCGGCAGGGGCACGGAATCCGGCTCGATGCCGGAGCTGCGCAGCTTCGACAGGTTGTCGACCAGCAGGCGCGTGCGGATCGCGGAATCGACGGCGGCGGCCATGGCGTAGCCCGCCTCCTGTTCCACCGCGGTGCGCAGCAGGCGCAGGCCGGCGATCAGGCCATGCACGACGTCGGGCGCGCTGCCGCGCCGGCTGGCGGCGTTCAGGGCGGTGCCGAGGATCGCGCCGACGACCGGCGAGGTGGAGGCTGCCGCCTCGATGTGGTCGCCGGTGGCTTCTTCGTTCAAGACCTCGTTCATGCGACCTCCGTTCCGGTGAAACCCTGGAGTACGATAACCCCCTGGAGTCGATGCCCTGCCGTCCCCTGCGTCCCGGACGATGCGGGACGGCAGGTGGGAGAATGGCGGGCGTGGCGCGGCTGTTCCGTCCGCCCCGCGAGGATGGCGGCGCTCCCCTTGATCTACGGGGAGGGTGGGGTAGCTTCAAGCGGTCGAAAGCAGCCGTCCGAAGTGGCAGGAAGCGTGTTCGGCGCACCCCTTCCGATAGAACTCCCGGCCTCGCACCCTAGGCGCGGGGCCCGTCCGTCCCCACATGTCGCCATGGAAGGAGATCCACGCCCATGCCCATTCTCAGCCTCATCCTCAACATTCTCTGGGTGGTGTCCGGCGGCATCTGGATGGCCGCGGCCTGGTTGATCGCGGCGGTCCTGATGGTCGTCACCATCATCGGCATTCCCTGGGCGCGGGCCGCGTTCACCATCGCCTGGTACACGCTCCTGCCATTTGGACAAACCGCCGTCCGCCGGGATGAGTTCCGTGGCCGGGAAGACATCGGCACCGGCGCGCTGGGCTGGCTGGGCAACCTCGTCTGGTTCCTGGTGGCCGGGATCTGGCTGGCGCTGGGCCATGCCATCACGGCCCTGGGGCTCGCGCTGACGATCATCGGCCTGCCCTTCGCCTGGGCGCACCTGAAGCTGGCGGGCCTGGCGCTCTGGCCGATCGGCACGGAGATCGTCAGCCAGGACGAAATCGAGGCGCGCCGCCAGGCAATCGGCCGTTACTGATCGGCTGTCATCGAGCGGGCCATCCCGGCTTGCCGCCCCTCTTCGTGGACGTGAGCCGGTCTCCGGCATGGCTCCGTGAAGGCCGGGGCTTCGGCCCCGTCCTTCCCTTGCCCCGCTGTTCTTAAGGGCTTTTAAACGAAACCGAACCGAAACTGGGGCTCATGGTTCGTAATACTGATCTTTTCCGAGGATACCGAGCGCCATGTCCTGGTTGTCGAAACTGACGGGGTCCGCCAAGCCAGACGCCAGGCCCGTGTCGGCTGTGGCCGCCCCGCGGGCGAAGCCGGCGGAGCCGCCGCGCATCGTGATCGACCATCACGATTACCGGCCCGAGGAGATCGCCATGGGCTCCTTCCGCATCCGCCCCTATGACGGCGACCTGATCGCGAAGCAGCATTTCGACTTCAAGTTGTCCTTCGTGCTGGATGACGAGCCCTTGGAATTCCTCTGCCACGGGATGGTGGTCAAGATGGACGACAAGGCGGGGCTGGTCGCACGCTTCCAGCTGCCGCAGCCCTATTATGAGCGCAAGCTGATCGAGTACATGCGTCTCTGGAAGGGCGTCTGACCCGGAGCGTCCGAGTCAAACGGCGGAGGAAACGAGGTGCGGCGCGTTTTCCGTGGCGGGCTGTTCGGCGACGACCGGAACCGACACGGAGAAGACCGTGCCCTTCCCTTCCCGGGAGCGGACCGAGACCGGATGGTCGAGGATCTGCGACATGCGCCGGACGATGGACAGACCGAGCCCGAGGCCCCGCGCGCTGTCGCGCCGGTCGGTGCCGCAGCGGTAGAAATCCTCGAAGATCTTCTCCAACTGGTCCTGCGGGATACCGGGGCCGGTGTCCCACACCTCGATGGACAGGCGGTCACCCCTGCGGCGGCAGCCCAGCAGGATGCGCCCGCTCGGCGTGTAGCGCAGCGCGTTCACGAGCAGGTTGCGGATCATGCGCTCCAGCAGGACCGGATCGCTGCGCACCCAGGCCGAACAGGGCACCATTTCGAAGCCCAGCCCCTTGGCGTGCGCCTGACCGGCGATCTCCGTCGAGAGGCGCTCGGCGATGCCTTGAAAGGCGAACTCGACGAAGCGCGGCTTGACGGTGCCCGCCTCCAGTGCCGAGGTGTCGAGCAGCGCCGCGAGCAGCGCGTTGCCGGCCTGAAGCGCCTCGCCCAGCTTGCCGGCCATCTCCTGCTGGCCGGGGTCGGACAGCATGCCGGTCAGAATGTGGTGGAACAGCCCCATCGCCTGGAAGGGCTGGCGCAGATCGTGGCTGGCCGCCGCCAGGAAACGGGACTTGGCCTGGTTGGCGCTTTCCGCCTCGGCATGCGCGCGGGCCAGCGCCTCGCGGATCTCATAGGCCTCCGTCAGGTCGATGGCCGCGCAGATCAGGCCCGTGACCTCCCCGGCGTCGTCCCGCAAGGGCTCCACCACAAGATCGAAGACGATCGTGCGGCCGCCGAACTCCAGCCGCACCTCCTGCCGCACGCCGATGCCGGTTGCGATCACCGGGCGCTTCACCGCGTCCAGCAGGGCGCCGTTGGCCGCCCCGTAGACCTCGGCATGGGTGCGGCCGAGGAAGGCCTCCGGCGGCACGGGCGTCTGCGGGTTGTAGACCCAGACATAGCGCAGGTCGCGGTCGTGGCTGCACAGCGAGATGCGCGAATGGCGGAGCGCCATGCGGAACCGCTCCTCGCTTTCGCGGAGCGCGCGGGCCATGGCGGCGCGGGCGCGGGCCTCCGCCTGGAGCAGGCGCTTGGCCTGCTGCTCCCGCCGCACGTAGCCGGCCAGGGTGCCGGTCAACAGCAGCCCGACGATCAGCACCCCCCAGGCGTGGCGGCTCGCCGCACCCGACAGGGCGGGCGGCGCCAGGACGAGCTGCCATTGCCGTCCGCCGAACCACATGTCCCGGCGCAGCAGCGGCCCGCCGATCAGTTCGCGCTCGCCCAGGGGGTGGAAGGCCGCCGGCCCGGCGCCCCGCGCCTCCGGATCGTTGGCGGGCCGGGCGGCCAGCAGGCGCTGCCCGTCCGGCGCCGACCGGTCCAGCAGATAGAGGTCGCCCGGCGACTGGCGCGGCCGGTCGAGCACGTCCGTGATGAAGGGATCCAGATGGAAGGTCGCCATCATGTAGCCCGTCACCCGCCCGCACAGGTCGCCGGGAGACCCGCCGGGGAAGGGAGAGCGTTCGGGCGCGGGGCCCGAGAAGACGGGCATGTAGACGACGTAGCTTTGCTCCCGCCCCCTGTGCCCCGGCAGGTTCGACGCGTCGGTCATGGCGACGCTGCCGGTGCGGCAGGCGTGCGCCAGGGCTTCGGCATGGTTCGGCAGCGCGGCGACGTTGACGCCGAGCCCGACCTCGCCGGACATGGCCGGCTCCGTCAGCACGACGACGAACAGGTCGCCGTCCTTGGGCGGGGCGTCATCGCGCACGGTGAAGTCCTGCATGCCGTCGTCGCGCATGGCTCGTTCCAGGGACGATGCCCCCGACGGGTCGATCCGCCGCGCCCAGCCGACGGTGTGGAGGCTCGGGATCAGGGGCCGCACCGGCTTGATCGCCTCCGCCAGGCGGGCGCGCGAGAGCGACACCGGGCGGTCGAACACGTCCGCGAAGATCCCGCGCAGGGCATGCAGAAGAAGGATGTGGCTGTCGATCCTTTCCTTCAGCACGTCATGGACCTGCGCGACCTGCCGGTCGAGGCGCGCCAGCGCCGCGTCCTTCTCGGACGCCCGCAGATGGAAGAAGGCGCCCAGGGACAGCAGGACGCCGACGGCCAGCAGAAGCGGCACCGCCGGCGAAGCCGCTCCTTTCCGCGACAGACCCAGCATGATTCCCTTTCGAACGGCCACGACACGCGAAGGAAGTGCTTGTCGAGTGGCAAGACGATACCAGACCTCGGCAGGAGCCTGAACGACAAACACCGGCGCTTTCCGAAAAAGGGGAAGGCGGTCACGGCTTTCTCACTGGACTGTCTCAATAGCCGGAAGCCGAAGACCTGCGCCGATTTTCGTGGGGGCGGCGCGGCGGCCCGGCCCACGCCTGCTCCTCTCGGATTTTTCTAAATTTAATGATTATTGTTCGCGTTACTGACAGTGCCCGAATCAGGGCATCAGCCGCTCCCCGCCCAGCAGCCGGCCGACCGCCGCGCGCAGGGCCAGGGGCGCCACCGGCTTGTGCAGCAGCGGATATCCCGACAGCCGCGCTTCGCGCAGGCGCATGGGATCGGTGTCGCCGGTCAGGATGAGGCCGGGCAGTTCGGTGTCCAGCGCCTTGGCGAGCTGGCGGATGGCGACGATTCCGTTCGCGGCTCCCCTCAGCCGCAGGTCGGCGATGACGAGGTCGGGCCGCGCCTGGCCGGACCCGAACCTTTCCAGCGCCGCGTCGTAGGACTCCACGCCCGTCACGGCGCAGCCCCACTGTCCCAGCAGCGCGTCGAGCGCCGACAGCACCATCGGGTCGTCCTCGATCAGCAGGACGCGGGCACGGCTGACGTCGGCCTCCGCCTCGATATCCGGAAGACGCACGGGCGCCCCGTCGGCGCTTTCGGGCGCGCGCGGAACGATCACGGTGAAGAGAGAGCCGCGCCCCTCCTCCGAGCAGACCTCGACGCGGTGGCCGAGGCGGCCCGCAAGGCCGCGGGCAAGCGATAGGCCGAGGCCGAGCACACGCCGCCCGTCGCCCTCGCGCTCCGGCCTGCCGTTCTCCAGCTCACCGCGCAGCCGCTCCAGCCTTTCGGGGGACAGGCCCCGGCCGGTGTCCCAGACCTCGATGCGCAGATGTTCGCCGCGGCGCCGGCAGCCGAGCACCACGTGGCCCCGCGCGGTGTAGCGGAGCGCGTTGGCCACCAGCCCGTGAAGCATGCGCTCCAGCAGCACCGGATCGGTGCGGATCATCGCGGAGCAGGGCAGCACGGAGAAGCGCAGCCCCCGGTCCTCGAAACGCGGCGCCACGTCCAGGGCAAGCCGCATCAGGATGCCGTTGACCGCGTGCTCGCCGATGTCCGGCTCCAGCAGCCCGGCCTCCAGCCTCACCAGGTCGAAATGCCCGTCCACCATGGACTTCATCGACTGGACGGCGTTGCCCATGGCCTTGAGCAGATCGCGGGAGCCGGGCTCGGCGACGCGCGCGTCAAGGGTGCCCAGCAGGAGGGAGAGCGCGGCCAAAGGCTGGCGCAGGTCGTGGCTCGCCGCCGCGAACAGGCGGCTGGCGGGGTCGAAGGGGCGTGCGCCGTCCCGGCCCGCGCCCTGACCGGCTGGTGCCGCCTGGCGCAGGAAACCGCCGCCGTTAAGCGGCGTGTCGCGCGTTTCGGCGCCGTCGAACAGCGCGGACAGGCTGGCGGCCGCCGCGCCGGGCCTGAGCACAGCCGCGGCGCCGGGCAGCGCCGCCGCTTCGGCGGTCCAGCCCGTCAGCCGCCCCGCCGCGTCGAACACCAGCACCGCCTTCGCGGCGCCGGCGCCCGCTGCCATGCCTGTTGCCATGCCCGTCACCATACCCGTCACCGTGTTCGCTTCGGACGTCACCCGTGGGGGTCTCCGCAGTTCCGCCATGGGCCTCAAGGCTACGGCGGCGCACCGAAGGATCAAGCCGGACCTTCGACAGAGAGGCGGGGGATGCCGCCGCTATCCTCTGCCTTTTCTGCTAAATACCGGGCTTTCCGGCGGGCCGCGGCATGGGCTGTGACAAGGGATGGCCAGGCGGCCGCCTGTCGTTTTCGCTTGTCCGGACCAGGGGTCGGGGATCATTCTGCCCGCTTCCGTTCACGGCCCGTTCGCACGTCAGCGGCGGCACGGACCGGAACCGTCACCCCGAAGACACCCAGCCCGATGACCGAAACCGCCTCCTTCCGCGAAGAACCGCTTCCCGCCGGTGCCGGCGCCGACGCGCCCGGCGATGCGGGCACGCCCGAAACGGCGACCGGTGCGGTCCCCATCTTCCGTGGCGTCCGCCGGGCGCTGGCCGCGCGCGGCTTCGCGAGCCTCACCGAATTCCGCCTCGCCTGCGGCCGGCGGGCCGACCTTCTGGCGATGGACGGGAACGGCACCGTGATCATCGTCGAGGTGAAGAGCGGCGTGCCGGATTTCCGCTCCGACCAGAAATGGCCGGAATACCGGGACTGGTGCGACGCCTTCTACTTCGCGGTGGACGAGGCCTTCCCGCTCGACCTCATCCCGGAAGAGTGCGGCCTGATGGTCGCGGACGCCTTCGGGGCCGAGGTGCTGCGGGAGCCCGCCGTCTCGCGGCTGGCGCCCGCGCGGCGGAAGAGCCTGCTCCTGCGCGCCGCCATGACGGGCGCCGGGCGGCTGCACCGCATCGACGATCCCCTTTTTTCCCACAGCCAGGCGACCGTCTGAAAGGGGAGTGGCTGCACGCGCGACTGGCATGGACACCGTGAATGCCTTTAGGATCGCGGCGGCGGGCGCATGAAGGCACCCGGCAAGATTGCAGGGCGAGGACAGGCGTGGACCCGATGGACGACAGCGACGGTACTACCGCCTCATCCAGCGTGACGCCTTCCGGCCGGGCCGGGCGCGAGCGTGGCCGGCGTGGCCCCGGCTCGCCGTCCTTCCTCTTCGCGACCGCGGCGGCCGGCGGCCTTCTCGCCGGCGCGGTCACCGGGTTTTCCGGCATCACGACAGACGGCTTCCTGCAGGACACCGTCGAGAAGGATCTGCTCACGGCGGTTACGGTGCTGCGCGTCTCAGAGGGGGCGAACCGCCTCGCCACCGGGGCCACCCATCTCGAAGCCGCGCGGTCCGGCCCCTACCGGCAGAGCCTGTATGTCGGGCTGCGCCAGCAGGTGCAGTATCTTCACGGCCTCTCGGCGCAGTTGAGGGAAAACGGCGGCCAGCCCGTCCTGCAGCCGCTCCAGCGGCTCGGCAACGGGCTCGACGTCACCGTCGACGACCTGAACGCGCGCACCGAGCAGCGCAACCAGATGGAAGCGGACCTGCGCGCCGCCATCGGGCGTGTGCCGGAGCGGCGCGGCCACTTCCATGCGGCGATGGCGAGCCTGCGGGACGAGGCGCTTCTGGACGTGGCGGCCGGGCAGGATGGCGCGGCAGCGGAAAAGCTCGCCGCCCGCGACGCGCTGGACGAGCTGGGACGGACGCTGGCCGACCTGCTCCTCCTCGCCGCCGGCCACCAGCAGCCCAGCGGTGTCCAGGAAAGCCGGCGCGCCTTCGAGCGGACGGTGTCGCGGCTGGACGCGGCCCTGAATCTCCTGCCCATCGGTCTGAACAGCGCCGCCCGTGCCGAGGGCGCGCGTCAGCTGATCGCGCTCGGCTCTGAACCGGGAAACGTCTTCGACCTTGCGGAGGAGCATCTGGCGCTCGCCGGATCGACCGCCGACATTGCCCGCGGCATCCGCAACATGGCGACCGAGATCGCCGGCAATGCCGGGCGCGCCGCCTTCGCGATGCAGGAAGCGGCCGGCGAGAAACATGCCGCCGCGCGCGCCCGGTTGTCGCTGGCGCCGGTCACCGTCGGGCTGGTGACCACGCTCTGCGTGCTCGCGACCGGGCTGTTCAGGCGCCGCGCGCCCCACGGCCCGGACGCCCCGGAGAGCTGGGGCGAGCACTGGGCCTCGGACGGAAGGGACGGGCACGGTGTCGGTGCCCGGGTCGGGGCCGGGCACGAAAGCGAGGGCGAGGGCGAGGGCGGCGACCCCGGCGCGGGCGCCGGACATCCGCTGCGGGTCCTGCTCGCCGAGGACGAGCCCTTCAACCAGATGATCGGCGCCTCGATGCTGCGGCGTGCGGGCCATTCGGTGGAGGTGGTCGGCGACGGCCGCGATGCCGTCGCGGCCGTCGCCGCCGGCCACCACGATCTCGTCCTGCTCGACCTGCGCATGCCGGACATGGACGGCGGCGAAGCGGTGCGCCGCATCCGCTCCCTGCCCGACGCCCGTCGCGCCAACGTCCGCGTCATCGTCCTGACCGCCAGCATCCTGCCGGAGGATGGCGAGCGTTGCCTGTCCGCCGGTGCTGACGCCGTGCTGGCCAAGCCCCTTCGTCTCGACAGCCTGAACGCGGCCCTGCGGCGCAGGCCTCCCGGCAACGCCCGGCATGCGCCCCAGGAGGCCACGCGGCATGGGCCAACTCCGGTCGCTGCCCTGCCCGCCCCGCCCCTCCTCCCGGACTTCGACGCGGACGCCATCGCGACGATGCGGGAGCATCTGCCGGATGACCGCGTGGCAAGCCTGATCGCCGGCACCGCCACGACCCTGCGCGACTACCACGCTGCGCTGGAGCGGTCCTGGACCTCCGGAGACCAGGCGGCGGCCGGTGCCATGGCGCACAAGATCGCCGGGGTGGCCGGGCTTTACGGCTGCCTGGCGCTCCAGCGGGCCGCGCAGAGGCTCGAAGCCGCGGTGGAGGGCGGGAATGCCGACCCTGCCCCGCTGAAGCGTGCGCTGGACGACCATCTGCCCGCGGCGCTGGCCGCCCTCAAAAAGCAAGGCGCCGGCCTCGCGGAGGCCGGCGCCTGAGATACCGTGATGCAAGAGCGGAGCGTAAGCCCCGGACGGTCACCCCCGGGGCACCGGCCGCGCGTGGTTCAGATCTTCTGGTTGGGCCCGACCGCGACGCAGCGGTGGCCGGTGCGCGACAGCTCGGCGCAGGCCTTGCGCGCTGCCTTTTCGCTGATCCCCGTCAGGCGGGCGCGGTAGACCTTGCCCTCCGCGGACTTCGCCTCGACCACGTTGCGCTTGGCGCCGCGCAGCAGGCCGGGCGCCTGCTTCATCGCCTGGGCGACCGCCCGGTCGCCAGCGGCCCGGCTCTCGAACGCGCCGACCTGAACGCCCCAGCCGGCCCCGGAAGTGGACGGCGCCTTCTCGGCCTTTGCCACGGCGGGCTGCGCCAGGACCGGCTTCTCGGCCGGCTTGCGCGCGGCCGGCTTCTCCGCCGCCTTCAGACTGGCGAGCTGGACCTTCGCCTCCTCCCGCTTGGCACGGGCGACGGCGGGGGCGGGAGCCTCCTCGCGGCGCACGCCGAAGGCGTCGTCGAGCAGCGCCGCCATGCGGTTGTCGCGCGCCACGGCGCTCTTCCCGCCGAGCACCACGGCGACGAGGCGCCGCCCGTCACGCACGGCCGAGGCCGCGAGATTGAAGCCCGATGCGTTGGTGTAACCGGTCTTGATGCCGTCCATGCCCTCGTAGCGGGACATCAGGCGGTTGTGGTTGGCCAGGGACCGGCCGCCATAGACGAAGCTCCGGCGGCTGAAATACGGGTAGTATTTGGAATGGTCGCTGAGCATGGCGCGCGACAGCACCGCGAAGTCGCGGGCGGTCGTCACCTGTTCCATGTTCGGCAGGCCCGAGGCGTTCTTGAACACGGTGTTGCGCATGCCGAGGTCACGCGCCCGGCGCGTCATCATCTGCGCGAAGGCTTCCTCCGTGCCGGCATGGGCCTCCGCCAGGACCACGGCGGCGTCGTTCGCCGACTTGGTGACCAGGGCGAGGATCGCCTGCTCCACCCGCAGCGTCTGCCCCGCGCGCACGCCGAGTTTGGTCGGCGTCATGCTCTGGGCATGGGCCGACACCGGCAGCATCTGGTCCAGCGTCAGCCGCCCGGCGTCCAGCGCCTCGAAGGTCAGATACAGCGTCATCATCTTGGTGAGGGACGCCGGATGGGCAATCGCGTCCGCGTCATCCTCGTGCAGGACTTCGCCCGTGCGGGCGTCGACCACGATGGCCGCGTATTTCGCGGCCAAGGCGGGGATGGACGTCAGCACCGTCCCGGAGGCCGCCACCGCGGCCATCATCCCCAAAGCGAAACGCCCGAACGCCAAACCCCTTTGGCTCCGCCCCTCCGCCGCCGGCCGCGCGCTTGACGCGAATCGGAACAAACCGGAAAGAGCGGCGCTTCGCAACACCCGCATGATGCCCCCGCAAAAGGCTTTTAGCCGCCAGTTGGTACAATGGTAAATTCGTGATGAATCAGTGTCTAGCAGGAATTCGTTAACTGGACGCTTCGGCTTTGCCGGGGCCTCTGTGACGAAATTGGGGCCGGGCGAAATCGGGGTAGAAGCGGGAACGCGGCGGGCCGTTCGCCGATTCCCGGTGTTGTGTCGCGAGGCGCGGCTTTCCCGCCGCGACCGCGAGGCGCTCCATATGGAAAGGCCCATCATGGACAGCAGGGCACGCACGCGATCCCATTTGGTCCTGGGCGCATGGCTTGCGGCGGCTCCCGCCTTGGCCGGCTGCGCCTCCACCGTGCCGGAGGGCACCGCGGCGCCGCAGCGGCTGAGCTGGCTGGGCTACCTGAACGGGGAGGACCTGCGCGCGGTCTGCACCAAGGGGTCGGCGGAACGGTACCGGCTGGTCTTCAACGCCGATTACAACCAGAACATCCGCACCTTCGACGTGACCGGCGATCCCGACATGAGCGGGGCGCGGGTCGAGGCGCGGGTCATCCAGGCGACCGACATCGCGCGCGTCCACCAGACCGATCCCCTGGCCCCGGAGCACGCGCGGGTGGAGAAGGCGCGGATGACCGCGCAGCAGTTCGCGCTGTTCGCGCTGCGCCTTTACGAGAGCGGCGCCTTCGAACCGATGCCGACGAACCAGCAGACCTCCGCCGACGGGGTCTACTGGCTGGCCACCGGCTGCCGTGGCGGCAACTGGTTCTTCAACGTCTATCCGTTTCCGAACGACAGCTTCGCCGACGTCCGGGCCAAGGGCCGGCGCGCCGACGGCTAGCGGCGCCCCCCTTTGGCCCGGACGGGATCAGGCCGGCTCCTCGGCCTTGTGCAGCCCGTTGGGCAGGAGCGTCTCCACCCAGGGGCCGTCCGGCATGCGGCGCGCCAGTTCGGTGATGTTGCGGTTCCACCAGAGCCGCTGCTCGACCAGGTCGTCATAGTCGAAGTTCGACTGGCGCCAGCTGCGCTGCGCCGCGTCGAAGGACACCATGTCGATCGGGAAGCCGACGTCGTTCGAGGAGAAGCGCGTGCTGTCGAAGGACAGGTAGGCGAGCTTCAGCGCCGTCTGCATGTCCGTGTTGTAGGTCAGGGCGCGGTCCAGGATCGGCTTGCCATAGGCGGTGGCGCCGATGGACAGGTAGGGGGTGCGCTCGTCCACCTCGACCCAGTTCCCTTCCGGATAGACCAGGAACATGTAGGGCTCGGGGTCCTTGGCGAGTTGCCCGCCGATGATGGCGTGCAGGTTGAAGTGCAGCTTGGAGTTCTCCAGCGCCTCCCGGTCCTCGACCGCCACCGTGCGCAGGCAGCTCGTGAAGGCGGCGACCGCTTCCAGCATCGTGCCGTAGCTTTCCCCCTGGCGCTGCGCCATGTCGCGGCGAAGGTAGGCCAAGGTCTTGTCGCGCACGCTCCGGAGACCGGAATTCATGATGAAGAAGCGCTCGCCGCCGGTGCCCATCATGGTCACCTTGCGCGCGGAGGAAAGCTGCGACCCGCTCGTGATGCGGCCGTCGGAAAGTCCGATCAGCCCGTCGCGGGTCTTGATGCCGAGACAATAGGTCATGGAGCGGCTAGCCCGGTGGAGAGTGTTGCGCGATGAAACCCGATGGCGCCCTGCCGAACCGTCCTTGACCTTACCGTCCTTGACCGTCGGCCGAAGCGCCAGCCGGCCCCGGATGGTGAAGGATACAGCACCATCGTTGGTAAAGCTTCCGTAAAGGCTGACAGGGTGGCGGAGCGGGGACCCGCCCACAACGGCACAAACCGGAAACGATGGGGTCATGATTGTACGAAGTTCCTGGGTGCGGCGCACAAATCCGCCGTTGACAGGCCCGGCCACCGTCACCACGCTGTTGGTGCTGCGCCACGGCAAGGATCATGAAGCGGAGACTGCGGCAGGGACGGTGACCGCGCGCGCCGCCACTTATGTTGCACTGCACAAAATTTCCTTGACGGGGCGGCTTCCATGCCTCATTTATAATCATGTTGCGGTGCACCATCCGCTGCGCCGCAGCCGCCCGCCGGAACCGGGGGCGAAATTCCGGACCTCCGCGATCCGGCCGCCAATGGCTGGGGCCGGGCCGCCCACGAACCATCTTGTGACACCGAGGAGCCGACCATGACCGAGACCGCCACCGTCACCCAAGCCACCGCCCAGGCCTTCCAGGACACCTTCGCCAAGAGCAAGTCCGACATGGAAGGCGTGATGAAGGCCCAGCAGGAGCAGCTCCAGAAGGCCGCCTCGCAGATCACCAAGGGCTTCGAGGACCTGACCGCCTTCACGAAGGGCAACGTCGAGGCCGTCGTCGCCTCCAGCACGATCGCCGCGAAGGGTGCCGAGGAGATGGGCCGGCAGGTCGCAGCCTTCACCCAGACCTCCTTCGAGAAGAGCCTCGCCGCCGGCAAGGCGATGATGGGCGTGAAGACCATCCAGGAGCTGGCCACGCTCCAGCACGGCTTCGCCCAGTCCAGCTTCGACACGATGGTCAACGAGATGACCCGTCTCCAGGAGCTGTCGGTGAAGGTCGCCGGCGAGGCGATGGCCCCGCTGAACGCCCGCGTCAACCTCGCGGTCGAGACCCTGGCCAAGCCCCTGAACGGCCCGGTCAACGGCTCGATGAACGGCTGAGGCCGGACGTCCCGGGACGCCCCTCGAGGGGACCGGCGGGAAGGACTATGCCGGGCGTACAGGTTCGCCGGACGCTCCGCCCTCCCCGCCTAGACGATCCCTGGTCTTTGGAAAGCCCGGCGGCCTCGTGCCCGCCGGGCTTTCGCCATTTCGAGGTATGATGGACCGGTGCCGCGCGGCGGGATCTCTCCCAAATGGGGAAAGCCTCAATTCCGCCCCTTCCCTCCGCGCCATTAGTTCTCATATCATTCCTAGCGACGCACTTCGCGATGATCACCTGTTGAGACCATGGCCGATTCCGACAATCACGGTGACGAGGGCAGTTCCACTGGCGTGGTCATAAAGGCCAAGCCTAAGACTAAAAAGCCTTCGATGTATAAGGTCTTGATGTTGAACGACGACTACACACCTATGGAATTCGTCGTTCACGTGCTCGAGCGCTTCTTTTCCAAGTCGCGCGAAGAGGCGACGCAGATCATGCTGCACGTTCACCGCCGGGGTGTGGGGTTGTGCGGCGTGTTCACCTACGAGGTGGCGGAAACGAAAGTTACGCAGGTGATGGACTTCGCGCGCCAGCATCAGCATCCGCTGCAGTGTACGCTAGAAAAGGATTAGCCCCACTCATGCTGTCGCGTAACCTGGAACAGACGCTGCATCGAGCCCTGGCCCACGCGAACGAGCGCAGGCACGAATACGCGACGCTGGAACATCTTCTGCTCGCGTTGACCGAGGACTCCGATGCCACTGCCGTCTTGCGCGCATGCGGTGTCGATCTGGACCGCCTGCGTGCCGAACTGTCGGACTATCTCGACAACGAGCTTGCCAACCTGATCACCAACCGGCCCGACGACGCCAAGCCCACGGCCGGTTTCCAGCGCGTCCTCCAGCGCGCGGCCATTCACGTCCAATCGTCCGGGCGCGAAGAGGTGACGGGAGCAAATGTGCTCGTAGCGCTGTTCTCTGAACGCGAGAGCCACGCGGTCTATTTCCTGCAGGAGCAGGAGATGACCCGGTTCGATGCGGTCAACTACATCTCTCACGGGATCGCAAAGGCTCCGGGCCGCTCGGAAAACAAGCGGGTCACCGGGGCCGACGATGACGCGGCGGCGGAGAAGGTCGTGAAAAAAGGCAGCGAAGCCCTCGAGGCTTATTGCGTCAATCTCAACAAGAAGGCGGCGAGCGGGAAGATCGATCCGCTGATCGGCCGGGAGCAGGAGGTCGAGCGGACCATCCAGATCCTGTGCCGCCGGTCGAAGAACAACCCGCTCTATGTCGGCGACCCCGGTGTCGGCAAGACCGCCATCGCCGAGGGGCTGGCGCGCCGCATCGTCCATGGCGAAGTGCCGGAAGTGCTGAAGACCGCCACGATCTTCTCGCTCGACATGGGTTCGCTGCTGGCCGGCACGCGCTACCGCGGCGATTTCGAGGAGCGGCTGAAGGCCGTGGTCTCGGAGCTGGAGGCGCATGACGGGGCCATCCTCTTCATCGACGAGATCCACACGGTGATCGGCGCGGGCGCCACCTCGGGCGGCGCCATGGACGCCTCGAACCTGCTCAAGCCGGCGCTTGCCTCGGGTGCCCTGCGCTGCGTCGGTTCGACGACCTACAAGGAATACCGCAACTACTTCGAGAAGGACCGCGCGCTGGTGCGGCGCTTCCAGAAGATCGACGTCAACGAGCCGTCGATCGACGACGCGATCAAGATCCTCCAGGGGATCAAGCCCTACTACGAGAAGCACCACCGCGTCCGCTACACCAACGACGCCGTGCGCTCGGCGGTGGAGCTGTCGGCGAAGTACATCAGCGACCGCAAGCTGCCGGACAAGGCCATCGACATCATCGACGAGGTCGGCGCCGCGCAGATGCTGCTGCCGGAGTCCAAGCGCAAGAAGACCATCTCCGTGAAGGACGTGGAGGCGGTGATCGCCAAGATCGCCCGCATCCCGCCGAAGTCGGTGAGCCGCGACGACAAGGAGACGCTCCTGAACCTGGAGCGCGACCTGAAGACCATGGTCTTCGGCCAGGACCGGGCCATCGACGCTCTGGTCTCCGCGATCAAGCTGGCGCGGGCCGGCCTGCGCGAGCCGGAGAAGCCCATCGGCAACTATCTCTTCACCGGCCCGACCGGCGTCGGCAAGACCGAGGTGGCCCGCCAGCTCGCCATGACGCTGGGCATCGAGCTGACCCGCTTCGACATGTCGGAGTACATGGAGCGGCACACCGTGTCGCGGCTGATTGGCGCCCCTCCGGGCTATGTCGGCTTCGACCAGGGCGGCATGCTGACCGACGCCATCGACCAGCACCCGCACTGCGTCCTGCTGCTGGACGAGATCGAGAAGGCCCACCCGGACCTCTTCAACATCCTCCTGCAGATCATGGACCACGGCAAGCTGACCGACCACAACGGCAAGGTCGTGGACTTCCGCAACGTGATCCTGATCATGACCTCGAACGCGGGCGCCTCGGACATGGCGAAGCCGGCCATCGGCTTCGAGCGCGAGCGCCGGGTGGACGAGGACAAGGAGGCCGTGGAACGGCTGTTCACGCCGGAGTTCCGCAACCGCCTGGACGCGATCATCCCCTTCGCTCCGCTGACCCAGGAGGTCATCAGCCGCGTGGTCGACAAGTTCGTCATGCAGCTGGAAGCGCAGCTGGAGGACCGCGGCGTCTCGATCGAGCTGTCGGAAGCCGCCCGCGACTGGCTGGGCCGCAAGGGGTACGATCCCCTTTACGGCGCCCGCCCGCTCGGACGCGTCATCCAGGAGCACATCAAGAAGCCGCTCGCCGAGGAGCTGCTGTTCGGCAAGCTGGCGAAGGGTGGCCTCGTCAAGATCGGCCTCGCGGACGACAAGCCGTCCTTCGAGTACACAGAGGGCTCCCGCGTCAAGCGCCGCCCGGACGAGGACGAGGACGACCTGATCCACGAAATGGTCGAGTAAGGCGCCGCGCCGAGAACCCTCGGATCGAGGCCCGTGATGAAGCAGCAGGGGGACCGAAAGGTCCCCCTGTTTTTTGCGTGCTCCGCTTCGGCGCGGGGGAATGGCCCCCGTGGTGCCGCCGGACGGCCTTCACGCGCGTTCAGCGGGGAGGCCAAGCTTGGCCAGCTGCTGTTCCACATGCTGCGTCACGCGCAGGCGGCTCTCGCCATACACCGAGGGCACGGGGGCGAGCGCCCGTTTCAACACGGCGGACAGTCCCTCCCGCGGAAGGAGCGGGTCCGCGAAGGCCGATGCCAGGATCGCAGCCTCATACCCGTCGAGCTGCGGAAAGAAATCGCGGATCAGCTGGGCGCGGATCAGGTTCACGGCGGCCGCGACGACGCCCGACCGCGACATGTTTCCGCCGTACCAGCGGTAGCGGACCAGCGTCCTGTCGAGGTTTCCGAAGACCGCGCCGGCCCGCATCGCGTCGATCCAGAAGGCGAGGTCTTCCGCGGCAAGGAAGGACGGGTTGTAGCGCAGCCTCCGCCGCTCCAGAAGGCTGCGCCGGAAACAGGACGTCGGGTTGTAGATGTTGCCCCGCGCGATCAGGAAATTCGCCTTTATGTCCTCGTCCCGCTGCCAGGCGGGCGCCAGGCTGTTGACCTTTCCGAAGATCTCGATCCCGCCGCCGCAGACCTCCACCTCGGGGTTCTTCTCGAGATAGGCGAGTTGCGCCGACAGGCGGTCCGGTAGCGCCACGTCGTCGCAGTCCATCCGCGCGATGAACTGCCCGCGCGCGAGGCTGAGTCCGATGTTGGCGGCGGATGCGATCCCGAAGTTGGCCGGATTGCGGATGAGCGCGATGCGCGCATCCGCGAAGCCCGCGACGATGGCTGCCGTCCGGTCCGATGATCCGTCATCGATGACGATGAACTCGAAATCCGGCATGTCCTGGGCCAGGATCGAGCCGATGGCCTCGCCGATGAAACTCTCGCCGTTGCAAGCCGTCATGACGACCGAGAGCAGCGGCGTCATCGCGAGTCTCCGCCGGCCTGGCATAGTCGGCTCATCGGACAGGTCCCCTCCGGTTGATCGAGGGCGCATCATACCGCCCTCCCCGGAAAAGGCCCATCTTCCTGAGACACCGCGCGGCGGCCGGGACGGGCTTCACCGGTCCAAGGCCCTACTCCTCGCCCTCCCGGCGGTAGGGTGACAGCTCCGCCAGCGCCTCGATCTCGGCCTCGACGGCCGCCCGTTCGCGGCGCAGGAAATCCTTCACCGCGCGGCCGAGCGCCGGATCGGCGATCCAGTGGGCGCTGTAGGTCGTGACCGGCAGGTATCCACGCTGGATCTTGTGCTCGCCCTGCGCGCCCGCTTCCACCCGTTTCAGCCCCCGCGCGATGGCGAAGTCCAGTGCGGCGTAGTAGCAGGCCTCGAAATGCAGGAAGCGGTAGCTGCCGTCAGAGCCCCAGTTGCGGCCATACAGAGTGTCCTCGCCCAGAAGGTTGAGGGCGCCGGCGACCCACTCCCCGCCGTCCTCGCACATCACCAGCACCACCTGGTCGGCCATGGTCTCGCCGAGCAGGCGGAAGAATTCCGGCGTGAGATAGCCGCCGCCCCATTTGCGGTCGGTCGTGTCCATGTAGAAGCGGTGGAAGGCGTCCCAATGCTCCGCCTTCAGGTCCGCGCCGGTGAGGGTGTGGAGCCGCACCCCGCTCTCGGCGACCGAACGCCGCTCCTTGCGGATGGCCTTGCGCTTGCGGGAGTTCAGGGCGCCGAGGAAATCATCGAAGCTGCCGTAGCCCCGGTTCTCCCAATGGTACTGGACACCGGTCCGCCGCAGCCAGCCGGCCTCCCCCAGCCGGGACCAGTCGCGCTCCGCCGGAAAGGTGACATGGACGGAGGAGACGCCGTACCGCCGCGCCACCTCCTCCATGGCTTCGATCAGGGCGGCGGCGACCGCCTCCCCCGCCTCGGGCGCGATCAGCAGGCGTGGCCCCGGCACCGGCGTGAAGGGCACCGCAACCTGGAGCTTGGGGTAATAGCGCCCGCCCGCCTCCTCGTAGGCGCGGGCCCAGCCATGGTCGAAGACATACTCGCCCATGGAATGGCTCTTCAGGTACATCGGGACGGCGCCGACCATGCGGCCGGAGGCGTCGAACGCCGCAAGATGGCTCGGCCGCCAGCCCGTCCGCGCGACGGCCGACCCGGATTCCTCCAGCGCCAGAAGGAAGGCGTGGCGCAGGAACGGGTTGCCGGGTCCCGCGCACCGGTCCCAGCCGGCCGGATCCGCCAGGCCGATCCCGGTCAGCACCTTGACCGTGACGGTGTTGTCGCTCGCGTCGGGCATGGCGCTCCTCTCCCCTGCTTCCGGGGCTCCCTTCCCCGGGACCCTCTCCCGGATGCTTCGCCAAGGGAGGTGGGCAGCACGCCGCACCGCGGCAAGGCGGGGCACGGCTGTCATGCCCCGGCCGGCCTGGCGCCCCGGACGCTGTGGTGGGTCAGGCGATTTCGAAGATGGCGTCAACCTCGACCGCCACGTTGGCCGGCAGCGACGGGGCGCCAACGGCGGCGCGGGCGTGCTTGCCGGCCTCGCCGAACACGTCCAGCATCAGCTCCGACGCGCCGTTGATCACGGCGGGGTGGTCGTGGAAATCCGCCCCGGAATTCACGAAGCCGCCGAGGCGCAGCACCCGCACGACCCGGTCGAGGTCGCCGCCCAGCGCGGCGCGCGCCTGCGCCAGGATGTTCAGGCCGCACAGCCTTGCGGCTTCCCTTCCCTGCTCGACGGTGAAGTCCTGCCCGACCTTGCCGATGAACTTGCGCTCGCCGTTCCACACCGTGATCTGGCCGGACACATAGAGCGTGTTGCCCGAGATGGTGGTGGGCACATAGGCCGCCACCGGCGCCGCCGCCTGCGGCAGTTCGATTCCCAGTTCCTTCAGTCGCGCGTCGATCCGTCCGGACATGCCTCGTCATTCTCCCTGTGGTGGGGCCGGTCGCCCCCTGTGAAGGACGCCTCCGGCGGCCGGCGGAGCCGGGACACGGCGCGAAGGCCCACCCTTGGCGTCAGCCCCGACGATAGCCGCGCCGGAGCGGTGCTCCAAGCCCCTTCCCGCGGCGGCGGGCGCCAGAGGGAATGGTGGGAAGATTCGTCCACGGGGCCGGGACGAGTCCCCTCTTCTGCCCGGCAAACTTTTCCATGCGCTTCCCGGCAGCTTCCGCCGCCGGACGGGCGCGTGATGGCCGCATGACGGCGGGCGCACGGCCGAAAGCCATAGGAATCAAGGCCGAAACCGCAGGCGGCCCGGCTCTCCGGAGAGTTGGCACGGCGCTTGATACTAAGAAAGCGAACGCAAATGCCCGTTGCCTCGCCCGGTTTCAAGCACCAGTCGCGAGGCGAGCCTCAGAAGGAGACTTGGAGCCATGGCCATCAACGACGTCGCCCTCACCGCTTCCATGCGCACCAACCTGCTGCAGCTGCAGAAGGTTGACGGCCAGATCGCGCAGAAGCAGAACATCCTCGCCACCGGAAACAAGATCAACTCGGCGCTGGATGGCCCGACGTCGTTCTTCGCCGCCAAGGGCCTGACCCAGCGCGCCGGCGACCTGACCGCCCTCAAGGACTCCATGGGCCAGGCGGTCAGCACCATCAAGGCGGCCGACAAGGGCGTCACCGCGATCACCTCGATGATCGAGCAGGCCAAGGGCCTGACGACCGCCGCCTACTCCGCGCTGGGCGACGACGCCGGCTCGATCGCCACCCGCAAGTCGCTGGCCGCCCAGTTCAACGGCCTGAAGGAGCAGATCGACAAGCTCGCCGCCGACTCCGGCTACGCCGGCAAGAACCTGCTGGCGGGCGACGGCATGCGCCTCGACGCGACCAGCTCGTCGCGCGCCGCGGTGAACAGCATCGTCGGCGTCGACAACGCCCGCGTCACCAACGTCGTGTCCACCGACACCTACATGCTGCGCGTGAAGGGCGACGGCTCGATCGAAGCCAAGGCGGGCGACATCGCCGACGCCGAACAGGCGCACGGCCTGATCGGGCTGAAGCTGTCCGGCACGATGAGCTCCAGCTTCGGCAACTTCTCCGACGTCCAGGTCGAGGTGCGCGGCGCCGAGGGCCGCGAGCGTTCCTTCATCCTCTCGGATGGCGAGGAATCGCGCACCATCAACTACTTCGACAACAGCCAGACGGTCTCCGCCGACCTCAAGACGGCCGCCAAGAGCGGCACCGCCCAGGTCAGCTCGGTGACGATCAGCGGCACGATCGAGGAAGGCGACATCTTCACCATCACGGTCGAGAACCAGACCTTCACCTACAAGGCGACGGCCGGCGACACGATGATCGGCGAGGACGCCCGCGAGGAGGTCGCGACGCGGCTGCAGGAGTCGATCAGTAACGCCCTGCTATCCGGCGGCCGCCTGTCCAGTTCGGACCTGGCGACCGTCAGCTTCGACGGCAACACCGTCACGCTCACCGGCCAGACCACGACCGGCGTCATCCGCGACGTTTCCGTCAGCGCGAAGGCCGAGAACGCCCTGACCAAGCGCATCTCCGAGAGCTTCGCCTCGGGCACGATCGTGTCCTTCACGGTCGACCGCAAGCAGCTCGAGAACGCGGCCAACGGCGGCAACGGCATCTCCAGCATCCAGAAGATGGTGGACATCTCGGTCGAGGTCACCAACCTGACCGGCAACACCGTGACCCGCAGCGGCATGTCGGACCGTGGCGCCGGGAAGCTGGGTGATGGCGAGCAGTCCTTCGTCTTCGACAGCGGCACCGTCCGCTTCAAGCTGGACGAAGGCGAGATCATGCAGGCGGCGACCGCGAACGCGGCGGCCAACATCGTCACCACCCAGGTCACGGACTCCAACACGTCCAACGACCTGACGGTGCAGCTGAACGAGCGCAACACCAACGCCATCACGGTGGAGTCGCAGAACCTGTCCACCAGCGGCCAGGGCCTGCGGCTCGACTTCGCCACCAACGACTGGACCGACCGCGCCGACATCGACAACGCGGTGAAGAGCATCGACTTCGCCCAGCAGAGGCTGCGGTCGGCGTCGCAGAACCTCTCGACGAACCTGAACGTCATCACGACCCGCGAGAGCTTCACCAAGGAGTTCAGCGACGTTCTGGTCGAAGGCGCCAACAAGCTGACGCTGGCCGACCAGAACGAGGAGGGCGCGAGCCTGCTGATGCTGCAGACGCGGCAGCAGCTCGGCACCATCGCCCTCTCGCTGGCCAACCAGTCCCAGCAGTCCATCCTCCGCCTGTTCTAACCGGCGGGAACGGACCAAAGGAAAGGGCGCCCCCTCGGGGGCGCCCTTCTTCGTTTCGGCCGTCAAGCCGGCGCGCGGCCGTTCCGGCGCCCGGCCCGGCGGTTCTCATACCGGGTTCGGAAAATTCCGGCCTCCGAACCCGGTATAGGGCCGCGACTGCGGCCCCGCGCCCCGCCCCCTGCGCCACGGGGCGCGGCAGTCCTGACCACAGGTCAGGACTTCATGAAAATCGTATCAATGCGTTTCGGCGAAGGTGATGCAGGCCACGCCGAAATTGCCCATCTGGTCGTACGGCATGGGGATCGCCAGGCGGTCGGTGCGGGACGGGCCGCTGCGGTCCACGTGGCAGAACACCAGCGCGTTCACGCTGGAACCCATGGTCTGGAGCATCACCTCGTTGTACCAGTGGGGCTCGCCCCGGATGGTCATCTCCAGCGGGGCGGTGACGCTGACGAACAGGCCGCTCGACGCGTTGTGCAGGAGCGAGTTGGCGACGCAGATCATGCCGACCCGCCGCAGCTCGCCAAGCGGCAGGCGGATCTGGAAGAGCGGCGAGCCCCCGGCCTCCTCGCCGTAGAGCGTGACGAAATCGCGGGTCTTGCTGGACCAGTCCAGGCCGAAGTCGGTGAGCGGGCTGTCGTCTTCCGAACCGAGGCGAACACTCTGAGGCTGGGGGATCGACGTGCGGGACCGCATGGGAATTCTCCGTCAGTGTGTTCCAACCAGAACAACCGTGACGGCGCCAGGATCGCGGGCGTGGCCGCCGGGATCACAAGACGCAAGCGGGATCAGCGGGTTGCCGCTTCGACCAGCTTGCGGGCATCCTCGAACAGCTGTCTGCGGGGTTCCGGCAGCGTGTACATCATGTGCCCGCCCGCGTAGACCGGCAGCGTCACGCGCTCACGCTGCCCGTCCGGCAGTTCCAGCCGGTTGGCGATCCAGCGCGACGCCATGTAGGGGGTGATCAGGTCAGTCAGCCCGTGGGCGATCATCACGCGCAGCGACGGCTGAAGGGACAGCACCTCCTGCAGTTCCTCGACGGCGCTGGGATAGGCTTGGCGCGGCCAGTCCCAGGCACGGTTGACCCGGTCGCTGAGCAGCCGGAACGGCGTGTCGGTGCGGAAGCCCAGATCCCCCGCCGCGTAGCCGGCGAAGGCGGTGGAATAGACGGGCTCCGTGCCGGCGAGGAAGGGGTCGAAGGGCGGGCGCCCCGCACCGGGGGTGGGATCGGCCCCGGTGAAGGTTCCGTCATAGACGCTGGCGATCAACCCTCGCTCGCGCAGGATCTCCCGGGTGAAGAGCCCGCTGGGAATGCGGCCGCGGTTGCGCTCGACCAGCTCCGGGGGCAGGCCGACGGTGCGGGCGACCTCCGCGAAGAAGGGCCGGGCTTCCTCCAGCCGGCCGAGGTCGAGCCGTGCCAGCCCGGTGACGTAGCCATTCAGGGCGAAGGTCTCCGCCGTGCGGGCCGCCTCCTGCGGCGTGCCCGGCGCCTTGCCGTGCGCCGCCGCCGAGGCGGCGAGCGACGGCAGGGTCAGCATCGGCGCCAGCAGCGCGTCGTCGCGGATGGTGGCGAAGTCGATGACCGGCGAGACCATGATCAGCCCGTTGACCGCGATGCCCGCCTGGTCGTGCAGCTCCTCCGCCATGGCGGCGATGCGGAAGCCGCCGTAGCTCTCCCCCACCAGGAACTTCGGCGACGCCCAGCGCCCGTTGCGCGCCGTCCAGAGCCGCACGGCCTCCGACAAGGAGCGGGCGTCGGCCTCGACACCCCAGAAGCGCTTCTCGGCCTCCTCCCCCGGCTCGGTCGCGCGGCTGTAGCCGGTACCGACCGGGTCGATGAAGACGAGGTCGGTGAAGGCGAGCCAGCTGTCCGGGTTCTCCACCACCGGGGCAGGCACCGGCGGCAGGGCGCCGTCCGGCCCGAAGCTCACCACCTTCGGCCCGAGCGCGCCCAGATGCAGATAGGCCGAGGCGGCCCCCGGCCCGCCGTTGAAGACGAAGGCGACCGGCCGCTTGTCCGGCTCCGCCCCGTCCAGCGTGTAGGTCGTGGTGAAGAGGCGCGCGGCGACCTTCTCCTCCGCCCCGGCGGTGAGCGGCAGGAACTCCACCGTCGCCGTGTAGGCGAGCGCGCCCTCCGGACGGTTCAGGCTGTGGCGGGTGACCGTGCGCTGCGCGTCGAAGCCGGCGGGCGCCGTGGCCCGCTCGGCCTTTTCCGGCGGCTTGTCCGGGGCCTTCTCCTGCGCCCAGGCGGCGGGCGGAAACCCCAGGGCGAGCGGCAGGGCCAGGGCGAGGGCGAGACGGCGCAGCGGATGCATGACGGCTCCCGGATGGGTTGGGCGTCCCCCGCATATTGCGGCGGCCCACCCCCACGGCAAGCCGCCGCCGGCCGGAAGCTCTTAGAGGACGCGGCCGGTCAGGCCCGCCGACAGCGCCGTCAGCCCGGCCAGCAGGATCACGTAGAGCGCGACATCGAACAGCGGCGGGTGCCAGACCCAGCCATAGACGCCCAGCGCGCGCAGGCCCCGCCGCACCAGCCGCGACAGCCCCCAGGCGACGACCGCCAGGATCAGCAGCGGGGAGACGAACAGCCCGTAAAGGTCGATTTCACCGATCATGCAATGGCCTCCGCGACGGCGGGCGCGCCCACCGCCTCTTGGGGGAAGAGGCTGCGGCGCAGCCCCGCCAGGGCGACCACCGCCCGCTCCCGCTCCGGCGAGGCGGGAATCCGTGCGACGCCCGCATAGGCGCCGTCGAGCGCGGCGCGCAGCTCGTCCGAAGGCGTCGCCGAGGACGCACCGGCCAGCCGCCGGAAATGCCGCTCCACCTGCCCCAGCAGCCCCCGGAGGAGCGGTTCGGCGGGTGCGCCGAGGGCGGCGCGCGCCCGTTGCAGCTCCGCGACGTTCAGCCCGATCCGCAGGTCGTTCACCGCGTCGGCGGCGGCGAGGTCGTCCTGCGGCCCGGCCAGCGCGAGGCGCGGCGCCAGCAGCCCGACCCGGTCCAGCATGCGGTTCTCGAAGCCCCCCATGGGCGGGGCGGTCCGGGCGGCGGCGAGCGCGGCGATCTCCCGCCAGCCGGCGCGCAGGAGGCGCCGGGCGCTCCAGCTCGCCCCGACCGAGCGGCACAGCCGCGTCACCAGCATGGCGATGACGATGCCCACGACCTGCGCGATGCTGCTGTTCAGGAAGGAGGAGAAGTCGGCCGTGCCGGTGTCGAGCAGGCTGAGCGCGCCGGCCACCCCGAAGATCAGCGCCATGGCCGGCCCCATGGTCGCCGGGCGCGCCACATAGGCGCCGAGCAGCAGGAAGGTGGGCGCGAGGCTGAGCGCCAGCATCGGGAAGCCGTCGAGCGCCGGCAGGATCACCAGCAGATAGACGGCGGCGACCGGCAGCGACAGCAGGGTGAAGACCAGGAACAGCCGGATGCCCGGCACGGGATCGTCCATGGCCGCGAAGAAGCTGCAGAAGACCGCGACCATCATCGCCGCCGCCCAGCCGAAGGACCAGCCCGTGAGGATCCAGAAGGCGCAGACCACGACGATGCCCAGCGCGGCCGCCGCCGCCGACCACAACGCCATTCCATGGTCCAGATGGAACACATCGCGCGACCGGGCGCGGGTCAGCGGATCCAGATGGTCCGGCAGGGCATGGTTGCCGGTGCGGATGCCTTCCCGAAGCTCCCGGCAGTCCTGGTGGATGTTTATCAGCGCACGCAGGCGGCTCACGAGGCTGAGCAGGACGGCGTCGCGCCAGGCGGCACCTTCCGCGATGGGCGGGGCGAGGCGGTCGAGCGCGGCGTGGAGCCGGTCGCGGGCGGCCTCGTCCGCAGCCTCGTTCCCGACCCAGCCCCGGATGTCCTCCAGCACCCCTTCCAGCTCCGGCGGCAGCCTTCCGTCGGCGCCGCGCAGGACGGCCAGCCGGTCCTCGATGGCGGCGAGGATCGGCAGCAGATAGGCCAGCCGGTCCTGCAACGCACGGATGGGCCGCGTCATCCAGCGCAGGTCGGACGTGTCGTAGGGCAGATGGGTGGACATGACGCGCAGCTCGGTCACGTCGCGGGCGAGCCTCTGCCGCTCGCGGGAGAGTTGGGACTCGCCGGTGCCCGAAAGGGCATCAATGGTCCAGCGCTCCGCGTCGCGCAGGGTCGCGTTCAGCCGCCCGACCAGCACGGGGCCGAGGCTCTGCGGCAGGATCAGGCTGTGCACCAGCGTCGCGCAGAGGATGCCCAGCGTGATCTCCTCCACCCGCGCCAGTGCCGTGTCGAAAATGGCTGCGGGCGTGCCGATGCCCTGGAAGCCGACCAGCCCGACCGAATAGCCGGCCAGCATGAACATGTAGCCGCGCGGCGTGCGGTCGAGCAGCGAGACGTAGAGGCAGAGCGCCACCCACAGGGCGAGCGCCAGGGTCAGCAGCTCCGGCGCGTCCACGAGGTTCGGCACCAGCACGACCGCCGCCGCCGAGCCCAGCACCGTGCCGCCGACCCGGTAGGCCGCCTTGGAGCGCACCGCGCCCGTCAGCGGGCCGGAGACGACATAGGCGGTCAGCATCGCCCAGAAGGGGCGCGGCTGGCCCATCGCCATGGCGATGTAGAGCGCCAGCATCGAGCCCGCGAAGGATTTCGCCGAGAAAAGCGCCTCGGCCAGGCTGGGCGGTTTCATCGCGCGGCGGCGCCCGCCACCGGGGCTGCCGTTCCGGCCGGGGCCTCATCCAGCACCTCGACCGTGGCGGTGCGGCCGGCGACCAGGACGTGCGGGTCGGGCACCTCGTCCAACGCGATGCGGACGGGAACGCGCTGGGCCAGCCGCACCCAGTTGAAGGTCGGGTTGACGCTGGGCAGCAGCCCTGTCCCCTCCGTCCGGTCGCGGTCAACGATGCCGCGGGTGATGCTGTCCACATGGCCGCGGATGGGCGTTGCCACCCCCATGACGGTGACCAGCACCGGCGCCCCGGCGCGGATGCGCGACAGCTTGGTTTCCTCGAAATAGCCCATGACGTGGAAAGCCGCCCGGTCCACCAGCGCGATCACCCCCTGCCCGACCGACACGTAGTTCCCGGCCTTGAGCTGGAGGTTGGTGACGTAGCCGTCCACCGTCGCCCGGACCTCCGTCCGCTCCAGGTTGAAGCGGGCGAGGTCCAGCGCCGCCTCCGCCTGCCGGGCGGCGGCCTCGGCCTTCGACGTCGCCGCCGCGACCTCCTGCCGCTGGGCGATGGACACGACGTTGCTGCCCAGATGCTCGTAGCGGTTCGCCTCCGCCTGGCGGAAGCGCAGCTCGGCCCGCGCGCTCTCCAGGTTGGCCTCGGCCTGCTCCACGGCCAGCCGGTAGCGGCCGGGATCGACCAGGAACAGCACGTCCCCCCGGCGGATCTCCTGGTTGTCGGTCACCCGCACCTCCGTCACCAGCCCGGCCACGTCGGAGGCGACCTGGACCACGTCGGTGCGCACCCGCCCGTCCCGCGTCCAGGGCTCGTTCATGTAGTAGTCCCACAGCCACCAGCCGGCGGTACAGGCGACGGCGACCACGAGAAGCGTCACCGCGACGCGGGACAGGGAGCGTAGAAGGTTCAAGGCATCATTCCTTTTCACCGGATCTTCACCGGGCCTTTGCGCCGGGACTCCGGACGGGGCCTCACGGCCGGTCGTTCCTGCCGGTGTTCTTGGTGTTGCTTTTGGCGTTCGTTCCGATGGAGGTCAGCACCCGGTAGCAGGCCTCCACCTCGGCCCCCTCGTTCCCCTGGAGCAGGCGCCGCCGCACCCCGTCGAGCACCGCGTTGACCCGCCCCAGCAGCGCCCGCCCTTCATCGGTCAGGTGCAACGTCTTGGCCCGCCGGTCCCCCGCATCCTCCCGCCGCTCCACCAGCCCGGCCCCCTCCAGGCTGTCCAGCATCCGCACGAGCGACGGCCCCTCCACCCCCATCTCCTCCGCCAGCTCCCGCTGCCGCATCCCGTCGCCAAGCTCGTTCAGCAGCATCAGCGGCGTGATCACCGAACTGGAAAACCCGCACTCCGCCAGCACCTTGTTCGCCTCCCGGCGCCACAGATGCGCCGCACGGAACAGGTGAAGGCCGAAGCTGGGCGGCAGGGTGATGGGGGTGTTTTGTTGCATGGCTATTAGATAGCCTTGCTATTGGATTGGGCAAGGGGCTTGGTGGGGAGGGTGTGGGGAACAAAGGAGTTGAGGGTCCTGCCCAGGCTCTTTGCTGGTCCTGTCCTACGCATTACCGTGCAGATGGCAGGGACAGGCAGGAGGGCCGCATGACCGCATTTGGGCGCAAGGACGCGGACGATGTTGGGACGTCCAAGAAGCTCACCGACATCACCGGGACTATCCGGAATTTCGTGCTCGGCGGGGGCGATTTCAGTTTCAGGCGCTCATGGCCTTTGTGAAGCGCTCACCGAACATGATGGCCATCTGTGCCTTGGCGGCCGTCCATTCGCGGGCTGACATCTTCCAGTCTTTCTCGGCACGGTTCAAGACGAGAAA
>NZ_JAFIQV010000004.1 GCF_017356015.1 Azospirillum sp. SYSU D00513
CGTGACAGACCATCACGTCGATAGGAGGCATGTGGACGCGCGGCAACGCGTGAAGCTGAGCCTTACTAATCGCTCGATCGGCTTGATCCACCGCGCCTGGAGGACCGAAAGGTCCGAAGGTCGCGCCACGCGCAGCAGCAAACCTGTCTGCAGCCCTACCGTCGTTCAGACGTCCTCACTTGCAACAGCTGCCCCTTGGGCCCCGGTGACCTGGTGGTCATGGCGAGGTTCCCAACACCCGATCCCATCCCGAACTCGGCCGTGAAACACCTCAGCGCCAATGGTACTGCGTCTTAAGGCGTGGGAGAGTCGGTCGCCGCCAGGTCACCAGGGCCCAAGGACACAGCAGCTCAGCAAAACAAAACCACTTGCACCTGTCATCACCCATTCGAACGGCCCGGATCTCATGATCCGGGCTGTTCCGCGTTGTGCGCCTAGAGCATTTTCCATTCATTTGCGGTCATAGCCTGCGGCGGAAAAGTAGTTCGTACATTCAGCCGGGGTGACGGCATCGATGCACTGGCCGATGGTTGTCCAAAGATCGTCTTTGGTCCGGGCAGCGGCCTTCCTGAGCAGGCTCTTGAGCTTGGAGAATGCCATTTCGATGGGGTTGAAGTCCGGGCTGTAGGGAGGCAGGAACCGCAGTTCGGCGCCGGCGCCTTCGATGGCCTCGCGCACGGCGTCCGGTTTGTGGGCGGGCAGGTTGTCCATGACCACGACATCGCCGGGCGACAGCGTCGGCACCAGCACCTGCTCGACATAGGCCAAGAAGGCCGATGCGTTCATGGCGCCGTCGAGAACCATGGGCGCGGTGATGCCGGCAAGCCGCAACGCGCCGACGAACGTTGTGGTTTTCCAATGCCCATGCGGCACCGGGGCGCGGCAGCGTTCACCGCGTGGCGCGCGGCCACGCAGCCGCGCCATCTTGGTGGAAGCGCCGGTCTCGTCGATGAACACCAGCCGTTCAGGATCAAGCTCCGGCTGGAGATCCAACCAGGCTTGCCGCTGTTCCTGAACGTCAGGCCGCTGCTGCTCGCTTGCGTGCGCCGTTCTTTTTAAACGTCAGGCCGTGCCGGTCGAGAAGCCGCCAGACCGTGCTCTGTGCCACACGCACCCCGTGCGCTTGGTCCATGTGCGCCGCGATCTCGGCCAGAGTGATGTCGGGCGTCGCATCGACCAGTTTCAGGATCTCCGCGGCATGCGCTTCCATGCGGTGCGAATGCCGGTCACCACCGAGGGGCTTGGGCTGGACATGGCCTTCCCGCCGCCACTGGTTCATCCACTTGATCGCCGTCGAGGCCGCGACACCGAACCGCTTCGCTGCCGCCCGGCGCGATTGCCCGCTCTCAACCGCTGCGATCAAACGCTCGCGAAGGTCCTTGGAAAGAGGTGCTGTCATACCGGCTGGCCTCCTATACCAGCCCCTATCTTGAATCAGATTTCCGCACCCAAGGGAATCCCTCCCGATTCCGTCAGACCGGGAAATGCTCTAGCATGTGTGTTCCCTGACGGGTGGAAGTTTCATTGTGAGTTGATCGCGCCGAGCGAAGTGAAGCGCAATTGTGGAAGGGCGACCAGCCGCGGAAGGAAGCGTGGGTCGAAGCTTAGCAGCCTTGTCGTGCCGGCCGCCCTCACCCCGTTCCGCGCAGCATGCCCGGCAAGGTTGCCAGCCTAAGATAATGGCCAGTTTTAATTTACCGCTTTTTAAGTTCCGACTTAGTATTAGCTTCTGCCAAGGTTGCAGTGAGAAAAATAGCATCAACAACGGTGACTTGGTGGATTTCGAGTATGTTGGGATGGCCATCTGTTTTGGGGCGAGCCTTCAGCGTTCCCCGGACCATTCTCGGGGAGCGATATAGAAGATTTTAGATGAATACGAGAACAATGTTTCTGCCGCTGCACCAAACCGACCGCTGCTAAGACGGATGAAATGAAAGCTCTGTTCAACCTGAATCTTCGAACGAAGGTCTTTGCTTCGTTCGGGCTGGTTCTCCTCGTATCCGCCGGGCTGGGGCTTTTCGCCCTGGACCGCCTTGGCCAAATGAACGGCATCACGGAAGAACTGCGCGACCGCTGGCTTCCCAGCACCGCCCTTGCCGGTGAGTTCCTGACCGGTGCCAATGAATTCCGCACCTATGAATCCGGCCATGTTCAGGAGGTCGATCCCGGTCTCATGAAGGAGCGGGAGGGTTTTGCAGCGAAGCTGCTCGGACGGCTCGATGAGACCCGTGCCAAGTATGACCGCTTCACCATCACCGGCCAGGAGAGCGAGACCTACACCAAGCTCAAGAACAGCCTGGACACATACGTCAAGGCCACCCAGAAGGTCTTCGAGCTATCGAGGAACAACCGTAAGGAGGAAGCTTCCCAACTTTTCCTGAACGACTCCCGGGACGCCTTCCGTGCCCTCAAGAAGGCGGCGGAGGAGCTGGTTGCAATCAACATGCGCCACGGCCGGGAGGTTGGAAACCTGTCCCAGGACATCCACGGCACGGCTTGGACGCTCATCGTCGGCGCGATCATCCTCGCCCTCATCCTGTGCGCCTCGGCCGGCCTCTTTCTCGTCGCCTCGGTTTCGCGCCCCGTCGTCAGGCTCACGGAGATCATGGGGCGGCTTGCCAAGCGCGAGCTGGATGTGCCGGTGGACGGCCTGGATCGGCAGGACGAAATCGGCCACATTGCCCGCGCGGTGCAGGTCTTCAAGAACGGCTTGATCGAAGCCGAACGCCTTGCCGCGGAGCAGGCCGCCGAGCAGAGGGCGAAGGAGCAGCGCGCGGCCACCATCGAAAGGCTGATCGGCGGCTTCGAGGCGCAGACCGTCGAAGTGCTGGGCCGTGTCACGTCGGCTTCGACCCAGCTCGAAGGCACCGCGCAGGCGATGGCGGCCGTCGCGGATCAGAGCCAGCAGCAGGCGGCGTCTTCCGCCACCGCCGCGGAACAGACCTCGGTGAACGTCCAGACGGTGGCGAGCGCGACCGAGCAGATGACAGGGACGCTTCAGGACATTTCGCGCCAGGTCGCCCAGTCCAGCACGGTCGCGAACGCCGCCGTTCAGGAAGCCGAACAGACCAATGAAACGGTCCGTGGGCTTTCCGACGCCGCTCATCGGATCGGCGAAGTCATCGGGCTGATCCAGACCATCGCCGGCCAGACCAACCTGTTGGCGCTCAACGCGACGATCGAGGCGGCACGCGCCGGTGAGGCCGGCAAGGGCTTCGCCGTGGTCGCCAGCGAAGTGAAGAATCTCGCCAACCAGACGGCACGCGCGACGGAGGACATCACCGCCCAGGTCGCCGCCATGCAGCAGGCGACCGGTGGCGCGGTCAGCGCCATCCATGGCATCGGCAGGACGATCTCCTCGATCAACGAAATCGCCACGAGCATCGCCGGCGCCGTGGAGGAGCAAAACGCAACGACCCGGGAAATCGCCCGCAACGTTCAGCAGGCGGCGCAGGGCACCCATGAGGTTTCCGAGAACGTCGCTCTGGTGACGCAGGCGGCCACCAAGACGGGCACGGCGGCAGGCGAGGTGCTGTACGCGGCCCGGGAACTCGGTCAGCAGGCCGACACGCTGCGCAATGGGATCGAGCGTTTCCTGTCCGATATCAGGGCGGCCTGACGGCGTCCCAACCTTCGGGAGTCCGATGGCCTGAACCATCGGACTCCCGCTTGGCGCTGCCCAATCATTTCATGACGGGCGGAAACGCCAGATTCCCGTCGTTTCCTGACCCCGCAGCCAAATGAACACGCCGTCGCGATGATCGCGACGGCGTGTTCATTCGTGCTTCCCGACCGCAAGGCGCCGGGCGGTTCTGCCGACGTCCCGGCTCCCTACCGCATGCCCTTCCGGATCTTGTCCACGGTGATCGGCAGGTCACGCACCCGCACGCCGGTCGCGTGAAAGATCGCGTTGGAGAGGGCCGCCGGCACGCCGACGATGCCGATCTCGCCGACGCCCTTGGCGCCAAGCGGGTTCACCACATCGTCATGCTCCTCCACGAAGATCACGTCGATGTCGTGCACGTCGGCGTTCACCGGCACATGGTACTCGGCGAGGTCGTGGTTCATGACGCGGCCGAGCCGGTGGTCGAGCATCGCCTCCTCTTCCAGTCCCATGCCCATGCCCCAGACGACGGCGCCCAGGATCTGGCTGCGCGCGGTCTTGGGGTTGATGATGCGGCCGGCGGCGATGGCGCTGACGACGCGCGTCACCCGCACGGTGCCGAGATCCTCGTCCACCCGCACCTCCGCGAAGATGGCGGAGTGGGTGCCGAAGGCATGCTTGGACCGCTTGAGGTAATAGGGGATGGAGCGTGCCTCCTCCTCGATGGACTGCGTGCCCGAGGCGCGCATCACCTCGACGATGGCGACGCGCTTGGACGGGTCGCCGCGCAGGGACATGTGGCCGTCGGCGAAGACGACATCCTCCTCTGCGGCGTCACCGAGCGGCGAGCCCTCCATCTTGCCGGCCAGCTTTACCAGCCGGCCGCGGACCATGTCGCACACGGCCTTCACCGCCGAGCCGACGGAGGAAACGGTCCAGGACCCGCCTTCGATGGGCGCCATCGGCAGCGAGGAATCGCCGAGGTTGAAGGTCACATCCTCGATGGGCAGCCCCAACACCTCCGCCGCGATCTGCGTCATGACGGTGTAGGTGCCGGTGCCGATGTCGGCGGTCGCGCTCGCCACGGTCAGCTTGCCGTCCAGCCCCAGCACCGCGCGGGCGTTCGCCTGGCCCTGCATGGCGTCCCACACGCCGGCGGCCATGCCCCAGCCGATCAGTTCCCGCCCCTCGCGCATGGAGCGCGGTTCAAGCTTGCGCCCCGACCAGCCGAAGCGCTCCGCCCCCTGCCGGAAGCAGGCGCGCAGCTCCTTGCTGGAGAAGGGGTTGCCGCTGTTTGGGTCGATGTCCGTGTAATTCTTCAGCCGCAGCTCGACCGGATCCATGCCGAGCTTGTAGGCCAGCTCGTCCATCGCGATCTCCAGCGCCGGCACGCCGGTGGCGGCACCAGGTGCCCGCTGGTCGAGCGGGGTGTGCAGGTCGAGCCGCGACAGCTTGTAGTCCAGCCGGACGTTGTCGCACCGGTACTGCTGGCCCGACCAGTTGACGACGATCTCCACGTAATTCTCGAACTGGGAGCTTTCCTGCACCGCCTCGTGGATGATCGCCTGGAGCGTGCCGTCCTTGGAGGCGCCCAGCGCCACGCGCTGGATCGTCTCCGGCCGGTGGCCGAAGCTGAACATCTGCGGCCGCGACAGCTCGACCCGGACCGAGCGCTTCAGTTCCGTCGCCGCCAGCACCGCCATGAAGAGCTGGTGCTGCGGCCGCAGGCCCGAGCCGAAGGCGCCGCCCACGAAGGGCGAGACCACCCGCACCTGCGACTTCGACAGGTTGAAGACGTTGCAGATGTAGGTCTGGCTGTTCAGCGCGCCCTGCGTCTTGTCGTGGACGGTCAGGGTGCCGTCCTCGCCGTAGAGCACGGTGGAGGCGTGCATCTCCATCGGGTTGTGGTACTCGGCCGCCTGGGTGAATTCCAGATCGACCGTCACATCCGCGTCGGCCAGCGCCTTGTCGGCGTCGCCGCGCGGCGGCGGGGGCGGCTCGAACCCGCCCTTGTCCTTGCCGGGGGTGAATGTGTTCTCCCGGTTGGCGTGCAGGTCGGTCTGGTGCGGCTCCGCCTCATACTCCACCTCGACCAGCCGCGCGCCGTAACGGGCCAACTCCAGGCTCTCGGCGATCACCAGAGCCACGGGCTGGAGGGAGTGGACGATGCGGTCATCGTGGAGCGGCCGGAAGGGGGAGCCCTTGGGGGCGTCCTGGTCCTTCCATTTCCGGTCGAACCAGGCGAGGCTCGGCCGGTTCTCGTGGGTGAAGACCTGGACGACGCCCGGCACCTTCAGGGCCGCGGAGGTGTCGATCCGCGTGATGCGCCCCTTGGCGATGGTGCTGGAAACGATGTAGCCGTGCAGCAGGCCGGGGACGTTGAACTCGCCCGCGTATTTCGCAGCACCGGTCACCTTGAGGCGGCCGTCCACGCGGCTGACGGGCTTGCCGATCTGCGCGCCGGGCGCGTGCAGGAGGTCGGGGAAGGTCGGTTTCGCGATCATGACGGCTCCAGTCCGGCGGCTTCCTCGAAGGCGCGCAGGATGACGCTGCGCGCGAGGTCGATCTTGAAGCTGTTGTGCTCGTATCCCTTGGCGTCGCGCAGCACGGCGTCGGCCATGGCGCGGAAGCTGTCGCGCGTCGCCGGCTGCCCGGCGAGCGCCGCCTCCGCCGCGCGGTCGCGCCAGGGCTTGTGGGCAACGCCGCCCAGCGCCAGTCGCGCCTCCCGGATGGTGCCGCCGTCCAGTTCCAGCGCCACGGCCGCCGAGATCAGCGCGAAGGCGTAGGAGGCGCGGTCGCGCGCCTTCAGGTAGGTCGAATGGGCGGCGAAGCCCTGGGCCGGCAACTCTATGCCGGTGATGATCTCGTCCGCCCGCAGGGTGGTGTCGATGTGCGGCGTGTCGCCGGGCAGCCGGTGGAACTCGCCGATGGGAATGGCGCGCTCGCCGCCGGGGCCGGTCACGCGCACCGTCGCGTCGAGGGCCGCCAGCGCCACCGCCATGTCCGAGGGATGGACGGCGATGCAATGCTCGCTGACGCCGAGGATGGCGTGGATGCGGTTGACGCCGTGCAGCGCGCCGCAGCCGCTCCCCGGCTCCCGTTTGTTGCAGGGGGTGGCGGTGTCGTAGAAGTAATAGCAGCGCGTGCGCTGGAGCAGGTTGCCGCCGTTGGTCGCCATGTTGCGCAGCTGCGCCGAGGCGCCGGCCAGGATGGCCTTGGACAGCATGGGGTAGCGGGCCTGCACGCGCTCGTCGTAGGCGGTGTCGGCGTTGGTCATCAAAGCGCCCAGCCGCAGGCCGCCCTCGGCCGTCTCCTCGATGGTCTTCAGGGGCAGGCGCGTGATGTCCACCAGCCGCACGGGCCGCATCACGTCGGCCTTCATGAGGTCCAGCAGGTTGGTGCCGCCCGCGACCAGCTTCACGGTGGCATTGGCGGCGTCCGGGGCCGCCTGGTTGCCGGCGATGTCCTTGACGGCGGACTGCACGCTGTCGGCGCGCCCGTAGCTGAAGCTTCTCATCGCCGGTCGCCTCCTAAAACCTGCTCGATCGCCGCGACGATGTTGGGATAGGCGCCGCAGCGGCAGATGTTGCCGCTCATCAGCTCGCGGACGTCGTCGGCACTCTTGGCCTTGCCCTCGGACAGGAGCCCGACGGCCGAACAGATCTGCCCCGGCGTGCAGTAGCCGCACTGGAAGGCGTCATGCTCGATGAAAGCCTCCTGCATCGGATGGAGCTGCTCGCCCCTGGCCAGCCCCTCCACCGTGGTGATCTCCTTGCCCTCCTGCATCACCGCCAGCGACAGGCAGGAGTTGATGCGCTTGCCGTCCACCAGCACCGTGCAGGCGCCGCACTGGCCGTGGTCGCAGCCCTTCTTCGTCCCGGTCAGGTCGAGGTGGAGGCGCAAGGTGTCCAGCAGCGTGGTCCAGGGCGCGAGGTTCAGCGTCCGTTCGACGCCGTTGACGGTCAGGGTTATGGCGAGCGTGTCGGGTGCGTGCGGCACGCGGTCTGTGATGGTGTCTGGCATCGGAAGTCTCCGGGGGCCGGTCTTGGCGGCCGGGTGGGGGCGGCCGGTCGGGTTGGACCGGCCATGGGGTCCGGTCCTGCTCCGGCCCTCAACACCGCATGGCGCGGGATGTTGCGCCGCTCCTGTTGCGCCGCGTGGGGAATGGGCTATACGGGAACTTCCGATCCGGACCCGCATTAGACCCTCAAGGTGAACGGAGCCAGTCCACGTCATGACGTTCCATTCGATCTACCGCCAGGGCTTCGCGCGCATCGCCGCCTGCACGCTCCGCTGCCACATCGCGGATCCGGACGCCAACGCGGAAGCCATTCTGAGGGTCGCCGGCGCCTGCGACGCGCAGTCGGCGGCGCTCGCCGTCTTTCCCGAGCTGACGCTGTCCGGTTATTCCATCGAGGATCTGGTCCACCAGGACGCGCTGCTCGATGCCGTGGAGCGCGCGCTGGACCGGGTGGTCCAGGGATCGGCGGGGCTGATGCCGGTGCTGCTGGTCGGCGCGCCGCTGCGGCATGACGGGCGGGTCTACAACACGGCCTGCGTCGTCCACCGGGGCCGTCTGCTGGGCGTCGTGCCGAAGAGCTACCTGCCCACATACCGGGAATTCTACGAGCGGCGCTACTACGCGGCGGGCGGCTTCAACAACGGCGACGAGATCCAGGTCGGGCCGCATCGCGCGCCCTTCGGCACCGACCTGCTGTTCCCGGCGGAGGACGTGACCGGCTTCACCTTGGGCATCGACGTCTGCGAGGACATGTGGATTCCGATCCCGCCGAGCAGCGTCGCGGCACTCGCCGGGGCCACCGTGCTGGCGAACCTGTCGGGAAGCCCGATCACCATCGGCCGGGCGGATTCGCGCCGTCTGCTCTGCCAGTCGCAGTCCATGCGCTGCCTCGCCGCCTATGTCTACGCCGCGGCGGGGGAGGGGGAATCGACCACCGACCTGTCCTGGGACGGCCAGACCATGGTGGTCGAGAACGGCGTGGTGCTGGCGGAATCCGAACGCTTCCAGGACGGCGACCGCATCACCGTCGCCGATGTGGACCTTGACCTGCTGCGCCAGGAACGCGCGCGGATGGGCACCTTCGACGACAACCGGCGCCGCCACTCCGAGGCGACGGATTCCTTCCGCCGCGTCGCCTTCCGGCTCGAGCCGCCCATGGCTGACCTCGGGCTGAAGCGCCGGCTGGAGCGCTTCCCCTTCGTGCCCGCCGACCCCGCCCGGCTGGAGCAGGACTGCTACGAGGCCTACAACATCCAGGTCGCGGGCCTCGTCCAGCGGCTGCGCGCGGCGCGCATCAAGCGGCTGGTCATCGGCGTTTCGGGCGGGCTCGATTCCACCCAGGCGCTGATCGTCGCGGCGCGCGCCTTCGACCTGCTGGGCCGTCCGCGCACCGACATCCTCGCCTACACGCTGCCCGGCTTCGGCACCAGCGACGCCACCAAGGAGAACGCGATCCGGCTGATGACCGCGCTCGGCGTCTCGCAGCGGGAGATCGACATCCGCCCGGCCGCCCAGCGCATGCTGGAGGACATGGAGCACCCCTTCGCCCGGGGCGAGGCCGTCTATGACGTGACCTTCGAGAATGTCCAGGCGGGCCTGCGCACCGATTACCTGTTCCGCCTCGCTAACCAGCATGACGGGATCGTGCTCGGCACCGGCGACATGTCGGAACTGGCGCTGGGCTGGTGCACCTACGGCGTCGGCGACCAGATGTCGCACTACAACGTCAATTCCGGCGTGCCGAAGACGCTGATCCAGCACCTGATCCGCTGGGTCATCGCCTCGCGCCAGTTCGACGAGGCGGTGCTGACGACGCTGGGCGCGATCCTCAACACGGAGATCTCGCCCGAGCTGGTGCCGGCCGGCGCCGACGCGCAGATCCAGAGCACGGAGGCCAAGGTCGGCCCTTACGAGCTTCAGGACTTCACCCTCTTCTACACGCTGCGCTACGGCTTCCGCCCGTCGAAGATCGCCTTCCTGGCGCTGCACGCCTGGCGCGACGTGGAGGCCGGCGCCTGGCCGCCGGGCTTCCCGGCGGAGCGGCGTCACCAGTACGAGCTGGCCCACATCCGGCACTGGATGCGCGTCTTCGTGCAGCGCTTCTTCGGCTTCAGCCAGTTCAAGCGCTCCGCCATGCCGAACGGCCCGAAGGTGTCGGCCGGCGGCTCCCTTTCGCCGCGCGGCGACTGGCGCCAGCCGTCGGACAGCCCGGCGCGCGTGTGGCTGGAGGAACTGGAGCGCGAGGTGCCGGAGGCCTGACCGCCTCCGGCTCTCGGTAGGCCGGGTTAACGGACCGCCGCTTCAGGTTCCTTTTCGAAGGGCATGCCGAGCAGGCGGGGCAGGGTCAGCGCCGCCGGGTCGGCGTGGGTGTGAACACCGATCGTGATCGCCTCCTGCGGCACATCCAGCCGCAGGGTGCCGTGCAGCCGGTCCCACAGGGTCAGCCCGCTCGACCAGTTGGAATCTGCCTCCTCCGGCTGGTCGGAATGGTGGATGCCGTGCATGCGCGGGGTGACGATGAACGCCACCAGCCGGCGCTCCAGCGCGGGCGGCAGCCGCAAATTGGCGTGGTGGAAGAGGATGGAGGCGAGCAGCGCCTTCTGCCAAATTCCCAGCGCCCGAGGTCCCACCCCGATCAGCAGGATCTGCGCCGCCCGCCAGGGCACCGAGAGGGCCATTTCCGCCGCGTGGAAGCGCAACGCCGTCGTGGCGGTGAGGTCGAGGTCGGCGTGGTGGACCCGGTGCAGCCGCCACAGCCAGGGCACCCGGTGCGTCAGCACATGCCAGAGATAGAGCGTGTAGTCCATCGCCAGCACCGCCAGCGGGATCTCAGCCCAGGGCGGCAATCCGGAGCGCTTCAGCAGTCCCCAGCGCCGCTCCTCGACCAGCTCGGCCAGCGGACCGATCACCGGCTTCTGCACGATCTGGAGAGTCGCCGTGCTGACCGCCGCGACGGCGAGGTTGCGGGCGTCGTGGCGCCAGCGCGGCTCGACCTCGCGGCGCAACGGCCGGCGGCGCTCCATCCAGAGCAGCGCGCCGAACGCGCCGAAGGCCAGCCCGGCGGTCAGCCAGGGTGAAACGCGCGTCCTGCCGGCCATGCCTCATCCCTTTCCTTCACGCGGACATGAAGGGCGCAACGGTCCCGTCCGCCCGCTGTTCCCTGGGGATGCGGTCGCCGCAACGCGTTGTGCCGGCGGGCCGCCAAGAAACCAGGAGCCACTTCACCAGGAGTTCTGATCATGGCTTACGAATACGACGACAACCGCCGCCGGGGCGGCTGGCGCGACGAGGACCGCTGGGAGGACCGCTGGCAGGGTGCGGCGCGTGACGACCGCTTCCGCGACGACCTGCGCGGCGGTTTCGGCGGCACGAGCTATCGCGACAACGACGAGGTGATCGATCCCGTGGAAGCGCGGCGCGACTGGTACCGCGACAGCGGCCGGGACGCTCCCTTCGGCGAGGGCGGCTACAGCGCCCGCCGTCGCGGCCCGGACTACAATGATCGTGGCGGCTACCGGGGCGGCCAGGACAATGGCGGTTATCGGAGCGGGGGGTACCGGAGCGGCGGCCATCAGGGCAGCGACGACCGAGGCTTCTTCGAGCGGGCCGGCGACGAGATGGCGTCCTGGTTCGGCAGCGAGGAGGCGGAGCGCCGCCGCCGCATGGACGCGATGCGCGGCGATTCCGGCGCCCAGCACCACCGTGGCCGCGGCCCGCGCGGCTACACCCGCTCCGACGAGCGCATCCGCGAGGACATCAACGACCGGCTGACCGACGATCCCTACATCGACGCGACCGAAGTCGATGTCAGCGTCAGCGGCGGCGAGGTCACCCTGTCCGGCACGGTGGACCACCGCGACGCCAAGCGCCGCGCCGAGGACATCGCTGAGTCCGTCTCCGGTGTCCGCCACGTGCAGAACAACCTGCGCGTCCAGCAGCAGGGCCAGCAGGGCATGCACGGCACCGGCGGTACGACGGCCGGCGCCTCGGCCATGGCCGGCATGGGCTCCGGCTTCGGATCCGGCACGGGGAGTGGGTCTGGGACTGAGACCGGCATGGGCGGCGGCATGGGCTCGGGCACCGGAACCATGCCGGTGACCGGCGCTAATGCCGGCGGCAAGGTCACCAGCCAGAGCTGATCGCCAAAGACCGACGAAGATATCGATGGCCTCCGCGCTCGTGAAGCGGAGGCCCTCCGAACCGCGCCGGGAAACCCGGCGCGGTTCGGTTTGCGTGCCCGCCCAACAAAGCCATCGTCCACTTCAGGATGGAACAGGCCTCGCCGGTCATGGAGATTCCTGACCACCAGCGCGGATCGCTCGGTCACAAGCCTGGACGGCGTTCTCGGATGCCGCCCGCCACTCCCCGATCATCTGGCGCAGCTCGTGCCATTCCTCCGGCGATCCCAGCGCGATCAGGGGCTCCTCGCGGAGGCGCCGGATCTCATCGACCATGGCCAGCACCGTGACCGGATGGACCATCGCCATGTAGCGCATGTATGGAGCGCTCATGGGCTTGTCGGCCAGGGCGGCGCGGGCCGCGGCATCCAGCCGGTCCAAAGTGGCATCATCGAGATCCCGAGCCTGATCCATCATCCACTCCACCGTGACGCGGGCGAACAAATTACCACGACGCCAAGGCACCTTGCTGTCCGGGAAAATTCGTTACGTCACGAAATTAGGTGGCATCATCCCGGCCACGCCGTTTGCACCGCCGTTTGATTTCCTCTGACAAGCCAAGCACCGTCATGAGGTTCACCTCCCTTTGTTCGACGAGCAAAGGCACATGATCGCCGACGTGGCCCGCCGGACCGGCTCGGCAAGCGGCGTTAGGGCCTGTATCCGTGTCCCGCAATGCCCTCCGGTCACCACCGTCTCCAGCAGCGCCGGGGACCATGTCGCGAGTTCAGAGGAACGTCAGCGAGAAGCCCGCAGGCGGCTCGTAGCTGTTCCAGAACTCCTTCAATTCGGCCGAGGCGAACTGAAGGTCGAACTGCGGTGTGCCGTCACCGCTGTTTCGGAAGAGAAAAAGCTCCTCCTTCCCGTTCCCGTCCAGGTCGGTGATGCTCCAGATCGGGATGTTGAAGCCCTCATCGAGCGGCAACACAGTGTCCAATTCGGGAATGCTGATCTGTGGGCCGTGGAAATCGACGATCTGGTACTTTCCGTCCCCATTGAAGTCCGCGAAGTCGAAAACGTCCTCTTATGAGGGAATGAAGCCGGTGAACTCGGGTTGCTCCCGATCGGCGAACAGCAGGACGCCAGGCTTCCGAGGTCCGGGCTCCGGATTGGAGGCATCCCACGGATACAGGACCAGGATTTCCTCGTCCCCGTTGCCGTCGGCGTCCAACGAAAATTTCAATGGGCTGTTTTCGACGGGCTCCTCAAGGACGATGCGCTTGCGCCCATCCTTGATCGTCACTTCGTTCGTCCGTGCGTCCCATACGACGACCTCGTCGGCACCGTCACCGTCATGGTCCAGGACCACGAAGGCTTCGGTCGCGTCCAGGTCGAGTTTTTCAAAGGCGCGTTGCTCGCGGCGGGTCGCCAGATGGATGTCCATCTCGCCGGTCTGCGCGTCGTAGGATATGATCTCGTCTTTCCCATTGCCGTCGAAGTCAGCGGAAAAGACCTGTCTTCCAGCCGGTATCCCGATCTCCGGGTCCTTGCAGGCGGAACTCGACAGGACACGGAGGGTGCTCCCGTCATCGCTCACGAGGACCGGATCGTCTCGGCCGTCACCGTCGTAGTCGAACCCTCTGGTCATGCTTCCCCCCAATTGTTCAGCGCGCTGACAGACACGAAGTTTTCATCGGGACGTGGTCGAAGGCAGGCCGGAAAAGGAGCGCTCGACGCTCCGGTCGAGGGGGCAAACCATTCGAAAGGGTGGCTGATCTGTTACGGCAAACGGTGTGGGCATGCGGAGCGCACCCGTTGGAACGATACCGAGCGCGGTGTCGTCCCAACATCTCTTTGCCATGGCTGCGGGCCGCCCGTACCGGGCGGGCCGCAGCCATGGCTCGTGGTTCTACCGAGCGACGCCGGTCAGCCCAGCAGCCCGAAGTCATCGTAGGAGATGCGGTCGAAGCCCAGCCCGTAGACGGGCGAGCTCGACGACAGGCTGTAATCATTCGCACCCGGATTGACGAAGTTCGGGTTCAACGTCACGGAACCCTCATCGTAACCCGCGGCCTGCCAGTCCGACAGATCGCCCTCGGCTCCGCTCGCCATCACCTGCGGCCAGGCGTCGAAGAGATCCTCGGACGTGTTCAGGCTGCTGTAGAAGTTGTCGTGAATGTTCCCGACGTCGGCCGGTCCGTAGATGTGGACGGCAGTGCCATCCCTCACATCGACGATGTTCCCCGAGATGTCGTTGCCGCTCATCTCCTTGCCCTTCCAGCCGCCCCAGGCGACGTCCTGCTGGAGACCGATCTGGGCGCCGCTGTTGTCGGCGATCACGTTCTCGGTGACCTTGTTGTCCCAGCCGCCATGCAGGAACACACCGCCGATGTTGCCGTGGACGAGGTTGCCCTCGACCGTGGCGCCGCTGGTCCAGTCATCGAGGTAGATGCCCCAGCTTGACACGTCGCCCGAGGGGTTGGTCGCCGTGGTGCCGGTCACCTCGTTGTTGATGACGGTGTGGCCGGTCAGATCCTGCTGACGGTTGATCAGGTAGATGCCGCCACCGTCGTCCGATTCCAGGTTGGCGTTGATCACCTCGTTGTAGGCGATGGTCGCCCGGTAGGTCGCGTCGCTGCCCGTTGTTTCGACCGAGCCGACGGCGATGGCTTTTTCCGGCGAGTTCTCGATCCGGTTGTGCGTGACCTCGACGTCGTTGCTGCCGTTGACCCAGATGCCGGCGTCACCACGGTCGGCCGAGTTCGGATGCTTGATGAGGTTGTCGGACACGACCGTGGAATCGGAGCCGGCCTTGACGTAGATGGCCTCGGCGCCGGTGCGGTCGAACTGGTTGCCCACGACCCGGCTGTCGGCGCTGTTCTGCACCGTGATACCGTAGCCGCCACCCTCCACGACATTGTTCGCGAAGGTCAAGCCGGCGGCATTGTCGGCGAAGACATAGTGTCCGTCCGAACGGCCGTCGGTGAAGGTCAGGCCTTCGATGGTCACGTTCTTGGCGCCGCCGAGTCCGATCGACACCGAAGCCTGCGAGCCGCTGTGGATCACCGCCTGCTCGTTGCCGTAGCTGGTGAAGGTCACGCCGGAGTCCTGGCCTTCCAGCCAGAGCACGTTCTCCTGGTGGTAGTCGCCACCGCGCACATACGTCGTGTCGATGTCGCTCGACCGCATGGCGGACTGGGCCTTCTCCAGGGAGGAAAACGGGCCATCGGTGCCGTCTGCGTTGGGGGCCGCCAGCTTGCCGGACCAGCTGTCGTTGCCGTTCTCGGCGACGTAGTAGCCCGGGCCGGTCGGCTTGGGCACGGTGGGCGTGGACACGGTGGGCGTGGACTCGTCCGCAGTCCCATCGGCGATCGTCTCGGCGGGAGGCGTCACGCCGTCTTCGGAGAAGTAGCTCTTGTCGGCTTCGACGATCAGCGTGCCGTTCCACCACATGTCGGCCCGTCCGTCGACGACGTCGCGGCCGTCCAGAGCGCCCTTGTCGTAGGAAACGATGTCGTCGCTCGCCAGGACCGACTCACCATTGATGGTGATCTCACTGACGGTCAGAGTGCGGTCCTTTCCGTTCACGATTCCGTCGTTGTCGTACTGAACCTGCACCTTGTGGGGCTGGTTCTCCGCGAGATCCGTCTTGAAGACGAAGTCCTTGGCCGTGGCACCCGTGGTGCCCTCGCCGATCTTCTTGCCGTCGACCAGCAGGTCGAAATGCGCGTCGGCGACGCCCTTGGCGGTCACGATGATGGACGAGTTCCCGGAGGTCGTGGCCATTGATCCGTATCCTTTGTCATTTCGATGCGGCGCCACAATGGTCAAGACGGTTGGGGCATTTGTGAGCCATTTTTCACGAAAACCACGATTAGGTAGTAAAAACCGTGATATTCCCGCGACCAATGGCGAGGCAATTTAGAGAAAGATAGAAATAAACAAGAAATACATGCTACCACGGTCTGTGCATATCTCTTAAGGTGCTGTACCTAATCTCAATAATAAAGATCGCAAACCTAGATGCGTTGGCTACTAATCGCGATGGGCGTTTCACATAAAAGAAACTGTACATCCCAATAATTAAAAAGGCGGAACACCGATCCCCGGTGCCCCGCCCATCCTTCCTGAAAGAAGCCGCGCTCAGCCGGCCTTGCCGGGATCCTTGACCGCCTTCACGCTGTCGAACTCGACGTTGTAGAGTTCGCCGTTCACGCGCTCGACCTTGCGGATGTAGATATCCTGGACGACGTCGCGGGTTTCCGGGTCGATGCTCATGGGGCCGCGCGGGCTGGTCCAGCTCATGCCCTTGGCGGCTTCGATGAAGCTCGGGCCGTCGATCTTGCCGCCGGTCTTCTTCAGCACCTCATAGACCAGATGCAGCCCGTCCCAGCCGCCGACCGACATGAAGTTCGGGCGCATGCCGTTGTTCGCCTTCTTGAAGGCCTCGACATAGGCCTGGTTCTCGGGCGAGGGGTGGGCGGCGGAATAGTAGTGGGCGCTGACGGCGCCCAGCGCGGCGTCGCCCATGGCCGGCAGCAGGTCGTCGTCGGTCACGTCGCCGGTCACCAGCAGCCGGACGCCGGCGGCACCCAGCCCGCGCTCGTTGAACTCCTTCATGAAGCTCGCACCCTCGCCCGAGGGCACGAAGGCGAAGAGGGCGTCGGGGGCGCTGTCCTTGGCGCGCTGGATGAAGGGGCCGTAGTCCGGGTTCTTCAGCGGGATGCGCACCTCGCCCGCCAGCGTGCCGCCGGCCTCGCCGAAGCGCTTCTTGAAGGTGGTCTCGGCGTCGATGCCCGGGCCGTAGTCGGTGACCATCGAATACATCTTCTTGGCACCGTTCTTCGCGGCCCAGTCGGCGATGGTCGCGGCGGACTGCGGCAGGGTGCCGGCGGTGCGGACGATGTAGGGCGACTTGGTGGTGATGACGGAGGAGGCCGCCGCCATCACGATCATCGGCACCTTCGCCTGCTCGGAGATCGGAGCGGCGGCCAGCGCCAGCGGCGTCAGGCCGAAGCCGGCGAGCACCGACACCTTCTCCTTCACCACCAGCTCCTGCGCCAGCCGCTTGGTGGTCTCCGGCGCGGTGCCGGTGTCGTCCTTCAGGATGAGCTGGATCTCGCGCCCGCCTACGGTCGTGCCGTTCAGCTGCTGGTACAGCTTCACCGCCGCGTCGATCTGTTTCCCGGTCGAGGCGAAGGGGCCGGACATCGGCAGGATCAGCCCGATCTTCACCGGATCGGCCGCCCAGGCACCCCCCGCGGCCATGGCCGACATCACGGCGCCGATCGCCACGCTCTTCAATGCACGCATTTCCTGGTTCCTCCCCATTGATTCTCTTTGAAACGATTCTCTTCGAAACCGTTCAGGCCGCCCTAGCGCCGACCCGCATCCCGACATAGCGTTCCAGCGTCGCGTGGTCCTCCATCAGCGCCGCCGAGGGCGCGCGGTGGACGATCCGGCCGCGCTCCAGCACGATGGCGTTGCGGGTGAGGCCGAGCGCGATGTGGGCGTGCTGCTCCACCAGGATGATGGCGAGCCCGTCGCCCTCGACCATCATGCGGATGGCGCGCGACAGCTCCTCCACGATCACCGGGGCGAGGCCTTCCAGCGGCTCGTCCAGCAGCATCAGCACAGGATTCAGCATCAGCGCCCGCCCGATGGCGAGCATCTGCTGCTCGCCGCCGGACAGCTGCGTGCCGAGGTTGGCGCGCCGCTCCTCCAGCCGCGGGAACAGCGCGTAGACCCGGCGCAGATCCCAGCGGCCCGGCCGGCCCGCGATGGTCAGGTTCTCCTCGACCGTCAGGGACGGGAAGATGTCGCGTTCCTGCGGCACCCAGCCGAGCCCGGCGGCGGGGCGGCGGTGTGGCGCCAGCCGCTCGACGGCGCGCCCGCGCAGCCGGATCGAGCCCGACCGCATCAGCGTGTGGCCCATCAGCGTGGCGAGCAGGGTGGTCTTGCCCATGCCGTTGCGGCCGAGCAGGGCCAGCGCCTCTCCCTCCTCCATGGAGAAGGAAACCTCGTCCAGCACGGCGGCGTCGCCGTAGCCGGCATGCACGCCGGTGAGCTGGAGCAGCGGATCAGACATGCGCGGCACTCCCCAGATAGACCTCGCGGACGCGAGAGTCGTCGGCGATCTCCGCCGGGGTGCCGTGGCAGAGCACCTGGCCCGACACCAGCACGGTGATCCGCTCGGCGAAGCGGAAGACCAGCTCCATGTCATGCTCGATGAAAAGGATGGCGAGGTCGCGCGGCAGGCCGGAGATCACGTCGAACAGCTCCGCGCTCTCCCGCGCCGGCACGCCGGCGGCCGGCTCGTCCAGCAGCAGGACGCGCGGCTCGCAGGCCAGCGCCAGCGCGATCTCCACCAGCCGCTGGCGCCCATAGGCGAGTTCCCGCGTCGGGCGTTCCGCGTCGGCCTCCAGCCCGAGCCGGCGGAGCAGGGCCATCGCCTCCTCGATCACGTCGCCCCGGCGGCCCAGCCGGGTCAGCCAGCTCCGCGTCAGGCCGCGCCGCTCGGCGATGGCGAGCACGACGGATTCCAGCGGCGTCAGGGCCGGGAACAGCGTGTTGATCTGGAAGGTGCGGACCAGCCCGCGGCGCACGCGCTCGGTCGGCGGCAGCGCCGTCACATCCTCGCCGTGCAGCCGGATGCGGCCCGCCGTCGGGCGCAGCATGCCGGTCAGCAGGTTGATCAGCGTCGTCTTGCCGGCGCCGTTTGGCCCGATCAGCGCGTGGCGCGCGCCGGCCGGCAGGTCGAAGGTGACGTCACGGGTCGCCTGGAGCGCCCCGAAGCTGACGGACAGCCCTTCGGTGGAGAGGGCGGCGGGGCTCATCGGGATGCCTCCTTGGCGCGGGTCAGCCGGCGGTGCAGGGCGGAGAGGCCGGTCAGAATGCCGCCGCGCAGGAACAGCACGACGAAGACCAGCATCAGCCCCATCCAGAAGAACCAGTATTCGGGGTTGGCGGCGGCCAGCTCGTCGCGCGCCACCATGAAGACCGCCGCCCCGACGAAGGCGCCATAGAGATGGCCGGCCCCGCCGAGGATCAACATGATCAGCACCTCGGCGGAGCGCTGGAAGGCCAGCACCTCGACCGAGACGAACTGCGTCGTCTGAGTCAGCAGCGCGCCGGCGATGCCGGCCATGGCGGCGGAGATGGTGTAGATCAGCGCGCTGTGCCGCCTCATCGGGGCGCCGATGGCCAGCATGCGGCGGCTGTTCTCGCGCATGCCCTTCAGCGCCAGCCCGAAGGGTGACACGGTGAGCTGCCGCGCCAGAAGGAAGCACAGGAACACCACCACCAGGCTGTAGACGAAGGCGGTCCGCCCCCACAGGTCCTGCTCGAAAATCCCCAGGATCGGGTCGATGACGATGCCCTGCAGCCCGTCGTCGCCGCCGGTGATGGCGTAGGCCTTCACCGCCAGCTCATGCAGCACCAGCGAGATGCCGAGCGTGACCATCAGCAGGGCGATTCCGTGCACCCGCACGATGATGAAGCTCAGCGCGAATCCGACCGCCCCGGCGATGGCGCCCGCCGCCAGCAGCCCGCTGATCGGCTCGCTCCAGCCATTGGCGGCCAGCAGCCCGGCGGCATAGGCGCCGAGGCCGAAGAAGGCCGCGTGGCCCAGCGACACGATCCCGCCGTACCCCAGCAGCAGGTCGAGCGACAGGGCGAAGAGCCCGGCGATCAGCACCTGCGACACCAGCACGAGGTCGTCGGGGAAGAGGAAGTAGCAGCTCGCCGGCACCAGCCAGAAGGCCAGCTCGTACCAGCGCCAGCGGCCCTGCCGCTCCAGCAGAGTGCCGGATGCGGTACCCGTGGCGGCACGCTTGCTCTTTTCCTCCAGGGGAAGGACGGTCATCGGGATCACCTCCGCCCGAACAGGCCGGTGGGACGCCACAGCAGCAGCGACACCATGACGGCGTAGATGATGAAGGCGCCGGTCTCCGGCACGTAGTATTTGCCGCCGACGTCGGCGATGCCGAGCACCAGCGCCGCGATCAGCGACCCCTTGATGGAGCCGAGCCCGCCGACCGCCACGACGATCAGAAAATAGACCATGTATTTGATGGGGAAGCCGGGATCGAGGCCGATCAGGTTGATGCCGATGGCCCCGCCCAGCCCGGCGAGCCCGCTGCCGATCATGAAGGTCAGGCTGAAGACGCGGTTCACGTTGATGCCGCAGCCCTGCGCCATGCGCGGGTTGTCCACCGAGGCGCGGATCATCGCGCCGAAGCGCGTGCGCTCGATCCCGAAGATCAGCCCGACAGTGACCGCCGCGGCCACGGCGATCAGGAACAGACGGTAGGCGCCGATGTCCACCCCGCCGATGGTCCAGCCGCCGCTGAGATAGTCCGGCACCTGCACCGGCTGCTGGCCAGGGCCCCAGAAATAGGTCGCCCCCGCCACCGCCATGAAGACGAGGCCGATGGTCAGCAGCACCTGGTCCAGCTCCGTCGCCCGGTAGAGCCGCTGGTACAGGCCGCGTTCCAGCAGGAAGCTCGCCGCCGCGACCGCCAGGAAGGCGATGGGCAGCGTCGCCAGAAAGGGCACGCCCCACTGGTTCATCAGCGTCGCGGCGACATAGCCGCCGAGCATGGCGAAGGCGCCGTGCGCGAGGTTGGCGAAGCCCATCAGCCCCATCGTCACCGACAGGCCGACCGAGATGATGAACAGCAGCATGCCGTAGGCGATGCCATTGAACAGCACGTTGCCCACACTGACCATGATCCTCCCCCTCCTTGTCGTTCCGGCGGTCTCATGCCGCCTTTAAGGTGCCGCCGTGATGGACGCCGCCTGCCGGGCCGGCATCGCGGCGGTGCGGTCGGCCGTGTCGATGGTCACGCCGCCGCGCGCCACGCGGGACACGCAGGTGCACATCTTGGCGTTGGCCTGCTTCTGGGCGTCGCTGAAGAAGACATCGCGGTGGTCGACCACTCCCTCCGTCTCCAGTATGTCCACCGCGCAGAGGCCGCATTCCCCGCGCCGGCAGTCGTGGATCATGGCGACGCCGGCATCCTCCAGCGCGTCGAGCATCGACTTGTTCTCCGGCACCAGCAGATCGAGGCCGAGGCGCGGGACGCGCACGCGGAAGGCTTCCGTCGCGTAGCGGCCGCTGTTGCCGAAGGTCTCGAAGCGCAGCCCCCCGACCGGACGGCCGCTGTCGGCCCAGGCCGTCTTGGCCGCCTCCAGCATGCCGATGGGGCCGCAGAGATAGACCTCGCCGCCGGGCGCCAGCCGCGCGAACTCGGCCGGCAGATCGACGCGCCGCCCCTCGGCGTCGAGGAACAGCTCCAGCCGGTCGCCCAGCCGCTCGCGCAGCTCCTCCGCGAAGGCCAGCTCGGCCTCGGTCCGGGCGGCGTAGAGCAGCCGGACCCGCGCCTTGGCCTGCGACAGGGCCAGCGCCATGCCGTAGATCGGCGTGATGCCGATGCCGCCGGCGATCAGCAGATAATCCGGGCGGCCGTAGGTCAGCTCGAAATGGTTGGCTGGCTGGGAAATGGTGAGGTTCGCGCCGGGTTCCAGGCTCCACATGTAGAGCGAGCCGCCGCGGCTGTCGGGCAGGCGCTTCACGGCGATGCGGTAGAGCCCGTCGGCACAGGGGCCGACGATGGAATAGGAGCGGACGTCGGGGCGCCCGTCCACATAGACGGTGACCTTCAGGTGGCTGCCCGGCGCGGGCGCCACGAAACGGGCCGAGGGCTCGATCTCGAAAAGGCGGATGCCGGCGGCGATGTCCGTGATGGACCGGAGCCGCGCGCCGCTCCACTCGATGTCTGAACGCATGTCGCTTCTCCGGTTGATCAGGTGCGCTCGCCGAGGCGGATCAGCGAGGCGCCGGGCACGCGGTCGAGATGGTCCTGGCTCGCTAGCGCGACCTGAAGGTTGCGCTGGGCGATGCGTGAATGCTCCCGCGCCAGGCTCTCGGCGCGGGCACCCTCGCCGCGCTCGATCGCCTCCAGGATGGAGCGGTGGTGCTCCTGCGCGATGAAGAGGATCTCGCGCGACTCCGGCAGTTCCGACTGGACCAGCACGAAGGCGTTGGGGGAGGCGAAGGGCAGGTGCTGGATGCGCTCGATGGAGCGTTTCAGCACCGCGCTGTCCGCCAGCTCGACCAGCAGGGAATGGAAGCGGTCGTTCAGGCGGATGTAGTCGGAGAAATCCTCAATGCCGAAATCGCGGCGGCGGATCAGCGCGTCCAGGCTGCCGACGCAGTCGCGCATTTCCGCCAGCTCGGCGCGGGAGGGGCGGCGCTCGGCCGCGCGGCGCGCCGCCATCCCCTCCAGCGTGCCGCGCAGCTCGATGGCGTCGGCGATGTCGGCGGCGCTGAACTTCCGGACCACGAAGCCGCCCGTGGACAGGCAATCCACGAGCCCCTCCTCCTCCAGCCGCACCAGCGCCATGCGCACCGGCGTGCGCGACACGCCGAGCCGTTCCACGATGCCGAGTTCGGAGACGCGCTCGCCGGGCGACAGCTCTCCGCTCAGGATCAGCTCCCGCAGTTGCAGGAGCGCGCGGACGGTCTGGGCGTTGCGCGGCTTGTCCTCCGCAGGCTGTTCCATCGCCATGGCCGCCGCTCCTACTCGGCCGCCTTCGCCACCGGGCCGCCCGTCTCCTCCGCGATCATGTGGTCGATCATGCGGCGCGCCCAGAGGGCGCCGGCGTCGATGTTCAGGTTGTAGAAGGGCTGGCGCGGGTTGTTGTCGATGGCCCGCTGCTGCGCCTCCAGCACCTCGACGTCCTGGTCGTAGACGCCGCGCCCGTTGTTGACGTGGGCGACGTTCAGCTCCGTCGTCAGGCTCTGGTCGTCGGTGCGGAAGCTGCGGACGAAGTTCCAGAAATAGTGGCAGCTCGTCGCCGTCTCCGGCGTGATGGCGGCCAGGAAGAAGCCGTTCACCCCCTGGGAACGGTCGCCCTCCGGCGCGCCGGAGCCGTGCGGCGCCACGCCGACGTCGCCGGCCACGATGCCCGGCGCCTGGAAATGAATGATCTGCCAGCGGTCCACCGGCCCCGGCTTGCCGAGCTGGCGGCGCCAGAAGGGCGGGGCGTCGATGTTCTTCATCCAGCGCGTCACCACGATCTCGCGGTCGGTGTGGGTGACGTCGAAGGGGTTCCGGGTGATCGCGTCGTCGCCGATGCTGCCGGCATGGACGTAGGTCTCGTGGGTCAGGTCCATGAGATTGTCCACGACCAGCCGGTAGTCGCATTTCAGGCCGTAGAAGGTCCCGCCCTGGCCGACCCATTTCGGGTCGTCGTTCCAGTGGAAGTCCGGGATCTTCGCGGGGTCGGCCAGCGCCGGCTCGCCCATCCAGACCCAGACCAGCCGGTGCTTCTCCTCCACCGGATAGGCGCGCACACAGGCCGACGGGTTGATGGTCTCCTGCGCCGGCATGTAGGTGCAGCGGCCCGCCGGGTCGAAGACGAGACCGTGATAGCCGCACACCACCTGGTCGCCTTCCAGCCGCCCCATCGACAGCGGCAACAGCCGGTGCCAGCAGGCATCCTCCAGCGCGGCGACACGCCCGTCCGACCGGCGGTACAGCACCACGTCCTTCCCGCAGATCTTGCGGGGCGCCAGCGCGCGCTTGATCTCATGGATCCAGGCGGCGGCGTACCAGGCGTTCATGGGCCAGGGACTTGTGGGAATGGGCTTCGCGGTGGTCACGGCAATCTCCCATTTTCGCTTTGGACGGCGCGCGTCCGGGCGGCGCCTGATTGCCAGGAAGAATACTGAGCCTTATTGTTGGATACAATGACTATCTTGAAGACAGCAGGTGGCGCAGCGAACCATCGATGCATGGCCAGTTTGGCAGCCTGACGGGGTGCCGCGCTGTATACAATGGGGGCCGCAGCTTCCATGGCGCTGAAGGGATGATGAGCGCGCTGGCATGGTTTTCCCCCAAGTCGCAGGGGGAGTATCATGCAAGCGTGTGCAACGCGGCGGTGTGACGATGCCCAGTCCAGCTCGAACGCTTGACCTTCTGGGTGGAAGTGCCGTGTTCGGCGGCAAACCCCTCGACGGCTTTGGGATGGTTGGCCTCGTGCGGTGCGGGATCCCGGTCGGGGCCGTCCAGTTCCTGCTGGAAAGCGGATGGCTGACGCAAGGCGAATTGGAAGTGCTCGTGGTGTCGCGGGCGAGCTTGGCCCGGCGGCATGCCTCCGGACTGCTGACGGCACGCCAATCCGACCGTCTGCTCCGCGTGGCGAGGATGCTGGCCGTGGCTGAGGAAACCTTCGGCGACCGGAGGAAGGCCGGAGACTGGTTGCGCAGGCCCACGGCGCCGCTAGCCGGGGAACGACCCCTGGACCTTCTCGACACGGGCGAAGGAGCCCGCCTGATCGAAACCCTGCTGGGGCGGATCGCGCACGGCATCGCCGCTTGAGTCAGGGTGCGGCGAAAAGCGCCCACCGCCTCACGCCGCCGTGTCCTTGCTCTTCTCCTCCTCCTCGACCAGTCCGCCGTAATTCCCCTCGCGGAATTCCTTGAGGCTGCGGTCGATGGTCTCGTCCGGCAGGCCGGCGCGGCGCAGGAGGAGGCCGGCCATCTGGAGGCTGGTTTCCATCGTCTCGGGCACGACGGCCGAGGCGCCTACGGACTTCAGGATCTCCCCGCGCTCCAGATCGTGGGCACGGGCGACGATGGGCAGGCCCGCGGCGTGGTGGCGGATGGCCTCGACGGCGCGCTCGGCTGCTTCGGGGCGGTTCAGGGTGATGACGGCGGCGCGCGCCCGGCCGATGCCGGCGGCGTGCAGGACGCCGAACTGGCTGGCGTCGCCGTAATAGACGGGCAGCCCGTCGCGGTGCGCCTGCGCCACGCGCTGCGGCTCCAGGTCGAGCGCCACGAAGGGGATGTCGTGGGCCGCCAGCACGCGGGCGATGGCGCGGCCGACGCGGCCGTAGCCGGCGATCAGCACATGGCCGCGCAGGTCGCTGGTCTCGATGCCGAAGGCCTCCGCCCCGTCGCGCGCCTCGATCGCCTTCGCCAGCCGGGCGGCCAGGGCGCCGATCAGCGGCGTCACCGCCATGCTGAGCGCCACCACCGACGACAGGATCTGTCCGGTCTCGCCGTCCAGGATGCGCAGGTCCGCCGCCTTGCCGATCAGCACGAAGGCGAACTCGCCGCCCTGCGACAGCAACAGCCCGACACGCAACGAGGTCGCGAGCCCGAGTCCCGACAGGCGGCAGAGCAGGGCCAGCAGCAAGGCCTTGCCGGTCAGAAGCCCGGTGGTGATGGCCAGGATCGCCGCCGCCTCGCGCCACATCAGCGGCAGGTCGAGCGACATGCCCACCGTCATGAAGAAGAGCCCGAGGAACAGCCCGCGGAAGGGCTCGATGTCGGCCTCGACCTGGTGGCGGAAGGCCGTGTCGGCGATCAGCATGCCGGCGAGGAAGGCGCCCAGCGCCATCGACATGCCCGCCTCGGCCGTCAGGTAGCCGACCGCCAGCACGATGAACAGGTTGGTGGCGGAGAAGACCTCCGGGCTTTTCGCGGCGGCGATGAATCCGTAGACCGGCCGCAGCACGAAGCGGCCGAGCAGCATGATCAGCCCGATCGCGGCCACGCCCTTGAGCAGGGCGAGGCCCAGCGCCTGCCCGATGCTGGTGGACTCGTTGGCAAGCAGCGGCAGCAACGCCAGCAGCGGCACGACCGCGAGATCCTGGAAGATCAGCACGGCGACCGACACGCGGCCGAAGCGCGCCACCGTCTCCCCGCGTTCGACGAGCAGCTTCAGCACCGTGGCGGTGGAGGAGAAGGCGAGCGCCCCGCCGACGACCAGCGCGGCCTCCGCCGGGAGGCCGATCGCGTAGGCGGCCCCGCCCAGCAGCAACCCGGTCGCCACCACCTGCATCAGCCCGAGCCCGAAGATGTAGCGCCGCATCGCCCGCAGGCGCGACAGCGGCAGTTCCAGCCCGATGGCGAAGAGCAGGAAGACCACGCCGAACTCCGCCAGGAAGCGCGGCGTCTCGATGGAGGGCACCGGCCCCGGCGTGTGCGGTCCGAGCAGGACGCCCGCCACCAGATAGCCCAGCACCGCCGGGATGCGCAGCGCCTGGAAGACGGGAACGACCACGATGGCCGCCAGGAGGAAGGACAGGACGTCCAGAAGAAGGTGATGCTCGTCCATGGCGGAACTTCGGCGGCGCGCTTCGAAAAGGCGGTGGTTGGGAAGGGAAGCGGCGGAAAGGCGCCGGCGGTCAGCCCCGCGGCACCGCCAGCAGCTCGTCCACGGTCGCGACCAGCTCGTCGTTGGCGAAGGGTTTGAACAGCAGCCGGTCGGCACCGTGCATCTGCGACAGCGTCAGGGCGGCCGAGGCCGGGAAGTCATGGGACCCGCCGGACACGGCGATGACCGCGGCGCGGCTTCCGCCGGCGCGCAGCCGCTTGACCGTTTCGATGCCGTCGATGCCCGGCATGATCATGTCCACGATCACGACGTCGAAGGGCTGGCGCAGGGCAAGCGCGATGCCCTCCGCGCTGTCGTAGCGCTCGGTGACCGTGTGCCCATGGCTTTCCAGCACCATGCGGACAAGCGTCGCGAAGGCCGGCACGTCGTCGATGACAAGGGCCGTGGCCATCAGCCGCGCCTCCCCCGGTGGAGGGTGCGCGTCGCCCGGTTGGGAATAGCCGTCATGCTTCGCGCGCTCCTTTCTCCGCAACGGCCAAATGGCCCTCGCCCAGGAGTATCGCCAGTCTTACTCCTCGGGGGGTGGCACCGCAAGTCAAGCCGCGTCATGGTCCGCGGCCTCCGTGGTCTGGACGGTGTCGCGCCTCGCGCCGCGGCGGGCGAGCAGCGTGCGGAGCAGCTGTTCGAGCCCGTCCGCCACGGCCCTGTGCGATCCCTCGTTCAGGCATCCGATGGCGGCGGCCAGCTCGTTGAGCGGATCCTGGTCGAGCAGGGCGCGCCCGGCCTCCGACAGGGTCAGCACGCTCTTGCGGCGGTCGCTCTCGCTGGCCTGACGGTTCAGCAGGCCCTTCTTCTCCAGCGCCGAAATGGTCTGGCTGGCCGTGCCCTTGGTCGTGCCGTGATAGCGTGCGAAGGCCACCACGCTCCGGGCGCTGGGCATCGCCTGCGCGAAATAGCGCAAGGCCGCCCATTGAGCCGGGTTGAGCCCTTCGGTAAAGGCGAGACTGCTCGTCGCGCGCATGACCTGGGCCATCACCTCGGCGGTCGCGCGCGCGTTTGGACGCATCCTCGATCCCTTGCCGTGCGGAAATACCAAGCCCCGGCAGTTTCGTTCCGAACTCGCCGGCTGCGCAACCCCTCATTACGTCCGGGCGGCCTTTCCGTCCGGACCTGTCGGCGGTACGACACAGGGAGCCGCCGGATGGGGTGGGCCGGCCACCGTTTCGCGCATTGCAGGCGGCCTGCGGGGGCACCTGACGTGAAAAAGGAAGCTAGCCGGTTCAGGCGTTGCCGATAACCGCCGGACGCGCGGGGCGCTTCGCGCGCCCCGCCCCGGCCGCCAGGCTCGCCGCCATGTCCGCCGCCTGATCGGCGGACGGAACGTTCGGGTCGTGCTGCCCGGTGAAGCGGACGTGCGGCAGCCGTTCCATCAGATGGCGCAGCACCGCCGATGCCAGGGCGGTGCCGTGCCAGAAGACGCGGCGCAGCGCGGGGAAATCGCCGGCGTGGATCAGCCCGCCCTCGGCCAGTTCGGCCAGCCGCTTCGTGCCGGTGGTCCATTGCGTAAGGTTGTGGCTGCGGATGAAGCCGGTCAGCAGGGCGGGATTCGCGTCGGCCTCGGCCGGCTGGACATGGACCGAGGCGCCGGCGGCCAGGGCCGCCAGCGTGTGGAAGACGCCGGCGGTGTCGGCCTCGCCGGCGTCGGCGCTGGTGCGGTCGCCGGGGCGCAGCCCGAACCGGTCGCGCGCCTGCGCGGCGAAGGCCGCGAGCGTGCGGTGGCGCAGGACGAGGCTGGCGGGCCGGCCGGTCGCATCGACGGTGTAGAGCAGGTGCGTGCGCTCCTCGCGTGCGCCGGACAGCAGCAGCGGCGCCGAGGATTGAGCGTCCACGTCGGCTTGGGTGAAGGCAGCCTGAGCAAAGGCGGCCGGATTGAGGATTCGTGGCCGCTCCCGCCCGTCCGGAGCCGGACCGAGCCAGCCGATGACGGCGGAGCCAGCCGTGGAGGTGAAGCCGCGCAACGCCTTGAGCGTCGCCGCCGTCTCGGCGCAGGCGAGGATCACGGCGGGCCGGGCATCCGCCAGGACCAGGGCCGAGCGGATGGCCGGGGCGCGCGCGTCGAGCGGAACGCAAACGCCGCCGGCCTTGAGAACGGCGAGGGTGGCCGTGATGGACGTGGCCCCGCGCGGCAGCAGCAGCGCGACGCGGTCGCCGGCCCGGCAGCCGGCCTCGCGCAGCGCGCGGGCGAGGCGGCTGCTCGCGGCGTCGAGCTGACCGTGGGTCAGCTCTCCGTCGGGCGCTGAAACCGCGAGAGCGGCCGGATGCCGGGCCGCCCGTCCGAGAAGGTGCTCCTGCAACGCGGCCATGATCGGGACTCTCCGTCGCTCGCCAGTTTCAAGCTCCGCCTCTTCAGGGGCGTTTCGCTGGTGGTCCACCGGAACCGGGCGGCGTCAGCCGCCGAGCTCTGTGAAGCCGATGTCGCTGTCCGCCGTGGTGACGAACCAGTTGCGGGGATCCGCCAGCATCGGACCCAGCTCCTGCCGGTCCGGCGCCGGGCGGACCATCATCCGGGTCGGCGCGCGCAGCCCGTTCCGCAGGCACAGGAAGCCCATCATGGAGAGCGGCCGCGCCGCCTGCATGTTGAGTGTCCGGCACAGCAGGGCGGACACCCGCTCGCGCCGGGCCTGCTCCACCACCAGCGCGAAGGTGGGCATCAGCCAGCCGGGGCGGGCGAGATAATCGAGCACCACCGCCACCGGCTCGCCGCGCCAGCGGTCCACCCGCAGCACGACGTACCCCATCAGCCGGCCGCCCTTCATGATGTAGAAGCGGCGCAGCCGCCCGGCGTTCGGCGCCCGGTCGAAACGCCAGCTCAGGAAGGCGCGGTCGCGCCGGGCGATGACGGTGTGCTGGGGAGCAGCGGCCTCCCACAGCTCATCCGCCTTCTCGTCGAAGGCGGGCACCTCCACCAGCCGGCCGCCCCGGACGCGCGCCGCCAGGTTGTAGGAGGTGGAGGCGACGGAGAGCGCCGGCTTCCCGATGCCCGCCGCGATGCTGGCCAGCGCGCCGCCGTAGGGGCTGACGCGCAGGCAGCGCAACGGATCGATGACCCGCAGGAAGGTGGGAAGGCCACCCAGGTCCGACCAGCCCGCGCGCTTGTAGGACTTGTAAGCGGCGTCGGTCATGCCCAGCGAGATGGACACCTCGCTCGAGGCGAGGTGCGCATCCGACAGGGTGGGGCCGACGCCGCGCAGGCGCCATTCCTTGGCGACCATCAGGTCGATGGCCCAGGATGCCCGGTGGCTCCGGTCCCCGGCCTTGAGCGCGAAGGGAATGCCGGCCTGCTGGCCGACGATCCCCCCGTTCCGGCGGCAGACCCAGAACTGCGGCCCTTCCGGGTCCTGTTCCGGCGGCTCAAGCAGCCACCGGAAATGATCCCGGCAGAGCTGGATCGAGTTGGGTCCGAAATACTCCCGCTGAAAGGACTCAAGGTCGGGGCGGTCGTCCGGCACGTACCGGGCGATGCCACGCTGGGTCCAGGGCATCACTGTCATGCGTGGCTCCCGTCGACCTCGACCGGCTGGACCAGGATGGCGTTGCGCAGGATGCGGGCCGAGGTGCGGCGCTTCAGCACGATGTCCTTGTAGACGCGCTGCACCTGCTCGACCGACAGCCCCAGGGCGGCGGCGGCCTCCGCCTCCGGCACGCCGTTGCCGTAGGCGCAGAGCGCCAGGTCCAGCTTGTCGTAGGGGATGGCGTAGTAGAACTCTTCCTGGCTCTGCGGCAGGGTGTAGGTGTCGGTGCTGGGCGACTGGTTCTGGATCTCCGCCGGCAGGCCGAGATAGGCCGCCATCTGATAGACTTGGCTCTTGTACAGATGCGCGATCGGCTTCAGGTCGGCCAGGCCGTCGCCGCCGCGGACGAAGAAGCCCAGCTCGAACTCCAGACGGTTCGGCGTGCCGATGACCGCGTAGTTCAGCCGGTCGGCATGGGTGTATTCGACGGTCTTGCGGATGCGCTGCTTCAGGTTGGTCGCGGCGACCACCGACAGGTAGATGTCGGCCGGCATGCGGCTGGTCTGGCGCTCGCCCTCCGGCGATTCGACGGTGATGTTGAAGTAGTTGACGCGGTCGGAGTCGAGCAGCCCGGCGGCCAGGCCGATCTTCTGCTTCCAGCCCTCGCCATATTCGGGGAAGAGGCGGCGGATGGCGTTGTCGCGGCGCTCGTAGCAGCCGAGCGCGGTCAGCGGGGCGGTGATGTTCTCCATGATCGGGGTCAGGCCCAGGCTCTCGCAGAGCAGCCGGCCGCGCTCGGTGCTGCTGTCGGAGGACTCCTTCTCCGGCATCAGGATGGCGAGCACCCGCTCCGGTCCGAGGGCGCGCACGGCGAGCGCCGCGCAGACGGAGCTGTCGATGCCGCCCGACACGCCGAGAACGACGCCCTGGCGGCGCAGGTCCTGGGAGACGATCCGCTTGATCGACTGCTCGATCTCGCGAGCGGCCGCCGCGCAGTCGAGTTCGAGGGCGCTGGCATCGAACGAATTGAGGGCGTTCAGCATGGCGTCAGATTTCCCGATTTATATAAGTTGAACTATGAACAGGCTATTCCCGTCGGACCGGATCACACCGCCGCCGCGGCGGCACCCAGCCGGTCTTCCAGAACGTGGGTGGGGACTTCCTCCAGCTTCCGCCGCAAGGTGGCGGCCGTCCGCGGGAAATCCTCCAGATAGTCTTTGGCGAGCATCTGCATGGTCAGCACCCCGACCAGCGCCATCTCCTCGCGCTCGCCGGCCATCTGCCCGCCGGAGCGGTGCGCCTTGGCCGACAGGGAAGCGACGGCGGTGGGGTCCGCCAGGCCGAAGCGGGACACCGCCTCGGGCGACAGAAGCTCGTGGACGTAGTGCGGCGCGTCGGCCCCGAACAGCGCGGTCGTCATCGGCGCGCGGTAGGGGCGCTTGGGCCGCTGGCCGATCTCCGCCGGCAGCAGGCGCGCGGCCAGCCGGCGCAGGGCCAGCTTGTCGCGCAGGCCCAGCATCTTCACGCGGTCGGGCAGGGCCGCGCAGAAATCGACCGTGTCGGGATCGAGGAACGGGTAGCGGACCTCGATGCTGTTGGCCATCGCCACCCGGTCGCCCTGGCTGGTCAGCAGGTAGGGCGTCAGGAAGGCGGCGATCTCCGCCATCTGCGAACGGGCCAGCGGGCTCCAGCGAGTCCAGCCGTCCGGCATGTGGGCCGCCACCTTGGCCTCGAAGGCCTCGGCGTCGGCCGCCGCGCGCAGGTCGGCGTGCAGCAGGCGCTGCGACCAGGCGGTGTTCTGCCAGCGGATCTGGTGCGCGTAGAAGGGCGCGTCCGTCTCCATCATCCCGCGGCGGAAGAAGTTCTGCCAGAGCGGGCTGTCCTTCTGGCCGCTCGCGGCGGCGAAGGGATGGATGCGGCCGAGCAGCTTCGGGCGGATCTTGGAGTCCGGTTGGCGCGCCCAGAAGCGGCGGACCCGGTCCTCCTTGAAGATGTCGTAGCCGGCCAGCCACTCGTCGGCGCCCTCGCCGGACAGGACGACTCGGATGCCGCTGTCGCGCACCAGCCGGGACAGGAGGAAAAGCGGGGCGGGAGCCGTGCGTACCAGCGGCGCCTCGCCGTGCCAGATCACGTCGGGCAATGCTGCCTGGATGTCGGACTGGCTGCACAGGATGTCGTGGTGCTCGGTCCCGACATGCCGCGCGACGATCCGCTGTTGCGGGGTCTCGTCGAAGGCTCCGTCGGTGAAGCGCACGCCGAAGCTGTGCATCTGAGTGGTGTCGAGCTTGCGCGCCAGCGCCGCGATGACCGAGCTGTCGAGCCCGCCGCTGATATAGACGCCGACCGGCACGTCGGCGCGCAGCCGCAGCCGGATCGAGTCCAGCAGCTTCTCCTCCAGGCGGTCGGCCGCCTCGTCGAGCGACAGCTTCGCGAGATCCGGATCGCCGGCCATGTCGGCCTGCCAGTAGCGCTCGGCCCGGATGTCGAGGTTCGCGTCGATGCGGAGCGCGGTTGCCGCCGGCACGCTCTCCACCCCGGCGAAGACGCTGCCGTGCGGGGCGACGCTCCAGTGGGAGAAGACCTGGCCGAGCTTGGCGCTGTCGAAGCGCGGGTCGATCCGGCCGCCGGCGAACAGCGATTTGGCCTCGGAGCCGAAGACGATGTGCTCGCCCGCCCGGGCATAGAAGAGCGGCAGGATGCCGAGCCGGTCGCGCACGAGCCACAGCTCGCGCCTGGACTCGTCCCACAGGCAGATGGCGAACTGGCCGTTCAGCTTGGCCCAGGTGGCCGGCCCGTACTCCTCGAAGGCGTGGACGATCACTTCCGTGTCGGTCTGCGTGTAGAAGCGGTGGCCGCGCGCCTCAAGGTCCCGGCGCAGCTCGACGTGATTGAAGATCTCCCCGTTGAAGGAGATCCAGAGGCTGCGGTCCTCGTTGTGGATCGGCTGGAAGCCGCCGGCCAGCCCGACGATGCTGAGGCGCGCGTGGGCCAACCCGACGCGGCGGTCACGGTAGAAGCCGTAGCCGTCCGGGCCGCGGTGGCCCAGCATGGCGATCATCCGCCGCAGCTCTTCCAGCCCGGGGGGTTCGGCTCGAGGCCCGGCGAGGACTCCGGCGACACCACACATGGAAGCAGTCTCCTCGAAAAGCGGGGCCCGGATAAAGGCCAGTAAGGGGTGCTCTGGGACAGTGCCCTGAGGCGGCCGTCGGAACGGTGCAGCCGGGCCGGCGCGGTCAGGCCGGCGTGACCAGCTCGAAGCGCTTGATCTTCCCGCTGTCCGTCTTGGGCAGCTCGTCGCGGATCTCGATGAATTTGGGGACGAGGTGGCCTTCCAGCCGGCCGCGGCAGTGCTGGCGGACGGCGGCCTCGGCCAGAACCGCGCCGGGGCGCGGCACCAGGAAGGCCTTGACCGCCAGCCCGTCCACCGGGTCCGGCACGCCGACGACCACCGCCTCGGCGACGGCCTCCAGCTCGTAGAGCGCGTTCTCGACCTCTTTGGGGCTGACTTTTTCGCCGCGGCACTTGAAGACGTCGTCCTTGCGGCTGACGAAGTAGAGATAACCCTCCTCGTCGGAGCGGAAGAGGTCGCCGCTGTGGAGCAGCGTCTCGCCCAGCGGGCCGGTGCGCAGGCGGCGCGCCGTCTCTTCCGGGCGGTTCCAATAGCCGCGCATGACGTTCGCCCCGCGCACCACCAGCTCGCCCACCTCGCCGGGGGCGGCGCGGCGGCCGTCCTCGTCCACGACATAGGCTTCGCAGTTGGGCATGGCCCGCCCGACGGAGTCCGGCCGGGTGGCGAGGTCCGCCGGGTCGAGGTAGCAGACCCGCGTGCATTCCGTCATGCCGTACATCGAATAGAAGGCGGCCCGCGGAAACATCTCCCTCAGCCGCTGCATGTGCGCGGACGGCAGCGGGGCGGCGGCGTTGGTGAGGTAGCGCAGCGAGGACAGGTCGGTGGCCTTCAGCGCCTCCAGCCCCAGCAGGGTGGAGAAGAAGGTCGGCACGCCTGGCAGCCCGGTGACGCGGTGCTTCGCCATGCGCGCCAGCGTCTCGGCCGGGAAGGCGAAGGACCGTTCCAGCACCACGGTGAAACCGACGCGCGCGGCGGTCAGCACCTGGGTCAGCCCGTAGCCGAAGCTCAGCGGCAGGACGCACATCACCACGTCGTCGGGCCGGTTCTCCAGATAGGTGGAGATCGCCCAGGTCGTGTTGACCAGGTTGGCGTGGCTGAGCATCACGCCCTTTGGCCGCCCGGTCGTGCCGGAGGTGTAGAGGATGGCGGCCAGATCCTGGTCGATCAGGCCGGGGTCGGCGGGGGCCGCGTGCGGCGCCGCCAGGATCTCGGTGAAGGACAGCCCGTCGGCGCCGGGCGGCAGGGCTGGCCCGACCCAGAGGGTGACGGCCGGCGCCTCGGCCAGCGCCGGCAGGACCTGCCGGGCCAGCGCCGTGGGTGCCGCCAGGGCCTTCACCCCGCCGTCGGCGAGGATGTAGGCCAGCTTGTCGGCCTTGGTCGAGGGATTGACGGGGATGAACACGGCACCCGCCTTCAGCGCCCCGAAGAGGCTGGCGACGAACTCGACCGAGTTCTCCAGCATCACCGCGACGCGGTCGCCCCGTTCCACCCCGGCGGACTGCAGCGCGGCGGCGACCTTGTCGCTGTCCCGCTCCAGCTCGGCGTAGGTCCGGCGGACCTCGCCGGCGACCAGAGCGGTGCGCTCCGGGTCGCGGGCGGCGGTCTCGCCGAGGAACTGATGCAGCAGGTGGGCCATGTCACGTCCCCGTTCGATTGGCCGTTTGGCGTCCAGCTTCCGGGTCAGGCCGCGGTCTTGATCGCCTGCTTGCGCTCAACGAAGTGCGCGATGCGCTCGACCGATTCCAGGTTGTCGGCGACCAGATCGTCATCCTCGATCGCGATGCCGAAGCGCTCTTCCAGGAAGGTGACGACGTGCATGATGCCCGTGGAGTCGATCACGCCGGATTCCAGGAGGGACTCCGCGTTGTCGAAGCCGGAGTCGTTCCCGAGCAGGAAGTTATCCACGATGAAGGTGCGGATGTCCTGAACGGCGGCGGTCAGGTGCGTTTCGGTGGTCACGGTACGCATGTCGCTGGCAACTCCGCAAAGGGTTTGGTCCGTTGGACCGCGGCGGGCCGAGGACTGTGTCCCCGCCATCCGCGGCAAGCTCTGGGTTCGTTTCGGGTCCCTCGCCATCCGGCCCTGGGCCGGACGGCGGCTTTTCCGAACCGCGTCCTGCATCACTCTTTATTGCACCCGCACCCCGGGTTTGCGAGGGAGCAAAGGATAAGGCGACGCTGAAGACCTTGGTAGCCTGAAGGTTTTGCAGGGTATTACTTGCAGAAGGAGTCCTATACATCCGCGCCGCCGGGTAATATGGGCGGCGTATGAGCTAAGCCGCCGGGATGGGCCGGACGTCCGGCGCCGCGGCGGGCTTGCCCCGGCCGGATGCCTTGAGCGTGCGCAGCTTGGCCGGTATGCCGGTCATCTGAACGCTGAGCCAGGCCACCGACGCGTCGTCCGACAGGGGGAAGGCCTTGAGCTGCAGCGGATCGGAGCCGGGGCCGTTCCAGCCCGGATCGATGCTCCGGGCGGTGCGGTAGCCGGCGCGGCGGATGGCGGCCAGCTCGCGTTCGCCGAAATCGCCGTTGGGGAAGGCGAAATGGTGGCAGGGCTTGCCCACCGATGCCTCCAGCTCGGTCTTGCAGAGTTCGATCTCCTCGGCGGCCTGCCGGTCGTCGCAGCGCAGGAGGATCGGGTGGTGGCGCGTGTGGCCGCCATAATCCGCGACCTCGCCCATCCGGTGCACCTCGTCCCAGGTCATGGCCTGGCGCTCGGCGCCGTCCCGGTCGGGATCGTCGCCGAAATCGGCGAGCCGCTGGCGCCGCTCGGCGTCGGGCACGAGCTTCAGCGTCTCCACGCCGATGCGCTCGGCGGCGGCGGTCTTCCACCAGTAGGGGCGGGCGGTGCCGACGATCTGGCTGCACAGGAAGATGGTCGGCCGGACGCCGAACTCCCGGAAGAGCGGCTCCAGCTTCGTGTTGGCGCGGTGGCCGTCGTCGAAGGTGATGACGAGCGGGTAAGGCGGCAGGGCGTTCCACCGGCCGGTCTCCATGGCGTCGGCCACGGCGTCCATCGTGGTGAAGTTGTAACGCTCCGCGAACCAGGCGAGATGCTCGCGCAGCAGCTCCGGTTCCGGATCGTGATAGACGACGATGGTGGCCTTGCGGCGCGCGAAGCCGAAACGCATCAGCGCGCCGAGTCCGGTCCAGCGCACCATGCCGGCGATGGCTTGCTTCATGATGGAGCAGTCCTCCTGGACGTCAAATCGGGTGGGTCGGAAATCGGGTGAGTCGAAAAAACTTCGAACGATGGGCACGGCGAACAGGAAAGGCACGGTAAAGGAAACGGGCGGGGCGAAACGGCGAGGACGGGCGCTCCGGGCGCCCGTCCGTTCCGCTTCGCACCGCCCCGCAAATCGAGGAGCGGAAGGCCCGGCGCGTCTCAGCGCACGTGCGGGCCGGCCGAGGCGCGGGTCGCGGGGCTGCCGGCGCCGGGCAGGGTTTCGGGCTGGCGCGGGTAGCCGGCCGGCTCGCCCCGCCAGTTGCGCGCGTTGCGCCGGTAGATCTCCAAGATCCGACCGCGGTAGACGGCGATGTCGAACTGCCGCTCGAACATCTCGCGCGCGCCGAGCCCGAGCCGGCGGCGCAGCGCCGGGTCCTCGATGACGCGGGCCAGCGCCGCGGCGAGGGCGCAGCGGTCGCCCGGCGGCACGAGAAGGCCGGTCGTCTCGTCCTTGATGGCGTCGCCCACGCTGCCGACCGGCGTCGCGATGATCGCCAGCCCGTTGGCCATGGCCTCCAGGACCGACATCGGCAGCCCCTCGAACATGGAAGGCTGCACCAGAACGTCGGCGGCCTGCAGCTCGCGCCGGCAGCCCGTCTGGTCGAGCCAGCCGGTGAAGCGGACGCGGCCGGCGAGCCCCAGCCTTTCGGCCTGGGCGCGGTAGGTTTCCAGCTCGCCGTCGCCGGCGATGGTCAGCTCCCAGTTCTTGTCCCGGCAGGCCTCCGAGCCGAGCGCGTCGAGCAGCACGTCGATGCCCTTCAGCTTGATCAGCCGGCCGAGGAACAGAAGCCGCACCGGGCCCTCCTCCTTGCGGACGGGCAGGACCGTGGGGCCGGGAACGGCGTTGTGCAGCACCGTCACGCGCCGCGCGTCGGAGCCGAAGCTGTCCACCACCCACTGGCGCCAGTAGTCGCCGAGCACGACGATCTCGTGCGTCATGGCGATCATGCGCCGGATGGCCCAGCGCGTCACCGGCCCGGCATCCTCGTAATGCTTGGGAAAGCGGCCGCCATGCATGTGCAGGATGACCGGGACCCGGAACAGCGAGGCCATGGCGATCAGCACGCCCTTGCGCAGGACGCTGCCGTACTCGGCCATGTGGATGTGCAGGAGCTGCGCCTTGCCCGTCAGGAAACAGCCGAACAGGCGCAGCACGGCGGCCATGAAGTAGAAGGGCATCAAGCGGAATTTGCCGGGACCATAGCTGTCGACGACCTCGAACCGCACCTCCGGGCAGTGCTCCCGCAGGTCGCTGGTGAAGTTGTCGACGATCCGCCCCATGCCGCCCTTTTCTTCGGTGCCGCCGGGGGAGACGATGTAGATCATGTCAGCTCCTGGTCTTTATCCTTGCAGGGGCGGCGGTACCGGAGGCCGATGCCGCCGCCCGTCCGTGCATTGGATCTTGAAAGCCGAGGCCGCCTCCGCCCGGAATGGGACGGCACGGCCGCACCAATGGTTTCCCTAATGTTTTTTTCCGCCTTGAGGCCGTTCGTTCTTGGTCCAGAAGTATGGCAACGAAATCAAGGCGGCAATGATGCGGGCGGATTACGCGAACTTCGGAGAGGGTTGTGTGTCGAGGAGCGCACATAACGCTTCCGTGTCCGGTCCGCCTCTTTCGTGGTATAGGCTTTTGACTTAGCGCGGTTCCATCCGCGTGAAGGAGGTCTCGGCCGCCGGCGCCGCCGGGGGCATTGTGCCGAGGCCAGCCGATCCCAGCCCCCCGCTTCCCAGCGTGGCGGCTTCGGGAAGGCCGGTCCGCCGCTCCGGCGTCTGCATCTCCTCGTACAGCGCGTTCAGCGCGTCGGCGTAGGCGCCGATGTCGAACAGCCGCACGAACAGGCGCCGCCCCTCCTCGGACAGCCGCCGGTACAGATCCGGATCGCCGGCCAGCTCAAGGATGCTGTCGGCAAGCGCCTCGCGCTCGTTCACGGGCACGATCATGGCCGTCTCCGCGTGCTTCAGCACCTCCGGGATCGAACCCACGGGCGTGGTCACCACGGGCAGCCGGGCGGCGAGCGCCTCCAGGATCACCATGGGCAGCCCCTCGTGGGTGGAGGGCAGAACCAGCATGTCGTGCGAGCGGAGCATCTCGTGCGCCTGCTCGCGCGACACCCAGCCGTGGAAGCTGCAATCCTCCGCGATGCCGAGGCGCGCGGCCATCTCGCGGTAGCCGTCCACGTCGCCGCCGCCGCCGAGCGTCAGGCGGAAGCGCACGCCGCGCTGCTTGAGGATCTCGCAGGCGTGCAGGAGCGTGCCGATTCCCTTGCGCTCGGACAGGTTGGCGAGCACCAGGAGCGACAGGGTGGCGCCCTGCGGCGGCGGCTCGCGCTCCAGCCCGTCAGCCGCGAAGTCGGGCACGGCGTTGTAGAGGATGCGGATCTTCTGAGGGGCGATCCCGAGTTCCTCCGCCAGGAAGCCGCTCCACTCCTTGCCCAGCACGACGGCCCGGTCGCAGTGGCGGAACAGCCAGCGGGACATGGCGCGCCCGACGGCGCTCTCCCGGCAATAGTCGATGAAGGTGGCGCCGTGCAGATGGACGACGGTCGGACGGCCGAACAGCTTCGCGACGAACTGGATCGCGGCCTTGCGGGGCACGCTGGCGCCCTCGGACACGTTGATGTGGACGATCGAGGCGCGGCCGCGGGCCGCCAGCCATCCCAGGCGGGCCAGGGTCGCGGTGAGGTAGAGGGGCGACATCCAGACGCTCCCCTTGCCCCGGGTGTCGAGCACCACCGTGTCCGGCTTGGCGGCCGAGGCCTCGAACTGGTCGACGATGTATCCCGTCATGCGGCCGATGCCGCCGCCGCCTTCCAGGGCGCCGGGAGTGGTGAAGACGATGCAGGTCTTTTTATGATTGTTGCGCATTGTGCCCCTACCTCATGCGGCGCGGGAAGCGGAGAACAAGGCTTGGCGGACACGCCGCCGCAGGCCCACGGGCATCAGGGAGTGCATGGCGAAGGTGGCGAGCGCCACCGGCGTCGGCGCCCCGTCGCGCAGTGCCGATCCGAGGATGCGCAGACGCGTCGAGGCCGTGCGCGCCGCGGACTCGCCGCCGGTCGCCTGAAGCAGCAGGCCGGCGTAGGCGCGCGGGGACAGATAGTCGCGCATGGATTCCGCCCATCCCAGCGCCAGGTCGATGCTGTGGCAGGTGGAGAGCGTGACCCGGTTGTTCTCGGTGAAATGGACGGCGAGGACGTCCGGCACGGTGATCAGCGCGCAGCCGTCGATCTTGCCGCAGGTGATCAGCCATTCCCAGTCATCGAAGGGTGACTTCGGGATGGGATGGCGCACCAGAAGTTCCTTCGGCGCCAGCAGCGTGGTCGTCGGGGCGAAGGTCTCGCCCTTGAACAGGCCCTTGCGGACGAAGAGATAATCGCCGATGGAGTCCTGGGCCGTCGCCAGGCGGCGCGGCCATTCGAAGGTGCCGCGCGCGGTCGGCACCTGGCTGCGGCAGCTCATGATCGGGTAGCGCAGGCCGGCCGGACGGGCCGCCATCTGCGTGGCGATCTTGCCTTCCAGCCACAGGTCGTCGTCGTCCAGGAAGGCGATCCAGTCGCCGGCGGCGCGGTGGACGCCGATGTTGCGGGCTTCGGCGGCACCCTTGTTCTCGGGCAGTTCGATGACCGTGAGGCGCGGGTCGGACAGGCCGCCCAGCGCGCCGGCGGTGGCCGGGTCGGGACCGTCGATCACGACGATCACCTCCAGGGCCGCGTAGCTCTGCGCCAGCGCGCTTTCGACCGCCCGCTTGACCAGATCGGGCCGGTTGCGTGTGGGTATGACTACTGAAACCAGCTCTTGCGAGGACGTCATGACAATGCCTTCAATCACAATAGCAGGAAGGGTGGAGTGCCGGCGGGCCGCCCGGTGGACCACCGGGCGAACCGCCGGGCGCGGGCGCCGTCAGCGCAGCGGCGTCCGGGAATGGGGCATTCCGTAGGCCGGCGCGGCCATGGCGGGGTGCATGGCCGCGTTCCGGGCGGCGGCGGCCTGCATCGCCTCGATGCGGAGGTTGCGGCGGCGTTGCGCCAGGCGCACGACGCAGATCACGAAGATCGCCCAGTTGAGCGAATGGCGCTCCAGGAAGAGGCTTTCGGAGATCGACACCAGCAGCATCGCGCAGGCCACGGCGAAGATCCAGGCGGGCTCTGCCCGGTCGGCGCCGTAGCGGGCGTTGAGGAAGCCCTGGATCAGCATGCGGCCGAGCAGCATGACCATCAGCACCAGCCCAGGCAGGCCGAGGTCGAGCAGGACCTCCATCCAGGCGTTGTGGGCGGAGTCGATGCCCCAGGACTCGACGAAGCCGCTTCCCGGGCCGAAGGCGCCATGCCAGTAGGCGGCGTAGCCGTAGCCGAGGACGAAGTTGTCCCGGATCGACATCAGCGTGTGTTCCCACAGCACGGTGCGGCCGGTCAGCGTGACGTCGCGCCCGAGCATGTAGAGCACATCTTCGTAGAAGGCGGCACCGCCGGTGATGCCGATCACGGCGACCAGCAGCAGGCCGGCCATCGCCGGGGCGAAGGTGCGGATGTTGCCGCGGACCATGGCGGTGGACAGCAGCGCGCCGGCGACGACCAGCGAGGTGACGAGGCCGGTGGTGGACCGGCTCATCACGATCAGAAGCAGCGCCATCACCAGCAGCGGGCGGACCACCCACTTCTTGCCCTCGCGCATCCAGTCGAGCCACAGCAGGCAGAGCACGAGCCAGACCATCATGCGGCCGGTCACGTTCTTCTGGAAGAAGATGCCCTTCCAGGCGCCGACATGCTGTGCGGCGTCCAGCCCGACCTCCGGCATCGCGACGACCGAGGCGTAGGAGATCAGCATCAGCAGCGACAGGCCGGTCGCCAGCATCCGGATGATCTCCGGGAAGCTGTAGCGCAGGGCCATGTAGAGGCCGAACATGGTCGTGAAGGCGAAGGCCACCGACCGGCGCAGCGTCACGTCGGGGTACAGCGACCACAGGGTGGACGCGAAGACCATCAGCAGGGTCACCGTGATCCAGCCGTTCGCCATGGGAAGCCGGAAGGCGATCCTGGGCCGCATGCACAGCAGCGCCAGGATCAGCACGTAGATGCCCATGAAGAACAGGATGGCGCCGGCGGATTCCTGGTCTTCGGCCGCCGCGCCGCCGCCGGTGAGCAGAACCGGAAGCATCGTGCCGCCGAACGACATGATGACGATGACCGTGAGGGTCTTTTCCAGGAGTTCGTAAAGTCTCATCGTGGCCGCTGCAAAATTGAAGGGCTCGGGGACGGCAAGGCCGGGGCCTTGCTGCTCAGCACAATGACAATGCGCACGCGAGGCGCGGTAGCGAAGGCGGGCGGTCGCGTTAGACCAAAGGAGGCGGAACGCAGAAGGGGGTAGGCCGGGCATCCGGACTCCCCCTTTCAGGCAGGCGCGCCTGCCCCCGCATCAGGCGCCGGGTCTTATGACCCGTCGCCCTTCAGCACCATCACCGCGGTCTTGCAGAGGATGAAGAAGTCGAAGAGCAGGCCGCAGTTGCGGACGTAGAAGACGTCCATGGCGACGCGCTCCTGGAAGGTGGTGCGGTGCCGGCCGGAGACCTGCCAGAAGCCGGTGAGGCCGGGGCGCACGGACCCGATGACCTCGGCGGACTGCCCGACTTCGGGAAGCTCCTTGGGCATGTAGGCACGGGGGCCGATCAGGCTCATGTCGCCCATCAGCACGTTCCAGAGCTGCGGCAGCTCGTCGAGCGAGGTCTTGCGCAGGAAGCGGCCGAAGGGGGTGATGCGCGGATCGACCGTCAGCTTATGGTAGACCGTGTACTCCTCGCGCGCCTTCGGGTCGGTCTCCAGCAGGTGCTGGAGGTGCTCCTCGGCGTTGATGTGCATGGAGCGGAACTTCAGCAGGTCGAAGGTCAGGCTGCCGCCGGCCCAGCGCTTCTGGCGGAAGAACACCGGACCCGGGCTGTCCAGCTTGATGAGGAGCGCGATCCCCAGCATCAGCGGTGCGGCCACGACCAGGAGGATGCTGGTCAGCACGATGTCCATGGCGCGGCGGATGCGCAGGTAGCCGGTCGTCGGGCGGGGGCTGACGCGCAGGGCGAGCGAGCCGTGGAGGTTGTGGAAGCTGGCGTCCATGGCGGTGACGTTGCCCTCGCCCAGCACACAGTAAACCTGCTTGAAGGGAAGCGTCTTGGCGAAGCCGGCCAGGTCGCTGCGGTGGCGGCCGACGTCGGTGACGATCGCGGCCTGGGCCTGGCGGGCATAGATCGGGGAAGCGGTCAGCAGCTCGGTCGGGCCGACGACGGGCAGGTTGGCGACGCGGGTCTGCCACAGGCTGTCGTCGTCGTCGAAGAAGCAGACCGGGCGCATGCCGAGCCAGGGAAGGCGCTGCAGCTTCTCGGCCAGGGCGGCACCCTGCGGGCCGGCGCCGACGATCACCACGGGCATGCGCCACTGGAGGGCGCCGGCCAGAAGCCCGTGCACCACCAGAAGGTCGGCGGCGTAGGCCGCGGCGAAGCCGAGCATGGCGACCGACAGCGCCTCCACGAAGAAGGACCGGAAGCCGTCCATGACCACGAAGGGCACCGCCAGCACGGCGCAGCAGAGCAGGGCCGCCTGAAAGGTGCGGCGCGCCCGCTCCATGTGGTCGAAACGTCCGAGCGAATAGACGCCGAACACCGACTTCACGAGCGGGACGAGCATCAGGCCGGTGACCAGCGCGCGCCGGCTCGTGTCCTGTTCGATGGAAAGTTCGGTGGGAGAGAAGAACTGGCTGATCGCCCAGCCCAGAAGGGCAAGCACAATTCCGTCGGACAGGGCCATGAGCAGCCACAGCGGCGGCGTCATCGCCTTCTTCGCCGGGGCGAGATCCATAACGGCTTCCGGTTCCAGTTTGCTCATCGTGGGTCCCGTGGGTTTGAAATTGACTGTCACCCGCCCCTTGGGTTGGCTTGAGGCGGCCGTTCATTGCTTTTTACTTTTGACGCCTTTTTTCTTTCCGTATTTAGTAATGCAAAAGCATACAGGCGTTTTGCGTTGGAAAACGGCGTGTCTTTGTGCTGTCCACGATTTAGGAGGAGGGCCGTGCCTTAACAAGAAATCAGAAGTGTTCTTCCTACCCCAGGGCGATACCTCCCGGACCCAGGAGGAGGCAGGCGCCGAATGTATTCGAGAGTGACGAAGTGGGTGCCTGCGCGACCGTATGATCCGCTCTGGAGGGAGGATTGGGCACGGCCCTATCCAGGGGGTAGGTTCAATTAACCGCAAATTGGTGGTAGATGCCGGCCCTGGGCGGCAAGAGCGGGTGGTTTCCGGTCCCGGCGGCGCCTTGTCCCGGACGGTTTCCCGCGAAGGGCATCCCGAGAAGGAGGTGCCCGGCATTCGGAAGCGGGGTGCGCGACCATTTCGGGGATGGCCTTCGCTCCAAAGGGCGGTTGCGGCTGCCGTGCGCCGGGAGCACGCTCGGCCGATGATGCCCCGGATCCCGCGCGTGCCGGTCGCTGGGGGGCCGGTGCGGGGGGCGTGAGCGCCCGGCCGGGCGGAAGCGGCTATGACCGAAGAGCCCGAAGCTCGCCCCAAGGTGAAATTGACACCAGGCGGGGCCGTTCCGATCATTCGGTGCGACACGAACATTCATCCGCCGGCGGCGCAGACACGCCCGTCCGGCGCGTCTCGACCCGATTATCAGAGCCGGCACGGCGGCGGTGGGGCAGGGGTCCCGCGGCGCGCCGACGGCTTTTCGCGGAGTGCCTCAATGGCTTCGGAAGCTGCGACGATCCTGAAACACGGCTGGCTCTTCATGGTGGCCAACGTGGTCAACCGGGCTGCCGGGCTCCTTCTTCTGCCCCTCTACACGAAGATCCTGACGCCGTCGGAGTTCGGCGTCTACGCGCTCGTCGTGGTGGTCAGCGACCTGCTCGCCGTCATGCTGATGATCGGGCTGAACAACGCCTTCACGGCCGTCTATTTCGAGCATGCCGAGGAGGAGGGGCGCCGGCGGGTGGTCAGCACCTGCCTGCTCGCCCTGGCCGGCGCCTCGGCGGCGCTGCTGGCGCTCTGCTACCCCGCCGGCATGGCGGCGAGCTGGGCGATGTTCGGCAGCACGGAACACACGACGGTGATGGCGCTGGCGCTCGGCACCGTGGCGCTCACCACGCTGTTCGAGCTGACGCTCGCCTATTACCGCGTGCAGAAGCGGTCGGGTTTGTGCCTGGGCGTCTCGGTCGCCAAGGTCGGCGCGCTGCTCGGCTTCAACCTGCTGTTCCTGTGGGGCCTCGATCTTGGAGTGCCCGGTATCTTCCTGGCCAACGCGGCGTCCTTCGCGGCCCTGGCGCTGCTGCTGGTCACCGCCATCCTGCGCGGAACCGGCTTCGGCTTCTCCGGCGCCGTGCTTCGCCGGGTGGTGACGCTGGGGCTGCCCTACATGCCGCAGTCGCTGCTCGACATCGCCAACAATTTCGTGGCGCGCTGGCTGCTCAACATCCTTCTGTCCACCGCGGCCGTCGGCATCTTCGCCTTCGGCATGCGGCTGTCCCAGATCCTCTACATGTTCCTGACCGCCTCCTTCCTGCAGATCTGGTCGGTGCGCCGGCTGGAGTCGCAGCACGAGGCGGTGGACGTCGAGCAGGCGGACTTCGTCTTCCACCTGTTCGTGCTGGTGCTGACGGGAGCGGCGCTGGGGATGGCGCTGACCACGCCGGAGATCCTCTGGCTGATCGCCTCGGCGGATTACGCGCCGGTGCTGTCCTGCATGCCCTTCCTGGTGCTGGCCTTCGTGCTGCACGGCATCCGCATGAACCCGGAGGTCGCCCTGCTGAAGGCGAAGCGGGTCGGGGTGCTGCCCTGGATCTCCGCCGCCAGCCTGGCGGTGGGGACGGGGCTGGCGGTGCTGCTGGTGTGGCGCTGGGGCCTCGTGGGGGCAGCGGTCGCCAATCTCGGCCGCGAGGTCTTCCAGATCGTGCTGACGGAGGCGGTGCGCCGCCGCCTGGCCGATGACGAAATCCCGCTGAGAGTCATGCGCCTCGCCTGGATCCTCCTGCCGGCCGGTCTGGCCTATGCGGTCGGCTGGCACCTGTTCGGCGACAGCGTCGATCCGGTGGTCACCGCCTACAAGGTGCTGCTGACGCTGGCTTTCCTGCTGGTGTCGCTGTTCGGTCCGGGCATCGGCCCGGCCGGCCGGGCCACGCTGTTCAAGCTCCTCGGCGGCCGGGGCCGGCGCGTCCAGTCCGCCTGAAGCGGCCGCCCGGACGCATGAAAGGGCCGGCAGCGCGAGCTGCCGGCCCTTCGTCTTGAACGCGTTCCGACCGGTCCGGATGCTTTAGGCGATGTCGCCGTCGAACATGCCCGACTTGATGGCGTTCAGCTTGGTGTAATCGACGGTCCAGTCATCCTTCATGATGCCGCCGGTGTCACCCGAACCGGGGCTCCAGGCCCAATAGGTCCAGCTGACGCCTTCCTCGTTGGCACCGATGTCGATCTTGCCGTCGGTGTTCCAGTCGCCATTCATGTACTGGATCAGCTCGGGCATCCACTTCTTGTCGATGTCCGTCTGCATCTTGGAACCGAACTCGCCGACCAGCACCGGAGCCACGTCGTTCTTGACGAGGTTGCCCCACATCTGGTCCCACTTCGCCGGCATGTTGTTCGGGAAGTTGGCGTCCTTGAACCAGTCCATCATGTGCAGCGACGGGCCGTAGTCGTGGACCGAGTAGACCAGCTTGTTGTCGACGTTGAAGTCGATCGGCCGGTTGTTGGCGCCGAGCAGGTTGCCGCCCCACCAGTACCAGTTGCCGTTGTGGATTTCGACGCCTTCGACGATCAGCAGCCAGTTCGGGTTGACGGACTGAATGGCGTTGCCGATGCGCTCGGCGGCGGCAGCCCAGTCGGTCGCCTGGTTGCCGCTGCCCCAGGTGGCGGCGCCGTGCGGCTCGTTGTGCAGGTCGGCGGCGATGACCGACGGGTTATCGGCGTAGCGCGCGGCCAGCATCTTCCAGTTGGCGATCATCTTCGATTCCGGATACTGGTCGGTGTACCAGAGGCCGTTCTCGTTGGCCGAGGCACCGTCACCGGAACGATGGTGGTCGAGGATGATCTTCATGCCGGTCTTGTCGGCGTACTCGATGATCTTATCGAACACCTGGAGCGAGGTCAGGCCGCGCAGGTCGGGGTTCTTCGAGTAGTCGATGCCGGTCGGCATGCGGCCGCTGTCCAGCATGGCGTCGGAGAAGGGCAGCCGGATGGTGTTGAAGCCCAACTCCTGCATCTTGTCCATGTGGTTCTGGTAGCTGTCCATCCACAGGCCCTGCGGGGCGAAGGCGAAGCCTTCGGCGCCGAACCAGTTGACGCCGGTCAGCTTCACGTTCTGGCCCGAGCTGTCGACGATCTGGCTGCCCTCGGTGTGCAGGTAGCCATCGGCGATCGGCTTGGACGGCGTGGGAACCGGGGTGGGGGTGGGCGTCGGCGTCGGCGTCGGCGTGGTGCCGCTGCCGGCCGGGAAGAAGCTCTTGTCGGCGTTCACGACCAGCGTGCCGTTCCACCACAGGTCGGCCTGGCCCTTCACCACGTCACGGCCGTCCAGAGCGCCCTTGTCGTAGGTCACGATACCGTCGGTCGGCAGGACCGACTTGCCGTTGATGACGATCTTGCTGACGTTCAGGTTGCGGTCGACACCGTTGACCACGCCGTCATTGTCGTATTGGATCTGGACCTTGTGCGCCTGGAGGTCGGCGGCATTGGTCTTGAAGGTGAAGTCCTTCGTGGTCGAGGTCGTCGTGCCCTCGCCGATCTTCTTGCCGTCCACCAGCACGTTGAAGTGGGCGCCGCCGTTGCCCTTCGCGCTCACCGTGATGGTATCGGAGCCGGTGCCGGTGGTCGGGGTCGGCGCCGGGGTGGTCGGGGCCGGCGTGCTGGTGGCCGTGCCCGGGAAGTAGTCCTTGGTCAGCGCGAACTTCAGCGCGCCGTCCCACCACATGGCCTCCTGGCCGGGAATGACGTCCTGGCCGTCGATGGCGCCCTTGTCGTAGGTCACCAGCGAGCTGGTCGGGGTGACCGTCTTGCCGTTGACCTGAAGCGACTTGATGGTCAGGTCACGGTACATGCCGGCCTTGTCGGTCGACAGCCAGTCGTTGTCGTAAACGATCTGGATGGTGTGTGCGGCACCCGGCGCCACCTGCGTCTTGAAGCTGTAGCTGCCGGTTGAAGTCGAGTTGACCGTGGCCTGCCCAATGTCGCGCCCGTCGACGAGCAGCTTGAAGTGCGGCCAGATCCCGCCGGCAGCCTGGCCCGAGGCGTTGACGACGAAGGTCGTGTCGACGGTGCTCGTGGTGGTCATTGCCATGGTGGATACCTCGTTGTTTTCCGATTTCGCTGAGCCCGAGAGTGGCCGGAAATGCTTAACGAGATATTTCGGATTTTAGCGAAATGCGGCTAAAAGGCCACGTCGGCCTGTGAAAAGAATGGGACGTAAAAATCGCTGCCGGCGTGGCGGCACGGACACAGGCGCGGCGCCCAGGTCACGGAGAAGTGGCTGATTTGCAGGGATAATTTTGAGACAGAAACGGTCCAAGCCCCTGGAGCGGAAGCGGAAAAACCATGTCACAGGCGTGGGGTCGCGGGGGTGCCGAATGGCAGGAATCATCTCCGGGAACGGCCCTTCGCGCGGCCCCATGGTTAACACCGTGCGTCGCGGCAAGCCTTTTCCGGCACCCTCCCGCGCGTTCCGCAAAAAGAAAAGGGCGGCTCCGGTTTCCCGGAGCCGCCCCTTTTTTCGCCGCGATCCGTGCCGCGGACCGGTCCCCTTACGGCGCCGTCCGCAGGCTGGTCGGGTCGCCATAGTACTTACGCGTGGCGACGTAGCTGTTGTAGGGCGTGTCGTAACCCTGGGCCGCGGCCTTCTTCAGGTTCACGTCGGTCATCACGCACACGAACTTCTCGTGGTCGATCGGGCCGAGGTCGGCGACGGCCTGGAGGTCGCTCGCCGTGGTGTGGCCCCAGCGGGTGACGAACAGCACGCGGGAGGCGGCGCCGCAGACGATGCGGGCGTCGGACACCGCGAGCGCCGGAGCCGTGTCGAAGATCACCAGATCGTAGCGCGGCGACAGGCCGGCCATCAGGTGGACCAGGGAGTCCACGTTGAAGCGGTCGAGCGTCGAGGACATCAGGCGCCCGGCCGGGACCATGGCGAAGGGAACCTCGTCGGAGACGTGGACGATCTCGTCCAGCGACGCCTCGCCGCCGATCCAGTCCGACAGGCCCTTCTCGGCCGAGAGATTGAACAGGGTGTTCAGGCGCGAGCGGCGGAAGTCGGTGTCGACGACCACGACGCGGCGGCCGGCCTGGCTGGCCACCTGGGCGACGGCGAGGCTCATCGAGGTCTTGCCGTCGGACGGACGGGCCGAGGTCACCGCGATGGAGCCGACCGGGCCGAGGTTGGCCAGATGGTTGCGGAAGAGCGAGCGCATGGATTCGCTGAACAGCGAGAAGGGGTGGCGCTGGAAGACCTGATAGAGGCCGCCGGCCATGCCCTTGGTCGTGTGGTGCGGGACGATGTGGACGCCGCCAACGCCGAGGATGCGGCGGATCGTCTCCGGTGTGCGGACGCGGCGCTGCAACAGCTCCAGCAGGAAGACGGTGAAGACCGACAGGACGACCGAGCCGATGAAAGCGGCGACCAGCAGCAGGATGCGGAACGGACCGGACGGCTCACCCGGGACCTGCGGCGGGGACACCAGCTTCACGCCCGACGGGAAGGCGCGGTTGTCCTGCTGGGCGGTGACTTCCTCCAGGCGGGCGAGCAGGCTGTCGAGCAGCTGGCGCTTGGCCTGGGCCTCGGCCTCCAGCGTGCGGAGCGGGACCGCCTGCTGGGACATCGTCTGGTAGCTGGATTCCAGCTTCGTGATCATGTCCTGCAGGGCTTTTTCCTGCGCGACGGCGACGTTGGCGGCCTCGCGGACACCGGCGATCTCGCGGCGGGTCTCCGAGGACAGGCGGGAGCTGGCCTCGTTCAGCCGGGCCTGAAGCTCGACGACGCGGGGATGCTTGGGGCCGTACTGGCGGGACAGCTGGGCCATCTCGCCGGACAGGGCGGCGACCGTGGCGCGGAGCTGGGCGACGACAGGCGACGCGATGCTGCTGCCGCCGCTGGCGGTGTTGCTCTCGATGGAGTTGGCCTGGGCGACGAGGCGGGCACGGTCGGCGGCGGCCTGGGCGAGGCGCATGCGGGCCTGCTCAAGCTCGTTCTGGGCCATCATGCCGGTGCCGCCGCGCAGCAGGCCGGCGCTGAAGCGGGCCTCTTCGACCTTCTGGTCGGCGGCGGCGGCTTCCTCGCGCAGGACCTGGATGCGGTCCTCGAGCCAGGCGACGGCGCCGGTGGACAGCTCGCGGTCCATCTGCTGGCGGGTGCCCATGTAATGGCGCACCACGCTGTCCACCACCTGCTGGGCGAGCTGCGGGTCGCGGGCGGTGAAGCGGACCTGGATCACGCGCGACCGGCCGACGATGGCGACGTCGAGGTTGCGCTTGATGCGCTCCAGGATGCGGTCGGGGCCGAGTGCGGCGTGGGCCTCGCGGGCGTGATGGTCGCGCACCAGCTGGTCGCCGTGGTTCAGCAGGAAGGCGATGAAGCCCGGCGGGGCCGCGTCGCCCCAGACGCTGCGCACGAGGTCATGCCCCAGCGCCACCGAACGCTCGATCAGCGGCGCCTCCGTGTCGGCCGCCCGCGGCGGGTTGAACTCCGGATGCTCCGTGAGGTTCAGGTCCTCGACCACGCGGCTCAGGACCTGCTGCGAGCGCAGGATCTCGAGTTCGCTGGCGATGGTCGCGTCCTCGGCCGAGAGGGAGCCCAGCACCTGTTCGGCCTCGCTGACGATCCGGACCTGGCGGCTGTCGGCCAGCAGGAGCGCTTCGGAGGTGTACTTGTCCTGGAGCAGCGAGACGCCGAAGGCCGCCAGCGTGGTCACGGTGACCACGATGAAGGCGATCAGCCACTTGTGGCTCATCAGCACGCGCAGGATGAAACGGAAGTCCGGGCCCATGCCAGGGGCCTGTCCCTCGAACTCGGCGCGCGGGCGCTGCGGGGCGACGGCGGTGGGCCACGCCGGTGCCGGCGCGCCGCCGTGGTGGATCTGGGGAAGGTTTTCCACTTCTCAAAGCTCCTTATGCATGGGCGCTGATGCTGGGGTGCTGGACAGACGGGATGTGGCGGCGCGGCGCATCAGCATCACGTTGCGGGCAAAGCCGAACGCGCCGATGCAGTAGCGGCTGAACAGGCGCCGAGGCTCCTGCGCGAGCCGGAACGCCCATTCCAGCCCGGCCTTCTGGACGAGGGCCGGGGCACGGGTGAATCGTCCCGCCAGGAAGTCGATGATGGCACCGCCATTGATGATCAGGACCGGATGGTCGAGCGAGCGTTTCAGCTCGATCGCCATCTCCTCCTGCCGGGGCATGCCCATGGCGAGGAGGATGATGTCCGGCCGGTTCTGCCGAGCCTGCTCCAGGTAATGTTCCTTCGGATGGAAACCGTGCTGAAGGTCAATGAAGCTGTGCGGTGTGCAGCCCTCGAGACGTGCCCGCGCGCCGTCCAGCCAGGGCTGTTCGGTGCCGTAGATGGCGACCCGGCGGGCCGGCAGCGTGCGCAGCAGCAAGGGGATGAAATCGGTGCCGTTCATGTTGAAACCCGGCTGGATCCCGAGCGACGGCATGGCCGCCTGCAGCGCGATGCCGTCGCGCAGCAGGACGTCCGACGCGCGGAACGCCGCCAGGGCGGGTTCGGACACGGCGCAGAGATTGACGCCGTGGGCGTTGATGAAGGACAGAACCGTCGGCCGTTCCACCGCGCCCAGGGACGCCAGAAGTTGCCGGCGTTCCTCTTCGCTGGAAATGCACCGTATTCTCTCGATCAGTTCCAGGACTTCACGAGGACTCGGCATAAAGTTCTCCCGAAATAATGCTCCGGCGGCTTCGCGGCCGCCGCGTTCGACAAAGGATGACGGTCGCGGAACCGTCATGATCGACAAATGATGCCTGACGGGGCGGAGCCTGGTCAGGCGGGATTGCTTGTTAATACGTCCGGTGGCGTTGCCTGCTCTTGCGCGTTCGCGGCTAACCCCATCGTTAGAGGGCCGCCTCGATCCGCAAGCCTCTATGTGGCGGTTCATGGCCCTCCTGCGCATTGGCGGGAACGGTAGTCGGCCAGTGCAGGAGAATTAGCCCGCCCCGGCGGGCTCCTCCGAAGGACTCGCCTTGGCAATCCGGAAGAGAGTGCCCACATAGCGCGCTCCCCCGAACTTTGGTGCATGGCGCGTAGGCGCCGTTACCGATCGGCCGTCCGGATGTTGATCCGGAAGGCACTTGGGCCCTTGACCCCTCCGCGCGCGTGCCGGACCCTGGGGAACGGGTGTCCGGAACCCGCCGGGGGCCCTTGGAAAGAGACGAGATGAGCGAGAACGACACCACCCCTCCCGACGGCGGCAAGATGCCCGGCACGGCCGACGAGTTCGACCGGCGCGACGCCCTGCGGGCCATTGCCGCCGTCGTGCGCGGCGACGGCATCGAGGTCGACGCGGATTCGGTCCCGGCGCGCTGGTCGGTGGCGGTGGCGCACGAGGTGGCGGTGCCGGGCGCCGACCGCCGCCTGAAGCTGCGGTTCCGCGTCGCCGTCGGCCCGCTCCCGGAGATCGAGGCCGAGCTGTGGGGGTTGCTGGCGGGCGAGGAGGGATTCGGCCGCCCGCAGGCCAAGACGCTGGGCAAGCGGGTGAAGGCGGCCTGCCTGGAATCCGGCGCGCTGGACAAGGCGCGCAAGCGCGTCGACGGCTGGTTCGAGTCCATGGCGTCGCGCAGCGCCGCGATGGGCGACGCTTGGCGGCCCAAGGGCTTTGCCGATGAGCTGGGCCGCATCGTCGGCTTCGGCGGGCGCATCCCGCGCGTGCAGACCCTGCTCGACGCGCTGGAGGAGGCCTTCAACAGCGCCGCTGCCCGCGCCGGCATGAAGGTGCGCCGTGCGCGGCTGGAGAACGCGTCGGGCCTCGGCGTCTATCTCGACAGCTTCGCCACGGCGCGCGCCATGGTGCGCAAGCTGCGGCTGTTCGTCGGCCCGACCAACTCCGGCAAGACCCACGCCGCCATGGACCGCCTGGCCGAGGCGGAGAGCGGCTGCTACCTGGCGCCGCTCCGCCTCCTGGCGCTGGAAGGGCAGGAAGCGATCGAGACGCGCGGCCGCCCCTGCAGCCTCGTCACCGGCGAGGAGCGCGACGTGCGCCCCGGCGCCTCCTTCACCTCCTCCACCATCGAGATGGTGAACACGAGCCGCGTGTGGGGCGCCTGCGTCATCGACGAGATCCAGATGATCGGCGATCCCGACCGCGGCTGGGCCTGGACCCAGGCGGTGGCCGGCGTGGCCGCGCCGGAGATCCTGATGACCGGCTCGGCGGACGCCATCCCCTACCTGAAGCGGCTGGCCGTGGCGCTGGGCGAGGAACTTGAGATCATCGAGTTCACCCGCAAGTCGCCGCTGCGCGTGCAGGAGGAGCGGGTGAAGCTGTCCGACGTGAAGCGCGGCGACGCGCTGATCGCCTTCTCGCGCCGCGACGTCATGACCTTCCGGCGCGAGCTGCTCGACAAGGGCCACAGCGTGGCGGTGATCTACGGCGCCCTGTCGCCGGAGGTCCGCCGCGCCGAGGCGCGCCGCTTCCGCGAGGGCGCCGCCGACGTGCTGGTCGCCACCGACGCCATCGGCATGGGACTGAACCTGCCGGTCGCCCGCGTGGTGCTGACCACCACCCGCAAGTATGACGGGCGCGAGGAGCGCGAGCTGCTGCCGCCGGAGATCCGCCAGATCGGCGGGCGCGCCGGCCGCTTCGGCATGCACGAGGAGGGGCGGGTCGCCGTGCTGGACGGCGAGTCCATCAACCCGGTGCGCCGCGCCCTGACCGCGGCCCCCGTGCCGCCTGAGGACCCGCGCCCCTGGATCTCGCCGAACCTGTCCCACGTCGAGGCCATCGCCCAGGAGCTGGACACCAACAGCCTTGCCAAGGTGCTGCGCACCGCCGGGCAGGAGCTGCTGCGCGCCCACCAGACCTTCCGCATGACCGACCTGGAGCAGCGCATCCAGGCGGCCCAGGCGGTGGACAAGGCGAACCTGCCGCTGGCCGCGCGCGACATGCTGGCGCGCTGCCCCATCGACGTGCGCGACCAGGAGAACCTGCGCCTGCTGGCCCGCTGGGCCGGCAACCAGGGCCGCGGCTTCCCGAACCCGGCCCCGGAGGAAGCCGAGCGCTTCACCATGGAGGTCGGCACCGACGTGGAGCTGGAGGCGGCCGAGCGCGCCGTGAAGCAGCTCACCGCCTATGCCTGGCTCGCCTACCGCTTCCCGGACGCCTACCCGGAGATGGACCTGTGCCAGGAGCGCCGGGCCATGCTGAACGCCTTCATCGAGCGGACACTGGCCGAGCGCACCCTGGCCCGCGCCTGCCCCTCCTGCGGCAAGAAGCTGAAGCCCAACCACCGTTTCCGCGTCTGCGACGCCTGCTTCGCGAACCGGGACGAACGCCGGGACTTCCGGCGTGACGGCCGGCGCGGGGGCGAGGGGAGCGCGAAGGCGCACGACCATGCCGCCCATGCACCGGCCCAGGCCAAGGGACCGCGCGGCGACGGCCCGCGCCGGGGCCGCCCCCCGGCCGCGGCACCCGCCGGGCGGGGACGCGGACGAGGCGGAGCGGGGCGGGCGAGGCCCGCCTGACGCGGTTCCCACACCGGAACGGACAGAACGCAACAGCCAAAAGGCGGCGCCGGGCGCTTCGGGCGCCGCCTTTTCCGTTCATGCCTTTCCAGAGTGCCGGGGTCAGGCCCGGACCGGAGCCTCGTGGGCGGAGCGAACCAGCGCGATTCCTTGTTCGGCGTCGGCTTGGTTGCGGAAGGTTTCGCCGGACACCGCGATCTGCCGGTTGTCGGCCCCAAAGAGCGCCCAGCGCCACCGGCCGATCTGGTCCTTGTAGGTCTTGAAATGCATGGCACCTCCCAAGACGGATGCGTGATCGATCTTGCCTGCGCCGTCCGGTCCTCCTGCGCCGGCGGCGCCGGAGATTTAGGAACGCCCGATAAGAGGTCCATACCCCCGGCTTCCTATGAAAATCGGACAGCCCGAAAAGTCAGTTCGGCAAACGGACATCCTCTTTGACAGGCGCCGCGCGAAGCTGGTAGGGCTGATCCATCGGCAATTCGGAAGCGAGCGGCGATGAGCGTCTTCTTCGGGCCGGACCACCGGCGGTTTCAGGAGGAACACGGCACCCGCAGGCTCGCCGACCGCCTGGAGGAGATGGCGCATTCCGCCTTCGAACCACGGGAGCGTGACTTCATCCAGGCCGCCTCCATGTTCTTCCTCTCTACGGTGGACGAGCATGGCCGCCCGACGGTGTCCTATAAGGGCGGGCCACCCGGCTTCGTCCGGGTCACCGGGCCGGGCGAACTGGTTTTCCCGAGCTATGACGGGAACGGCATGTTCCTGTCGCTCGGGAACATCGCCGCCAGCGCCGAGGTCGGTCTGCTGTTCATCGACTTCGAACGGCCGCACCGCCTGCGCGTCCAGGGCCGGGCGGAGGTGCTGGACGATCCGGACCTCCTGCGGGACCATCCCGGCGCCGACCGCCTCGTGCGCGTGACGGCGACGCAGATCTTCGTGAACTGCGGGCGCTACATCCACAAGAGCGCGGGAAGTGCCCTCTCCCCCCATGTTCCCGACGCCGACGGGCGGCAGCCCTTCCCCGCCTGGAAGCGGCTCGACCTGTTCGAGGGCGCGCTGCCGGACACCGACGCGCAGAGGGTGGATGAGCTGGGCGGGACGATGCCGCTGGAGGAATACCGGGGCGAGGACGAACCGCGCCCGCTGCGCTGACCGGATCGGAACCGAGAGGCCCGGAGAATCTCGCCAGGGACTGCCGGCCTCATCGAAGCGGCCTCCCTCACGTCCCGGTGCGGGCGCTCCCCTGATGTGGCGTCGCCCTTCCCCTTCCGGCAAGCCCCCCGCGTCAGGCCGCGCGGATGCCTTCCAGGAAGACCTCCACTTCCCGGCGCAGGGCGTCCGCCTGCCGCAGCAGGTCGGTGGAGGCGGCCTGCACCTGCGCCGCCGCGTCGCCCGTCTGAGCCGCCGCCCGGTTCACCTGCACGACGTTGGAAGTCACCTCGGCCGTGCCCTGGGCGGCCTGCTGCACGTTGCGGGTGATCTCGCCGGTGGTGGCGTTCTGCTCCTCGATCGCGGCGGCGATGGTCGCGGTGATCTCGCTGACGGCCATGATGGTCTGGCTGATCCCGTCGATGGCGGCCACCGTGCCTTGCGTCGCCGCCTGCACCCCGGCGATCTGCTGGGCGATCTCCTCGGTCGCCTTTGCGGTCTGGTTGGCGAGCTGCTTCACCTCGCCCGCCACGACGGCGAAGCCCTTGCCCGCCTCGCCGGCCCGCGCCGCCTCGATGGTCGCGTTCAGCGCCAGCAGGTTGGTCTGGGAGGCGACGTCCTGGATCAGCCGGACCACCTCGCCGATCCGGCCGGCGGCCTCGGCGAGGCCGCGCACCGAGCCGGTGGTCTCCCGCGCCTGGACCGCCGCCTTGGAGGCGATCTCGTTGGAGCTGGCGACCTGCCGGCTGATCTCCTGGATGGAGGCGCCCATTTCCTCCGTGGCCGACGCGACCGTCTGCACGTTGGCGGAGGTCTGTTCGGCCGCCGCCGCCGAGGCGCTGGCCTGCCGGTTGGTCCTGTCGGCGACCGCGGACATGCTCTCGGCGGTGCGCCGCAGCTCCCCGGCGGAAAGGTCCACCGTGTCCAGTGCGCCCGCAACCTTGCCGTCGAACTCCCGGATCAGCCGCTCCACGGCGGCGGCGCGCCGCTCCCGCGCCGCATGCTCCTCGGCTCGCACGGCCTCCAGACGCTGGCGCTCGACTCCGCTCTCCTTGAAGGACTGGATCGCCCGCGCCACGGCCCCGACCTCGTCCGGGCGGTCCCGGCAGGGCACCTCGGCCGCGAAGTCCTGCCGGGCCAGACGCTCCACGGCCCCGCTGATCCCGACCAGCGGTCCGACCACCCGGCGGCTCAGCACGCCGTAGAGCACCGCCAGGAAGGTGAGGGCGGTCGCGCCGATCATGGCCCGCGCGACGAGGTTCCAGAAGCCGGCCCTTTCCTGCGCCTCGGTGACGCCGGCCTCGGTGCGCGCGGCGAGGCGCTTCTGGAACTCGGCGATGGGTGCCGTGATCAGGGCCTTGCCCTTGTCGTAGCTCGGGCCGAACACCAGCGCCTGGGCCTGCTGGAGGTTGTTCTCCTCCACGGCCCTCATGGAGGCTTCCTCCAACGCGATCAGCGCGTCGGACTTGCCCTTGGCCTCCTCGATCAGTTCCAGTTCCGACGCCGGCGCGCCCAGTTCCTTCAGACGCGCGACCACGCGCTCGCGGGACTTGGTTTCCTTCACCTCGCGCCAGTAGGCGTCGTGATGCTTCCGCTCGCCGAAGATCGTGTAGCGGCGGGCCTCGTTGGTGAGGAAGTCGGAGGCGTTGGACAGGTCGAAGGCGAGCTGCCGGTTCTCCGTCCGCTCCCGGACCGCCCGCCGTTCGGCCTCGTCGGCACGGTCGGAAAGGACCAGGCAGGCGCCGGACAGGACGGTCATGCCCAGGGTGGCGGCGTAGGCGAGCTTGGTGACGGTTGCGATGCGCATGGAAACAGGGACCCCAGGGCGAAGAACGCGCGGCAGCGGCCCCGGCGGAACGCCCGGCCGTGACAGCTCCCGCTGTGACGGGGCTGTGATTAGGGCAAAAGCGTTAACGGAACATCAATCAGTGGTTGATGTTGCTGGCTTGCCTGTTCTTCTGAAGGTTGGCCTCACGGACGATCCGGGGCCTCACTCCAGCGGCGCGAACAACAGGTTCAGATCCTCGTCGGTCAGGCCGGGCAGCTCGGCGCCGCCGTCTTCCAGCACCGCGTCGGCCAGCGCCTGCTTGCGTTCCTGCAAGGTCAGGATCGCCTGCTCGACCGTGCCGACCGTGACCAGCTTGTAGACGAAGACGGGCTTGTCCTGGCCAATGCGGTAGGCACGGTCGGTGGCCTGCCGCTCGACGGCGGGGTTCCACCAGGGATCGTAGTGGATGACCGTGTCGGCGGCGGTCAGGTTCAGCCCGGTGCCGCCGGCCTTCAGGCTGATCAGGAAGACCGGCACCTCGCCGCGCTGGAACCGCTCCACCGGCGTCGCGCGGTCCCGCGTCTGTCCGGTCAGCTTCACGTACCGAATGCCGGCACCGTCCAGCGCCGTCTCGATCAGCGACAGCATGCTGGTGAATTGCGAGAAGAGCAGGACGCGGCGCCCGTCCGCCACCAGCGCCGGCAGCATCTCCATCAGCCGGTCGAGCTTGGCGGAATGTTTCACCTTGCCGGCGGCGGGGATCTTCAGCAGGCGGGGGTCGCAGCAGGCCTGCCGCAGCTTCAGCAGCGCGTCGAGGATGAGGATGTGGCTGCGCGCCAGCCCGAGCTTGCGCACCTCGGCTCGCACCCGCTCGTCCATTGCGACGCGGATGCTCTCATAGAGGTCGCGTTGCGGGCCGTCGAGATCGATGTGCTCGACCATTTCCGTCTTGGGCGGCAGCTCCGTCGCGACCTGCTCCTTCGTGCGCCGCAGCAGGAAGGGCCGGACCCGCCGGGCGAGCGCACGGGCACGATGCTGGTCACCCCGCTTTTCAATGGGGGTGCGGTACAGCCGCTTGAAGGTCTTCTCGTCGCCGAGGAATCCGGGCACCAGGAAATGGAACAGCGACCACAGCTCGGCCAGGTTGTTCTCCATCGGCGTGCCGGTCAGGCACAGCCGGTGGCGTGCCTTCAGCTGCACCGCGACGAGCGCCGCCTGGGATTTCGGGTTCTTGATGGTCTGGGCCTCGTCCAGCACCACCAGATGCCAGTCCTGGCCCAGCAGGGCCTCGCGGTCGCGGGGCAGCAGTGGGTAGGTGCTGACGACGAGGTCGTGCTCCCCGATCCGGTCCAGGTCGCTCTTGCGCCCGGCGCCGTGCAGCACCAGCACGCGCAGGTCCGGCGCGAAGCGGGCCGACTCTGCCCGCCAGTTGGCAACGAGGCTGGTGGGGGCCACGACGAGGCAGGGACGGTCGAGCCGGCCGGCTTCCTTCTCGATCAGAATGTGGCTCAAGGTCTGGACCGTCTTGCCCAATCCCATGTCGTCGGCGAGCACGCCGCCGAACTCCACCTCCCTCAGGAATTGCAGCCAGCTCACCCCGTCCCGCTGGTAGGGGCGCAATTCCGCCTTCAGCCCGGCCGGTGGGGGCACCGGCGCGATGCTTCCGATCTCCCGCAGCTTGCGCCCGACCTCCAGCAGCCGGCTGTTGCCGGTCCAGCGCAACCCGGTGGCGGCCGAGGCCGCCTCGGCCTCGGCGAGGGCAGCGGCGTCCGCCCTGGACAGGCGCAGGGTGCCGTCCTCGCCCAGAGCGCCGGCCTGGAACAGGTCCCACAGCACGCGCAGCATCGCGGCCAGCCGGTCGCCCGGCGTCGGCATCAGCCGCCCGTCGGGCAGGGGCACGAAGAGGGGCTCCGTCCTTCCGGCAAGCTGCTCCAGATGCTCCTCTCCCTGGATGCCGCGCAGGAGGGGCAGGAGGAGCGGCAGCAGGTCGAGCCGTTGGCCGTCCACCGTGACGCCGAGCGACAGACCGAACCAGTCGATGCCGCTCGCTTCCTCCTCCAGCGCGGCGGACCAGTCCTCGCCGGGCTCGGCGAACCCGATCTCGTAGGCCGGGTCCGTCTCGACCCGCCAGCCTTCCGCGCGCAGCAGGGGAGCGTCACGGTAAAGGAACCGCATCAGCCGGTCGTGACCTTCGTTGAAACCGCCGAGCTCCTGCGGGGGGACCTGGAAGCGGGGCGCCCAGCCGGCCATGTCGCCGCCATGCTCCAGGATGTCCGTGTCTTCGAATCCCAGCTCCTCCAGACGCGCGACGGCCCGGGTCTCCAGGTCCCGGCGGCGCGGAACGCGAATCGGGCGTCCGTTCTCCACGAACGCCACCCAATCCTTCGGATCGGACGGGGAGAGGATGCGGCCCTCATAATCGAAGCCGAGCACCGCGCCGAGGCACTGTATCTCCTCGATATCGAGGCCGTAGCCGTCCAGCTCATCGAAGAAGTCGTCCGTGACCGCGTACACCAGCCCGACCCGGAGCACCGGCACGGGCTCGGCGGGGCGTTCCTCCGGCTCGGCCGGAAGGGGCGGGAGAAGGGCGGGCTGGTCCGGCAGGCGCTGCTCCAGCTCCTCCCGGACCCGCACCACCTCTTCCACGGGGACCGCAGGGGCGGCCAGGAGCGCCGCCGCGACCCGGTCGGGCAGCCCGGTCTCGAGCGGGCCGCACAGGCCCGTCTCCGGGTCGAGGTACCAGGGCGGCACCAGCGGCAGGACGATGGCGCCCGGCTCCTTCATGACGAGGACCGGGCGCTGGGCGCCGTCCGCGTCCATGCGCCAGCGCGGCTCCGCATCCCGGCGCGGCCCCGGCCGCAGAAGCGGGCCGTCCAGACCTTGCCAATAGGCTCGGCCCGTCCGCAGGATCATGCCCAGCACGGCCGGACCGGCTTCCGAGCGCAGGGGAAACTCGGTCCGGTCGTAGCGGCCGTCCGACTCGGACAGGACGGGCAGCAGCCGGAAGATCGACCGGTCGTCCGCCTGGATGTAGTCCGGCGCCCCGAAGCCCGGGTGAAGCGGAACCGCGTCAGCGCGCAGGGGCTGGACCTGTTTCCCGAACCCGCCCCCTTTCAGCTTGTGCACGCGCAACGGGAGGACGACCGTTTCCGGCGCGTTCCGGTTCGCTTTGATGTCGAGGCAGTAGACGAGCATGCGGCCGGGCGGCGCCTCGTCTCCGGCCGCCGATTCCAGCGACGACAGCCAGCGCTTCAACGCCTTGTCGGACGTGGCCGTGCCCTGCGCCAGCGTGTCGAGCAGGAGCGCCACCATGTGCTTGCAGTGATATCCCAGGTAGCAGCTGCAATGGCCCGAGAACAGCACCGCGCCCAGCCGGTGGCGCTGCACGTTCACGGAGACGCGATAGGGATCCAGCGCGTTCCCCTGAACCATCCCGGTGATCCGCATTCCGTCCGAATCGGTCTCCAGGTCGATCACGTGGCCCCGGCGCTGGTATTCCTGACCACGTTCGAAGGCTCCCCTGGGGAAAGCCTGGCGGATATCCGCCTCGGTGAATGGAAGCATTCCGTCCCGCAAGCCTGCCAGCATCGCGCTGCCGGCCATGGATGAATTGAAACAAGCGGGCGGACGATGAAACAGGATGTCGGATTCTGCAACAGCTCGTCTGCCATGTGACAGCGGCGAAATCCGGGCGACACACGCGAACAACAATGCCCCTCTAAAGTCTCTCCCCGGATACCAATGGTCCGGCGGCCCTCCGCCGGGCATGGATCCGGCCGGAGGCGGTTGCGAACCGTCGGTCCGGCTCACCGTTTGACTTCAGAGACGAGGCCGCCATGCCGACACATGACTACCTCTCCAGGGCCGTTTCGACCGACCGCGACATCACCTTGGAAGCCTTGCGCGTCTTCACCTACCTGAGCCGGCGCCTGCAGTACGATCATCCGGTTCCCGTGCTTCAGTCGGAACTGGCCGACGCGCTCGGCATGCAGCGGCCCAACGTCAACCGGGCCATCAAGCTTCTGGAGACGAAGCGTATCCTGCTCCGTGACGCCAAGCATGGCCGCGCGGTCACCTTCCGCCTGAACGGAGAGCTGGAAGCCGGCCACGCCTGACGCGTTCCCCGCGGGGGGAGGTCATGGCGGAGCTCCGCCGGCCTCCCCCGAGGTCACTCGGCCGGTGTCTCCAGCGCCTGCACTTCCTCCGCGGGCAATGCCGCCTTTTCGTCCAGCGCCCGTGAGGCATCCCGCAAGGCACGGGCGGCGGCCTTCAGCGCGTTGGTCGGGCGGCGCCGTTCCGGCATCAGTTCGAACAGCTGGAGCGAACGCCCGCCGACCGCGATCTCGTCGCCGCTCTGTGCCGTGGTCAGTTCCACGCGCTCCGGATCGCGCGTGTCGATCAGGTTCACCCAGCGGCTTCCGCCGACCACCGCCGGCAGGGTGAAGGGCACGACGTCGTGGTGGGAATTGACGATCAGCAGCACGGTTGCGTCCGAGGCCGGCTTCTTGATCCCGGTTGCCTGGGCGCGACCGTCGATCAGCAGCCCCAGGCAGCGGGCCATCGGGTCCTGCCATTGCTCCGTCGTCTTTTCCCGGCCGGCCGGCGTCACCCAGGTGATGTCCTTGACCTCCGTGTCCGGGTTGAAGGCGCCGGTCAGGAAACGGGCACGGCGGAGCTGCGGATGGCTCTGCCGCAACGCGATCAGCCGCCGGACGAAGTCGGTCAGGGCCAGCCCGTCCTCGTCGATGCCCTCCCAGTCGATCCAGCTCACCTCGTTGTCCTGGCAATAGGCGTTATTGTTGCCGTTCTGCGTCCGGGCGAACTCGTCGCCGGCCAGCAGCATCGGCGTGCCCTGGGACAGCAGCAGCGTGGCCAGCAGGTTGCGCATCTGCCGGAAGCGCAACGCCTTGATCTCCGGGTCGTCGGTCGGCCCCTCGACTCCGTGGTTCCACGAGATGTTGTGGGAGTGGCCGTCCTTGTTGCCCTCGCCGTTCGCCTCGTTGTGCTTCTCGTTGTAGGAGACGAGGTCGTGCAGCGTGAAACCGTCATGGGCGGTGATGAAGTTGACCGACGCCCAGGGCTTGCGCCCCCGGTGGTTGAAGGTGTCGGCTGACGCGGTCATGCGCGTCGCCAGTTCCGGCAGCTTGCCCTCGTCGCCCTTCCAGTAGGCGCGCACCGTGTCGCGGTACTTGTCGTTCCATTCCGCCCAGCCCGGCGGGAAGCCGCCGACCTGATAGCCGCCGGGGCCGCAGTCCCAGGGCTCCGCGATCAGCTTCACCCGCGACAGCACCGGATCCTGCCGGCAGCTGTCGAGGAAGCCGCCGCCCTGGTCGAAGCCGTGCGGCTCGCGCCCGAGAATGGTGGCGAGGTCGAAGCGGAAGCCGTCGACGTGCATCTCGGTCACCCAGTACCGAAGACTGTCGGTGACCATCTGGAGCACGCGCGGGTGGCTGAGGTTCAGCGTGTTCCCGGTGCCGGTGTCGTTGATGTAATAGCGCTGGTCGGGGGCCAGCCGGTAGTAGCTGGCGTTGTCGATGCCCTTGAAGGACAGGGTCGGACCCATCTCGTTGCCTTCGGCGGTGTGGTTGTAGACCACGTCCAGGATCACCTCGATCCCCGCCTCGTGATACCGGGCGACCATCTCCTTGAACTCGCTGATGCGGCCGGTGCCGAGATAGCGCGGGTCCGGCGCGAAGAAAGAGATGGTGTTGTAGCCCCAGTAATTGCGCAGCCCCTTTTCCAGAAGATAGCGGTCGTCGACGAAGGCGTGGATCGGCAGAAGCTCGACGGCGGTGACGCCGAGCGAGCGGATGTAGTCCACCACCTCCTGCTGCGCCATGCCGGCGAAGCTGCCGCGGTGCTGTGGCGGCACGGCGGGGTGCCGCATCGTGTAGCCGCGCACGTGGGCCTCGTAGAAGACCGTGTTTTCCCATGGAACGCAGGGCAGCCGTTCCTTGCCCCAGGTGAAGGCGGGATCGACCACCACGCATTTCGGCATGCCGGGCGCGCTGTCGCGCCGGTCGAAGGACAGGTCGCCCCGCGCCGCACCCACCCGGTAGCCGAAATGGGCGTCCGACCAGCGCAACGGCCCGACGAGCTGCCGGGCGTAGGGATCGAGAAGAAGCTTGTGCGGGTTGAAGCGGTGTCCGGCGCGCGGCTCGTAAGGGCCGTGCACCCGGTAGCCGTAAACGGTGCCCGGCCGGGCGTCCGGCAGATAGCCGTGCCAGACCTCGTCCGTGTATTCCGGCAACTCGATCCGCTCCAGCTCGCGCCGGCCCTCCTGGTCGAACAGGCACAGCTCCACCTTGGTGGCGTTGGCCGAGAAGAGGGCGAAGTTCACGCCCAGCCCGTCCCAGCTTGCGCCGAGCGGGTAGGGAAGGCCCTCCCGCACGCGTGAACGGCGGAGGATCTGCGGTGCGAACGGAGTCTTCTTCAATTGGGAGCCTCTTGGATGGGACCGCCTGGCCGGTCCGTGCGCCGAAGGGCGGGCATGGACAGACATGGGAACCGGGCTGGCGGGCGCAATGATCCGCCCGTGGGGCCTGCCCCGAACGAACGGGCGGGCTTTGCTGTCGAATTCGTGTGGCTCTCGTGCGAAGGGGGTGCTGCCTTAGGCGCATCGTCATAGTCGCCAAGGCAGGTCGCGCCAGTGCGCCGCTCATGCTATGCTACAGCCTAGAAATAAAGATAAATTCCCAAATGGTCGGGGTGCCGGGGCCAGTGTCGCGGCAGTCTGTCCCAGTCGCCGTCCGGTAGGGCGCTTGTGCTCCTCTGGCTTGGTTGTTAAGGATGGCGGCGTCTTTGCCGTGAGTGCAGGGTTTTGACGGGCGGCGCGGCCAAGCCACCTTCGGTGGAAAGATTTTTCCGCGTCTTCCAGCCTTGCCGGGCGGGTGCCGGTCCTTGCGCCGGTGAAACCTTGCCCCGACGCCGTGCCGCCGAGAGCTCTCCCTCGCCCTCTGTTCCGACGCCCTCCGTTACGACGACGCCTGCTCTTCAATCTTCGTCCTGGTGCCATGCTTCGCTTCCCGAACCGCACATCCTCCTCGGCTCCGCGGGCGGTCCTGATCGGCATCGTCGTGGCGATGACGGCGTTGGGCGGGCTGTCCTGGAGCGCCGTGACCGCGCTGGATTTTTTGGACACGCTGGACCGGGCGGAGGGTGACACGCTTCAGGCCGCCTCGATGATCGAGGGGCAGGCCGGTCCGGTCCTGCGCCACGGCTTCGAGCGGCTGGACGGTGTTGCCCGGCGGCTGGAGGCGGGCGGCGGGCTGTCGGCATTCGCGGACGCGGCGATCGCCGAGGGGCTTTCGGCGTCCGGGGCCGGAACCCTCTCCATCCTCGACACCGAGGGCCGGACCATCTTCGGCCCGACCATCGCGCTGGATGCGGGGGTCGCGGACAGCCTCGTGAGCGAGATGACGGCGGCCGTTGGCCGGGGTGTGGCCGCCCTGCCGGGCCGGGCCGAGGGCGAGGAAGCCGTCGTGCTGGCCCAGCCGGTCGCCGGGCCGGGCGGCCGTTTCCAGGGAACGGCGCTCTTCGCCATTCCCGCCGTTCGGCTCACCGGCGTGTCCAAGGCCTTCGAGGGGCGCGAGCGTACCGCCGGCCTCTTCCGGCCGGACGGGCTGCGGCTCGCCGGCCATGGTGCGCTCGGCCTGGGCGCGCTTCCCCTTCCCGCGCCGGGCGACGGCCTCGTGGAGATGGAGCGGCCGCTCGGCGGGCGGGCCTCCCTGCTGGCGCTGCGGCGGGTCGGTGACCTGCCGGTGCTGGCGGCGGTCGGCGTGCCGCGCGAGGTGGTGCTGGCACCCTGGCGCATCCGCCTGGACCGCGGCGTGGCCGTGGCCCTCACCAGCCTGCTGGCCCTGTTCGGCTTGGCCTGGATGGGCTGGGCCAGCCAGCGGCGCGAGACGGCGGCCCGCACGGCGCTGGAGGAAGCCAACACCCGGCTGGAGCAGCGGGTGGAGGAACGGACCTCCGACCTGCGGGCGCTGAACCAGAAGCTGGTCCGGGCGCTGAACGAGAAGGAGCGCGCCAACCAGGCCAAGGCGCGCTTCCTGTCGGCCGCCAACCACGACCTGCGCCAGCCCTTCCAGGCCCTGCGCCTGTTCCACCACATCCTGATCGAGCGGCTGCGCGACACGCAGGACCGCGAGATCGCGGAGCGGATGGGGGAGGCGCTGGACAGCGGCGAGAAACTGCTGCACTCCCTGCTGGAGGTCGCGACGCTCGACGCCGGGGTGGTGCGGCCCAACGTCACCGACGTGCCGGCCGCCGCCGTGCTGGAGGACGTGGTCTCGGAATTCCGCGCCGCCGCCGCCGCCAAGGGGCTGGCCCTGCGGGTGCGGCCTTGCCCGCTGCTGGTGCGCACCGACCGGGCGCTGCTGACGCGCATGCTGCGAGACCTCGTGCGAAACGCGGTCGCCTACACGGAATCGGGCGGCGTGACGGTCGGCTGCCGGCGGCGCGGCCAGTGGCTGCGGATCGAGGTCTGGGACACCGGCCCCGGAATCCCGGCGGAACAGCTCGACGCCATCTTCGAGGACTTCGTCCAGCTCGGCAACCCGGAGCGCGACCGCAGCCGCGGCCTCGGGCTCGGGCTCGCCAAGGTGCGGCGCAAGGCGGCGCTGCTCGGCCACGCGGTGGAGGTGCGCTCGCGCCTCGGCCGGGGCTCCCTCTTCGCCGTCAGCGTGCCGGTCGCGGCCGCCGATCGGGCCGCCCCCGCCTTCGCACCCGCCTCGTCCGGGCGGGAGCCCCGGAAGGACGGGCGGCTCATTCTGGTGGTCGAGGACGATCCGGTGCAGCGCGGCGGCATGCAGCTCCTCCTGGAAAGCTGGGGCCACCACGTCCTGACGGCGATGGACGGGGAGGCCGCACTCGCCCGGCTGCGCGCGGCGGAGCGGCCGCCCGACGTGGTCGTCTCCGACTTCCGCCTGCCGGGCGACCTCAACGGCGTGCAGATCGTGACCCGCGCCGGCGAACTGCTGGGCCGTCCCGTGCCTGGCATCATCCTCACCGGCGACACCGCACCCGAACGCATCCGCGAGGCGGTCGCCACCGGCTGCCGGCTGCTGCACAAGCCCTTCACCCCCGATCTTCTGCGCGAGGCGCTGGCCGCCGTCGGCACGGAGCGGGCCGCCCGTCAGGCGCAGACGGCGGCCTGACCGCGGGCGTTGCCGAGGCCTGTCCGGGCCGAAGCGGCGGCACCCATTAAGACATTGTTGAAACCGCGCGCTTAGCCTGGGCGGAACGGGCCCGCGCCATCGGCGCCCCGGAACCGGAACCGAGGCGAATGATCCAGTCGCGGCCCTACAACAAGTTGGACCAGGCGCAGCTCGACACGGCGGTTCGCCGGCATGAGATGTTCCGCAACGCCCGTATCGGCGGCGCGCGGGCGATCCTGTCCTTCTGCGACCTGACGGGGCTGAATCTTGCCGGGCGCGACCTCGCGCACGCCGACATGACCGGTGCCATCCTGCGCGGCGCGAACCTCGCGGGCGCGCGGCTGGACGGGGTGGCGCTCTTCGCCGCCGACCTCCGGCAGGCCAACCTGGAGAACGCCAGCCTCATCAAGGCGGACCTGCGCGGCGCCTGCCTGCGCGGCTCGATCCTGATCGGGGCCAACCTGTTCGAGGCGGACCTGCGCGACGGCTCGCTCGCCGAGAAGGACCGCATCGGCAACCTGCATGTCGTCCAAGTGGAGGACCGGCCGACCGAGGCTTCGGGAGCCGACCTGTCGGGCGCCAACCTGACCAACGCGCGGCTCTCCGGCGCGATGGCCGTGCACACCGACTTCACCGACGCCGTCATGAAGGGTTGCAAGCTGGTGCGCGCGACGATGCGCGGCGCCAACTTTTCCGGCTCGAACCTGGAAGGCGCCGACCTGTCCGGGGCCGACCTGCGCGGCGCCTGCCTGCGGGGTGCCGTGCTGACCGGCGCCTCGCTCACCATGACCGACATGACCGACACCGACACGGAGGACGCGCTGACCGACAGCCCCGTCGGCCGCGTCGTCGCCGAGCTGGGCCGCCCGCTGGAGGCCCTGGTGGCCGAACACATGTCCTGGGTCGGATCGGGCGGCGCCGAGGGAACGGCGCTCGACCTGTCGGGCTTCGACCTGCGCCACGCCCCGTCGCTGGCGCACAGCTGCCTGACCATGATGCGTGCCGTGGGGGCGACGCTCTACGGGCTCGACCTCGCCGGCATCCAGCTCCAGGCGGCGGTGATGGAGAAGGCGGATTTCCGCTTCGCCCGGATGGGCGGCGCCGACCTGCGCGGCATCAACCTGAAGAACGCGAAGCTCAACAACGCCGACCTGCGCGAGGCCAAGCTGGACGCCCTGTTCTTCAGCGCCGAGCGCTCGATGCGCGCGGACCTGTCGGGCGCGAAGCTGCGCTACTGCGACCTGCGCGGGGCCAGCCTGCGCAACGCCAGCCTCGCCGGCGCCGACCTGTCCTACGCCAACCTGATGGGCTGCGACCTCGCCAAGGCCGACCTCGGCAACGCCAAGCTCTTCGGCGCCCGGCTGGAGCGCCGCGCCCTGATGCAGGCCGCCAGCCTCGAAGGGCTGGCGGGGGTGAAGCTGTAGGGGAGTGCGCGCGGGATTACTGGTTGTTCACCAGCGTCTTGGCCTTGCCGTCATAGGCGAAGGACGGCGCCTTGGTCAGCTCCTCCAGCGTCATGTCGAGGCTGAGGCGGGTGGTCGGCTTTTCCGATGCGGGCGGGGTGCTGGCGTTTTCGGGCGCGTCCATCCGCAGCTCCGAGGCGGGGACGGAGATCATCTCGGCCTCCGCGCCGATGAAGGCGCCGCTGCTCAGCACCACGCGGTCCACGCCGCCGTTCGGGCCGCCCAGCGTGAAGTCGCGGATCATGCCGCCCGACTTGCCGTCGCGGGTCTGCACGTCGCGGCCGACCAGCTCGCGCGCGGCGGCCGTGTCGAGCGTCAGGGGAGGGGCGGCGGCCACCTCCTCCTGCGCACCGCCGGTGCCCTGGCTGGCCGTGCCCTGGGCCGGAGCGGTCATCTCGTCCGAGGGCGCGCTGCCGTCCATGCCCTCCTGCGAGCTTTGCGGGGAGGTGGTGGCCGTGTCTTCCGGACGCGGCGCGGTCATCAGCGGCGTGGTGCCGCCGGCCGCGGGCGCGGCGCTCTGGCCGGCCGTGCCTTGGTTGACCGTGTCTTGAGCGGCGGCCGTCGGGGCGGCCGCGGCTGCGGCCAGCAGGGCGAGGGCGGACGCGGCGAGGATGGCGGAACGCATGAACGGATCTCCGGTTCGGCATCTGGGTCCGTGATCAACAGCCCAAACTGCCGTCCGGTTGCACCCTGCCGCCGCGAAGCCTCCGCTTCAGTCGCCGCGCACCAGGAAGACGCCCTGTTCCCCCATCAGGTTGGCGAGCCAGCCATGGTCGCTGCCGGTGATGCGGCCGGCGCGGTTCACGATCACGCTGCGCTCGACCCGGAGCCCCATATCGCGCACCAGCTCGACGAAGTCGGCGATGGTGCAGAGATGGATGTTGGGCGTCTCGTACCACTGGTAGCCCAGATTCTTCGTGACCGGCATGCGCCCGCGCGTCAGGAGCTGGAGGCGGATGCGCCAGTAGCCGAAGTTGGGCACGGACACGATGGCCCGCCGGCCGATCCGCGCCAGATGGCCCAGCACCGCGCGCGGCTCGCGCATGGCCTGGAGCGTCTGGCTGAGGATGACATAGTCGAAGGCGCCGGCCGGATAGTCCTTCAGATCGGTTTCGGCATCGCCCTGGATGACCGACAGGCCGCGCGCCACGCATTGGTGCACGCCGTCCATGGACAGCTCGATCCCGCGCCCGTCCACGCCCTTCTCGCGCGTCAGCACCTCCAGCAGCGCGCCGTCGCCGCAGCCGACGTCGAGCACGCGGCTGCCCGGCTCGACCATGTCGGCGATCAGCTTCAGGTCGAAGCGGATGTCGCGAGCGCTGCGGGCGGCGAGGCGGGAGGCGGTGTCGTCAAGAGGGCTCATGGCCGGAAGAACCTTTCTGAACTCAGGGCGCGCGGCGCCGGGCCAGCCCGCGGTGCTCGGCGCATCCGTCGAGGAAGCCGCGGATCACCTGGTGCAGTTCCGGCTCGTCCAGCAGGAAGGCATCGTGGCCCTTGTCGGTCCGCACCTCCACGAAGCTGACGTTGGCCGCCACCGCGTTCAGCGCGTGCACGACGGCGCGCGATTCCGACGTCGGGAACAGCCAGTCCGAGGAGAAGCTCGCCAGGCAGAAGCGCACCGGCGTGGTCTTCCCTTGCGGCCGGAAGGCGTTCGCCAGCACGCCGCCATGGTCGGCGGCGAGGTCGAAATAATCCATGGCGCGGGTGATGTAGAGGTAGGAGTTGGCGTCGAACCGCTCCACGAAGGTGATGCCCTGGTGGCGCAGGTAGCTCTCCACCTGGAAATCCGCGTCGAATCCGTAGGTCACCGACTGGCGGTTCTGCAGGTTGCGCCCGAACTTGCGGTGCAGCGCCGGCTCCGACAGATAGGTGATGTGGGCGGCCATGCGGGCGACGGCCAGCCCGGCGCGCGGCCGGCGGTCCTCCAGCAGGTAGCCGCCGCCGCACCATTCCGGATCGGCCATGATGGCCTGGCGCCCGACCTCGTGGAAGGCGATGTTCTGCGCCGAATGGCGCGCCGCCGTCGCGATGGGCACGGCGGCGAAGACCGACTCCGGGTACGCCACCGCCCATTGCAGCACCTGCATGCCGCCCATGGACCCGCCGATCACGCAGAAGAGTTGGTCGATGCCCAGATGCTCGACCAGCAGCTTCTGCGCCCGCACCATGTCGCCGATGGTGATGACCGGGAAGTTCAGGCCGTAGGGCTGTCCGGTCGCCGGGTCGGTCTCCTTCGGGCCGGTCGAGCCCATGCAGCCGCCGATCACGTTGGAGCAGATGACGAAGTAGCGGTCGGTGTCCACCGGTTTGCCGGGGCCGACCATCATCTCCCACCAGCCGGACTTTCCGGTCACCGGGTGGCGGTCCAGCACGAAATGGTCGCCGGTCAGCGCGTGGCAGACCAGGACGGCGTTGGACCGGTCCTCGTTCAGCGTGCCGTAGGTCTGGTAGGCGACCTCGAAGGGACCCAGTTCCGCCCCGCTGTCGAGCCGCATCGGGCGGTCCGCGCCCAGCGTCACGCGGTGGCCGGGGAAGGGGACGGCCTCGGCCGTCGGGTCGGCCATCGGGCCAGCCATCGAGACGGCCGTTGCGGCGGTGGAAGGCTGTGCGGACATGGCGTTTTCTGCGGATTTCGGGGGCTCCGGCCCGGGACCGTATAGCTACGGAGCGAGCCTCCGGGGTGTCAATGTTTTCTTTGCTTTTGCACCCCGGCCGGACTACTACTATCTGGTTCCGACTGCACGGTTTTTTGGACCAATGACGCCCGCCAGCCCCGCCAATCCTGCCCTCGACGAACTGCGCCGCGAGATCGACCAGATCGACAATTCGATCCACGATCTGCTGATGCGCCGCGCCTCGGTGGTCGAGCGCATCGGCGTCGCCAAGGGCCCGGGACCGGCACCGGGGCAGGCCGTGTTCCTGCGCCCCGGCCGCGAGGCGGTGATCCTGCGCCGGCTGATGGCGCGCCACGCCGGCAGCTTCCCGGCCCAGGTCGTCGTGCGGATCTGGCGCGAGATGATCTCCGCCTTCACGCGGCTCCAGGGACCCTTCGCCGTCGCGGTCTACGCGCCGGAGGACCGCCGCGGCTTCTGGGACGTGGCGCGCGACCATTTCGGCAGCCTCGTGCCGATGAGTGCCGTGAACAGCCCCGTGGCGGCGCTCCGCGCCGTGGCGGAGGGCACGGCCACCGTCGCGATCGTCCCCTATCCGGCCGAGGACGACGCCGACCCCTGGTGGCGCTTCGTGGTGTCGTCGGACGCCAGCACGCCCCGCATCGTGGCGCGGCTGCCCTTCTGCGGCCGCGGCAACGCGCGCGGGGAAGACCGCGACGCGCTGGCGCTGGCCATGGTCCCGCACGAGCCGACCGGCGACGACCGCTCGATGCTCGGCATCGAACTGGGCGCCGATCTCAGCCGCGGCCGGCTGAAGGATTTCCTGGAGGCCTCGGGCCTGCCGCCGACCTCCTTCTGCACCTGGCACGCCCGCGACCGCTCCGGCCCCTCGATCCACCTGGTGGAGATCGCCGACTTCGTCGATCCCGCCGACCCGCGCCTGGCCGATTTCCTCGCCCGGATGGGCGAGATCCCGGCGCGTGTCAACGTGCTCGGCGGCTACGCCGTGCCGCTGAGCTTTCCCAACGACGCCCGCTGAGGCCCATCCGTCATGACCCAGCCGACCGGCCCGGTGCCCCGCCCCGGGATTCTCGACATCGCCGCCTATGTCGGCGGTGAGCACCATGGCAGCATCCGCCTCGCCTCGAACGAGGGCGCGCTCGGACCCAGCCCGCGCGCGGTGGAGGCCTACCAGCGCATCGCCGGCGAGCTGCACCGCTACCCCGACGGCGGCTCCACCAAGCTGCGCCAGGCGCTCGCAAAGCGCTACGGGCTGGACGCGGACCGCATCGTCTGTGGCGCCGGCTCCGACGAGCTGATCGGTCTCCTGGTCCGCGCCTACGCAGGGCCGGGCGACGAGGTGCTGTACAGCCAGTACGGCTTCCTGATGTACCCGATCGCCGCCAAGTCGGTCGGCGCCACCCCGGTGGTGGCCCCGGAAAAGGGGCTGACCGCCGATGTGGACGCGCTGCTGGCCCGCGTCACCCCGCGCACCCGGCTGGTCTTCCTCGCCAACCCGAACAACCCCACGGGCACCTACCTGAAGGCGGAGGAGGTCGCGCGCCTGCACGCCGGGCTGCCCGCGGACGTCATTCTGGTCATCGACGCGGCCTACGCCGAATACATGACGCAGAACGACTATTCCGACGGCACCGGGCTCGTGGAGCGCCACCCGAACGTCGTGGTGACCCGCACCTTCTCGAAGATCTTCGCGCTGGGTTCGGTGCGGCTGGGCTGGGCTTACTGCCCGGCGGCCATCGCCGACGTGCTGAACCGCATCCGCGGCCCCTTCAACGTCACCGCCGCCGCCCAGGCGGCCGGCGTGGCGGCGCTGGAGGACGTGGAGTTCATCGACCGCTCCCGTGCCCACAACGACCAGTGGCGCGCCTGGTTCTCCGACGCGGCGACGGCGCTCGGCCTGACCGTCCATCCCAGCGTCGCCAATTTCGTGCTGGTGGACTTCAAGGGCCAGAGGCCCGGCAAGGACGACGCCGAGGCCGCGCGCCTGTTCCTGAAGGAGCGCGGCATCCTGGTCCGCCAGATGCCCAGCTACGGCCTGCCGAGCTGCCTGCGCGTCACCATCGGCACCGAGGCCGAGATGCGCGCCGTGGTTCAGGCGCTGAGGGACTTCCTGGCCGCCTGACGGGCCGGAGACCCTGCGGGAACCTTCAGGCCGCCCTGGGCTGGACGTCCCGCTCGATTTCCGCGCCGCGCTCCGACGCGGCGGATGACAGGTCGTGCGCGGCCTGGAGGTTCATCCAGAACTCCGGCGTCGTGCCGAAATAGCGGGCAAGGCGCAGGGCCGTGTCCGCCGTCACGCCCCGCCGCTCGTTGACGATCTCCCCGATGCGGGTCGCCGGGACGCGCAGGGCGAGCGCCAGCGCGTCTGCGGAAATCGAAAGCGGCGCCATGAACTCCTCGCGGAGCACGTCGCCGGGGTGAGTCCTGATCCGCACGGCAAGCCTCCTTCGCCATCCCAGTACGCGCCTTCACTGTCTTCGAATTGACACCCCTCCACAAGCGATGTCATGGCTCCCGCATGCTCCTCATCTTTGGGGATGCATGATCACGCAACGCATCACGGGAAACCGATGACCAGGGCCTCGACTCCCTCGATCTTTGTCCGAGCCGAATGGGACTCGGAAGCCAGCGTCTGGGTCGCCGTGAGCGACGACGTGCCGGGCCTCGTCACCGAAGCTGAAACTCCCGATGAACTTGAGCGGAAGCTCGGGGTCATGATCCCTGAGCTTCTTGAACTGAATGACGCCCTGATGGGCGGGTTCCCGCCCAAAGCCCGGTAAGCCTGCCGAAACGGTTCTGACCGGCAGCCGAATCCTGTCAGTTCACGGCCCGCTTCATCGCCCGGCCGACCGACTTCACGTCCTCGCCAACGCCTTCCACCGTGTTGCAGGCGGACAGCAGGGTCATGGCGCCGAAAAGCAGCAGGAACAGGGCGGACAGCGTCTTCATGGGATGGCTCTGGATCGGGAACTGCGGTCCCGAGAGATAGCGCGGGGCAGCCCCTCTGCCAAGACGGCGCTTCATGGGCGGCCCGTTCCGGAACGCTCCCCCGGCGGCGCTGTTGTCCTGCGACGAGCAACCGACAGGAGACCCGCAATGAGCAAGTCCATGCCCCCGATCCCGCCGGAGCAGCAGAGCGACAAGGGGCCCGGCGGCCCCGGCACCATCCACGGCGAGGGCGGCGGCAGCAAGAGCATGGCCAACGACAACCCGGACAAGAAGGGTCAGCAAGGCAGCGTCAAGGCCAACACCACCCACCAAGGCTACCAGCAGGACCGCTGAGCGAGCCCGAAAGGCGCGGCCGTGGAGCCGGCACCCGCCGGTTCCGGCCGAGTTTCGTTCCGGCGCAACTTTCCCTTGGTCGGTCCGCGCCCCGGTGGTGTAAAGCTGTCGCCCCAACGACCGCCACCCGCCGCCGGGATTCCGCCATGACCGACACCGCCCCCCTGTTCGACCGCGTCGCCATCATCGGCATCGGCCTGATCGGCTCCTCCCTGGCGCGGGCGCTGACGGAGTATGGGGTGGCGCGCAGCGTCGTCTGTGCGGACCGCAGCATCGACGTCTGCGCCAAGGCCATGGAGCTGGGCATCGTCGAGATGGCCACGACCGAGATTCCCGTGGCGATGGACGGCGCGGACCTCGTGGTGCTCTGCTCCCCCGTCGGCAGCTTTGCCGAGGTGGGGGAGGCCATCGCCCCGCACCTGCGCGAGGGCATGATCATCTCCGACGTCGGCTCGGTGAAGCAGGCGGTGCTGCGCGACATCGGCCCGCACCTGCCGGACGGCGTCCATCTCGTGCCCGGCCATCCGGTCGCGGGCACCGAGCATTCCGGGCCGGAGGCCGGCTTCGCGTCGCTGTTCCAGGGGCGCTGGTGCATTCTGACCCCGCCGCCGGGCACCGACGCGGGTGCGGTGGAAAAGATGACGGCACTCTGGCGCCGCATCGGCTCGACGGTGGAGATCATGGAGGCGAGCCACCACGACCGCGTGCTGGCCATCACCTCGCACCTGCCGCACCTCATCGCCTACACCATCGTCGGCACGGCGTCGGACCTGGAGGAGACCACCAAGTCGGAGGTCATCAAGTTCTCCGCCGGCGGCTTCCGCGACTTCACCCGCATCGCGGCGAGCGACCCGGTGATGTGGCGCGACATCTTCCTGAACAACCGGGAAGCGGTGCTGGACACGCTCCAGCGCTTCACCGAGGACCTGACCGCCCTCCAGCGCGCGATCCGCTGGGGCGAGGGGCAGCAGCTCCAGGACCATTTCAGCAAGACCCGCACGATCCGCCGCAGCATCATCGACGCCAAGCAGGCCTGATCCCGCCCGCCCGATTCCAACCGCCCCATCCCAACCGCCGCGTCCGAGCGGGCGGAGAGCCCCTACCAGGAGAAGCGCGGCAGCGGCATCAGCTTCAGCGGCCCCAGGAACAGGGCGCCGTTCTGGAGCGTCACCGGCGCCTGGATCACCGGCGTGCCGTCGGCGCCCGGGCGGGACAGCATGGCGACGACCGTCCGCGCCAGCGTCACCTGGTTGCGTGGAAGCTGCGGCTCCACGGCGGCCAGCAGCTTGTCGGCCCCGCGCAGCTCCGCGCTGAGGGCGCCCTGCGGCTGGAGTGCCTCGTCCAGCGCCAGCGTTCCGTTGAGCGCCGCCGCCGCCGGCCCCCAGTCGAGCGCCAGCCGGTCCAGCTCGACCGTGCCGCCGTCGCGGCTCCAGGCGGACAAGGACGGCGGCTCGATGCGCGGCGGGCGGCCCTGGATGCGCGCGGCGGCCTCCAGCTTGGGGATGCTGCGGCCGAGCGGTCCGGCGACCGCGTCGGGCAGCCCCTCGGGCAGGGTGATGCCGGTGGCGGTGAGCGCCAGCGACAGGCCGGTTTCCTTGTGCGTGGCCGGCGGTTCCGCCGGCTGCCGCACGGTCACGCCGAGCGCCGCGATGGCGGTGGGCGCCGCCTCGGGCTGGGCCATCAGGTCGGTGAAGCCGAGCTGCAGCTCCAGCGGCTGCCCGGCCCCCGTCAGCAGCGCATGGCCCGTCCCGCCGCCGCGCGACAGCAGTTCCAGCGGCACCAACCCGGCCTGTGCGACGGAAGCCCGCTGCTCGCCGGGCAGGGTCAGGGCGATCCGCCGGTAGTCCCAGGCCGGCGCCTCGGCCACAAGGCGGACACCCCGCCATTCCATCCCGCGCATGGCGAGGTGTGGGGCCTCGACCGTGGCGCGCAGCGCGAAGGGGAACCCTTCGACCCGCAGCCCCTGATGCTCGACCAGCGCGCCCTCGGCGCGCCGCGCTTCCATCCAGTCGAGCGCGCCGCGCTCCACGGCGCTGGCCGCCCACCACCACCAGACCGTCCAGGCGAGCGCCGGGATCAGAAGGAGCAGGATGCCCGCCCAGGCCAGTCTTCTCACCGGTTTCCGCTCCCTCGTCGTGGCATTTCCATGATCAGGGGGCCACTTATAGCCCTGCGTGGTGGAGCGTGCTAGCCTGACCCCGTCGGCTTCACCAGGCCGTCACCGATGTTTTGCCAAGCTTCCTGCCAAGCTCCCTTCCGGATCTTCCTGCGTGGACATGCTGCTCGAGACGTCCCTCCCCAGTCTTCTTCCCGCCGATCCCGGCGCGGACGCCGCGCCGGCCGGCCGGCTCCCGCCATCGTCCGACTGGACCCGCGACATCGCCGTGGAGCCCGGCACGGATCTCTGGGTCTTCGGCTACGGCTCCCTGATGTGGAACCCCGGCTTTGCTCATCAGGAGGCGCGCCCGGCCGTGCTGCGCGGCTATCACCGCAGCTTCTGCATCTCCTCTTCGCGCTACCGCGGCACGCCGGAACGGCCGGGGCTGGTACTCGGCCTTGACCGGGGCGGCTCCTGCCGGGGCGTGGCCTTCCGCGTTGCCGTGGAGGGCGTGCCCGGGGCGCTCGCCTATCTCTGGGACCGGGAGATGAGCACGCGTGCCTATTGCCCGAAGCTGCTGCCCCTGCGGCTGGCCGGTGACGGACCAGGAGCCGTGACGGCGCTCTGCTTCGTGGTCGACCGGCGGCACCGGCAATATTGCGGCTGCATCGGCCAGTCCGACATGGCGGAGCGCATCGCCGGCTGCTGTGGCGAGCGCGGCCCCAACACCGAGTATCTCGCCAACACCGTCGCCCATCTGGACGCGCTGGGCATCCGCGACAAGCGCTTGTTCAGCCTGTACGAGGAAGTCCGCCGGCGCACCGGCTGACCTCGCCCGGCACGGCCGTCCTGGCCGGCGGGCGCGCCCGCCCCATATGCTGGGGCATGCCGATCCGATCTCTTTCTTTCCTGCTTCTTCTCCTGTGCGCGGGTCCGGCCTTCGCCGCCGGCCCGCACCATGATCTCGACGTCACGCTCGACCCGGCCGCGCGCCGGCTGGAAGTGGTGGACCGGATCCGACTGCCGCCCGGCGAGCGGACCCTGTGGCTGTCGCCCGCGCTGGCCGTCTCGGAGGCCTCCGTCGCCGGTCGGCCACTGCCCGTGCGGCGGGAGGGCGGGCGGATCCGGCTTACGGTGCCCGCGGATGCTGCCACCGGGGACGGCGCGGAGGTGATCCTGCGCTACGGCGGCACGCTCGCCGCCTTCGGCTCTGACGACAGCGGTGATGGGCCGCTGGCGGGGGAGGAAGGGGCCTTCCTGCCCGAAGGCTCCGGCTGGATACCCGCGATGGGCGGAGAGCCGCCGTCCTGGCGCCTGTCCGTCCGGGTGCCCGCACCCTTCGTCGCCGTGGCGACCGGCCGTCTGTTGGAGGAGGGAAGAGGTCCCGAGGGACACCGCGCTGTCTTCGCCGAGGACCGCCCGGTGGGCGAGCCGTCGCTCTTCGCCGGCCCCTGGACCGTGCGGGAACGGATGCACGGGGGGCTGCGGCTGCGCACATATTTCCACCCGGAGCAGGCGGAGCTGAGCGACGGCTACCTCGATCTGACTGCCCGGACCATCGATGACGCCTCGGCGCGGATCGGAGTTTATCCCTTCGACGGCTTCGCCATCCTGTCGGCGCCGCTCCCCGTCGGCTACGGCTTTCCGGGTCTGACCTACATCGGGCGGCAGGTCATGCCCTTGCCCTTCATCCGCAGCCAGTCGCTGGCCCACGAGATCCTGCACAACTGGTGGGGCAACGGCATCCGCGTGGGGGAGGGCGGCAACTGGGCCGAGGGGCTGACCACCTTCATGGCCGATCATGAATCCGCCGCGCGGCGGTCGCCCGAGGCGGCGCGGGCCATGCGGCTCGACTGGCTGCGCGACTTCGCGGCGCTTCCGCCGGAACGCGACATGCCGCTCACTGCCTTCCGTGCGCGCGGGCACGACGCCTCGCAGATCGTCGGCTACGGCAAGGCGGCCTTCCTCTTCCACATGCTGGAGGGCGAGATCGGCAAGGACGCCTTTTCGGCCGGCAGCCGCCGCTTCTGGGAGACGAACCAATTCCGTGACGCCGGCTGGAGCGACCTGCGCCGGGCCTTCGAGGCCGCGTCGGCCCGCGATCTCGGCCCCTTCTTCGCCCAGTGGCTTGAGCGGTCTGGCGCGCCCGTGCTGCAGCTGAAGGACGTCCGGGCGGAAGACGGCCGCGTGACCGTGACGGCGGCCCAGGACGAGCCCGCCTATGGGCTGAGCATTCCCGTCGCGATCGAGACGGCGGCTGGGATCGAGCGGCACGTCCTGCGGCTCGATGGGCGGCAGGCCACGGCGTCCTTCACCCCCTCCGCCCCCGCCCGGGCCGTCGCGCTGGACCCGGACCAGGACCTGTTCCGCCGTCTCGCTCCCGGCGAGGCGCCACCCATCCTGCGCGACGTGACGCTCGACCCCGCCACGGACGTCGTCGTCGCGGCGGAGGGGGAGGCGGATGATGCCGCCAGAGAGCTTGCTCGTCGGCTGATGGACGGCCCGCCGCGCCTCGTTCCGGCTTCGGGTGCCGACGGTTCAGCCCCGCTCGCCCTCATCGGCACGGCGGAGGCGGTGGAGGGGTTCCTCACCGCGCGCGGCCTGCCGCCGATGCCCGAGGTCGCCGCGACCGCGCAAGGCGTGACGGCGCGTGTCTGGACCTTCCGGACCCCAAAGGGACGCCCGGTGCTGGCCGTCGCTGGCCGGGACGCGGCGGCCTTGCGCGCCCTGCTGCGCCCGCTCCCCCATTATGGCCGCCAGAGCTGGCTTCTGTTCGACGGCTCCAGGGTGGCCGAACGCGGCGTCTGGCCGGCCGGCGACAGTCCGCTGCGGCGTGCAGTGGGGACGGAGGGGAAGTGAAAGGGGATCTGGCCGCTCGGGTATGGGGGGAGGGCCGCCCATTGACCGGTGGGCGGCCCTCCGGGGAACCGGCGGCATGCCGACGAAACAGCCGCCGGATGCAGACACCATAAAGCGGTCGCCGCCGTGCGGGCAGCTGTCAGAGTTCACAGCTGGCGGTTGGCCAAATCACGGAGCGGGTACCACGCAGGACCTCCTCCATCGCGCAGAACCGTGCCGGGCGGCGCAACCGGACTCCGCCGCATCCGCCTTAAGTGCTGGGCCCTTCGTCGGAAGGGCCTTGGGGCCGCTGACCAACGTTGGATTGTGAATTTCAGTTACCGGTTTAATTTACGGTTCATGCAAACCGCTCTCTTCCGATACGCCGCACGACCCGACGCCGATGGCCGCTGCTGGAGCGTCATCGACCGCGAATGCGGCAGCTATGTCCGCGCCGGCGGGCGCTGGCTTGCCGGACTCGGTCCCCAGGCCGCCGCCGAATGGGTCGCCGCCCTGAACCGGTCGGAGCGCGGTTCGCTGGATGAGGATGCGACCGCAGGTCGCCTGGGGCGCTGACGCTCCGTCCCGGCGCGGAAAAGCCCTTGTCGAACAGAGGCTTCTCCGTCCGTGGTAACTTGGCCGGGATTACTGGTTGCGTGCGGCGTCCTGTTTGGTTAACGTTCGCTTAACCATAACGTTGGGGTTCGGGCGTCCGAACTGCGAACACACAGCCATATGCGTGACGACCGGAACCATTTCAGCGCCGCCCCACGGGCTGCCCACAGGCAGGGCCGTGCCGCGCCATGCCCGCTCCCGTGCGTGCCGCGCAACCGCCAATGCCCGTCCGCGCCGCGGCTGTCCTGATCCCGTCCGCGCGCACGCCGAACGAATGTCCCCGAACGAATGCCGATGAGACGCCCGGAAGGCCGCGCCGCATGAGCCTGCTGCACCGCCTGCTTCTGCTGGTCCTGCTGGCCATGCTCCCGGCGCTGGTGGCCCTCGGCATGGCCGCATCGGGCCTGCTCGGCGCGGCGGCGATGCGGTGGCTCGCCGCCGTCGCCCTGCTTGGGCTGGTGAGCCTGCTGGCCGTCTGGTGGGCCGGCAACCGGTTCCTGCGCGGTCCCGTCTCGTCCCTTATCGAGACGACGCGGCGCTGGCGCGATGGCGACCTGTCGGCGCGCACGGGGCTGGCGCGGGACGGGTCGGAGATCGGGATCCTGGGCCGCGCCTTCGACGCGATGGCCGAGGATCTGGAGCGCAAGGCGGGGGAATCCCAGCGGGTGAACGCGCTCGCCCACAAGATGGCCTCCGTGCTGGCCAGCACCACCGACGGCGTGTTCGAGGTGGACCCGGACTGGCGCGTCACCTTCATGAACGAGCGCGCCCGGTCCATGACCGCCGGCAGCCGTGCCGTGGTCGGCCAGTCCCTGTGGGAGGCCTATCCCGAGGCGGTCGGCTCCGTCTTCGACGAGCAGTACCGGCGCGCCATGGCGGAGCAGGTCCCCGTCGAGTTCGAGGCCTATTACGCGCCGCTGGAGTCCTGGTTCGCGGTGCGCGCCTTCCCCTCGCGCGACGGGCTGGCGGTCTTCCTCCAGGACGTGACGGCCCGCAAATGGAGCGAGCACGCGCTGGCCGACGCCGAGAACGCCCGGCGCCAGAGCGAGGAGCGCTTCCACTCGATCTTCGAGCTGGCGGCCGTGGGCATCGAGCGGGTCTCGCTCGACGGGCGCTACCTCGACGTCAACGCCAAGCTCTGCGCGATCCTCGGCGCCCGGCGCGAGGAGCTGCTGGGCGGTTCCATCCGCGACCGCGCCGAGCCCGCCGACCAGCAGGCCGAGGACGCCATGATCGGGCGCCTCCAGGCCGGCGACATCCCGAGCTACGCGGTCGAGAAGCGCTACCGCCGTCCCGACGGATCGGTGGTCTGGACACTGGTCACCTCCTCGCTCGCCCGCATCACCGGGGGCGAGGACGCCTACCGCATCGCCATCGTCGAGGACATCACCGAACGCAAGGCGATGGAGGAAGCGCTGCGCGGCGCCAAGGAGGAGGCCGAGCGCGCCAACCTCGCCAAGAGCCGCTTCCTCGCCGCCGCCAGCCATGACCTGCGCCAGCCGCTGCAATCGCTCTTCTTCTTCACCGCCGCGCTGGAAGGCCATCTCGGCGCAGCACGGGAGGGTGATCCGGCAGGGGGCGATCCGCGGGCCGCCGGCATGGTCCGCCATCTCCAGGAAGGGCTGGACGCGCTGAAGGAGCTGCTCGACAGCCTGCTCGACGTCTCGCGCCTCGATGCCGGGGTGGTGACTCCGACGCTGGAGGAATTCCCCCTTTCGGAGCTGTTCGAGCATCTCGACGCCGCCTACGCCCCCGCCGCGGCGGAGAAGGGGCTCGACTGGCGGCTGGAATCCTGCGGCGGAACCGTGCGCAGCGACCGCACCCTGCTGCTGCGGCTGGTGCGCAATCTTGTGGAAAACGCCTTGCGCTACACCGAATCGGGTCTCGTGCGCGTTCAGTGCCGGGCCGAGGGCGAGCGCGTGGCGATCATCGTGCAGGACACCGGCATCGGCATCCCGCCCGAGCATCTGGAGCGGATCTTCGAGGAGTTCCACCAGGTCGGCAACCCGGAGCGCGACCGCGCCCAGGGGCTGGGGCTGGGGCTCGCCATCGTCCGCCGATTGTCCCGCCTGCTCGACCATCCGGTGGAGGTTCGCTCGGTCCACGGCCGGGGATCGGCCTTCCGCGTGCTGGTTCCCGCCGCGGGAGCACAGCAGCGCGCGCCTGAATCGGCGGTGCCCGCGCGGCCCGAACCCGCGACGGAGGGGCAGGGGCGCCTCGCCGTGCTGGTGGACGATGACGCCGTCGTCCTGATGGGGCTCCAGATCATCCTGCGGGAATGGGGCTACAGCGTGCTCGCCGCCGGCGACCCCGACCAGGCGATGGAGCGGCTCGGCCGGCAGAACCGCGTGCCGGACATCGTCATCGCCGACTACCGTCTGCGCGAGGGCCGCGTCGGGACCGAGGTCGTTCGCCGCGTGCGCGAGCGCTTCGGCCCCCAGGTGCCGGGCGTCATCCTCACCGGCGAGACCGGTCCGGAATGCCTGCACGACGCCGCGGCGCACGGCCTGCGCGTGATCCACAAGCCGGTGACCCCGCGCCAGCTCTCCACCGCCGTCGAGCGGCAGCTCAAGGCGACCGGCTGAAGGGCGGGGAGGGCCGTCAGCGGCTCCCGGCGGTCAGCTTTTCGGCTTCCAGCCCCAGCGTGCCCTGCGTGAAGTCCACCGCGATGACGTTGCTGCGCGCCAGGACCAGGGCGCGGCCGGCCTCGGTCAGGCGGCAGACCTGCCAATCGCGTTTCATCGGGTTGTCGAACCAGGGCTCCGCCCAGCCGGCCTTGAGGCAGGCGGCGACCAGCGTCTTCTTGACCCGCTGGCCCTGGGCGTCGAACAGCGGCAGCTTGCCGCCCGGCTGGTCGATGCCGCGGCGCAGCCACGCCACCTGGGGTTCGGTCGGGGTGCGGCGGGTGCCGGTGCGGCGTGGCGCGGCCATGGTTCGGGTCGTCCCTGCTGTGTCGCCCGGGATCGGGCTGTGGCAATCTTGAGGCCATCTATGCCGGAAGGACAGCCGGCGCAGCAAGGGAACCACCCGATGAATTCCGAAACAGCCGCCGATGCTGGCGCCGATGCCACGGACCTCGCCTTCGTCTACATGACCGCCGCATCCCGCGCGGACGCCGCGCGCATCGGCCGCGCCCTTGTGGAGGAACGACTCGCGGCCTGCGTCAACATCCTGGACGGCATGACCTCCATCTACCGCTGGCAGGGTGCGGTCGAGGAATCGGCCGAAGCGGTCCTCATCGCGAAAACCCGCCGCGCCCTCTTCGACCGGCTCGCCGCCCGCGTGCGGGAACTGCACGGCTACGAGGTGCCCTGCATCCTCGAACTGCCGCTCGGGCGCGGCAACCCGGCCTATGTGGACTGGCTGAGGGAGGGGACGGGGTAAGGACGGCCGGCAGGGATCAGAACCGCGAGCCCGCGCGGCGCAACGGCGTCTGGTCCGTGAGGATGTTGTGATGCCGGAATTCCGCCGGCGACGCCCAGGATAGATACTCCCGCATGCCCGGTGAATCGGAACCGGTCGTGAACCATGGTTCCTTCAGGACCTGTCCGGCATGCGACACCCACTTCGGTATCGCGGGCAGGCGGCTTTGCTTGGCCAGATACGCCGCGATGGCCCCGAGCAGAGGGTACGCGGGCGGCTCATCCGGTGATCCTTTCGGCCAGATGTGGCGAAGCAGGAAGCGATGCTTGTCTTCCTGCCTCGCGACACCATGGACCTGGCGCCGGTGAGCGGCAAGTCGCCCCCTGAGCATGCCCGGCCGAAGGCACGCTGCCGGGCATCCGGCGCCCGGCAGGGCCGAGAGGGTGGATTACTGGATGACCGACCGCGTGTCCGCCGTGACCTTCACCGGCAGCTGCACGGTCATCGGGCTTTCCGCCGGCTTGGCGGCGACGAGGCGGCCGGCTTCGGCGTGGGCCGCGAAGGTCGGGGCGGTGATCAGCCGGGCCTGGAGCGGGCGGGCGACAGTGGCGGGCCGCGCGGAGGCCGAGGCCGGAGCGTGCGTGGCGACGAGGCGGGTCGCCTCGGCTTGGGCTGCGAAGGTCGGGGCGGCGATCAGCCGGGCCTGGAGCGGGCGGGCGGTGTCGGCGGCGAAGGCTGCGCCGGACGCGGCCAGGATTGCGGAGGCAACGGTCAGGGAAGCGGCGAGCTTGAACATGGGAACACTCCTGCGAACGCTGCGGCGGGGGCGGCCTTGCGGCCCGGTCCCTCGCGAAGGGGGCGGTGGTGTCCTCCTGGCCGGCAGCCGGTTTCGGATTTCCGGTCGGGGGCACCACCCTGTTGAGAGCTAATTTAGTCCCGCCTACGACAAAGAAAACCAAATTATTTTGCAATGCAATGTAAGGGATCACTTGTGAATCACTCTGGACCGCCCACGGCGGCATGTCCGCCATGACGGGGCCGCTCTGGACCGCGCCCCTGGCGGCGTGAGAGCGTGAGTTGATCCCCATTCCCGGCCGGAGACCCCGATGTCCGACCTGTCCGCCCGCCTGTCGCTCGGCTTCTCCTGGGTCGGTCATTCGCTGATGCACATCGTGTCGGGTCTCTATCTGACGGTGGTGCTGGCGCTCCAGCACGAATGGCATCTTTCTTATGACGAGCTGATCCGGGTCTGGACGCTCGGCGCCACGCTCATCGCCGTCGGGGCGCCGCTGGCCGGCTGGCTCGGCGACCGCTGGAGCGAGAGCCGCATGATGGCGGTCTTCTTCCTGCTGACCGGCGCCGGATCCATCGTCAGCGGCCTGGCCTCGGACACGGGCGTCCTCTTCTGGGGACTGGCGCTGCTCGGGCTGGGGGCGTCGATCTATCACCCCGTCAGCATGTCCTGGACCGTCAAGAACGCCGCCAACCGGGGCAAGGCGCTGGGCTATCTCGGCATCTTCGGCACGGTCGGCATCGCCTCGGCGGCGGTGGTCGCGGGCGGGCTGACCGACTGGATGGGCTGGCGCGCGGCCATGATCCTGCCCGGCGCCGTCTGCGTCGCGCTGGGCGTGGCGCTGGCCGCGCTGATCGCCACCGGCCATGTCCGCGACCGCCGGGGCGACGTGAAGCCGCAGCCGGCGGCGGAGCGGGGCGACATGGTCCGCGCCTTCCTGGTGCTGTCGGTCACCATGATCTGCTCCGGCCTGCTGTTCAATTCGATGCTGATCGTGCTGCCGAAGCTGTTCGAGACGCGGCTCGGCGGGCTGCTTGGGGAGGGCACGCTGGGCGTCGGCGGCATGGTGACGCTCGTCTATCTGGCGGCGACGGTCCCGCAGCTCATCGGTGGGCATCTCGCCGACCGCTACCCGGTCAAGCGCATCTATGTGCTCTGCCTGCTGCTCCAGACGCCGATGATGGCGCTGATGGCCGTGCTGTGGGACCTGCCGCTGGTCTTCGCCGCCATCGGGGTGGTGATCGGCTCGCAGGTGCAGATCCCCGCGGAAAGCCTGCTGCTCGCCCGCTACACGCCGGCCCGGCACCGGGGCCTCGCCTTCGGCGCCAAGTTCGTGCTGAGCTTCGGCGCCGGCCCCGTCGCGGTGCAGATGGCCGCCGCCGTCTTCGACCGCACCGGCGACTTCCAGGCGCTCTACCTGCTGCTGGCGGCGCTGGCGCTGGTCGCCTTCCTGGCGGCGCTGCTGGTCCCGGAGGAGCGCAAGGAGAAGCCGGCGCCCGCCGCTCCCGCTCCCGCCGCGGCCATCGCCGGCGGGGACTGAGACCGGAACTGTTTCCCGGCGGCGACCACGAACCAAGCGCTCCGCGGACCGCCGCCGCGAAGAGAGCGCGTGACGATGGGTGAGGAATGAGCAGTCAATCCCCGGCCGGCTCCGCGATCCCCGCCGAGGAGCTGGAGGTCATGATCCGCGAGGGCGTGCCCCTGATCGGCAATCTCGGCGTCGCGGTCGAGAGCATCGGTGCCGGCACCGTGCGGCTGCGGCTGCCCTACACCGGCGACATGGTGCGGCCCGGCGGCACCATCACCGGGCCGGCGATGTTCGGGCTGGCCGACGTGGCGCTGTGGGGCGCCGTGATGAGCCTGATCGGCCGGGTCGAGCTGGCGGTGACCACCAGCGCCACCATCAACTTCCTGCGCAAGCCGCCGCCCGTCGCCCTGATCGCGGACTGCCGCATCCTGAAGCTCGGCAAGCGGCTGGCCTACGGGGAGGTGCTGCTCTTCTCCGAAGGCGATCCCGAACCGGTCGCCCACGTCACCGGCACCTATTCCATCCCGCCGCACGACCCCGTCAAGCTTGCGGTATTGGGATACCATGATGGTGAGACGGAGTGAAAAATCCTTTCAAATCAAGGGCTTTGCACTAGAGGTATCTAATTACCGCTTTTGCAAGCCGTTGATTTTGAAGGCGAAAATTTATGTTGACGCGGTGCCGTCGAAACCGTACAAATCCGGCCGCTTCGGCGCCGCGGGATCCGGCGGCCTGCCGATCCCCGATTCACGCAACGAGTGTGACGATGTCGACCTTTAATCTGAAGCCGTCCGAGATCGAGAAGAAGTGGGTGGTCGTCGATGCCGACGGCCTCGTTCTCGGCCGGCTCGCCAGCATCCTGGCGAATATCCTGCGCGGCAAGAACAAGCCGACCTATACCCCGCACATGGACTGCGGTGACCACGTCGTGGTCATCAACGCCGAGAAGGTGAAGCTGACCGGCAAGAAGCGCGATCAGGACATCTTCTACTGGCACACCGGCTATCCGGGCGGCATCAAGGGCCGTTCGAAGGGCCAGATCCTCGACGGCAAGTACCCTGAGCGCGTCATCGAGAAGGCCGTGGAGCGCATGGTTCCGCGTGGCCCGCTCGGCCGCCGCCAGATGTCTCACCTGAAGGTTTACAAGGGTGCGACCCACCCGCACGAGGCGCAGCAGCCGGCCGTGCTGGATGTCGGCGCGTTGAACCCGAAGAACAAGCGGAGCGCGTAATCCAAATGGCTCAGGTCACCACCACCCTCTCCAGCCTGCAGGACCTGCAGGGCAGCGCCACCCCGGTCGCCGCTCCGGCCGAACTGGCCGAGCCGAAGCTGGACGCCCAGGGCCGCGCCTACGCCACCGGCAAGCGCAAGGACGCCGTCGCCCGCGTGTGGATCAAGCCGGGCTCCGGCAAGATCACCGTCAACGGTCGCGACCAGGAAGTCTACTTCGCCCGTCCCGTCCTGCGCATGATGATCGCCCAGCCGTTCGACGTGGCCGGCCGCGTCGAGCAGTATGACGTGATCGCCACCGTCACCGGCGGCGGTCTGTCGGGCCAGGCCGGTGCCGTCCGCCACGGCATCTCCAAGGCGCTGACCTACTTCGAGCCGACCCTGCGTCCGCCGCTGAAGACCGCCGGCTTCCTGACCCGCGACGCCCGCGTCGTCGAGCGTAAGAAGTACGGCCGCGCCAAGGCCCGCCGCAGCTTCCAGTTCTCGAAGCGCTGACCCGCGCACGCGAACTCTGCCATCGGCATCGATACGGCGAGGGGCGTCCCAACGGGACGCCCCTTTCTGCATTCCAGGCAGCGTCCCAACGGGACGCCCCTTTCTGCATTCCAGGCAGCGTTCCAACGGGACGCGCCTTTCTGATTCCGGGCTTGCCGCCCGGTGGCGCCCTTTCTCTTTTTGCACCGCACGCGCTTTCCCGTATCTTCCCATCCGACCTCCCGGCTCCATCCCCGGATCAATCCAACATCGAGAGGGATCCTCGTCCATGGACACTTCCACCGCCCCGATCCGCGTCGGCATCCTCGGCGCGTCCGGCTACACGGGCGCCGAACTGGTGCGCATGCTGCTGCGCCACCCGAAGGTGCGGATCGACGCCCTGACCGCCGAACGGCAGGCCGGCAAGCCGATGGCGGAGGTGTTCCCGCATCTGGGGCGCTACGGTCTGCCCGATCTGGTGAAGATCGAGCAGGTGGCCTGGGACGGGCTGGACATGGTCTTCTGCGCGTTGCCGCACGGCACCACCCAGGAGGTCGTCGCCGGCCTGCCCAAGACCCTGAAGGTCGTCGATCTCTCCGCCGACTTCCGCCTCGCCGACCCGGCCGAATACGCCACCTGGTACGGGCATGAGCACCGTGCGCTGGACCTCCAGAAGGAGGTCGCCTACGGCCTGACCGAGTTCAACCGCCAGGGCGTGCGCGCCGCGCGCTTGGTCGCCAACCCCGGCTGCTACCCGACCGCCACGCTTCTGCCGCTGCTGCCGCTTCTGCTGGACGGGCTGATCGAATCGGACCGGATCGTGGTCGACGCCAAGTCGGGCGTGTCGGGCGCCGGGCGCGACGCCAAGCAGGCCAACCTCTTCACCGAGGTGTCGGAGGGCTTCCACGCCTACGGCGTCGGCCACCACCGCCACATGCCGGAGATCGAGCAGGAGCTGCGGCTGGCCGCCGGCCAGCCGGTCACCATCTCCTTCACGCCCCATCTCGTGCCGATGAACCGCGGCATGCTGGCGACGATCTACGTCCGCATGGCGGAGGGCGTCACCGCCGACGACCTGCGCGCCGCGCTCGCGCGCCGCTATGAGTCCGAGCCCTTCGTCGGCGTCACGCCGGCTGGCGTGGTGCCCGCCACCCGCCATGTCCGCGCCTCCAACCACGCCTTGATCGGCGTGGTGCCGGACCGCGCCCCGCGCGGCGCCATTCTGGTGTCCGTCATCGACAACCTCGTGAAGGGCGCTTCCGGCCAGGCCATCCAGAACATGAACGTCATGTTCGGCCTGGACGAGACCGCCGGCCTGGAACAGGCGCCGCTGTTCCCGTAAGGGACGCGATCACCCCTGGGGAGACGACCATGTCCGGAGTGATCCTGCCCTTCCGGGACCGGTTTCCGCTGATCGACCCGACCGCCTACGTGGCGCCGACCGCCGCCGTGGTCGGCGACGTGGCGGTCGGGCCGGAATCCAGCATCTGGTTCGGCTGCACCGTCCGCGGCGACGTGAACGAGGTGCGCATCGGCGCGCGCAGCAACATACAGGACGGCAGCGTCGTCCACGTCTCCTCCAGGGGGCAGGGGACCTACATCGGCGACGACGTGACCGTCGGCCACATGGCGCTTCTGCATGCCTGCACGCTGGAGAGCGGCTGCTTCATCGGCATGAAGGCCTGCGTCATGGACGGCGTGCTCGTCGAGTCGGGGGCGATCATCGGCGCCGGGGCTCTCGTGACCCCCGGAAAGCGGGTCAAGGCGGGCCAGCTCTGGGCCGGGAGCCCGGCGCGGATGGTCCGCGAGGTGACCGAGGAGGACCGCGAATCCTTCCTCAAACTGGCCGCCGGCTACGTGGAACTGGCGCGAATCCACGGCGGACGCTGATTCCACCCTATGATGCAGTCATGCAACACTGGCCGAGAGTCGGTGGTTAGGACCAAGAGAAGGGGTGCCGGAACCTGTGTCCTCACCATATGTTTCGCGAGTTGCTGGCACGCTAAGTGCGCGCGGGCTGACACTTCATGCGACGGGTCGCTGGCGCAAGCATAGTGGTTGGGAATGTTCTCGAAGGAGTGCAAATAACATGAACAAGCTTTTCCGTTCGGGCCTGGCCCTGGTGCCGGCCGCCCTCGTTGCGGGCATGATGATCGGCGCCGCGCCGGCCCAGGCTCAGACCGCCACCACCGGTGAGTGGTGCAACCCGGTGATCGGCTGGAACAACGTTCCGGTCCGCACCGCGAGCGGCGGCTACGCCATCCACCAGGGCAGCTTCAAGTGCCCGGCGACCGCCGCGGCTCCGGCTCCGGCGACCACCGCGCCGGTCCAGACCGAATATCTGGTGTTCTTCGACTGGGACAAGTCGAACATCACCCCGGCCGCCGAGCGCGTCATCGGTGACGCGGTCGCCGCCATCGGTGCCGGCAACGCCGCCCGCATCCACGTGATCGGCCACACCGACACCTCGGGTTCGCCGGCCTACAACCAGCGCCTGTCGAACCGTCGCGCCGAGGCCGTGAAGCAGGCCCTGGCCGCCCGTGGCGTCCCGGCCTCCAACATCACGACCGAAGGCCGTGGCGAGACCCAGCTGCTCGTCCAGACCGGCCCGAACGTCCGCGAGCCGTCCAACCGTCGCGCGCAGATCCTGCCGCGCACCGGCGCCGGTTCGTAAGGAACCGCATCGGAACGCTTCCCGGTCCGCAAGGGCCGGGCGGCGCTCCGCCGCGAACGGAAAAGGCCCCGGGGTTTTCCCCGGGGCCTTTTTCTTGGTGCGCCTTTCCGGCCGGTTTCCGGCGGGGCCGCCCCCGGTCGCGGCGGACCGCAACCGGAAGCCCCCCGCCGTCAGACCGTCCGCGCCTTCACGTAGGAACCCGGCGCGTCCTCGATCGGCGGCAGGCCGCCCTGGGCGGGGTCTCGGGCCGGCACGGTGCCATCGGCGTACTGCGAGACCCACGCGTTCCATTCCGGCCACCAGGAGCCCGGCCGCTGCTCGGCCCCGGCCAGCCAGTCGTCCGGCGCCGCGGGCAGCGCCTCGCTGCTCCAGTGCGAGTACTTCCCCGCCGCCGGCGGGTTCACCACGCCCGCGATGTGCCCCGACGCGGCCAGCACGAAGCGCACCGGGCCGGAGAAGAGCTGCGTGCCGGCGTAGCTGCTCTTCCAGGGCGCGATGTGGTCCTCGCGCGTGGACAGGAAGAAGGACGGCGTCTCCACCCGGCGCAGGTCGATCGGCACCCCGCCCAGCTGGATCCCGCCCGGCTGCACCAGCAGGTTCTTCTGGTACATGTTGCGCAGGTAGAAGCTGTGCATCGCGGCGGGCATCCGCGTGCTGTCGCCGTTCCAGTACAGCAGGTCGAAGGGGAAGGGGTCCTTGCCCAGCAGGTAGTTGTTCACCACGAAGGACCAGATCAGGTCGTTCGCGCGCAGCATGTTGAAGGCCGTCGCCATCTTCGACCCGTCCAGATAGCCCTGCACGGCCATCTGGTTCTCCAGCGCGGTGAGCTGCTCCTCGTCGATGAAGACCGACAGCTCGCCTGCCTCGGCGAAGTCCAGCATGGTGGTGAAGAAGGTCGCGGACTTGATCCGGTCGTCCCCCTTGGCCGCCATGTAGGCGAGCGTGGAGGCCAGCAGCGTGCCGCCCAGGCAGTAGCCGATGGCGTTGACCTCCTCCTCGCCGGTGGCGGCCTTGATCGCCTCCAGCGCCGCCAGCGGCCCCAGCGCCATGTAGTCCTCGAAGCTCTTGTCGGCCAGCGTGTGGTCCGGGTTCACCCAGGACAGGACGAAGACCGTGTGGCCCTGGTCCACCGCCCACTTGATGAAGCTGTTCTTCTCGCGCAGGTCGAGGATGTAGTACTTGTTGATCCAGGGCGGCACGATCATCAGCGGCCGCTTCTTCACCTCCGCCGTCGTCGGCGTGTACTGGATCAGCTGCATCAGCGAGGTCTGGAAAACCACCTTGCCCGGCGTGACCGCGATGTTCCGGCCGATCTGGAAGGCATCCTGGTCGGTCATGGAGATGCGCAGCTCGCCCTTGCCGCGCTCCAGGTCGGCGAGCAGATGCTCCAGCCCCTTCACGAGGTTCTCGCCGCCGCTTTCCAGCGTCGCGCGCAGCACCTCCGGGTTCGTCATGACGAAGTTGGAGGGCGCCATCGCGTCCACATACTGCCGGGTGTAGAACTCCAGCTTCCTTGCCGTGTGGGGGTCCATCCCCTCCACGTCGTGGACACGCCCCTGCAGCCAGCGCGCGCTCAGCAGGTAGGACTGCTTGATGAAGTCGAACAGCGCCGCCTCGTTCCAGGCCGCGTCCTTGAAGCGCCGGTCGTCCTTTGCCGGGGCGATCACCGGCTCCGGCGTCTGGCCCATGAAGCGCTGCGTCGTGCGCTGCCACAGGGTCAGGTAATCCTGCCAGAGATCGACCTGGGCCTGCACCAGCTTGGCCGGGTCGGCCATCATGCGCGTGGTCATCTCCACGAAGGCCTGGCCGAGCCCCAGCGGGTCCGGGTTGACCTTGCCGAGGCCGTCCGGGTTCTGGCGCGACAGGAACTCCGTCACCAGCCGCTGGCTCTGCTCGGCGATCCGCGCCATGGCGCGCGACATCTCGACCGGGTCGGGCAGCGTCACCTCCGGGACCTGGGGCGCCGAGGATCCGTTGCTTGCCGCGTTGGGGCCGCCTGCCTTGGAACCTTCCGCCTTGGGGCCGCCCGGCTCCACGCCCGCCGGCCTGGTCCCGGTGGAGGGGCGGTCCGAGGAACGGTCCATGGACGGGGCGGCGGCGGACGGGCTCGCCGGGGCGGCGGCAGGCCCGGCGCCACTCTGCTCGGCGCCACTCTGCCCGGCCCCGCTCTGTCCGGCATTGTTCGGTTGAGGGGCGGCTCTCCTGCCGGCCGTGCGGTCGGCTCTCTTCTCGGCCATGGCGGCGGTTCCTTCGGTCACGCGCGAGTTTGCGCTTCTTGGCGGCGGCGCTCGGGTTTATACAGGTCCGACCGGTGCCGGGAAGGTTCCGCCCAAGGTCAGATCGTCCCCCGGCACCCCTGCGGAGTGTCATACACCCATCCGTTGAAGATTTCATGTTCCGCCCGGATCTTCAAGGCGGGCGGGCAGCAAAAGCGCGAGGTTTCGGGAGATGGCGATGCGGCATGGGACGATCCGGCGAGAGGCAATCCGGTGCGGGGCGGCCGGCGTCGCCGGGCTTCTGCTGGCGGCGTCGCTGCTGGGCGGCTGCAGCGACCGCGTGCTCGACCATGGGCTGATCGGCGCCATGACCGGGGAAGCGACGCCGGGCGACGGCCCCTCGCCCGTCCGCCGCATGGGCGGTGGCGAGGCGGAGTTCCCGAACCTCGCCACCGTGCCCCCCCGGCCGACCGACTTCTCGACCCCGCGCCAGCGCCGGCAGGACATGGAAAGCCTGGCGCGCGACCGCGCCGATGCCCAGGGCCTCCAGCGCGCCGCGGGCATCGAGGGCGTGCCCGCCCCGCTCGAGGTGCCGCCGCCACCCAACCTCAGGCCCGGCGCGCCCTGATCCGTCCGGCTCCGGATCTGATCGCGGCTGGGCCCCGTGGGTAACGAATGGCCGATAATTGACGCCGCTGACTAAGAAATTTGCCTCGCATCCGACCCTCCAGGGCGGTAGATAAGGGGTCCCGGTCCGCCCGGCTTTGGATGTGCGGCGCGGCCGGTCTGGCTCCGGAGTGCCCATGAGCGATTCAGAATTTCACCGCATCAAGCGTCTTCCGCCCTACGTCTTCGCCGAAGTGAACGCCATGAAGGCGCGAGCCCGCGCCGCCGGCGAGGACATCATCGACCTCGGCATGGGCAACCCGGACCAGCCGACCCCGCAGCACATCATCGACAAGCTGGTGGAAGCGGTCCGCGACCCGAAGACGCACCGCTATTCGAACTCGCGCGGCATCCCCGGCCTGCGCAAGGCGCACGCGGCCTATTACAAGCGCCGCTTCAACGTGGACGTCGATCCCGAGACCGAGACGATCGTCACCATCGGCTCGAAGGAGGGCCTGGCCAACCTCGCCCAGGCCATCACCAGCCCGGGCGACATCATCCTGGTGCCGAACCCGAGCTACCCGATCCATCCCTTCGGCTTCATCCTGGCCGGCGCCTCGGTGCGCCACCTGCCGGTGGGCATGGCGAACGGCACCTCGACCGACATCGACAGCTTCATGGTCATGCTGGAGCGCGCCGTGCGCCACAGCGTGCCCAAGCCGCTGGCGCTGGTGCTGAACTACCCGTCGAACCCGACGGCCGAGGTGGTGGGGCTCGACTTCTACCGCCCGATCGTGGAGTTCTGCCGCAAGCACGGCATCTACATCCTGTCGGACCTCGCCTACGCCGAGATCTTCTTCGACGGCAACCCGCCGCCCTCCATCCTCGAGATCCCCGAGGCGCGCGAGGTGGCGGTCGAGTTCACCTCCATGTCGAAGACCTTCTCGATGGCCGGCTGGCGCATCGGCTTCGCCACCGGCAACAAGAAGCTGATCAGCTCGCTCGCCCGCATCAAGTCCTACCTGGACTATGGCGCCTTCACGCCCATCCAGGTGGCGGCGACCGCCGCGCTGAACGGGCCGCAGGACTGCATCGACCAGGTCCGCGCCATGTACAAGCAGCGCCGCGACGTGATGATTGAGGGGCTGGCCGCCGCCGGGTGGGAGGTGCCGAGCCCGGCCGCCTCCATGTTCGCCTGGGCGCCGATCCCCCCGCAGTTCGCCCATCTCGGCTCGCTGGAATTCTCCAAGCTGCTGCTCCAGGAGGCCAAGGTCGCCGTGGCGCCGGGCGTCGGCTTCGGCGAGTACGGCGACGGCCACGTCCGCCTGGCGCTGGTGGAGAACGTCCACCGCATCCGGCAGGCCACCCGCTGCATCAAGGAATTCTTCCGCTCCAACGCCGCCGGCGTCGCCGCCGGCAAGGACCCGGAGGCCCGCAAGGCCCTTCTCGACTCCGCCAAGAGCGGCCCGGATAAGGTACAAGTGTCGTGACGTCGTCCAACCAGAATACTTCCAACCAGAAGACCGCCCCGCTCAAGATCGCCGTCGCCGGACTGGGCACCGTCGGCGCCGGCACCCTGAAGCTGCTGGCCGAACAGGCCGACGTCATCGAACAGCGTTGCGGCCGCCGCATCGAGGTGGTCGCCGTCAGCGCCCGCTCGCGCGGCAAGGACCGCGGCGTGGACCTGTCCGGCCTGCGCTGGTACGACGACCCCGTGGCGCTCGCCGCCGATCCCGAGGCCGAGCTGGTGGTCGAGCTGATCGGCGGCTCCGAGGGCTCCGCCCGCAACGTGGTGGAAACCGCGCTGGAGGCCGGCAAGCACGTCGTCACCGCCAACAAGGCGCTGCTCGCCCATCACGGCACCGATCTGGCCCGCAAGGCCGAGGCCAAGGGCCTGACCCTCGCCTTCGAGGCGGCGGTGGCCGGCGGCATCCCCATCATCAAGGGTCTGCGCGAGGGTCTGGCTGGCAACCGCGTGTCGGAGGTGCACGGCATCCTCAACGGCACCTGCAACTACATCCTGACCGAGATGCGCACCACCGGCCGCGAATTCGCGGACGTGCTGGCCGAGGCGCAGGAGCTGGGTTACGCCGAGGCCGACCCCAGCTTCGACATCGACGGGGTGGACGCCGCCCACAAGCTGGCCATCCTGACCTCCGTCGCCTTCGGCTGCCCGGTCGATTTCAAGAACGTCCATGTCGAGGGCATCCGCCACGTCTCGGCGCTCGACTTCGACTACGCCGACGCGCTCGGCTACCGGATCAAGCTGCTGGGCATCGCGCGCCGCACCGAACAGGGTGTGGAGCAGCGGGTCCATCCCTGCATGGTTCCCAAGGCGGCCCCCATCGCCGCCGTGGACGGCGTCTTCAACGCCGTCGTGGCCCAGGGCGACTTCGTCGGGCAGGTCCTGTTCGTCGGCCGCGGCGCCGGCGCCGGCCCGACGGCCTCGGCCGTCGTCGCCGATCTGGTGGACGTGGCGCGTGGCCGGTCTACCCCGACCTTCGGAGTCCCGGCCGGCCGTCTGGCCGAGGCCCAGCCCTCGCCCATGGAGTCCCGGCAAGGGTCGTACTACGTACGCCTGATGGTGCTGGACCGCCCCGGCGTGATAGCGGACATAGCCGCGGCCATGCGCGACCAGAACGTTTCCATGGAACAGTTCCTTCAGCGCGGACGCGCCCCGGGAGAAGCCGTGCCGGTGGTCCTCACCACCCACGACACGACCGAGGCGTCGATGCGCAAGGCGCTGGAGACCATCGCCCGTCAGGGCACGGTCGTGGAACCGCCGCGCATGATCCGCATCGAGCAGTTTTGATCAATCCATAATCGCCGATCGCAGAATCGGGCCGATCATAAACTTGGGGGTGTAACGATGGCCAACAACATGGACCTTCCGGGCATGGACCGGAACCTGGCGCTCGAAGCCGTGCGCGTCACCGAGGCCGCCGCGCTGTCCGCGTCGCTGCTGATGGGCCGCGGCGACGAGAAGCTCGCCGACCAGGCCGCCGTGGACGCCATGCGCAAGGCGCTGAACACCCTGTCGATCGACGGCACCGTCGTGATCGGCGAGGGCGAGCGCGACGAGGCGCCGATGCTCTACATCGGCGAGAAGGTCGGCGCCGGCGGTCCGAAGGTGGACATTGCCCTCGACCCTCTCGAAGGCACCACCATCACCGCCAAGGGCGGCCCGAACTCTCTGGCCGTCATCGCCATGGCCGAGGAGGGCGGCTTCCTGAACGCCCCCGACGTCTACATGGACAAGATCGCCGTCGGCGGCGGCCTGCCGGATGGCGTGGTGGACCTGGACGAGAGCCCGGCCACCAACCTCAAGAACCTCGCCAAGGCCAAGGGCACCGACGTCGAGGAGCTGCTGGTCTGCATCCTCGACCGCCCGCGCCACAGCGAGCTGATCGCCCGGGTCCGCGAGGCCGGCGCCCGCATCATGCTGATCTCCGACGGCGACGTGTCGGGCGTCATCGCCACCAGCCAGATCGGCGCCGCCGTGGACATGTATGTGGGCTCCGGCGGCGCGCCGGAAGGCGTCCTCGCCGCCGCCGCCCTGCGCTGCATCGGCGGCCAGTTCCAGGGCCGCCTGCTGTTCCGCAACGACGACGAGAAGGCCCGCGCCGCCCGCTGGGGCGTCACCGACCTGAACAAGAAGTACAGCATGCTGGAGCTCGCCAGCGGCAACGTCATGTTCGCCGCCACCGGCGTGACCGACGGCGCCATGCTGAAGGGCGTGCGCCGCATCCCCGGCGGGGCCGTCACCCACTCCGTCGTCATGCGCTCCAAGTCGGGCACGGTCCGCTACGTCGAAGCCCACCACAACCTGACCCGCAAGCCGGGCCTGGAAAAGTAAGCAGGCCGGAGGGGAGGGGGCTCCGCCCCCTCCACCCCCGCCAGGGACCGGACGGCCCCTGGACACCGATCAAGGGCGCTCGATTCCGGCCGCGCGCCCTTTTTCTTTGGGGAACGCCGAAGTTTGCAGAAGCGTTTGAGTGGTGCGATGATGCTGCGAACCAGGAATGCACGCCCATGGCACGCTATGTCATCAAAGCGAAGGATGCCGGACAGTTCCAGCGGGTAAAGGCGTTGGTGTCGGTTGGCCGTGTGCCCGTGTTCCTGGCTTCGGAGCGGCGTCATGTCCTCATGACCGGCGCCCTGTCTCCCGAATTGGAGCGTGATGTGATCGCCGCCGGGGCGACAGTGGCCCTGGAGGCCGGCCATGAGCCTGAAACGGCTTACGAGGAGGCGCGGGCTCAAAGTGCCTCAACTCCGAAGCAAGCTCTTCTCGAACGTCTGCGCGGTCAGCCTGCACGCGGCATAGACTGGAAGCGCGAGGATCTGTACGAGGACCGCCATCGAGGGTCGCGCTCGACAGCAACGTGATCCTTTATGCGGAAGGGTTGAACGATGCCGAGCGGCAGGTTCGGGCTCTTGAGATCATTTCCGCACTGCCCGAATCCGAGACGACCATCCCTGTCCAGGTGATGGGGGAAGTTTTGCGGGCTCTTCTGGCAAAGGGGAAATGGCAAAGGCGGGAGCCCTGTGACGCGGTCGGGTCATGGCGGCTTGTCTATCATGTACAGGACACCACCGACGCCGTTCTGACAGGCGCCATGGATCTTATAGAACGCCATGGCTTTCAGGTTTGGGATGCGATCATCCTGGCGGCGTCCGCCGAGGCGGGATGTGGTCTTCTTCTGTCGGAGGACATGCAGGACGGCTTTTCATGGCGGGGTGTGACGATTGCCAACCCGTTTATCGACCCGGTGCATCCGCTGCTTGCTGCCGTGCTGGCGAAAGCTTCTTGAAAGGCTGAGCGCAAGGAATTCTTTGCAGCGTGCTTGACCCTCCCAGGCAATCGGCCCTCCGCCCTCACACCGTCAGGTCCGATTGCGGCGTACCCCTCCGGGACAGCAGCATCTCCTCGTCCTCCTCCAGGCTCGGCGGCGGCTCGCGGCGCAGGTTGATGAGGACGCGGGAGCAACGGGCCTTGATGACGCCCGTGATCTGATCGAGGATCTCCGGCGCGACCGGGAAACGCCCCGCCTCCTCCCGCAGGATGCGGGCGGCCAGCGCCTCGGCGGCGGCGGGCAGGAGGCCGGCCAGGGCGGCCACGCGCTTGCGCAGGCTGAGCGGGGCGAAGCCGACCGCCGTGGCGAGCCGGTCCCAGTGCCGGCCGTAGATGTGGTCCCCGCGGTTGCTCCCGGCGACCGTCATCGCGAGATTGCGCGTCACCCCGTCGCAGACCGCGCCGCACATCAGGTCGTAGAGCGGCGCCAGGCGGACGGCGTTGCCCGGCCCGATCAGAAGGGAATAGTTCTTCGCGTGCGCGTCGACATTGTCGATCAGCACGTTGAAGATAATCGCATCCCGTAGCGCCAGCCGGTCGCGCGCCTTGTCCGTCGAGACGCGGTCGAGGACCGCGAAAAGGTCCGCGATGCCAGGACCCCTGCCATAGCCCTTGTCCTTCTCGTACTTGGCGTAGGGGGGCCTTTCGCAGGCCTGGCAGAAATCCTCCTGGTGAAGGCGGGCGATGCCCCCTTCCTGCCGCGCCCGGTCGTAACGCCGGACCAGGAGGAACGGTTCGTCCCCGGCGATCCCCAGTTCCGAGCGCGCGGCGTCCAGCCCGATCTCGCGAGCGAGCGACAGGCAGAAATGCTCGTTCTCGGTGCTGCCGTAGAAGCGCCTGATGGCTGGCTTGAGGATGAAGGTGCTCGGCGCGCCGCCAAGCGGCAGCGCCAGCCCGCCACCGGCCGCCTTGGCGACCCCCACCTTGCTCTGAGCACCCGCGAGCGACATCTGGATGCCGTCGTCGCCGGCCAGGAGCGGCCGTTCCTCCAGCCGCCGGATGACCTCCACCAGATCGGCCTCGTCCAGCCGCTTGTAGCGCGCGCGCTGTTCGGCGGCGGGGCCGGGCGGGTGGATGGACAGGGCTCCCGCGACGTCGGCGCCCAGCCTTTCCAGCAGACCGAAGACGTCGACGTGCGACACGCCGAGATGCCGGCCCACGAGGGGCAGGTCGTTGCCTTCCGGCAGAAGGTTCAGGAACCAGATGTAGGTGGCGGCCGAACCGAACGCCTCTGCGCGGAGCGGCATCCGCGTCGAGATCGGGAAGGCCCCCGGACGCGACAGCCACGCCGGGCTGTAGGCGAAGGAAATGGCTTCCCGGCCGGGGCCGTGCCGCTCGATCACGCCGACGGCATGGCCGTCATAGGTGATGTCCAGGCGGGCGGTCATTCGGCCTCCACCTCGAGGTCGTCGTCATCGTCCCTGGCGGGTGCGGCGCCCGCCCGCCGCGCCGGAAGGGGCCGGTGCCCGGCCTTGGAGGTATCCTTGGGAAGCGCGCCTCCGGTCGGGAAGCCCTCGAAAGGCGCGCCGGCCGGCTCGCTCATCCCGCGCAGGACCGTGCCGGCCGCCGGCTCTTCCTCGCCGGCAGCCCCGCCCGCCACGGCTTCCGCGCGCGCGCCGCTTTCGCCGGCCCGCCTGTCCGCGTCGCCGGGCTCCGCGATCAGGCGCGTGCCCAGCACGTCCAGGATGCGCAGCGCCTTGCCGATCTGCGCGGTTTCCTTCCCCGCTTCCAGTTCGAGCACATAGCGGTAGCTGACCCCCGCGGCTTCGGCGAGGTCGGTCTGGCGGAGTCCGGCCTCCTTGCGCCGCCTGCGGACATATTGCCCGAAATCCCGGCTGTCCTTCAGAAAGCCTCGGCTCATCATCGCCTCCAGCTGCGCGACCGGTAAGTTCATCCCCTGGAAAGCGCCGGATGAGCATGTCGCTGATCGAACGCTCATTTCTTTTAAACCATTGAGCGTGCGCGCTCAATCAGTTTTTGGCTGGATTCGGCATTCAAAGCCATGAATATGATTGAGGGCTCAGGTGGCTAGCATTCCAACAACTGACCGACCGATCATTATATGGCAGAGTCAGCCCGATAGTGATGCAAAACTTACCAAGCGGTCATTTCTTGAATCGGGCCGCTTCCATGAGCGCATGCTCCGCCCGGTCAAATTGTCGCAACTGATGCAACAAATATCTTCATGGTAGAGCGTTTATCCCTCCAGAAGAAATCTCTATTTCTTTCCTCATGAAAGCCCAGAGCGCGGCATCGGCATCCCCCAAACCCAGGAAGGGAGCCAAGCCCGAACGCCAAGAGGCCCGCCGGTTTCCCGGCAGGCCTCTTTGAGGACGTCCGATCCCTCATCCGAAGAGGAGAGTCGCCATGCGTACCCTGCTGAATTCCTTCAAACGCGACTGGCGGTCCTGGAACCCGTACGAGCGGGCATCCGCCGTCGGGATCGTCGGAGCCGTGTCGGCCGGCGCCGTCATGGCGCTCCACCAGGCATTGTGATCCGGGCGCCGCCGCGTGAAAGGTCCTTCGCCGCTATGGTCAGACGGTCGCCGCCACACCCGCGACCTCGTCGCCGATGCCGTTGTTCATGGCCCAGATGGCGGCCTGGGTGCGGTTGGACGCGTTGATCTTGCGCAGCAGGCTCTTCAGGTGGACCTTCACCGTCGCCTCGGTGATGCCGAGGTGGTTGGCGATCATCTTGTTCGAGCTGCCCTTCACCAGCGTCTGCAGGATCTGCATCTCGCGCTGCGACAGGCCCTTGCGGCCGCTCGGCTCCGGCTGAAGGTCACCGCGCCCGACGCCCGACAGCAGCAGTTCCGCGAGGTTGGTCGGGAAAACCTTCTCGCCCAGCAGCACGAGCTGCAACGACTGGAGCAGCGCCTCGCAGGCGATGTCCTTGACCAGATAGCCATGGACGCCCGCGCGCAGGGCGCCCGACAGGCGCTGGGTGCACAACTCGTTGCTCAGCACCACCGCACGGGCCTGCGGCGCCACGGAACGCAGAAGGGCGATCTCCTGCTCGGCCACGGACGCCACGTCCATGAGGACGAGTTCCGGCTGCTTGCCCGATGCGGCCAGCGCCGAGGTGGCTTCGTCCAACGTGCCGGCTTCTCCGATCACCGTGAAAGCCGTCCCCTCGAAGAGGCGCTTCAGCCCCTCACGGAAGAGCCGGTTCGAATCGATCAGAAACACGGTCGCGGGCTTCATGCTCTTCTCTCCAACTGTCTGGTTCGGCCGGCGCCATTCCGTGGTGCCTTGGCTCAATTCGCTCCGAAGGTGGTGCGCTCCGGCGTCGCCGCCGGTGCTTCGGGACCACTTCGACTGGCGCGAACCTTACTTGGAAGTTGATGGCCGCCATACCAGCCATAGGTAACGTTTTTAGAGGAATTAGTTCTAATTTTCCGGCAGCCGCGCCTGGTCGTCCTGCCTTGGTCCTATGACTCGGCTGTATTCGAAATAGACCCCTCAGGGACTGCCACTTTTGTTCCGTGACAATACTTGGGCATCGCGAGTGGAGTTGGCTGAACTGGACTTCCTTTTGCTCAACCGATGCGTTGAATGCACGCAGCGGTTTAGAATCCCATCGCCGTTCCGGTCTCAGGCTCCCGCCGGCTCGACCCAGCGCCCGCTGTCGAGGAAGCGCGCGACCTGTTCCACGTAGGGGGCGATGTCCAACCCGTTCTCCGCCAGCCATCCGTCATCGTAATAGGTGTGGAGGTAGCGCTCGCCCGGATCGCACAGCAGCGTGACGATGGATCCCGTCTCCCCGCGTCCGGCCATTTCCGCGGCCAGGCGGCACACACCGTAGAAGTTGGTGCCCGTCGAGCCGCCCGGCTTGCGGCCTAGCCGTTCCGCCAGCACGCGCATGGCACCGATGGAGGCCGCGTCCGGCACCCTCTCCATCCGGTCCACCACGCCGGGCACGAAGGACGGCTCGCAGCGCGGCCGGCCGATGCCCTCGATCCGCGACCCGACCCCGATGGTGATGTCCCGGCGCCCCTGGCGGTAGCTGTCGTAGAAGACGGAATTGGCGACGTCCACGACGCACAGCCGGGTGTCCACCTGCTTGTAGCGCACGTAGCGCCCGATGGTGGCCGAGGTGCCGCCGGTGCCGGCGCCCATCACCACCCATCGGGGGATGGGGAAGCGTTCGCGCTCCATCTGGCGGTAGATGGATTCCGCGATGTTGTTGTTGCCCCGCCAGTCCGTCGCCCGTTCCGCATAGGTGAACTGGTCCATGAAATGGCCGTTCCGCTCGCGGGCGAGCGCCTCCGACACGGTGTAGAGCGCCGCCGGGTCCTCCACGAAATGGCAGTCCCCGCCATAAAAGCGGATGGCCGCGACCTTTTCAGGCGAGGTGCGGCGGGGCATCACCGCGATGAAGGGGAGGTTCAGCATCCGGGCGAAATAGGCCTCCGACACGGCGGTGGAGCCCGAGGAGGCCTCGATCACCGTCGTCCCCTCGCGGATCCAGCCGTTGCAGATCGCGAACAGGAACAGCGACCGCGCCAGCCGGTGCTTCAGGCTTCCCGTGGGATGGGTGGATTCGTCCTTCAGATAGAGATCGATGCCCGGCAGCGCCGCGACCCCGTCCAGCCGGAACAGGTGCGTGTCCGCCGACCGGTGGAAATCCGCCTCGATCCTCTGAAGCGCCATGTTGGTCCAGGCCCGTGAATCCGCCACCACCGCATCCCATTCCGTCCGCCATCGTCGAGGCGGGCAATTTCACACAAATCCATGCGGTTATGGGAGGCTTTTCGGCGAGCGCCTTGCGGGAGAGATCGGATGCGGCCGGATAAGCTCCAGTTGGCAACAGAGCATCATGGACGGAGCAAGGTCGCTTTCAGGGATGCATTGCCGGGATCTCTATTGATCAAGCGCCGTCCCGCCTCCGAATGACCACCACCGTAGCTCGGAGCCGTTCTCGGCCATGGCATCAATTGCGCGAATGGCACGCTCAAGCAGCTTTTGCCAGTTTTGCAAGTTCACCCTCCAGCACGCCATTGGCTTCGCCGGTCAGGGCCTTGACCCTGGAATAGCTTTTCAGGAGCGCGTCGCTCGGGATGGCGTGATTCTGCGCAAATCCCAAGACGAGGTGCGGACGGACTTCGGTGAAGAAGGTCGCCAGATGAGGAAGCCACTCCTCGACATCCACATCCGTGATCATGGCGGCGAGCACCGGAGCGCTCAACGAGCGCTTCCAAGGCGCATTCACCGTTCCCGTCACGAGATTGTCGATGCTCTTCGTCTTCATGGAACCGCCGAATGCAAGCGATGCTTACCAATGTAAGCGAAGCTTACCTTACGACAAGCCGGGTGAGGCGGGCCAGCCTGGCGATGCGTCTTATGCCCGGGACATTGCGGAGCGTACAACCGCAGACCCTGTCGCTCCGGTGGCGCCCCGCCGTGCCCCATGCGGCTTTCCCCTGTTGTCCCCTCGACAGGACGGCGCCATCCAGGCAAGGGAACGGGAAAACAAAGCTAGGGAAGGGGCATGGAGAACCTGCTGTTTCAACTGCTTCCGCAGACCCCGCGTTCGACCTGGGTCCGTTATGGCATCACGCTGGCGGTGACGGGGGCCGCGACGCTTCTGCGCTACAGCCTGGAACCGGTCTTGAAGGGTTATCCCTTCCTTCTCTACATACCCGGCATCTTTCTCGTGTCGCTGCTGTTCGACCGCGCCTCGGGCTTCCTCGCGGTGATCCTGTCCGGCCTGCTGACGGCTTGGCTGTTCATCGAGCCGCGCGGCTCGCTTTGGATCGCGAACCAGGGGGAGCAGCTCGCCTTCATGATCTACATGGCCCTGGGCTTCGGCATCGCCGCAGTCACCGAGGCCCTGCGCAAGACGCTCAACAAGTTGCAGCAGGCGCTGGATAAGGTCGCCGCCTCGGACCGTGAGAAGGACCTGATGCTGAGCGAGGTCCATCACCGCATCCGCAACGACCTTCAGCTGATCTCCATCCAGCTGAGCCTCGCCGCCGACCGGCCCGAGCGGATGCAGTCCATCCTGAGCGGGACCGTGGAGCGCATCGGCGTCCTGGCGCGGGTCTATGGCCGGCTGCGCCGGGTGGAGAGCATGAGTCTCGTCAACGCCAGGGAGTTCCTGGAAAGCCTCGTCCAGGATCTCCAGCTCGGCATGGTGGGCGTGCGGCCGATCGCGCTCGGCGCCAGCGCCGAGGACGTCGAGCTGGACATGGGGGCCGCCATCGCCGTCGGCACCATCGCGAACGAACTCGTCACCAACGCCGTCAAATACGCCTTTCCCGGCAACCAGGCCGGCCGGGTCGATCTGACCTTCGCGCGGGAAGGGGAGGATTACGTGCTGACGGTCAGCGACGACGGGGCCGGCATCACCTCCGACCAGCCCAAGGGAACGGGGCTGGGGCGCCAGATCACCCAGCAGCTCGCCCAGCAGCTCCACGGCACGCTCGCCGTCCGACCGCGCCCGGGCGGAGGGGTGGACGCGGTCCTCCGTTTCCCCGCCCCGAAAAGCGGCGGGCCGGTGCGGGCGTCCTGAAGGGGAGGGGAGCGTCCGGAACGGCCGGGAAAGAATTGACTCGAAACCAACGCCCGGCCATGCTGCCCACGGGCGCGCGCCCGGTGAAAAGGTTCGATTCAATCCGTCGCAGCTTGTTGCAGATTGACGCGGATCCGGAACGGGCCCGCCGTCGTACGATCCCCGAAAAGCCCTTCCGTCCGGTAGCCGCATGAACGCCTCGCCTCACATCCTCATCGCGGAAGACGAAGACCTCGTCGCCCTCGCCCTGGCCGACCTCCTCCAGAACCAGGGCTACCGCGTCACCGTGGCCCACAACGGCAAGCAGGCCCTGGAGGCCGAGGAGCGGGAACCCGTGGACATTCTGCTGACGGACATGCGCATGCCGGTGATGGACGGCCGCGAACTGATCCGCCACGTGCGCCAGCGCCGCCCCGACCTTCCGGTTGTCGTGATGACCGGCTACAGCGAGAACATCCCCCGCGAAGAAGCCGGCCGCCTCGCCGTCCTGCGCAAGCCCTTTCCGCTGGGCAAGCTCGGCCACGTCCTGCAAACCCTGCTGCCGGGCGCCCTGCCGGAGAGCGCGGATTGAGGGAGGTCTTGCGGCATGTTGCGTGCCGAGAGCATGGTAGGCATCATTTCTCGAGTGGCTGGGGCCTGCTCTTGAACGCATCGCCGGCGCAAGCGGCAAGTTGCTGGACCGGATGAAAGCGCCTCGGTCTCGTTCAGTCCGGAGTGCGGCCACGATCCAATCCTGCGAGGACAATTTTTACAACGCTCTGGAAGGTCGTCCTCGACTGCCGATAGCAGCAATTGTATGATATATTCATTGCTCCGATTTGTTGTGTGAAAATTCCCCTAATTGCAACATCATTGTGGCCGGATTTGTATTCATGAATGCAGAGGATTTGCTGGAGCAAGGATACGCCGCGCTCGCCGTGGGCGGGCGGTTGGAAGAGGCTGAGCTTTGCTTCCAACGTTGCCTTGATGTTCAGGCCGGCGATCCGGCGGCCTTGACCGGCTGGGGAGTGGTTCAGAGAGCGTTGGGTCGTCCGGCTAGAGCCCTGAACGCGTTCCGCCAAGCCGTCATTGCCACCCCTGCCTTCGCGGACGCATGGGCGCAAATGGGAACGACCTTGAGGGTGCTCAATGACCTGAAAGCATCGGGCGAAGTGCTTGAGCGTGCGCTCGCGCTCGAACCCGGGCACAGCTATGCATGCAGCAATCTGGATGTTCTGAGCAACTTTCATCGTCGGGATGAATGCGTGTTCCTGGACTATAGGCCCCGCCCGAAAGTCCGCTATGGCCATGGACAGCCCCGGCATGGCCGACTTGCCGAGTTGTTGGCCGATGAAGCAGACAACTATCAAGAATATTTTTCGTCGCTTCTGAGGCTTGCCGCGACCTTGGCGGAACTGCCCAAGGACGCTGATCCCGAGCAGCCGCAACGGCCATGGTGGAACAACCCCTGGTTTCCGCCTTTCGACGCCGCCATGTTGTGCGCGATGATTGCACGTCACAAACCACGCCGATTGCTTGAAATCGGATCCGGCATGTCGACGCGTTTCGCCCGGTGGAGTATCGGGCGCTTTGCAACAGGCACATATCTCGAGTCAATTGATCCTGAACCGCGGGCCGAAATTGATGCTCTTTGCGATCGGGTGGTCAGGTGTCGGCTTGAGGATTCTGATATCGATCACTTCTCTGCCCTGGCAGCGGAGGACATCGTCTTTTTTGACGGCTCACATCGCTCCTTCCAGAACAGTGACGTGACCGTGTTCTTTATGGATGTGATGCCGAACCTCGCGTCCGGAGTTATCATCCATATTCACGACATATTCCTGCCATTTGACTATCCTCCGGATTGGACAGGGCGCCTGTACAACGAGCAATATTTATTGGCTTCAATGCTCCTGGCAGGCCAAACGCGGTATCGAATCCTATGGCCCGGCGCTTTCGTCGCCGATCTCTTGCCCTTCGGCGAAGGGCAGCACCCGACTGTTGCCGACCGTTTCGGTGATCGCGGCGGATCGTTCTGGCTTCAGGTGAAATGATGCATTTGGGCCGGATCCTACGCGCGGGGCGCCCGATAGCCCGGCTGGCATTCAAGTCTCGATAAAAGTTCCCGGTTTGCACACTCAGGTTGATTCATGAGGCCAAGCTTATGGCCAAGGCTTTGCCTTTTTTCCGCTAGACGGGCATCCACTTGGATTGATAATTGGCGTACGGGATGGGCGCTGTCGCATGTTTTGATGCCCCGCTGCATCTTTCCACACCACAGCGCCCGGCTTCCCCAGGTGAACATGCGCCAAAACAACATTCAGGCTTCATGTCCATGCGGCGACGCCCGCTTTTATTGTTCCCTCAAAGCGTCACGAACCAAGTATCCGATACGGTCGTGGGATTGATCCCGTAAAGCGTTAGCGTACCGGACGTGGAGAAAATCAGCACTGCGGGATCAAACGCTAACAGGCCCTAAGCTCCTCATTTTAAAAGCAATTCGCCTCTTCCGGCCCATTGTGCGGCAGGCGTTTCCAGCACAATTCGTCCAACGCTGCACAACGCAAGCCATGCGCCCGGCGCATGGCGCTGCCTGGGGGGCTTGTCACGTCGGGTCCCCTAGCCGCCCTTCGTCCCGATCTGCTATGGGTTCGCCCTTTCCCGTGGCACCCTGGGCAGCATGACCGACGCACCTCCTCCCTTCCTCAACGTCGCCCGATCCCTCTCCGGCAAGCGCTGGCAGGCGCGGGCCTGCGACGAGCGGCTGGCCTGGGCGCTGACGCAGGGGCGGGGGCTGCCGGAGATCGTCGGGCGGGTGCTCGCGGCCCGTGGCGTGACGGAGGAGAGCTGCGACGGCTTCCTCAATCCCACCCTGAAGTCGCTGCTGCCCGACCCCTCCCGCTTCAAGGACATGGACCGGGCGGCCGAGCGCATCGCCCGCGCGGTCATGGACGGGGAGCCGGTCGCCGTCTTCGGCGACTATGACGTGGACGGGGCGACCTCCTCGGCGCTGATGCGGCGTTTCTTCCGGGCGGTCGGCGCCGACGTGCGCATCTACATCCCCGACCGCATCGCCGAGGGCTACGGCCCGAACGGGCCGGCGCTGCTGCGGCTGAAGGCCGAGGGCGTGCGGCTGGTGGTGACGGTGGATTGCGGCATCTCCGCCTTCGCCGCGCTTGAGGCGGCGGCGGGCGCCGGGCTCGACGTCGTCGTGCTCGACCACCACGCGGCGGAGCCGCGCCTGCCACCGGCCGTGGCGCTGGTCAACCCGAACCGGTTGGACGAGGACGGCGCCTACCGCACCCTCTGCGCGGCGGGGGTGACCTTCCTGGCGGTGGTGGCGGTCAACCGCCTGCTGCGCGCCGCCGGATTCTACAAGGACCGGGCGGAGCCGAACCTCATGGAATGGCTCGACCTCGTGGCGCTCGGCACGGTGTGCGACGTGGTGCCGCTGGTCGGGCTGAACCGGGCGCTGGTCTCACAGGGGCTGAAGGTCATGGCGCGCCGCGCCAACCCCGGCCTGACCGCGCTGGCCGACGTCGCCGGGGCGAAGGACCGGCCCGACGCCTACCAGGCCGGCTATGTGCTGGGGCCGCGCGTCAACGCCGGCGGGCGCGTCGGCGCGTCGGACCTCGGCGCTCGGCTGCTCTCCACCGACGATCCCATCGAGGCGATGGAGCTGGCCCAGAAGCTGGAGGCCCACAACGCCGAGCGCCGCACCGTCGAGGCCGCCGTGCTGGAGGAGGCGCTGGCCGGCATCGATTCCCATGCCGGCGAGCGGGCGGAGCTGGTCTACGCCGTCGGCCATGGCTGGCACCCCGGCGTCATCGGCATCGTCGCCGCCCGGCTGAAGGAGCGCTACAGCCGCCCGGCCTGCGTCATCGCCATGGTGCCGGGGCCGGACGGCACGCTGGTCGGCAAGGCGTCGGGGCGCTCGGTGCGCGGCGTGGACCTAGGCGCGGCCGTGATCGCCGCCCGGCAGGAGGGGCTGCTGATCGCCGGCGGCGGCCACCGCATGGCGGCGGGCTTCACCGTGGCGGAGGACAAGCTGGAGGCGCTCCGCGAATTCCTCACCGGCCGCATCGCCGAGGAGGTCGCCGCCGCCCCGCTGGTGCCGACGCTGGAGCTGGACGGGGCTCTGTCGGTCGGGGCCGCCAACGCCCGGCTGGTGGACACGCTCGACAAGCTCGGCCCCTACGGCACCGGCAACGCCGAGCCGCGCTTCGCGCTGGCCGACGCCCGCGTGCTGCGCGCCGACGTGGTGGGGGAGAAGCATGTCCGCTGCATCCTCCAGGGCAGCGACGGCGCCCGGCTGAACGCCATCGCCTTCCGGGCGCTCGACAACGAGCTGGGCAAGGGGCTGCTGCACGGGCGCGGCTCCCCCTTCCACCTCGCCGGCGTGCTGCGGGTCAACCGCTGGAATGGGACGGAGAGCATCCAACTCCTGATCGACGACGCGGCCCCGGCGCAGTAGGGGCCGCCGCTTTACACCCACTGATTTACGGTTGAAGCCGCCGCCCCGCTCCGTCACCCTGGAACCGGAATTCGAAGGAAGGAGCAGGGCGATGGCTGCGTCGCGCGACGATCTGAAGAAGCGCATCGGTCAGGCGCTGGGCGAGACCAAGGCTGATCTCGTCATCAAGGACACCCGTTTCCTGAACGTCGTGACGGGCGAGATCGCGAAGGGCGACATCGCCGTCTGCGGCGACCGCATAGTCGGCACCTACGACGGGTATGACGGGGTGGAGGAGATCGACGGGCGCGGCCTGACCGTCGTGCCGGGCTTCATCGACACCCACGTCCATTGCGAATCCACCTGCGTCACCCCGCAGGAGTTCGACCGTTGCGTCCTGCCGCGCGGCACCACGACCGCCGTCTGCGACCCGCACGAGATTTGCAACGTGCTGGGCGAACAGGGGCTCCAGTATTTCCTCGACAGCGCGCTCGGCACCGTCATGGACCTGCGGGTGCAGCTCTCCTCCTGCGTGCCGGCGACCGATCTGGAGACCTCCGGCGGGCGGCTGGAGGCCGAGGACCTCGTCCGTCACAAGGACCACCCGAAGGTCATCGGGCTGGCCGAGTTCATGAACTTCCCCGGCGTCTTCCACAAGACGGACTCCGTGCTCGACAAGCTCGCCGCCTTCGACGGGCGGCACATCGACGGGCATGCCCCGCTGGTGCGCGGGCGGGAGCTGAACGCGCTGCTGTCCTGCGGCATCCGCAACTGCCACGAGACGACCAGCGCCGGCGAGGCGATGGAGAAGCTGCGCAAGGGCATGCAGGTGCTGATCCGCGACGGCTCCGTGTCGAAGGACGTGCACGCGCTGGCGGAGATCATCCAGCCGGAGACCTCCCCCTTCCTCGGATTCTGCACCGACGACCGCAACCCCTTGGACATCGCCGAGGAGGGGCACATGGACCACCTCATCCGCACGGCGATCCGGCTCGGCGCGCCCGTGGCCCATGTCTACCGGGCGGCGACCTGGTCGGCGGCGCGCGGCTTCGGCCTGCACGACCGCGGCCTCGTGGCGCCGGGCCAGCGCGCCGACCTCGTCCTGCTCGACGACCTGGAAAGCTGCGCCGTGAACCGGGTGATCCGCAACGGCCGCGTCGTGACCCCGGACCGCTTCGAGGGGCTGCCGTCCGTGCAGCCGGTCGGGCTCCATTCCGTGAAGCTCGACCCGGTGTCGGTGGAGGATTTCCGCCTGCCCGGCACGGTCGGCACCCAGTCGGTCATCGGCGTGCTGCCCGGCAAGATCCTGACCGAGCATCTGCGGCTCGACGTGGCCGCCAGGGACGGCGAGCTGGTCGGCGACGTCGAGCGGGACATCCTGAAGATCTGCGTCTTCGCCCGCCACGGCACCAACCGCAACATCGGCCGCGGCTTCGCGAAGGGCTTCGAGCTGAAGGCCGGGGCGCTGGCCTCCTCCGTCGGGCACGACAGCCACAACATCTGCACGGTCGGCACCAATGACGCGGACATGGCCATTGCGGTCAACCGGCTGATCGAACTCCAGGGCGGCTTCGTCGCCGTGCGCGACGGCAAGGTGGTGGGCGAGCTGGCCCTGCCGCTCGCCGGGCTGATGAGCCTCCAGCCCTTCGAGACCGTCGAGCACGACCTGCGGGCGCTCCGCCAGTCCGTGAGGGAGATGGGCTGCCCCCTGGCCGAGCCCTTCCTCCAGCTCGCCTTCCTGCCCCTGCCGGTCATCCCGCACCTGAAGATCACCGACCTCGGCCTCGTGGACGTGGACCGCTTCGAGCTGATCGCGGCGTAGGCCGAGGGGGCAGGGCGGGCCGGCAGGAAACTCCCGCCGGGGTGCAGATTTTGCCCCGGTGCCGGGACCGCCCTCCGGCTAAGACCCGGAAATCCGAGGGTCTTTCCCTGGCTCGCTTCCTGCATCGGACGTCTGCAGGACGTTTCGGTGCGAGAGGAGCGGGCGATGGCCGGCATTTCGGGTTTGGGCAGCGTCGCGGGCATGGCGCAGAGCCTGCAGCAGTCGATCGACGCCGCGATGAAGCGCGTGCAGGATCAGGCCCAGCAGGAAGCCGCCGCCGCGAAGCCCGCCGGCGAGGTCGAGGCCTTCGAGCAGACCGTCAACAAGTCCAAGCTCAACGCCGCGATGTTCGCCACGAACATCGGCACCCTGACGAAGGACAGCACCCGGCTGAACGTCTTCAGCTCGCTGGCCGCGAGCGACCCGGCGGATTTCTACAAATTCTCCGTCACGACCAAGGGCGAGGCCACCATCGGCCGCGTCGGCGACAGCGGCGTGCGCGTCCAGCTCCTGAACCGCACCGGGACCGTGATCGCCGACAGCGACGAGGGAGCGGGCGCCGCCCATGACGCCTACAAGCAGTTGGAGAAGGGGGAGCTGACGCTCGAGAAGGGCGACTATACCCTGCGTGTCGCCCGCGACCGGAACCTGCCCCTGGCGGAGGCCAAGTCGGACAAGAACTACGGCGTCCAGTTCAGCATGGGCACCTACGCCAAGGACTACGACACCATCGCCAAGCAGCCGGCCAAGGGCGACAACCCCTTCCAGAACAACCCGGAACTCAAGTCGCTGGGTGCGCTGCTGACCACCGGCGGCACCGCCGGCCGCCTCGGCCTCCTGCTGGGCGAGGGAACGGGCTCGACGGCGCGCGGCTCTCTCATCAACGGTCTGTTCTGAACCCAGGCATCAGCGCCGGACCGGACGTTCCCCGGCCTCGTCCCAGCGCCAGTCCGGCGCGCCCGGGCCGATGCGCACGCCGCCAACCCAGCGCTCCGGCGGACCCATGGACAGCCAGTCCAACTCGCCCCGCAGGAGCGCCCGTCCCGCCGCCGTAATCTCCAGCCGCCGGTCCGGCCAGCGCACCTCCGGTCCGGCATCGGGCATCGTGAAGGCGGGCTCGCGCGCCCGCGCCATGCCTTCGACCACCGCCAGGAACATGACGTCGCCCAGCCAGGGCAGGGGCTCCCGCTCCCGCGTCAGCCGGGCGAAGAGCTGCCCGACCGTCAGCGGTGCGGCCTCGATCAGGTCGAGCGTCAGCCGTTCCGTCAGCGACAAGCCGTCCCCAGTCCAGGGCAGCTCCCGCAGGTGACGGCGGAGCGCGCCGGGCAGGTCCGGAAGCCCGGCGCACTCCGATGCGGCGAGGGCCGCCAGCCCGGTCGGGTCGGCTCTCCGCAGGGCATTCCAGGCGCGCACGCCAATGGCGAGTTCGGCTTTGCCCAGGGGGCGCCGCTCCGGCCACAGCACGCGCAGGGCTTCCGGCGGCAACTGGCCCAGCCCGATGAAGCGTGCGGCTCCCGGAAACCGGTCGATCGACACCAACTCCAGGACGGCCGGCGCGCCGGTCTCCGCGAACAACGCGAGGCAGCGGGCGAGCGTGAGCTGGTCGTAGCTGTCATGCTCGCACCAGACCACGACCCGCTCGTACTCCGCGGCGGCCCGCGCCAGCGCCTCCTCCTCCCGCCGCAGCCGGTCGGCGGCGGCCTCCTCCGACAGCCCCATGACCCCGCCATAGGCCCCGGCGATGAAGCGCGCCCGCACGGCGTCGAGGTCCGGCCCGTCCGGCACCGGCCCCTGGCAGTAGGGGTCGGAATGCTCCAGGAAGTCGCCGGTGAAGCCGGCCTCGATCAGCGAAGCCCGGATGTCGGACCCGCATCGGACATGCAGTGTCCGCATCCCGCCGTCCGGCGCCGACCCGCCGATGGCGGCCCGCTCCCGCCCCATCGCCTCGACATGCGCCCGTAGCCGAGGCCAACTCGGGCTGCCGAGTTCGCGGGCTATTACGAACTGCGCGTCGGAGAGCCGCGCCTGCGCGGGATCCCGCTGGGGGTGAGCCTGCCAGCGCGCCAGGGCCGCCGGCTCCCCGGCGCGCAGGTCGCGGAGAAGCTCCTTGGCCCGCTTGCGCTGCTGTTCGAGGTCGAGGCGGAACGGCGCCTCGGGCCGGCCGGATCGGTCGGTCATGGCAATCCCTTTTCATCCACGTCCGTGTCCGCCGTCAGACAGAAAAGGGAAGGCGAGGGCGATCCCATGCTGTGGTTGCGGGCGCAGCCCTTTCCGCGGACGTGGTGGGGTCAACCGAACCCGCGCCGATGGTCCGGCAGGCCGGTCCGGCTGTCAACAGCGGGATCGTTATCGGGAAAATCGGGGTTTCAGTCCCGCCCCGGCTCCCAGCCCTCCGGCGCCATCTCGAAGCCGGCGAATTCGAAGGCGGGGGAGACGGTGCAGCCGACCAGGACCCAGCCCGCCAGGGGGCGCGCTGCCTGCCAGGCGTGGGCCGGGACGACGCCCTGGGGGCGCTCGCCCGCCGCCAGGTCCATGCCGAGGATCAGGCGGGACACCGCCCGCCCGTCCTCGGAGATGGACAGCTCCAGCGGCCCGCCGGCGTGCCAGTGCCACATCTCCACCGCGTCCACCCGGTGCCAGTGCGACCGCTCGCCCGCGCGCAGCAGGAAAAAGATGCCGGTCTTGGCACCGCGCCCGCCGCCGTCCGGCCGGTCCCGGTAGGTCTCCACATAATGGCCGCCCTCCGGGTGGGGGCTCATGCCGAGCGTCTCGATGATGCGGTCGGGGTCGAGCATGGCGGGCTCCCTGGTGTTCTTGCGGACTCAGGCGGCCGGCACGGTGCGGCGGAAGCTGTCGCGGTCGCTGGCGCGCTCGAACCAGGCGGCCAGCGCCGGGCGGCCCTTGCGCCACTCCTCCGCCGCGTAGCGGAAATCGAGATAGCCGAGCGTCGCCAGGATGGCGACGGTGCCGATGGTGAGGCTGTCGCCCAGGCTGCCGGCCTCCGCCTCCATGCCGTCGAGCGAGCGTTCCATGGCGGCGCGCTGGCGCTCGATCCAGGAGGGGGACTTTTCGCCCTCGGGCCGCATGCCCTCGCGCAGCCGCAGGATCGCCGCATCGCAGAGCCCGTCGGCGAGCGCCTGCTGGCGCAACGCCGCCCAACGCGCCGGGCCGGTCGGCGGGAACAGGCGCGGGCCGTCGTGCAGCGTGTCCAGATACTCCGCGATCACCGGGCTGTCGTAGAGGGCCGTCCCGTCCTCCAGCACCAGGGCCGGCACCTTGCTCAAGGGGTTGTCCTTGATCAGGTCGGTGTCCGGCGCCCAGGCGTTGGTCGGGACTGCCTCGACGGAGCCTTCCAGCCCGCATTCGATGGCCACCATCATGACCTTGCGGACGAAGGGGGAGGTGGGGCTGTGGCGCAGCTTCATCATGTCGGGGACCTTTGCGTCTCGTTGTTTTCGTGGGATTGCGGGCGGGGGCTCAGCCCCGGAACACGTCCTTGCGGCGGCGGATTTCGGCGAACACCTCGGTCGGGGCCGCGCCGCTCATGCCGACGGCGGCCTGCACCGACGGCTGGTCGGCGCGCAGGAAGGGGTTGGTGCGAACCTCCTCCTCCAGGGTGGAGGGGACGGTGGGCTCGCCCCGCGCGCGCTGCGCCTCGACGCGGGCGACGCGGGCGTGCAGCTCGCGGTTCTCCGGATCGACCGTCACCGCGAAGCGGGCGTTGGACAGGGTGTATTCATGGCCGCAATAGACCCGCGTGGCGCCGGGCAGCGCCCGCAGCTTGAACAGCGAGGTCCACATCTGCGTCGGCGTGCCCTCGAACAGCCGGCCGCAGCCCAGCGCGAACAGCGTGTCACCGCTGAACAGCGCCCCCGCCGTCTCGAACCAGAAGGCGATGTGGCCGGAGGTGTGGCCCGGCGTCTCGAACACGCGCGCGGTCTGCGACCCGAAACGGACCGAATCGCCTTCCCCGACGGTCGCGTCCATGTCCGGGATGCGGGCCGATTCGGCGCGCGGGCCGATCAGCGTGGCACCAAAACGCTGTTTCAGCGTTTGATTTCCGCCGATGTGGTCGCCGTGATGGTGGGTGTTGAGGATGTGGGTGAGTTTCAGGCCCAGCCGGTCCAGCGCCGCCAGGACCGGCTCCGCCTCGCCGGGATCGACCACCCCGACCGCTCCGCTGGCCGGATCGCTGATGAGATAGACGTAATTGTCCGAAAGAGCCGGAATCAGATGGACGTCCATGACCTCTCGCCCTCCCCCCGTTGATCTGTGATATGGTTGGAGCATCATGTACACCGATATCGTCGATCTGCGGGAGTTCTATGAATCCGGCCTGGGGCAGGTGGCGCGGCGGATGATCCGCCGCCGCATCCGCACCCTGTGGCCGGACGTGCGCGGGCAGATCGTGCTGGGCATCGGCTACGCCACCCCCTACCTGCGGCCCTTCCGCGACGAGGCCGACCGGGTGCTCGCCGTCATGCCGGCGAGCCAGGGCGTGTCCTACTGGCCGCGCGAGGGTCCCGGCATGGTGGCGCTCGGCGACGAGGCGGAACTGCCGCTCGCCGACATGTCGGTGGACCGCGTGCTGCTCGTCCATGGGCTGGAGGGCACCGAACAGCTCCGCCCGATGATGCGGGAGATCTGGCGCGTGCTGGCCGGCGGCGGGCGCGTGCTGGTGGTCGTGCCGAACCGGCGCGGCCTGTGGGCGCGCGCCGACTGGACGCCCTTCGGGCACGGCTTCCCCTATTCGGGCTCGCAGCTCAAACAGGTGCTGCGCGACACCATGTTCGTGCCGGAGCGCACCGGCCACGCCCTGTTCATCCCGCCGCTGCGCTCGCGCTTCCTGCTGAGCACCGCGCCGGCCTGGGAAGAGGCGGGAGAGCGCTGGTTCAAGGCCTTCGCCGGCGTGACGATGATCGAGGCGTCGAAGCAGATCTTTGCCGGGGTGGCGCGCAAGGCGCAGCCGGTGCGCCGCCGGCTGATCGTGCCGCTGCCCGGCGGGGCCGCCGCCGCGCGCCGGCAGGTGATCCTGCCGTCGAAGGACGGTTCGGCGGAGTGATGCGGAACGGGCACGGGTTGCGGGGTGTCGCATGGCGGAACAGGGTGAAGGTGTGAGCGTCCTGGTGGCGCCCGGGCTCGGCGGTTCGGGGGCGGACCACTGGCAGGGCTGGCTGCAAGCCCGCCATCCCGCCTTCCGCCGCGTCGAGCAGCGGGACTGGGACGCGCCGGTGCTGCAGGAGTGGGTCGCGGCCCTGGAGGCCGAGGTCGCGGCGGCCCCCGCGCCCGTCGTCCTCGTCGCCCACAGCCTCGCCTGCATCCTGGTGGCCCATTGGGCGAAGAGCGGTTCGACGGGCAAGATCGCGGCGGCCCTGCTGGTTGCCCCGCCGGATGTCGAATCGGCCGAGCACACCCCGCCCTCGGTCCACGGCTTCGCGCCCGTGCCGGCGGACCCGCTGCCTTTCCGCACGGTCGTGCTGGGCAGCCGCAACGATCCCTACTGCACCGCCATGCGCGCCTGCGCCTTTGCCGCCGGCTGGGGCGCCGACTTCATCGACTCGGGCGAGGTGGGCCACATCAACACGGAGGCCGGCTTCGGCCCCTGGCCCGAGGGCGAACGTCTCGTGCAGGACCTCGTCAGGGACGCTTCCGCCTGACCGGCCGGGAGAATGGGCCGGACGCCGCGCTCGACCGGGCGCTGGCGCGCCACCGTGCCGGCGACCTCCCCGGCGCCGAGCGGGGCTACCGCGCGATCCTGGAGAGGGAGCCCGGCCATGCCGGCGCCCTGCATCTGCTGGGGGTCCTGGCGCACCAGACCGGCCATTCCCTCCAGGCAGTCGAGTTGATCGCCCAGGCCATCGCCCACGATCCGGACAAGCCTGACCCGCACGCCAACCTCGGACTCGCCCTGCACGCGCTGGGCCGCGTCCGCGAGGCGGAGGCCGCCTACCGCCAGGCGCTTGCCTTAAGGGAGAGCTTCCCGGAAGCGCACAACAGCCTGGGCAGCGCCTTGCAGGAGCTGGGGCGGCTCGACGAGGCGGTCGCCCATTACCGCCGCGCCCTGGATCTGCACGGCGCCTACCCGGAGGCGCTGGCGAATCTGGGCACCGCGCTGCACGCCCGCGACCGGCTGGAGGAGGCGGAGGCGGCCCTGCGCCAAGCGCTGGCACTCGACCGGAGCAACCTGCTGGCCTGGTGCAATCTCGGCGTCGTGCTGAAGGAATGCGGCCGGCTGAGCGAAGCGGAGACCGCACTTGCCGAGGCCTTGCGCCTGCTGCCCGGCGATCCGGAAACGCTGGTCAATCTTGGTCTCCTGCGCGAGGCGCAGGGCCAGCGGGAGGAGGCGGAGCGCTGCTACAGGCAGGCGCTGGCCGGCGATCCGGGTTTCTCGCTCGCCCGCTGGAACCTCGCCATCCTGCTGATCGGGCAGGGGCGGCTGGCGGAAGGCCGGGACCTCTACGAATCCCGCTTCGACTCCAGCCGCGTGCTGGGCGCGCGCGTTTTCCCGGTGCCGCGCTGGGACGGAAGCGATCCGGCGGGCCGGCGGATCATGGTCTGGCGGGAGCAGGGGCTCGGCGACGAACTGCTCTACGCCACGGCGCTGCCCAACCTGATCCGCCGCGCTGGCCATGTCGTCCTGGAATGCGACCGCCGGATGGTAAGCCTCTTCGCCCGGTCCTTCCCGGACGCGACCGTGCGGGAGGAGACGTTGCGGGATGGAAGGGAGACGCTGGACCCCCTCGATTTCGACGCCCACCTGCCGATGGCGTCGCTGCCCCGCTTCTTCCGGCGGAGCCTCACCGGTTTCCCGCCGGAGGGACGCTACATGGTGCCGGACCCGGAGCGCACAGCGCTGTGGCGGGACCGGCTGGCCGGGCTCGGGCCGGGGCTGAAGGTCGGCATCTGCTGGCGGAGCCAATTGACGACCGGCGAGCGCAAGCACGCCTATACGGGGCTGGATGCCTGGGCGCCCCTGTTCCGGCTGCCCGGTGTCACCTTCATCGCCTTGCAGTACGACCTGCGCGACGAGGAAGTGGCCGATGCCGCCGGGCGGCTTAGCGTCACGCTGCACCGCTGGACCGACGCCGACCTGAAGAACGACCTGGAAACCGCCGCGGCGCTGACCGCGAACCTGGACCTCGTCATCACCGTCGCCTCCTCCGTCGGCGAGATGGCCGGCGCGCTCGGCGTGCCGGTCTGGCGGTTCGGCGGACGCTACGACTGGACCATGCAGGGCACGGCCTGCCGCCCCTTCTTCCCTTCGATGCGCATGTGGCGCGCGGCGGCGGGGGAGCGGCTGGGCGACGTGCTGGGCCGCATGGCGAGGGAAGTGGAGCGGCTGCGCGCGTCCGGTCGGGAGGAGCAGGCCGAGGAGTTGCTCGCCGAAGCTCAGCGGCTGCACGAATCCGGCCGCTGGCCGGAGGCGGAGAAGGCCTACCAGCGCGTGCTGGAACTGGCGGGCGATCACACGGATGCCCTGGAGGGCTATGGCCGCCTCGGCCATGAGGCGGGACGGCCGGACATCGCGGCGGAGCTGATCGGGCGCGCGATCCAGGCGGGGGGAAGCAGCGCCGTCCGGCACCGCCGGCGCGCCATGGCCCTCCAGGATCTCGGCGCCCTGGCTGAAGCAGCCGAGGACTGGCGCCATGCGGTCGAACTGGGCGCCGACGACGCGGAGGCGCAGGGCAACTTCGGTCTGGTCCTGCTTGCGCTCGGACAGGCGGGGGAGGCCGCCGAGGCGCTGGGCAGGGCCGTCCGGCGGGAGCCGGGCTGGGCCGGCCTGCACGCGAACCTCGGCCTGGCCCTCCAGTCCGCCGGACGCGCGGGGGAAGTGGCGTCCGCGCTGCGGCGCGCCCTGGCGCTCGATCCCGCCCTGCCGGAAGGCTGGAACAGCCTCGCGGGCATGCTGCTGAACGGGGAGGATGCGGGCCGGGCTGAGCGTCCGGCCCGCCGCGCCCTTCTGCTGCGCCCCGGCTATCCGGAGGCTCTCGGCAACCTTGGCCTTGCGCAGCTCACCGCCGGCCGGGAGGGGGAGGCGGTGGAGAGCCTGCGCGGCGCCCTGGAATTGCGGCCGGGCGATGCCGGCACGCTCGCCAACCTCGCCCTGGCGCTGGAGCGGGCAGGGCAGGAGGACCGGGCAGGGCTCGCCTGGTGGCGCATCCTGCTGCTCGACCCCGGTTCGGCGCCGGGCTTCGCCGGGCTGGCCGACCTGCGCCAGCGGCAGAAGCGGCTCGACGCGGCCCTCAAGGCTTGGGAGCGGGCCTTGCGTATCGACCCGCGCCGGGCCGACTGGCACTACAACGCCGGCAACGCCCTCCAGGCCGCCGGCCGTCCGGCGGAGGCCGACGCCGTCTACCGGCGCGCCGTGGCGGAGGACCCGTCCCTGTCGCTCGCCGCCTTCAACCGGGGCTATGCGGCCCTGGCACGCGGGCGGCTGGAGGAGGGCTGGACGGGTCTGGAGGCCCGCTTCGCCGCGGGGCAGGCCAGGCCCGACCGCCGCTTCCGCCGCCCGGCCTGGACCGGCGAGGATCTCGCCGGCCGCACGCTGCTGGTCTGGCGGGAGCAGGGGGTGGGTGACGAGCTGATGTACGCCTCCTGCTACCCCGACCTGATCGGGCGGGCCGGCAAGGTGATCCTGGAGTGCGACCCGCGTCTGGCCGGCCTTTTCACCCGGTCTTTCCCCGGTGCCGAGGTTCGCGCCGCCACCGGGGACCCGGACGATTTCGACGTCCATGTCGCCGCCGGCTCGCTGCCCCTGCGGCTGCGGACCGGGCTGGCCGACTTTCCCGCCCGCTCCGGCGGCCATCTGCGGGCCGATCCCGCGCGCGCCACGGCATGGCGGGAACGGCTGGCGGAATCCGGCCCCGGCCTTACGGTCGGCATCTGCTGGCGCAGCCGCCTTCGCGGCGCGGAACGGGACGCCGGCTACACGCGGCTGACGCAGTGGGGGCCGGTCATCGCCGTGCCGGGCGTCCGCTTCGTGAACCTGCAATATGACGAGTGCGCCGGGGAGATCGCGGAGGCCGAGGCCCGTTTCGGCGTGCCCATCCGGCGCTTCGCCGCCCTGGACCTGATGAACGACCTGGAGGAGGCCGCCGCCCTCACCGCCGCGCTCGACCTCGTGGTGAGCGCTGGCACCTCGGTGGCGGAGATGGCGGGGGCGCTCGGCGTGCCGGTCTGGCGCTTCGGCGGGCGGGGGGAATGGACGGCGCTCGGTACCGGCTGCCGTCCCTGGTACACCTCCATGCGCCTTTTCGCGCCCCCGCCCGGCGGCACCATGGAGGGCGCCCTGCGGGCGGTCGCGCGGGAGCTGCGGCGCCTTACGCAGTGACGATCTCGCCCGCCCGGTAGCCCTGGGCGTAGAGCAGGGCGGTCAGATCGCCGTGGTCCACGCGGGCGCGGGCCTCCGCCGCCACGGCGGGCTTGGCGTGGAAGGCGACGCCCAGCCCGGCGGCGAGCAGCATCGGCAGGTCGTTGGCGCCGTCGCCGACCGCCATCGTCTCCGCCATCGGCACGCGGCGGTCGCCGGCGAAGCCCACCAGCGACTGGAGCTTGCTGTCCTTGTCGAGGATCGGCTCGACCACCTTGCCGGTCATGACGCCGTCCACGACTTCCAACTCGTTGCCCCGGTCCTCGTCGAAGCCGATCCAGTCCCGCACCCGGCTGGTGAAGCAGCGGAATCCCCCCGACACGAGGAAGCAGGCCGCACCGTTGGCGCGCATGGTGGCGACCAGTGCCGCGGCACCCGGCATCAGCGTGGCGCGCTGCCACACCTCGTCGATCACCTCCTCCCGCAGGCCCTTCAGCAGCGCCACCCGCTCCCGCACGGCGCCCTTGAAGTCGATCTCGCCGTTCATGGCGCGGGTCGTGATGTCGGCGATGTGCTGCTTCAGCCCGACATAATCGCCCAGCTCGTCCAGCATCTCCTGCTCGATGATCGTCGATTCCATGTCGGCGACCAGCAGGCGCTTGCGGCGGGTCGCGGCGGCCTGCGCGATCACGTCCACGGCGGCCCCGGCCAGCGCCTTGCGCGCAGCGGCCTCCGCCTGCTCGGGCGCCAGCCCCTCGAAGGGCAGGTCGCAGGCGACGCCCGGCGCGAGCCAGTCGGGCCGGCCCGTCTTTCCGCCGAGCGCGGTCAGGGCCGAAAGCACCGCCTGGACCGTATCGTCGGTCAGGTCGGCGGCGGAGGGTGCGGCGATGAGGGTGGCGACGGCGGTCATGGAAGCCTCGGGCATTCGGTTGCAGGCTCCCCTACCACAGCGGGCGTTACGGGTAAAATCCTGATCAGGCTTCCATCGCGGTCCGCCCGATCCCGACCGTGCCGAGCGGTGTCGCGAGGCGGGCGCCGAGCGTGGGTTCCCCCTCGGCCGCATGGATCCGCACCAGCCCGTCGCCGCGCTCCAGCCCGATGGCGTCCAGCGCCGCCGAGAGCCGGTCCGGCTTCGGGTGCCAGAGATCCAGCGCCAGCAGCCGGCAGCCGAGATCCGCCATGCCGCCGGCGGGGTGCGGCCGGTCCGCAGGCCATTGGATCAGCGCCGGCAGGGTGCCGCCCTCCGGCAGCGCCCCGTCGGGCGGGACCGTGATCCGCCATTCCAGCCCGCCGCGGCTCATCGGCTCCACCGGCCCCAGTGGGATGGGCGAGCGGACGGCCGCCTCCTGGATGGAATCCGTTCGGGCGATCCAGGTCACCAGCTGCGGGCCGGACCGCAGCCGGTCCCGCATCGCCGGATCGTCCAGCGCGAACCAGCGCGGGCGGTCCGGCGGCGGCGCCTGCGGATCGACCGCGATGATCTCAAGATAGACCTCGCCGCCGGGCGGCGCGCCGCCGAGCCGCATCAGGTGGTTGTGCGTGCCCATGCGTGGATGGACGCCTCCCGCCGGCGGCACCGCGCCAAGCGCGCGCCGCGCCCACTCCACCCCTTCCTCCAGGGTGGAGGCGGCGATCGCAAGGTGATCGATGCGCGTGCTCATCCCGTCCTCGCCCTTGCTCATGTCTTCGCGAACCGGCGGGCAGTGTCGCAAAACCCGCCTCTCCTGGCGAGATGGGTTGCGTCGCCGCTCCATCCGCTGCCATACGCTGTTGCCTTGGGAAAACAGGCGGGCGCCATGGCTGACGGCACGGCTCAGGATAGGGTTCGGGACAGGGATGTGGTGGTGATCGGCGGGCCGACGGCCTCGGGCAAGTCGGGCTTGGCGCTCGACATCGCCGAGGCTTTCGGCGGCACCGTCATCAACGCCGACAGCATGCAGCTCTACCGGGAGCTGGACGTCATCACGGCCCGTCCGGGGCCGGAGGATCTGGCGCGGGTGCCGCACCGGCTCTACGGCGTGCTGCCGGCGTCCGAACGCGGTTCGGCCGCGCGCTGGCGCGACATGGCGCTGGCCGAGATCGCCGGCGCGCACGCCGCCGGCCGGCTGCCGGTCGTGGTCGGCGGCACGGGGCTCTATCTCCGCACACTGATGGAGGGACTGAGCGCCGTCCCGCCGATCCCGGACGAGGTCCGACGGGCGGCGCACGCCCGGCTCGAAGCACTCGGCGGCGTCGCCTTCCGCGAGGAGCTGCTGCGCCGCGATCCGGAGCAGGCCAAGCTCAACCCCGGCGACACCACGCGCCTGACCCGCGCCTGGGAGGTGCTGGAGGCCACCGGCAAGCCGCTCTCCCACTGGCAGACCCAGGCGCCGGAGGGCGCGCCCGAGGGGCTGGCCTTCCATGTGCTGGTGCTGGACCCGCCGCGCGACGCGCTCTACGCCAACTGCGACCGGCGCTTCGCCTGGATGATGGAGCATGGCGCGCTGGAGGAGGCCCGGCGGATCGACGGGCTCGGCCTCGATCCGGACCTTCCGGCGACCAAGGCGCTGGGCGTGCCGGAGCTGCGGCGTCATTTGCATGGCGAACTGTTGCTGGACGAAGCGATTGCGCTGGCGCAACAGAGCACGCGGCGCTATGCCAAGCGTCAGGTCACCTGGTTCCGCCACCAGCTGATCGGGCGGGAGCCGAGGGGTGCCGTGCATGGCTGTCATGCCGTCGAATCCCTCTACTCTTTTGCGCTTAGGGATGTAATGCTGACCTTTATTGAAACGACGTTGCGTCGTTGATGGCTCTGGAGGGTAAAAAGTGTCGGTCGATTGGGGTCATGTGTTCGCCGGCCGCGTCAGCGGCATGTCGGCTTCTGAGATCCGCGAACTCCTGAAGCTGCTCGGGCGTCCGGAAATCATCTCCTTCGCGGGCGGCATTCCGGATCCGGACTTCTTCCCCAGCGCCGCCGTGTCGCGCGCCTACCAGCGGGTGTTCGAATCCAACAGCGGCGCCGGCAGCGCCCTGCAATACAGCATCAGCGAGGGCTACGCGCCGCTGCGCGACTGGATTTCCGTCTACATGGGCCGCAGCGGCCTGGCCATCGGGCCGGAAGAGGCGGTCATCACCAGCGGGTCGCAGCAGGCGCTCGACTTCATCGGCAAGCTGCTGATCGGGCCGGGCGACCTCGTCGCGGTGACGGCGCCCACATATCTGGGGGCGCTCCAGGCCTTCTCGCCCTACGAGCCGCGCTACGTCAACGTCCCCATGGACGAGGACGGCCCGGTGCTGGCCGCCGTCGAGGCGGCGCTGGCTCAGAAGCCGAAGTTCCTCTATCTCGTCCCCGACTTCCAGAACCCGAACGGCATCACCGTGTCGCTGGAGCGCCGCGAGGCGCTGGTGGCCATATGCGCCGAGGCCGGCGTTCCCATCGTCGAGGACGCGGCCTACGCCGAGCTGCGTTACGAGGGCGAATCGCTGCCGCCGATCGTCGCGCTGGACGCCGCGCGCAACGGCGGCAAGCCCGCCAACGTCATCTATTGCGGCTCATTCTCCAAGACGCTGGTCCCGGCGCTGCGCGTCGGCTGGATCGTCGCCCCGGCCGAGGTCGTCAACCGCATCGTCCTGATGAAGCAGGCCGGCGACCTGCACACCAGCACCATCAACCAGATCGTCGTGCACGACATCGCGTCGGAAATCTTCGACAGCCATGTCCGACGGCTGCGCGTCCAGTACAAGGAACGCCGTGACGCCATGATCGCGGCACTGGAGGAGTTCGCTCCTCAGGGCGTGACCTGGACCAAGCCGGAGGGCGGCCTGTTCGTCTGGCTGGAGCTGCCCGAGGGCATCGACGGCACGTCGCTGCTCGCCCGCGCCGTCCAGGAGTTCAACGTCGCCTTCGTTCCGGGCTCGGCCTTCTTCGCCGACCGCTCCGGCAAGAACACGATCCGCCTCAGCTTCTCCGCGACCAACCCCGAGCGCATCCGCGAGGGCATCCGCCGCCTTTGCGAACTCGTGACGCTCGTATCGGCCTGACGGCCCGTCCCGCCCGGCCGCCGGGCGGGACTTCCTTTGAAAACCCCCAAATCGCTGCCTTTTCGAAGCTCCCCGCCGGCCATCCGGCGCGGGAGCCCTCGGCGTTTCCCGGGCGTGGTAAGGATCGGAGTAGGATGCGAAAGAATAGGAAAAACTCTGCCAAAAAAGCTTTTCGAAACTTCGCAAAATGGGTTGACCAGGGACATGCAATTGTCTAGTTTTCCGCTCCCGGCCGCTGCCGTTGGGGCTAAGCCATTGGCCTAGTTCAACTAAGGCGCAGCCGGACCCGCGAAGGAACAGGGCCGCCCTTGGGAGATTAGGGACGGCGGCATTACCAGGAAGGTCGTGACATGTCCGAACAGAAGCTGACCGGCGCGCAGATCGCCATCAAGGCCCTGAAGGATCAGGGCGTTGACACCATTTTCGGCTATCCGGGCGGCGCGGTACTTCCGATCTACGACGCCCTGTTCCAGCAGAACGACATCCGCCATATCCTCGTCCGCCACGAGCAGGCCGCCGTCCACGCGGCGGAAGGCTACGCCCGCTCCACCGGCAAGGTCGGCTGCGTGCTCGTGACCTCCGGCCCCGGCGCCACCAACGCGGTGACGGGCCTGCTGGACGCCTTGTGCGATTCCATTCCGATCGTCTGCCTCAGCGGGCAGGTTCCGACGCACCTGATCGGCAACGATGCCTTCCAGGAGGCCGACACGACCGGCATCACCCGCCCGGTCACGAAGCACAACTACCTGGTCAAGGACGTCAACGATCTGGCCCGCACGATGCACGAGGCCTTCTACGTCGCGCGCACCGGCCGTCCCGGCCCGGTGCTGGTCGACCTGCCGAAGGACGTGCAGTTCGCCGAGGGCGTCTACGTCCCGCCGGCCGAGGTCAAGCACAAGACCTACCGCCCGCAGACCAAGCCGGAGATCGCCCGCGTCGAGGAAGCCGTCGAGCTGATGGCAAACGCCAAGCGCCCGATCTTCTACACCGGTGGCGGCGTCGTGAATTCCGGCACCGAGGCGGCCCGGCTGCTCACCAAGCTGGTCCAGATGACGGGCTTCCCGATCACCAGCACGCTGATGGGGCTGGGCGCCTTCCCGGCGTCGGAGCCGCAGTGGCTGGGCATGCTGGGCATGCACGGCACCTACGAGGCCAACCTCGCGATGCATGGCTGCGACGTGATGATCAACATCGGCGCCCGCTTCGACGACCGCGTCACCGGCAAGCTGTCGGAATTCTCGCCGGGCTCGAAGAAGATCCACGTCGACATCGACCCCAGCTCCATCAACAAGAACGTCGCGGTGGACGTGCCGGTGGTCGGCGACTGCGCCGCCGTGCTGGAGGAGATGATCCGCCTCTGGTCGGCCCGCCAGCAGCGCAACGATCCGGCCGCGCTGAAGGATTGGTGGAAGCAGATCGATGGCTGGCGCGCCCGCAACTGCCTGAACTACAACCGCAGCGAATCGGTCATCAAGCCGCAATACGCGCTGGAGCGGCTGCGCGAGGCGCTGAAGGGCAAGGACCACTACATCACGACCGAGGTCGGCCAGCACCAGATGTGGGCCGCCCAGTTCCTGCCCTTCGACGAGCCGAACCGCTGGATGACCTCGGGCGGCCTCGGCACCATGGGCTACGGCCTGCCGGCCGCCATCGGCGCGCAGATCGCCCACCCCGACGCGGTCGTGGTGGACGTGTCGGGCGAGGCCTCCTTCCTGATGAACATGCAGGAGCTGGGGACCGCGGTTCAGTACCGGGCGCCGGTCAAGATCTTCATCCTGAACAACAAGTACATGGGCATGGTCCGCCAGTGGCAGGAGCTGCTGCACGGCTCGCGCTACTCGGAAAGCTACTCGGAAGCCCTGCCGGACTTCGTGAAGCTGGCGGAGTCCTGGAACTGCGTCGGCCTGCGCGCCACGAAGGTGGAGGAGGTCGACAAGGTGATCGAGCAGATGCTCGCCGTCACCGACCGGCCCTGCATCGTCGATATCGTCGTCGATCAGAAGGAAAACTGCTATCCGATGATCCCCGGCGGCAAGGCCCACAACGAGATCCTGTTCGGCCCGGAGGACAGCCCGTCCGACGCCACGCCGGAAGACGGCATGGTTCTGGTCTGATCGCGCGCTGAAGATCCGGGAAAGAAGATCATGGAACAGAACATCGAGAAGCACACGATCGCCGTGCTGGTCGACAACGAGCCGGGCGTGCTCGCCCGCGTCATCGGCCTCTTCTCCGGCCGCGGCTACAACATCGAGAGCCTCACCGTGGCCGAGGTGGACAACGCCGCGCACCTGTCGCGCATCACGCTCGTCACGTCCGGCACCCGCATGATCGTGGAGCAGATCAAGGCCCAGCTCGACCGGCTCGTCCCGGTCCACAAGGTCCGCGACCTGACCGACGAGGGTCCCTGCGTGGAGCGCGAGCTGGCGTTGATCAAGGTGGCCGGCACGGGCGACAAGCGGATCGAGGCGCTCCGCCTCGCCGACATCTTCCACGCCAAGGTGGTGGACGCGACGCTGACCTCCTTCGTGTTCGAGCTGACCGGCACGACCAGCGATGTCAACGACTTCGTCGCGCTGATGACCCAGCTCGGCCTCGTCGAGGCCACCCGCACGGGCGTCGTCGCCATGGCCAAGGGCCAGACCGGCTTCTGATTAGGTCAAGCCGGGCGGCGGGCGCATAGGTCCGCCGCCATTTTCTCAACCCCGTTTGTCTTGACGGGGACTATCGCTGGTGGGAGTAATCCCGCCGGTTGCTCACCAACGCTGATTATCGACCCAAGGAACCATCCAATGCGCGTCTATTATGATCGTGATGCCGACGTCAACCTGATCAAGGGCAAGAAGGTCGTCATCGTCGGCTACGGCAGCCAGGGCCACGCCCACGCCAACAACCTCCGCGACAGCGGGGCCAAGGACGTGCGCATCGCGCTCCGCCCGGGTTCGGGCAGCGCGCCGAAGGCCGAAGGCGCCGGCTTCACGGTCATGAGCCCGTCCGAGGCCGCCGCCTGGGCCGACGTTGTGATGGTGCTGACCCCCGACGAGCTGCAGGCCGACCTGTACCGCGACGACCTCGCCAAGAACATGAAGCAGGGCGCCGCCCTGGCCTTCGCGCACGGCCTGAACGTCCATTTCAGCCTGATCGAGCCGCGCGCCGACCTCGACGTGTTCATGATCGCGCCGAAGGGCCCCGGCCACACCGTGCGCGGCGAATACCAGCGCGGCGGCGGCGTGCCCTGCCTCGTGGCCGTGCACCAGAACGCCTCGGGCAACGCGCTGGACATCGCCCTGTCCTACGCCTCGGCCATCGGCGGCGGCCGCGCCGGCATCATCGAGACCACCTTCAAGGAAGAGTGCGAGACCGACCTGTTCGGCGAGCAGGCCGTGCTCTGCGGCGGCCTGACCGAACTGATCCGCGCCGGCTACGAGACGCTGACCGAGGCCGGCTACGCCCCGGAGATGGCCTATTTCGAGTGCCTGCACGAGGTGAAGCTGATCGTCGACCTCATGTATGAGGGCGGCATGGCGAACATGCGCTACTCGATCTCCAACACCGCCGAATACGGCGACTACAAGACCGGCCCGCGCATCATCACCGCCGAGACCAAGGCCGAGATGAAGCGCGTTCTGGAGGACATCCAGACCGGCCGCTTCGTCCGCGACTGGATGCTGGAGTGCAAGGCCGGCCAGCCGTCCTTCAAGGCGATCCGCCGCCGCAACGCGGAGCACGACATCGAGAAGGTCGGCGAGAAGCTGCGCGCCATGATGCCCTGGATCTCCGAGCGCCGCCTCGTGGACAAGAGCAAGAACTGATCGGAGCCTCCGCTTCGAACGCGAAAAAGCGCGCCCCCAGGGGCGCGCTTTTTTGCTGTCCGGTTCTCGCGGTCCGGCGCCGCTCCCCGGCGGGGAGCGGCCTTCGGCGCCTCAGCGCTTGGCGGGTGCGGCCGGCGGAAGGTCTTCCTCCAGGATGACCACATGCAGGGCGTAGGACACCTCGCCCTCGTCCACGTCCCGGTGGAGCGTGCCGACGAACTCACCGGACAGGGTGACCTCGCAGGACTGGCCTGCCCGCTCCGGCGGCTCGACGGTGATGTTGTCGTTGCCCAGGGTCTTGCGCAGATAGGCCTGCACGCGGGCGATTTCGTTGTCGGTCATCTTGGCGACCGTCTGCTTGGCGGGCGGCATGGCGCATCCCTTCTGTTCTTGAGCGGTGGTGTGGGGAAGCGGTTGGTATAGGCGGCTCCGGCAAAAAGGGAAAGCACGACCTCGCGCCCGGCCGTCCTTCCAGGACCCGGCGGCCGGCAACCCGCCGGAGGCAAATTCGAATGTGGTAAGGCCTGGAATGTCCGGCAAGCGGAAACTTGGGCTTAGCCGGGACCACGCGGTCGCGGCACCCCTTCCGGCCGGCTTACTTGGGCTTGTCGTCCTCCTCGTGGCGGCGGGGGCGCTTGCCCTTGTCATCGTGCGGCGTGGGCGGAAGGGCATGCTGGTCCGGCAGGTCACGGCGCTGGCCGGTGTCCGCGCCGACGGTTACCGTCGTGGACGGCCCGGCGCTGGTTTCCGGCGCCGGGGGCGGCAGGTCGGTGTAGTCGCCGGTGGACACGCCCATGCCAAGCCCGGAGCGCCCGGTGGTCAGGGGGCCATGCCCTTCGGCGCCCGGATTGGGATTGCCCGTGTTGCGCGTGACCTGCTCCTCGCCCTTGCGCTCGTCCTGATCGGCCATTCGGTCCTCCAATGGGGTGTTCCGGTCGCGAGCCGTTCGACCCGCCTGTTTTCGGGCCAACATCCTGGCCCGCCGGGAGTTCCGGCGGAGGACGGCGGCGCTCCGCGCGCTCAGGCGGAATCCCGAATCCGGAAAGAGGAGCCAAAATCGCCGGGAGTAATCCTGGCTGGTTGATCTCCTAGCCCGCCAGCCCTTCGTCTATCTTCAAATAAGTATTACCAGTGTTGCGCTTTTGGCACAGCCTTGTCGGATCGCAACGGCCCGGCGTCACTTCCACTTTCGCCGCCTTGTCCCTTGTGAACCGGTCCAAATACTTGGTCGCGGTGAAACATGGATTACTCCGATCCATGCCGTACGAGCCGGTGAGACCATGCAACATCGCCTGATCCGTCTCCTGTTCTGCGCGATCCTGGTCCTTCTGCCCGCCCTGCCGCGCGAGGCGCGCGCGGAAGCGGGCGAGCAGCGCATCGCGCTCGTCGTCGGCATCGGGACCTATGCCCACGCGCCGGAGCTTCCCAACCCGCGCAACGACGCCCGTGCCATGACCGGCGCGCTCCGCAAGCTCGGCTTCAAGGTCGAGGAGAAGTTCGACCTCGACAACCGGGGGCTCGCAGAGGCGCTGCGCAACTTCGGGGTCCAGGCGGCTGAGGCGGACGTGGCGCTGCTCTATTTCGCCGGGCACGGCATGCAGGTCGGCGGCACCAACTACATCCTGCCGTCGGACGCGCGGCTGGAGCGCGAGCGCGACCTCGTCTACGAGGCGCTGCCGCTCAACCTGCCGCTCGGCGAGCTGGCGCAGGCGCGCAAGCTCGGCATCCTCATCCTCGACGCCTGCCGCAACAACCCCTTCGCCGACCGGCTCGTCCGCTCCGGCACCGAGCAGTCGGACGTCCATTCCGGCTTCACCCGGATCGAGGACACGCCCAGCGACACGCTGGTCGCCATGGCGACGCGGGCCGACGCGGTGGCGGAGGACGGCGCCAACGGCAACAGCCCCTACACCGCCTCGCTGCTGAGGCATTTCGAGGTGCCCGGCCTGGAGCTGAGCCTGTTCTTCCGCCGCGTGCGCGACGACGTGCTCCAGGCGACCTCCGGCCGCCAGGAGCCCTACATCTACGGCTCGCTCGGAGCGGCCCCCTTCTACTTCAACCCGCTGCCGGAGAACCGTCCGCCCCAGCTCGGCGACATCAAGCCGCTGGAGGTCTTCGACCGGGGCGGCACCGAATCCTTCGGCATCGCGCGCCCCACCGACCCCGACCGCGACCAGCTCTTCGCCCAGGTCACCGGCCTGCCGCGCGGGGGTGCGGTGCGGATCAGCGACCGCGTCGTGCTGATCGGCGACTACCTGACCGCCGACCAGCTCGCCGGCACGACCTTCAAGCCGGACGCGTCCCATCTCGGCGACGGCGGCAGCTTCGAGTTCGCGGTCATGGACGGGCGGGGCGGGGTGGCGCGCGCCGCCGTGCCCGTGCTGATCAAGCCGAGCAACCGGCCGCCGGTCGTCGCGGCGGAGCGGACGGTGCGCACGGTGGTGAATCCGCTGCATTTCGACGTGCCGACCGATCCCGACGGCGACACGCTGACCTTCACGGTCAACGCCGTCCCCGAGCGCGGCCGCATCCGCGACGGCGTCCGGTCCATCAAGCCGGGCGACCGGCTGACCGCCGAGCAGCTCTCGAGCCTCAGCTACGACGCCGAGCAGGCGCCGGCCGGGCGCGCGGGGCTGTTCAGCGTGCTGGCCGAGGACGGCCGCGGCGGCCGCGCCACCGCCAGCATCGTGCTGGAGGTGGAGGCCGCCGGCGCGCCCCCGCCCGCCGCCGACCTGGAGGAAGCGCTCTGGCGCCGCGTGCGCGACAGCGAGGACGCCGAGCAGGTCGAAGCCTTCATGAACCTGTTCGAGGCCGGCCCCTTCGCCGGGCTCGCCCGCGACCGCCTCAGGCAGCTCAAGGCTGCCTCGCCCCGCGTCGCCATGAACGCCGGTGCGACCGGCATGGCGTCCGACGGATCGGGCGCCGACGTCCCGCCCCAGCGGGCACCGGTGGAGCTGAAGGTGGAACCGACGGGGGAGGGGGTCTATGTGGCCGTCGCCCGCGCGCCCTTGCGCGCCGGGCCGGACAACCGGTCGGAGGCGGTCGGCCAGGTGGAGCGCGGCAGCCATGTGCGCGTGCTGGGCCGGGTCACCGACGCGGACTGGTACCGCGTGTCGGCGGCGGGACCGTCCGGCGAGGTGCAGGGCTTCCTGCCCGGCCCGGCGCTGCGGCCCGCCGGCCTCGGCGACCGGCAGCGGCTGGCCATGGCGGAGCCGGTCGAGATCTCGCGCCCGCGCTCGCACGGCGCCGGCAAGAGCTTCCAGGACTGCCCGGACTGCCCGACCATGGTGCGCATCGCCGCCGGCAGCTACAACATGGGCGCCGACCGGGGCGGCGACCCGACCGAGCGCCCAGTCCACCGGGTGAGCCTGCGCCGTCCCTTCGCCATCGGCGTCTACGAGGTGACGGTCGGCGAGTTCCGCGCCTGCGTGGAGAGCGGCGGCTGCCTGTCCATGCCGCGCATGACCAACGCCGCCGACAACACCCCCGTCTACAACGTGAGCTGGGACGACGCCGTCGCCTACGCGGCCTGGCTCACCCGCAAGACCGGCCACCGCTACCGGCTGCCGACCGAGGCCGAATGGGAATACGCCGCGCGCGGCGGCGGCAACGCCGCCTATGCCTGGGGCGACAGCCTGCGGCCGGACATGCAGCTCGCCAATTGCCGGGGCTGCGGGGGCGCGCCGGACCAGGTCGGGCCGGTCGCCGTCGGGCGGTACGAGCCGAACGGCTTCGGGTTGCACGACATGTCCGGCGGGGTGGCGGAATGGGTCGCCGACTGCTGGAACCCCTCCTACAAGGGCGCTCCCGACGACGGTTCCGCCTGGAACCGGGGCGACTGCCGCAAGCGGGTGCTGCGCGGCGGCTCCTGGCGGGACGAGCCGGGCAAGATCACGGTGACGACCCGCATCGGCTACGATGCCGGGGTGCGCTACCTCGCGGACGGCTTCCGGGTGGCCCGCGACCTCTACTGAAAGGCGGCCATTGTCCGCCCGTGCCGCCCTTGCCGCCCGGGTCATAGGCCGCCCGGCGCGGGTTCGCCCGTACGGATGAGCCTGTACGGACCGTTTAGCTCGCCAGGATGAGGGCAAAAGCGGGGGCCGCCATGGAGCAAGGCGGGCCGTTCGTGCGTTCAAGACCGTACGCGGCGGACCACCGGCGCCTCGAGCGGCGTCTGGCTCTTCGAGGATGGCCCGGAGAGGAACCGCGTGTGGATCTGGAATGAGGGGTGGGCCGTGTTGTTGCGCTGCCGACGGGCCGTTCCGGCCCTGCTGCTGATCGTTGGGCTGTGGAGCGGCGCGATGCCGGGAACCGGCGCCGGGGCGCAGGCCGCCGAGCGGCGCGTCGCGCTGGTGCTCGGCAACGCGCAGTACCAGCAGGGCGGAACCGTTCCGACGGTGGCCGCCAACGCGAACGCCGTGGCCGATGCCCTGCGCCGCGCCGGCTTCGAGGTGACCGTCGCCCGCAACCTCGACCATCGCGGCACCGTGGCGGCCCTGAACCGCTTCCAGGAATCCTTGGACGGCGCCGAACTCGGCTTTCTCTATTATTCCGGTTTGGCGCTTAGCCTGTCGGGCAAGGGCTACCTGATTCCGGTCGACGCGAAGCTCGCCAAGGAAGGCGACATCGCCTTCGACACGCTGGACCTCGACCGCATCCTCCAGGACGTGAACGCCACCGGGCGCAAGAGCGTGGTGGTGCTCGATCCCGTCGCCGCCAACCCGCTGGCCGACAAGCTGGCCGCCTCGATGGGCCCGAGCAACCGGTCGGTCCGCCCGGTCCTGGACGAGCCGGTGACGCTCGACCGGATGTTCGTCGTCTACTCCCACCGCCCTGGGGTGGCGCCGAGGGCGGTGTCCGGGGACAAGCCCGGCCCCTTCGCCGGCGCGCTCGCGGAGCGCATGCTCCAACCGGGGGCCAACTTCCACGAGATCCTCGGCGAAACGGCCCGCATCGTCATGGAGCGGACCGGCGGTCAGCAGCATCCCTGGCTGCGCGACCGTCTGGAGGGCGAACTGGTTCTGGTGCCGGCCGACGCCGATCCGGCCGCCCTTGCCGCCGCCTCGCCGGAGGAAGGCACTGCCGCCCCGGCGCGGCCGGAGATCCAGCTTGACCCCATGGACGAGCCCATGCGGGTGACGCGGGACACCAACCTGCGTTCCGGTCCGGACACCAGCTACTCCGTGCTGCGCGTCATGCGAGGCGGACATGAGGTCACCGCCACCGGACGGGTGAGGGGTGCCGATTGGCTGCGCGTGGAGCACCGGGGAACGACCGGCTACGCCACCGCGGCCAACCTCGCCCCGCCGGCACCACCCGCCGCTCCTCCTTCCGCCGAGGAGGTTCCGGTCGCCCAGGCGCCGACGAGGCCCGAGGAGCCCGAGGCCCAGGCGCCCGCCGCGGAGGCGCGGCCGGCGACCGCGCCGGGGGTTTACACGGTCCTGCGGGAGACGACGATGTTCGCGCTGCCGGTGCTGGGCGCGCGCGGCCTGCGCATGCTGGACCCCGGCATGATGGTGACGGTGGTGGAGTCCGTGCCGGAGGGCAACTGGCTGCGCATCCGCGACCGTTTCGGGACGGAGGGCTTCGTCACCGCCGCGGCCCTCTCCTCCTATTGGGACGAGGCGCCGTCACCGTCCGGCGCGCCGTCCTTCCCGGTGGCGCGCAACGACCTTCCGCCGGACGCGCTCCAGGGCGCGCTGTCCGGCTCCAGCAGCTCGGTCGAGGTCGCCGCGCTGCCGGACGGCAGCGACGCCATGCTACCGGCCACCGGGGCCGCCCCGCTGACCCTCGCGCCGCCGGTCCAGCAGGCGGTCGCCTCCGCCCGCGACGCCGCCGCCCGCGCGGCGTCCGGCCCGAGCAGCGCCGCCGGCATCGCCCGCCAGGCGCAGACCCGCGCCCGGCAGGCGCAGGCCGAGGCGCGCCGCGCCGCCGACGAGGCCCAGCGCGGCGGGTCGCAGAACAGCGTCCACCGTTTCCCGAACGGGGACGTCTATGCGGGAGGCTGGGCCGTCGTGGACGGGAACAGCAGCCGCGGCTATCTCGCGAAGAACGGAGTCGGCGTCTACCGCTTCGCCAACGGGCAGGTCTATGAGGGCGAGTGGCGCAACGACACCATGACCGGCAACGGCGTGCTGGCCTTCGGCAACGGGGACCGCTACGAGGGCGGCTTCCAGGGCGGCCTGCCGCAGGGCAACGGCGTCTATCACTTCGCCAACGGCGTGACCTACGCCGGCGAGATCAAGCGCGGCCGGGTTGAGGGTTACGGGGAGCTGACCTTCACCAACGGCGACCGCTACGCCGGGATGGTCGTGGACCGGCTGCCCAGCGGCTACGGGGAGCTGATCCAGCGCGGCGGAAGCCGGCACGCCGGCCAGTTCCGCCGGGGCACCCAGGACGGCCCGGGTGCCCTGGTCACCGCCGAGGGCGGCATGCAGGGCGGCCACTGGTACGGGGCGACGATGCTGCGCCCCTGACGTCTAAAGAAGGGTCACCGCTCAGCGCGGGCTTGAGCGTTGCAGGAGGCGCATGGCGCCCCTCCGCCCGCCGGCCCGGTGCAATGCGCGGCGGCCATTCCATATCATCTCGTCGGGAAAGCCGGGCGCGCTTGGCAGCGGATCCGCTGCCGGGCGGCTGTCCCCGCGCATTCCGCCGCTTTTCAGGCGACCTTCAGGGACGAGACGATGACCGCATCCGATATCAAGTTGTTCCAGCCTTTCACCCTGGGCGGCGTCGAGCTGCCGAACCGGATCGTCGTGGGGCCGATGTGCCAGTACAGCGCCGTGAACGGCGTGCCGAACGACTGGCACATGGTTCATCTCGGCCAGTTCGCGTTGGGCGGGGCCGGGCTGACCCTGGTCGAGGCGACCGGCGTGAACGCGGAAGGCCGCATCACCCCGCATGATACCGGCCTCTGGAACGACGAGCAGGAAAAGGCCTTCGCCCGCATCGTCGCGTTCCACAAGGAGAACGGCGTCGGCTCGATCGGCATCCAGCTCGCCCATGCCGGGCGCAAGGCCGCAACACGGGCACCCTGGGTCGGCGGCGGGCCGGCCTCGGTGGAGGAAGGCGCCTGGCCCACGGTGTCGGCCTCGGCCGTGCCCTTCGCCGACGGGTACGGCACCCCGTCGGCACTCGACGCGGAGGGGCTCGCCCGCACGCGCGAAGACTTCGCCGAGGCCACCCGGCGCGCCGTCCGCGCCGGCTTCGCGGTGATCGAGATGCACGCCGCGCACGGCTACCTGATGCACCAGTTCCTCTCCCCGCTGTCGAACCGGCGCGAGGACCGATATGGCGGCAGCCTGGAAAACCGGATGCGCTATCCGCTGGAGGTGTTCGAGGCGATGCGCGCCGCCGCACCGGCCTCCGTTCCGGTCGGGGTGCGGCTGTCGGCCACGGACTTCGCCGAGGGCGGCTGGTCGGTGGAGGAGGCGATCGCCTTCTCCCGCGAGCTGGAGGCGCGGGGTGCGGCCTACATCCACGTGTCGGGCGGCGGCCTCGTCCCGCACGCGCGCATTCCCATAGCGCCCGGTTATCAGGTCGGCTTCGCGCGGCGCATCCGAGCCGCCGTCTCGATCCCCGTGATCACCGTCGGACTGCTGACCAACCCGGCGGACGCGGAGCGTGTGCTCCAGGAAGGGGCCGCCGACCTCGTGGCCCTGGCCCGCAAGTTCCTGGAGGACCCGCGCTGGCCTCAGCGCGCCGCCCGCGAACTGGGCGTCGAGGTGCCGCTGCCCAAACAGTACGGCTACGCCATCTCCCCGCGCTGGCAGGAGAGCGCCCAGGCCCAGTGGGGCGAAGCGGCGGAGTGATGCTGGAGAGAGGGTGCCGGTCACCGGCACCCGGCTTGTCTTTTGTCCCTCCCACGCCGGGCGCGGAAGTCCTGACCACAGGTCAGGACTTCATGAAAGTCGTATCAGAACACCGCCCGCAGGAAGCCCAGCGTACGCTCCCTGGCGATCCGCGCGCTCTCCGCGTCATAGCTGCCGCGTTCGTCGCAGTTGAACCCGTGGCCGGCCGGGTAGATGTGACAGGGGACGGACGGATGGCGGGCGCGCACGCCTTCCGCCACCGACAGCGGGATCGCGTGGTCCTTCTCGCCGAAATGCAGCAGGGTCGGGCAGCCCGGCGCCTCATCCAGATGCTGGCCGATGCCGCCGCCGTAATAGCCGATGGCGGCGCGTGGGCGCAGCGCCGACGCCGCCCGCCAGGCTAGCGAGCCGCCCCAGCAATAACCCATCACCGCCGCCTCGCCGGCCCCGCCCAGCGCATCCAGGGCGGCGGCGATGTCGAGAAGGGCCTGTTCGTCGGGGATCGCCTGCTTCAGCGCGATGCCCCGCTTCACGCCGTCGTCGCCGTAGCCCAGCTCGAGCTTGCGCTCGACGCGGTCGAACAGCGCGGGCGCGATGACCCGGAAGCCCTCGGCGGCGTAGGCGTCGCACACCCCGCGGATGTGGCTGTTGACCCCGAAGATCTCCTGCACGATCACCAGCGCGCCGCGCGCGCCCTCCCGCGGGCCGGTCTGGTAGGCGGCGAGCCCGTGACCGTCCGTCGCGGTCAGTTCGAGCCAGTCGCCGGCGGACTGTCCTGCCATGGTCATCTCCCGATGTCTGCTATAGTGGGCTGCTGTAGGGGCTTTCTTGGGCCGGCAGCCTCCATCCTTGCGGGCCGGCGCGCAACCCTCCATTCGGTCAGGCCTGCTGACGCACGGGGCGGGTTGGCGCGGTCGTTGCGCTGGGGTTAAATGCCGCACCCGATTCCAAGTGCATGAAGGCTTGCCGCCATGAGCAGCGCTTTTTCCGTAGATCCCGTCCTCCAGGAAGTGGACAGCCGCTTCGAGGAGTCGGTCTCCCGCCTGTGCGAGCTGCTGCGCATCCCGAGCGTCAGCACCGACCCGGCCTACGCCAAGGACGTGCGCCGCGCCGCCGACTGGCTGGTGGGCGAGCTGAGCGCGCTCGGCTTCACCGCCTCGGTGCGGGAGACGGGGACGCAGCCGGCCGTCGTCGCCCATCACCCCGGCCCCGGCGGGGACGACGTCCCGCACGTGCTCTATTACGGCCATTTCGACGTCCAGCCGGCCGAGCCGCTGGAGCTGTGGAACAGCCCGCCCTTCGAGCCGGCCATCGTCGAGGCCGAGCATGGCCGCCGGATCGTGGCGCGCGGCGCCGTGGACGACAAGGGCCAGGTCATGACCTTCCTGGAGGCCTTCCGCGCCTGGCACGCCGTCCACGGCACGCTCCCGATCCGCGTGACCGTCCTGCTGGAGGGCGAGGAGGAGACGGGCAGCCCGAGCCTGCTGTCCTTCCTGAAGGCCAACGCCGACGAGCTGAAGGCCGATGTCTGCGTTATCACCGACACCAACAGCTGGAACATCGACACGCCGGCCATCACCACCCGGCTGCGCGGCCTGCTCTACGCCGAGGTGACCCTGCACGGCCCCAGCCACGACCTGCATTCAGGCCTGTTCGGCGGGGCGGTGCTGAACCCGATCAACGCGCTGACCCGCATCCTCGGCCAGCTCCACGACGATCAGGGACGCGTCCAGATCCCCGGCTTCTACGACGACGTGGCCGAGGCCACGGCGGAGGAGAAGGCCATGTGGGAGACGCTGGGCTTCGACGAGGCCGCCTTCCTTGCCGGCGTCGGGCTGAAGACCCCGACCGGCGAGGCCGGGCGCAGCGCGCCGGAGCGGCTGTGGGTGCGGCCAACCTGCGACATCAACGGCATCTGGGGCGGCTACACTGGCGCCGGCGCCAAGACCGTCATCGCCGCCAAGGCCTCGGCCAAGCTGTCCTGCCGCCTCGTGCCGGCCCAGGACCCGCAGAAGGTCCTGGCCGGGCTCAAGGCCTTCCTCGACGCGCACACCCCGCCCGACGCCCGCTGGGAGATCCAGACCTTCGGCGCCTCCCCCGGCATCCAGGTGCCGACCGACAGCCCCTACCTGCGCGCCGCGCTGGACGGGCTGGGCGAGGTCTACACCAACAAGCCGGTGCTGATCGGCATGGGCGGCTCGATCCCCGTCGGCGGCTACATCCGCGAGGCGCTGGGCTTCGATTCCATCTTCGTCGGCTTCGGGCTGGAGGACGACCGCATCCACTCCCCCAACGAGAAGTTCGAACTGAAGTGCCTCCACAACGGCATCCGCTCCCACGCCGCCATCCTGGCGCGCTTCGCGGCGCTGAAGGGGTGATGGGGCGACGCTGAGCGCAACGCCGTCCGGTCGGGCCGAGGCTTGGCCGGACGGCGAGTTCCATAACGGCCAGCCCTCGATGGATCCCGGCCCATCCACGCGTTCCGTGACGGAGCCGCCCGAAATCCGAATATGGGGTATCGCGCGGCGGAAGCCGTGAACTCCGCCTCTGCCTCCTGTTTGCCTTGGCAATGCCGCCGGAAGGGGCCTCCGTACGGAGCCCTTTGTGGGAAATCCAGCGCGCGGCGGCGCCAACAACGACCAGGAGTCCCAACCATGGCCGATTACGAGAACCGCCGGAGGAACGAATTCCGAGACTGGCGGGACCGGGACCGCCGGTCCGGCGAGGGCGGCAGCCCCCGGTATCAGCAGCATGAAGGGTACGACGAGCGCGAACCGGGCGACCGCATGCGCGGGCAGGATCCCGGCTTCTCCTACGGCGGCTACGGCGCCTTCACCGAAGGCTACGGGCGTGGCGATTACGGGCGTGGCGCCTATGACCGCGAGGACGAGCGCGGCGGGCAGGATGCCGGCGGGCGGCGCATGGCGGACTGGCAGGGCGGCCACCAGGGCCGGGACCGTGGCGACCAGGATTTCTGGCGCGCTGGCCGCGACATGGATTATGGCCAGGATTTCGGCGGCTATGCCGGACGCACCGGGTCCAGCGGAGTGGGCGGCCGGGGCGGGGCCGGATACGGCCGGGAGGAGCGCATGGGCCGGGATTACGGCTCGCGTGAATACGGCAACCGCGACTTCGCCAATCGTGGCTACGGCAGCCGGGATCGTGACGAGCGCGGCTATGGCGACCGCTCGCACGGCGCGAGGGCCTATGACAGCCGTTCCCATGAGAACCGCGGCTATGAGGGCCGTTTCGAGGAGGGCCGTGGCTTTGACGGCGGCCGGAACGACCAGCGCTACGGCGACCACCGTTTCGGCGAGGAACGGGTGTTCGGCCGTTCGCGCGGCGAGGGCCGGACGGGCGGATTCGGCGAGGGGGACCGGTCCGGGCGCGGGTGGGAGCAAGGCCGGTCCCACGACAGGGATGACCGTCATCACCAAGGCCGCCATCACGAAGGCCGCCATCGTGAGGATCGCGGTTCCGAGTCCCGCGGTTCCGGCCAGGGCCGCGGCTGGCTCGAACGGGCCGGCAACGAGGTCGCCTCCTGGTTCGGGCTCGACGATGCCGGCCAGTACCGCCGGGAGGACGAGCGCCGCGCCGCCCAGCATCGCGGGCGCGGGCCGCGCGGCTACAGCCGGTCGGACGAGCGCATCCGGGAGGATGTCAGCGACCGGCTCGCCGATGATGCCTATGTGGATGCGTCCGACATCGATATCACGGTGTCCGGGGGTGAGGTCACGCTGACCGGCACCGTCGATCACCGCATGGTCAAGCGCCGGGCGGAAGACATCGCGGAATCGGTGCCCGGCGTCCGCCATGTGCAGAACAACCTGCGTGTGGGCGGTCAGGAGAACCGTCAGCAGGGAGGCTCCGCCGGGACGGGCGCGGGCGCATCGGCGATGGCCGGTATGACGGGGGCCGGCACGACGGGCGGCACGCAGGGCAGCGCGTCCGGTGGCGCTGCATCTGGCGCCACCTCGGCCGGCAGCACGACGGGCAGCGGCAGCGTCAGCGGGGGCGGCATGAACATCGCCGCACTGGGGCTGGGCGACGTGTCCGGAAGCAGGACGACCGACCAGTCCTGACGGCGGCAGGCGGGGCGGAACGGCGATCCGCCGCCCGCCCCGTCCCGTGTACGGTCAGTGGCGCGGCGTGTCCGGCCGCCGGGTCAGGAGCTGTTGGGCCGCCCGCTCCGCCTGGTCGACGTAGCGGAAGACGCGGCGGTCCAGATCCCGGAAGGTCCAGTCCGACGCGAAGAAGGTGTAGCCGCCCCGCTCGGCGACCACGATGCCGGCGGTGCGTCCCTGGACTTCGATGGCGAAGGCGTTCGACTGGCTCATGGCAAAACTCCCCCGGCCGCGGCATCCGGGCGCGGGTTTTCAAAAAACGGGTTGTCGCTGTTCTGGGATCGGCCGCTTGCCATCTTCCTGGGGCGGCGTCCTTCCCTTGGCGTGCGGCGCCTTTCTACTTCGACGGCGGCCGGCGGAACAAGGTAGGTTTGCGGAAGATTGCGTGAATTGAAAATGACGAACGCATGACGGACTGAGGCCGGTCTTGGAATCGCTGGACGCGGCATGAAAAAGGCCACCCGGCGGCGTGCCGCCCGGTGGCCTTTTTTGCTATCGTCGGACGGCGTCCGGCGGATGTCGTGGCTCAGATCTCGTTGCCGGGGCCGCCGGTCCGCGCCCGGCCCTTTTCATGGCTGTCCGGGTCCCAGTCATGCCCATAGGGCTTGCCGTCCGGATCGGTCGCCGGGATGTGGCGACCTTCCTTCTGCGCCTGGAGCCGTTCGGAGATCCCGGTCCGCACATCGTCGGACTGGGACCGGTCGCCGTTCCGGCGGGCGACGCTTTCGTCTATGCCCGTGTCGCGCACGCCCGGCGTGCGGCCGGGGCGCTGCGGTTCCTTGTGGGTTTCGTTCGCCATGGAAGGCTCCTCATGTCCGTCTTCGCAACGGCAACCGGCATGGCCGCCGTGGAGTTCCCGGAACGGAGCCTTCGAAGAACGGATGGGGGAGCGCAGGGCCGCTCAGAACACCATCTTGGAGAGCTGGAAGATGACCAGCCAGGGAGCCACCGTGGCCACGGCCCAGACCGCCACGCGCGGAAGGCCCCGCAGCTTGCGTTCCATGATCTCCAGCGGCTCGGGCGCCAGCGTGCGGAGGAACACCGGAGGATGGATCGTGGGAATGCCGTGGGTCATGGGGCTCTGCCGCGAGGGGATCTGCCGCATCGGATGCGTGGCGGCAGAATGCGGCCCCATTGGTTAACGGCTGCTGAATGACAAGCCTTCCGGATCGGACAAGAAGGGTCTAGCCCTTACGGAGTAAGGCTCCCGGCCCGAAAGCGGTGCGGATAGGCCGCACCGCACCGAGTTGTGCACAGCGGCATGAGCCGGGGCCTTGACTCGTGCCGTGTTGCCATTGTGTTTCATCGGCATTGCACAACGCCCGAAAGGGCAGGAGTTCCGCGCTTTTCGGCCCCTCGGTGTGTGCCCGAAATTTAGGCAAATCCGTCGATCAGTTGCATTTGCCCCACCCCTAACAGGTTGCTCTCTGATTCGCCCACAGAGTTACCCACAGACTCTGGGGATATCCGCAAAGAGGGGTGGGGCAGGGGGCTTCCCGGCGGGCCGGACCGTCGGGTGCCGTGGGAAATCAGGCTTTCCGGACACCCTCCTGCCCGCCTGAGGACAGCATCAGCCGGCCGCCCTCGACCTTCAGGACGGTGAGGAGGGCCAGCACCCCGAAGGCCACGAAGCCCAGCGTCAGCGGGTGGGTCGTGCCGTCGAAGGCCTGCCCGACGACCCAGCCGAAGAAGGCCCCGGCGGCCGTCGTGTAGAAGCCGATGAAGGAGGATGCCATGCCCGCCACCTCGCCCAGCGGCTCCATGGCGAGCGCGTTGAAATTCGGCGCGATCAGGCCGAAGCAGTAGAACTGCGCGGCCAGGAACAGCACCAGCACCCAGAGCGGCGGGTCCTGGACGAAGCCGATGCCGGCCAGCAGGGCGCCCGCCAGCACATAGGCGAGCAGCGCCATGTGCGACACCCGACGCATCCCGATGCGGCCGACCAGCCGCGCGTTGGTGAGCGAGGCGGCGGCCATCGCCAGCGCGATCCCGCCGAACACCACCGGGAACAGGGCTCCCAGCCCGTACACGTCCACGAAGACCTGCTGCGCGCTGCCGATGTAGCCCATCAGCCCGCCGAACATGAATCCCATGGCGATGGTGTAGCCGATCGCCTGGCGGGTGGTGGCGACCTTGCCGAAGGCCGAGGCGAGTGCCGGCCCGGAAAGCGGGGTGCGCTTCTCCCTGGGCCGTGTCTCCGGCAGGCGCAGGGCGGCCCAGGCGAGTGCCGCCACCGCCGCCAGGAACAGGAAGGCGAAGATCCAGGGCCAGGATCCGACATGGACGATGCCCTCGCCCACCAGCGGGGCCAGCACCGGCACGATGATGAACACCATCATCACGAAGGACATGACCCGCGCCATGTCGCGCCCGGCGAAGCGGTCGCGCACGATGGCGATGGCGACGACGCGGGGGGCGGCGGCGCCCAGCCCCTGCAGGGCGCGCGCGGTCAGAAGCCATTCGTAGCTCGGCGCCAGCGTCGCCGCCAGCGAGCCCAGCGTGAAGAGCAGCAGGCCGGCGATCAGCACCGGCTTGCGCCCGAACCGGTCCGACAGCGGCCCGTGGAAGGGCTGCCCCGCCGCGAACCCGGCGAGGTAGGCGGTGACGAGCAGCTGGCGCTGGTTCGGCTCGGCCACCGCGTAGCTCTGCGCGATGTCCGGCAGTGCCACCAGCATGATGTCGATGGACAGCGCCGTGATTCCCATCAGCAGGGCCATCAGCGCGACGAATTCGGCGAAGCCGATGGGGCTTGCCGCCGGGGCGGGGGATCGGGTGTTCTGCATGGGCCGAAATTGGTCCGGTCCCGTGACGGCGGCAAGCCGAAGCTGCGCCGCCCTGACATGCGCGCCGCCGGGCACTGCGGCGCAAGAGGCACCGCGCAGGACGGATTTCCGCGCGCCGCATGGGTCCCCGCGTCTGTAAGACCGTGACGGCGGCATGGAATGTGGTATCAATCCGCCCAGCGGATCAGCCGAGGAGAGTGTTTTGCCCGCCGACACCCGCGCCCTTGGCGCGCCGGGAGACGACAACCTGGTGCTCGCCTTGCCCAAGGGCCGCATCCTGAAGGAGCTGCGGCCGCTGCTGAAGCATGCCGGCATCGAGCCGGAGGCCGCCTTCGACGACGAGAACAGCCGGCTCCTGCGCTTCGCGACCAACGTCCCGAATCTGAGCATCATCCGGGTGCGCTCCTTCGACGTGGCCACCTTCGTCGCCTTCGGCGCGGCGCATCTCGGCGTCGCCGGCAACGACGTGCTGATGGAATTCGACTATCCGGAGATCTATGCCCCGCTCGACCTGGGCATCGGCAAGTGCCGCCTGTCGGTCGCCGAGCCGGTCGAGATGGGCGAGACCGACGATCCGTCGCGCTGGAGCCACGTCCGCGTCGCCACCAAATACCCGGAGGTGACCAGGCGCCATTTCGCCGCGCGGGGCGTGCAGGCGGAATGCGTGAAGCTGAACGGCGCCATGGAGCTGGCGCCGACGCTGGGCCTGTGCCGCCGCATCGTCGATCTCGTCTCCACCGGCTCGACCCTGAAGGCCAACGGGCTGGTCGAGGTGGAGCACATCGCCGACGTGACCTCGCGCCTCATCGTGAACCGGGCCGCCTTCAAGACGCGGCCCGAGGAAATTTCCCTCTGGATCGACCGTTTCCGGGAGGCCGTGAATGCCCGTCAGGCTTGATGTCCAGGACCCCCGCTTCGAACAGGCGTTCGACCGGCTTCTCCACTCCAAGCGGGAGGTCAGCGAGGACGTCCAGGCGCTGGTCGCCGAGGTTCTGTCCAACGTGCGGCTGCGCGGGGACGAGGCGCTGATCGAGTACACAGCCCGCTGGGACCGCCAGACCCTGACCGCGGACACGCTGCGCATCCGGGACGAGGAGGTCGAGGCGGCTCTGGCGAAATGCCCCGCCGACCAGCTCGCCGCCTTGAACCTCGCCGCCGAGCGGATCGAGGACTTCCACCGCCGCCAGGTGCCGGACGTGATGGATTACCGCGACGCCCAGGGCGTGCGGCTCGGCGCGCGCTGGACGGCGGTCGGCGCCGCGGGCCTCTATGTGCCCGGCGGCACGGCGGCCTATCCCAGCTCGGTGCTGATGAACGCGATGCCGGCCAAGGTGGCCGGGGTCGAGCGGATCGTCATGGTCGTGCCCACCCCCGACGGGGCGATCAACCCGCTGGTGCTGGCGGCCGCCCGGCGCGCCGGCATCACCGAGATCTACCGCGTCGGCGGCGCGCAGGCGGTCGCGGCACTCGCCTACGGCACGGCGACGATCCGGCCCGTGGACAAGATCGTCGGCCCCGGCAACGCCTTCGTCGCCGCGGCCAAGCGGCAGGTCTACGGCACGGTCGGCATCGACAGCATCGCCGGCCCGTCGGAGATCCTGGTTGTCGCCGACCGGAACAACGACCCGTCCTGGATCGCCATCGACCTGCTGAGCCAGGCGGAACACGACAGCTCGGCCCAGTCGATCCTGATCACCGACGACGCCGGCTTCGCCGACGCCGTGTCGGCCGCCGTGGACAAGCATCTGGAAACGCTTCCCCGCAGCGCGATCGCCGGGGAAAGCTGGCGCGAGCACGGCGCGGTCATCCTGGTCCGCGACCTGATGGCGGACGCCCCGGCGCTGATCGACCGGCTGGCGCCGGAGCATCTGGAACTGGCCGTGGACGATCCCGACGCCCTGGCCGCGCGGGTGCGCAACGCGGGTGCCATCTTCCTCGGCCGCTTCACGCCGGAGGCCATCGGCGATTATGTCGCCGGGCCGAACCATGTGCTGCCGACGGCGCGCAGCGCGCGATTCTCTTCCGGCCTGAACGTCCTGGACTTCATGAAGCGGACGACCTTCGTCGCCTGCGACGTGGAAAGCCTGCGGGCCATCGGCCCGGCCGCCGTGACGCTGGCGCGGGCGGAGGGGCTGGACGCCCATGCCCTGTCGGTCGCCGTCCGCATCGGCGGAGGAGACGCCGCCTGATGAGGAAGGAGTCGCAGCGCATCGTGCATGTCGTCCTGGACGAGAAGACCGTCGTCCGGCGCAAGCCGGAGGTCGAGCACGAGCGCGCCGTGGCGATCTTCGACCTGCTGGAGGACAACGAGTTCTGCCCCTGCGACTTCGCCGATGACGGGCCCTACCATCTGCACCTGTCCATCGAGGACAACCGGCTCGTCTTCGACATCCGGCGGCAGGACGGCAGTCCGCTGGACAAGGTGTCGCTGCCGATCACCGGCTTCCGGTCGGTGGTGCGGGATTATTTCCTGATCTGCGAGAGTTACTACAACGCCATCCGGCGCGCCTCCCCGTCCCAGATCGAGGCCATCGACATGGGACGGCGCGGCCTGCACAACGAAGGGTCGGAGATGCTGCGGGAACGGCTGGCCGGCAAGATCGAAATGGATCTTCAGACCGCGCGCCGGCTGTTCACGCTGCTCTGCGTCCTTCACATCCGCGGCTGACGGGTCCGGCCGGCGCATGTCCCCGGTGATCCAGCCGCTCCCCGTGACGAGCGTGCTCTTCGCCTGCACGCACAACATGATCCGCTCGCCCATGGCGGAGTCGATCATGAAGCATTTCCACGGGCGGACGGTTTATGTGGATTCGGTCGGCGTGCGCGAGGGCGACGAGGTGGACGGCTTCGCCGTCGCGGTGATGGAGGAGATCGGCATCGACCTGACCCGCCACCGCTGCAAGACCTTCGCCGACCTGGAGGACACCAGCTACGACCTGATCATCTCCCTGTCGCCGGAAGCCCAGCACAGAGCCATCGAGATGACCCGCACCATGGCCTGCGAGGTCGAGTTCTGGAACACCTTCGACCCGACCATCATCGACGGCAGCCGCGACGTCATGCTGGACGCCTACCGGCAGGTGCGCGACGGGCTGATGAACCGCATCAAGGAACGCTTCCCGCTGTCGCGCGGGCCGACGGTGTGACGGCGCCGATATGTGACCGCCGTCGCGGGTCGTGTGATTTTAGAGCCCATTAAGCAAATTTAACCTATGCGTGCTACAAAGCACCTTCGTTCGTTCCGCGGTGCCGGCAGGTGACCATGAAGGGTGTGCAGTCCTCGTCCGTTACCGTGCCCCTGCGCAAGCCGGAGCCACCGGCGGCGCCGTCCGGCCCCGGCCCCGGCGCCGCTCCGGGCGGGAACGCGGACGCCTCCGCCTTCCGGGATCTCCTCGCCCAGGCCAGGCCCGTTCCGGTGGGCCGGCTGGAGAACGGTCAGACCGCACCCCCTCCGCCCGCGCGCAAGCCGGAGCCGCCGATGCGGCTCGCCGACGGCACGCTGGTTCCCCTTCCGGGCCGCAAGCCGGCGGCACCGATGCTGCTCGCGGACGGGAGCGAGGTCCCGCTGCCCGGCCGCAAACCGGAGGCTCCCCCCGCCGGCTTGCCCTCCACGCCCGCGCTCGCCGCCCTGAAATCCGACGCTTCCGGCCACGCGGAGCGGCTCGTGCTCGCTTCGCAGCGGGTGGCGGGGCTGTCCGGCCACAGCTACGCGGCGATCCTGGCCCAGGCCTCGCAGGAAAGCGGCCTGAATCCGGCGGCGCGCAACCGCAGCAGTTCGGCGACCGGTGCCTTCCAGTTCCTGGAACGCACCTGGCTGGACCTGTTCCGCCGCCATGGCGCCGCCTACGGCCATGCCGAGCTGGCCGGCCAGATCCAGAGCCGCAACGGCATCCCCTCGGTGAAGGATCCGGCGGTGCGCCGCAAGATCCTGGAACTGCGCCAGGACATCGACGTGTCGGCGGGCATGGCCGCGCGGTATCTGGCGGAAGGGCGCGAGCGGCTGGAGAAGCGGCTGAAGCGGCCGGTGACCGAGACGGAAAGCCGCATCGCCTATGTGATGGGGGCGGGCGGCGCGGCGAAGCTGATCCGCGCCGCCGAGACGACGCCGGGTGCCAGCGCGGCCTCGCTCCTGCCGGCGGCGGCCAAGTCGAACCACAACCTGTTCCACGACCGCGCGACCGGCCGGGCCTTGAGCGCCGCGGAGACGGTTGCCCGGCTGACCCGCCGGATGGACCAGGACCAGAAGGACATGTTCGCCGCCATCGGCCAGGCGATGCAGCCGAAGCAGACGCTCGACGGCGCGCCGTCGCCGTTCAGCGCCTTCCGCGCGGCCGCACTCGGCGACCGCCTGAATGGGGTTCCGGATGGGATCCTGGACGGGGATGGGGGCGTTACGGCGAACTGAGCCGCGCAGGCGGAGCCGGTTAGGCCCGGAGCCCGTTAGGCCCTTGACCGCGGGGGCGGGGATGGTCAGGTTTCGCCGCGCATGCGCCGTGCGGCGCATCGCGATCATCACCGGCATCCTTGAGAGACCAGACCGCTCATGAACAGTCCCGTGGCGCCTCGCCTCGTGCTGGCGTCGGCTTCGCCGCGCCGGCTCGACCTCCTGCGGCAGATCGGCATCGTGCCGGACGCCGTCGATCCCGCCGACATCGACGAGACGCCCCGCCCCGCCGAACTGCCGAACCTGCACGCGTTGCGTTTGGCGGGGGAGAAGGCCGCCGCCGTCGCGGCGCGGCAGGATGGTGCCTTGGTGCTGGCCGCCGACACGGTGGTCGCCTGCGGCCGGCGCATCCTGCCCAAGGCGGAGACGGAGGCGCAGGCACGCGAGTGCCTGGAGCTGCTGTCGGGCCGCCGCCACCGCGTGTTCGGCGGCATGGTGCTGCTGGTCCCGGGCGCGGCCGGAGAGGCGCCGCGCCGGCTGGAGCGCACCGTGCGCACCGACGTCACCTTCAAGGTGCTGGCGAGGGCGGAGATCGACTCCTACATCGCGTCCGGCGAATGGCAGGGCAAGGCCGGCGGCTACGCCATCCAGGGGCGGGCGGCCGGGCTGATCCGCTACATCGGCGGCTCCTACAGCAACGTCGTCGGGCTGCCGCTGTTCGAGCTGTCCGCGCTGCTGCGCGGCGCCGGCTATCCCCTGCCATGAAGACCCCTGCCATGGGCACGGCGTCCCGGCCGGGCCGGGCCGGTGCCGATACGGAAATCCTGGTCGACCGGGACGGCCCCTTCACCCGCGCCGCCGTGCTGACCGGCGGGCGGCTGACCGACCTGTACATCGACAACGCCGGCCGGCCGTCGCTGCTCGGCTCGGTCTTCCTGGGCCGGGTGGAGCGCATCGCCACGGGGCTGGACGGCGCCTTCATCGATCTGGGCACCGGCAAGTCCGGCCTGCTGATCGCCGGCGACGCGCGCGGGCCGAAGGGCCGGGTGGAGCGGATCGGCACCGTGCTGCGCACGGGCCAGAGCGTGATCGTGCAGGTCAAGGCCGACGCGGTGGGGGCCAAGGGACCGTCCCTCACCATGGACGTGACCCTGCCCGGGCGCGTCTTGGTCCACGCGCCCCTGGGCCACAACGTCGCCGTGTCCAAGCGGCTGGGCAGCGGCCCGGCGCGGGCGGAGTTGGCGCGGCGCGTCCAGGCGGTCACGGTCGGGCAGGGCTGGATCGTGCGGGCGGGCGCCGCCGACGCGTCCGACGATCAACTCGCGGCGGAAGCCGACGCACTGCGGATGACCTGGCGGAAGCTGCACGCCCTTTCCGAGTCCGCCCCAGCGCCCGCGCTGCTGCTGGCCGGTCCCGACGCCACGCGCCGCGCACTGATCGAACATGGCGCCGCGAACCCGGCCCGCATCCTCGTGGACGGCAAGGAGCTGCTCCGCGACCTGGAGGGCTGGTGCGGGGAGAACGCGCCGGACCTCGCCGGCCGCTTGGTCCTGCACGACGGGCCGCCGCGCCTGTTCGACCTGCGCGACCTCGACGCGGAGATCGACCGTCTGCTGGGCACGCGCGTGCCGCTGTCCGCCGGCGGCTCCCTGGTGATCGAGCGCACCGAGGCGCTGACCGTGGTGGACGTCAACGCGGGCGAGCGCGGAAACCCATTGGACGCCAACCTGGAAGCGGCACCCGAGATCGCCCGCCAGCTCCGCCTGCGCAACGTCGGCGGCATCGTCGTGGTGGATTTCGTGAACATGCGCGCGCGGGGCGAATCCGAACGCGTGCTGATGGCCCTGTCGGCGGCGGTGGAGAATGACCCCGCCCAGACCCAAGTATACGGGATGTCCAAGCTGGGGCTCGTCGAGATGACGCGCGCCCGGCGCGGCACGGCGCTGGCCGACCTGCTGGCGCCGGCCGCCGAAGCACCCGAAGCCCACGACGCGAAAATCACGCCATGACCGAAACGACCAAGCACACCCACCCGGCAGGCGCCCGCTGCCCGATCTGCAGCCGCCCCGCCAGCCCCGACCTGCGCCCCTTCTGCTCCAAGCGTTGCGCCGACGTGGACCTGTCGCGCTGGCTGGGCGAGGTCTACCGTGTCGAGACACCGGAGCCCGCCCCCGGCATCGCGCGCCCGGACGAGGAGGATTGACGGGAAGAGCGGGCTCCGCGCGAGCCGTTCCGCCGCCGGAACAGAGCCCGGAATCCGGGCTTTCCGACGGCGGAAAAATTCTGACGGGGCTGACACAAAAAATGCGTTTTCAGGCTGGACAGCCCCCCGGCTTTTGCCTATAAGCACGCCCACACCGCGCTGCACCGGGCGAACCGCCCACCTCCTCCGCAGCGCCGGCGCCCAGGTAGCTCAGTTGGTAGAGCAGGGGACTGAAAATCCCCGTGTCGGCGGTTCGACTCCGTCCCTGGGCACCATTCTCCCTTTTTAAAAATGTTTAGAGCGTAGTGCGCGCAGGTCCCTAGGGATCGCGAAGCGCAGTTTCCCGCCTCCTCTTCGATTGCCGGCTTGGCTGCCTTCTGGAGTTTCTTTGGGCTTCAGCCCGCGTGTGCGGGCCGCGCCCAGCCAAATGGCATGTGAAATCAGCAATTCTTCAAATCGCGTGGTTCATGCCAGCGGGGGCGGCAAGCTGCTGGCGTCGGCGCGGTGCGTTCTTGTTCGTTGTGGCCAGTAATCTCTGAGCCCGTTGGGCGGTGAGCGGCGAAGGCCGGACATTTTTAGTATGAATACCCCAATATGTTATTCGGTAGGGCACAAAAATACTGTATTTGTTGTTCCAGTCCGTGCTGGACCACCGACCACAGAGGTGCCTGTTCCCATGCCGCCGGAAATCCTGATCGTCGAGGATGACGCCGCGGTCCGCCGGACCTTGCGCGCCGTGCTGACGCGGCTCGGCTATGGCGTGCTGGCGCTGGACGACGGTGCGTTCGCGGCGCTAGAGGAACTGCCGGCGGGGATCCGGCTGGCGCTGGTCGATCTCTTTATGCCGCGCATCAGCGGGGCGGCGGCGATTGCCCGGATTCGGCGGGAGGCCGGCGGCGTGCGAGTCATCGCCATGTCCGGCGGCTCGCGCGTCACGGGAGGCGCGCCGGACACGCCGGAGGAGCCCGGCCCCGACCTGTTCCTTCAAAAGCCCTTCGAGATCGAAGAACTGCGTGCGGCCCTGGCCTCGCTCGGGATAGAACCGTCAAAGCTTGGCCGTTAGGCCGTCCATACCCTCCCGCCGGCATGGCCCATGACCGACCCCGCCTTCTTCCGGACCCTCGTCGAGCAGCACCACGGGATCGTCTGCACGGTCGATGCCGAGGGCCGCTGGACCTACCTGAATCCGGCCTGGGAACGCATCACGGGTTACGCCCGGCAAGACAGCCTCGGCCGTCCCTTCTTCGATTTCGTGCTGGAGGAGGATCGGGATGCCTGCCGTCTCCATCTGCATGGGCTGATGCAGGGGGTGAAGGCGACGAGCCGCCATGAAACGCGGTACCGGGCACGGGACGGGCGGATTCTCTGGTTCCAGGTCCACGCGGACCGCCTGTGCGACGAAGTCGGAACGCCTGTCGGCGCCTACGGAACCATGACCGACGTCAGCGAGCGCGTGGCGGCGGAGCAGAACCTGCGCCGCAAGTCCGAGCTTCTGGAACTGGCGCTGGAAAGCACCTCGGACGCACTCTGGGACTGGAGCGCCGACACCGGCGAGCTATGGCTGTCGCCGCGCTGGAAGGAGCAGCTCGGCTACGGGGACGGCGAACTGCCGAACCTGCTGGGCGCCTGCATGGATCTTGTGCTCGAGGAGGACCGGACCCTGGTCCACGACCGCTTCCAGGCCGCCCTGGCCGGGGCGTCGCCGGGGTTCGAGGTCACCGTCCGCATGCGGCACAGGGACGGTTCGATCCGTCACATGCGGGTCCGCGCCCGGGTTCTGGACGACGGCGCGGGGAGGGCGCGCCGGGTCGTCGGCGTCACGGAAGACGTCTCGGAGCAATGGCGCCGCCAGGAAGCCTTGTCGGAGCAGGCGCGCGACCTGCACCGGGCGCACCGGATCGCCCGGATCGGCTGGTGGCGGCTGCGCGCGGGCATGAGCGAGCTGGAATGGTCGCCCGAGAGTTTCGCCATCGCCGGCGCCGACCCCGGGAGCTTCCGGCCGACCATCGGCTGGGTGCTCGACCGGGTCCATCCCGAGGACCGCCCGCTGCTCGTCACGGCGCTGGAAAGGCTCGCCGCGGACGGCAGGCCGCAGGCGGTCGAGTACCGTTTCCGGGACAAGGCCGGCCGGGATCTGGTGATCTGGAGCAACGCCCAGTGCGAGCGCAACGCGCGCGGCGAGGTGATCGCCTTCTTCGGGGTGAGCCAGGACATCACCGAGCGCCGGGAGGTGGAGCAAAGCCTCCGGCGGAAGCGCCGCTTCATCGAGCTTCTTCTGAAGGACGCGGCGCGCGGCATTTCGGCCTTCGACGCGCAGGGGCGCTACACCCTGTGGAACCCGGCCATGCAGGCCATCACCGGCCTGCCCGCGGGCGAGGCCATCGGCCGCACCCCGGCCGAGCTGTTCCCGGACATCGCGGACCACCGGGTTGAGGAGGCGCGCCGCCGCACCTTGGCGGGCGAGGCCGTCAGCCTGCGCGAACAGCCCTATGAAATGCCGAGGACCGGGCGGAAGGGCTTCTTCGACGCCCATTACACCCCGATTCTCGAGGCGGACGGGAGGGTCGGTGGTGGCCTTGCCATCATGATCGATGTGACCGACCGGGTGGAAGCCGAACGCCGGCGCCGCGAGCTGGAGGCGCAGCTCGCCCAACGGCACCGGCTGGAGGCGCTGGGGACGCTGGCCGGCGGCGTGGCGCACGAGGTCAACAACCGCTTGCAGCCGATCCTCGCGCTCAGCGAGCTGCTGCTGATGAACGCCACGCCGGACACGCGCGAGGATCTCGACGACATACGCCGCTCCGCGCTGGCCGCGCGCGACATCGTGCGGCAGGTGCTGGCCTTCAGCGGTGGCCGGCGCCCGGGCTGGAGCGGGTCAGGCTTGAGCGGGCCGGGCCAGAACCTCTCCGCTCCGGCCGGCGCGAATCTCCCCGCCCTGGACCTGTCGGATCTCGTGCGCAAGGTCCTCACCCTGCTCCGTCCGACCCTGCCGCCCTTGGTGCGGCTGGCAAGCCGTCTGGAGCCCGTGCCTCCGCTCGCGGGCGATCCCCTCCAGCTCGAGCAGATGGTCATCAACCTGATCACCAACGCGCTCCACGCGCTGGAGGGGATGCCCGACGGCCGGGTGGAGGTGGAGGTCCGGGCTGACGGGGGCGGGGTGGACCTCGTCGTGTCGGACAACGGCTGCGGCATGGAGGAGGGAGTCCTGGAGCGCGTCTTCGACCCCTTCTTCACGACCAAGGACGTCGGCAAGGGCACCGGGCTCGGCCTGTCGGTGGTGCGGACCATCGTCCAGCTGCACGGCGGCACCATCGGATTCGACACGGCGCCGAACCGGGGATGCCGCGCCCATGTGCGCTTCCCGCTGGCCGCGCCGGGTGCGGGGAGCTGAGAGCCGGCGCCTACTTCACCATCAGGAAACGGAGCTGGAAGGTCGTTCCCCGCTCGGACGGGATCCGCTCGATGGTGCCGCCGATCTGGCGTGCGAGGCCGTTGGTCAGCTGCATTCCCGAGCTGCCCGGACGCGGCGGCCCCATGCCGACCCCGTCGTCGGCGACGGTCAGGCAGCCCTCTCCGACCGCGGGATCGGTGGTGAACTCCACCCGCACCGTCCCCTTGCCGTCCGGAAAGGCGTGCTTGATGGCGTTGGTCACCAGCTCGTTGGTGATCAGGCCCAGCGACACCGCGCGCTCGTGCGACAGTTCGGCGCTGACCAGCGCCGGCCGGATCCGCACATGCTCGCTGCGGTGCTCCAGGTTGCCGCACAGGGCCTGCAGATAGGCCGCGACGTCGATGGTCGGCTGGTCGGGGCGCATGGCGAGCTGGTCGTGGGCCATGCTGATGGCGGAGACCCGGTCCATGACATGGGCGAAGCCCCGGATGGCTTCCGCGTCGCGCTGCTTGCGCTTCTGCATCAGCAGCAGCGCCATGATCATCTGGAAGTCGTTCTTGTCCCGGTGCACGAGTTCGCGCATCAGCGTGCGCTGCTGCTCCGTCTCGCGCAGCATCCGCGCGGCGGCGTCCTCGGACCGGGCTTCGGCGAGCCGGTGCTGGACCGCCATGCCCAGTATGTTGGCCATGGAGGTCAGGAACTTCACGTCGGCGTCGCTGAAGTGCCGCGGCGTCTCGCTGTCCACCTCCAGCACGCCCCACACGGTACCGGCCACCGTGACCGGCACGTTGAGCGCGGACACGATGCCATGGTCCCGGAGGATCGGGGAGTAGCGGAATTCCGGGTCGTTCGGCAGGTCGTCGACGACCGTGGGCAGGCGGGTCATGAGGGTGCGGCCGGACAGTGAGGCGACGTCGGCGCCCAGCGTCACGCTGCCGACGACTCCTGGCTTCCAGCCCACGCCCGCCTCGATCAGCAGGTCGCCGATCGCCGGCCGGTAGCGCATGAGCTTGGCGTGCCCGATGCCGGTGCCGCGGGCGGCCTGGAGACAGGTGAGGTGGCGCAGGCCGGCCAGGTCCTTCGCGTCGCCCGCGAGCCGGCTGAAATCCGTCAGGATGTCCTGGTAGCGCAGCAGGCGGGCGAGCAGCGCGGCGTCCGCGCCCTCCCCGGAGCGCCCCGGATGGCTGTCTTCGGGCGTCATGGTCATGCCGGGCTAAACCTCCGCGCGGGCGCGGTTGTTCCCCGGAGCCCCGGCTATGGCATCAGGTCTGTCGCATCAGGCCTATCGCATCAGCCTGCCGCTGCCGGCGCGGACGTCGCGGCTGGTCTGCTGCTCGATCTCGGCGTTCAGCGCCGCGCCGAACAGGATCGCGTAGGCCACGAGGTTCAGCCAGATCATCAGCGTGATCAGCGCCCCCGCCATGCCGTAGGCGGACTGATAGTCGGCCAGGGTCCGCACATAGAGGGAGAAGAGGGCCGAGGCCCCGATCCACAGCGCCGTCGCGATCACGGCACCCCAGCTCACCCAGCGCCATTTCGGCTCGGCCCGGCTCGGCCCGACGCGGTAGAGGACTGCGAGCGCGGTCAGGATCATGGCGACCAGCAGGGGCCAGCGCCCGATCTGCACCAGCCACACCAGCCAGACCGGCAGCTCCAGGAAATCCGCGAGCGCCGGCGCCTTGACGAACAGCCCGAAGCTCACGGGGATGAAGACCAGCCCGCCAATGCCCAGCAGGATCGACAGCCCGTTCAGCTTCAGGAAGCCCCGCCGCTCGCGTTCCCGGTAGGCGAGGTTCAGGGCCGCGATCAGCGCCCGCATGCCGAACCAGAGGCTCCAGAGCGTCAGCATCAGGCTTCCCCCGGCGCCCCAGCGCAGCGTGCCGCGTGTCACCTCCAGCATCGCGGTGAACTGGTCCACGGTCGCGTTCAGGGATTCCTGGGGGAGCACGCCGTCGAGCTGGCCGAACTGTTCCTTGACCGCCTCGGGACCGTTCGTCATTCCGACGGTCAGCATGAGGAAGCCCAGACCCGGCAGCAGCGCCAGCATCGCGTAGAAGGCCACCCCCGCCGCGGCGACCCACAGCCCGTTCTCGCATTGCTCGGTCCACAGCCGCCGGGCGATGCCGCGCCAGCCGGACAGGGGAATGTCGCGCGGATCGCCGTAATCGGCGCCGGCGTCCGGCGGCTCCTCCGCGCCGGGCGCCGGTTCCGGGCGGCGCTCACGCATCGCCGACGATGGCCACGATCCTGCCCGTTCCGTCGCAGGTTGGGCAGGGCGCCGCGTTCAGGCGCCCGCTGCCACCGCAATCCGGGCAGACATTCTCGCCCGTCTGCGCGCTGCCGGGCGAAGACTCGTCGCCCGGTTTCCTCTCGCTGTTCATGCCTGTCCCCTCATTCAAGGCCTGTCCATGAACACGCGAAGGCGGCGGGTGTCGCGCCGCTCCCTCCAGGGGCGTTGGACGGGCTGTTGCGTCCGGGTCCGGTCCGGGGAATTCTTGCTGTTCGAACGCAACCACGGAAAGGGAGACACCCCATGAGGCCGAAGGACCTCGTCAGGCTTTGGGTCGACACGTTCAACCGCGCCGACGCCGGGGCGCTCGCCGCCCTCTACCATGATGACGCCGTGAATCATCAGGTGGCGCTCGACCCTGTCGAGGGCCGCGCCGCGATCCGGGCGATGTTCGAGCGCGAGTTCGCCGCGGCCGAAATGGTCTGCATCGTCGAGAACATTTTCGAGGATGGCGAGGTGGCTATCCTGGAATGGCGGGACCCTCTGGGCCTGAGAGGCTGCGGCTTCTTCCATGTCCGGGACGAACGCATCGCCTTCCAGCGCGGCTATTGGGACAAGCTGTCCTTCCTGCGGCTGCATGGACTTCCCGTCGCGTAGGAAGGATCCAGCTGGCTGGCTGCCGCTTGGGATCTGAGATACAAAGCAACAAGAAGCGTCGCAAACTTGGAAGCATATTTTAACGCTCTCGCAACATTGCCTGCATAGCCTGAAACCATCCCGGTCTGGAGTGTATGTGATGCGGAGCTTCCTAACCAATCTCAGCCTTATCAAGAAGCTCATGGCCGCCTTCGCGGCCGTGATCCTGGGCACCATGATCACGGGCGCCTTCACCTGGCAGAAGACCTCGGTGATGGAGGACAACGCAGGCTGGACGGTTCACACCTATCAGGTGCTGGGCAGCATGGACATGCTGCTGCTGAGCATGGTGAACCAGGAAACCGGGCTTCGGGGTTACCTGATCAGCGGCGGCGATGCCTTCCTGGAGCCTTACCGGTCCGGCCGCGCGGCCTTCGAGAAGAGCTTCGCCGAGGTCAAGACGCTCACCTCCGACAACCCGGCGCAGCAGGCCCGGCTGGATGAACTCGCACGGAGCGTGAAGTCCTGGCAGACGGAGATCGCCGAGAAGGAGATCGCGATGATGCGCGATCCGGCGACCCGCGAAAAGGCGCGCGACATGGAAGTGTCGGGTGCCGGCAAGCGCTACATGGACGCGATCCGCGCGAAGATCGCCGAAATCGGGAAGGTCGAATCGGACCTGCTCGACGAGCGCGCCCAGGCGCTGGCCGGGGCGGCCAACCAGGCGAGGCTCGTCTCGCTGCTCGGCCTGCTGGCCAGCGTGGCGATCGCCGCCATCCTCTGCGCGCTCCTGGGAGCCGGGGTCGCATCGCCCATGCGCCGCATGGCTGCGCTCATGGAGCGGCTGGCGAAGGGCGACAAGACCATCGTCGTGGAGGGCATCGGCCGCAAGGACGAGATCGGGTCGCTGGCCGCCGCGCTCGCCGTTTTCAAGGAGAACGCGCTGGAAGCGGAGCGGCTGGCCGCCGAGCAGGAGCGCGAGCGCGCCGCCAAGGAGGCCCGCGCGGCCACGGTCGAGCGGCTGGTGCGGGGCTTCGAGGCGAGCGTGGGCGGTGTGGTCGAGGCCGTCTCCTCCACGGCGAGCCAGATGCAGGGTGCCGCGACCGCCATGTCCGCCAGCGCCGACCAGGCGAGCCACCAGGCCACGGCCGTCGCCGCGGCGGCCGAGCAGGCCTCCTCCAACGTGCAGACCGTCGCCACCGCCACCGAGGAACTCAGCGCCTCGATCCAGGAGATCGGCCGTCAGGTCGAAACCTCGACCGCCATCGCCGGGCAGGCGGTGCGCGAGGCGGACGAGACCAACGAGACGATACGGAGCCTGGTGCAGGCGGCCCAGCAGATCGGCGCGGTGGTGGAGCTGATCAACAGCATCGCCGGCCAGACCAACCTGCTGGCGCTCAACGCCACCATCGAGGCGGCGCGGGCGGGAGAGGCCGGCAAGGGCTTCGCCGTCGTCGCGTCGGAGGTCAAGGCGCTGGCCAGCCAGACGGCCCGCGCGACCGAGGAGATCCAGGCGAAGGTCCAGGAAATCCAGGGTGCGACCAGCGGCGCGCAGACGGCGATCCAGAGCATCGGCCAGACGATCCGCCGCGTCAGCGAGATCGCCACGACCATCGCCTCGGCCGTCGAGGAGCAGGGTGCGGCGACGCGCGACATCTCCAACAACGTCCTGCAGGCCGCCCGCGGCACGCAGGAGGTATCGGGCAACATCGTCGGCGTGACCCAGGCCGCGGCGGAGACCGGCTCGGCGGCGTCCCAGGTGATGGGCCTGTCGGGCGGTCTCAGCCGCGAGGCGCAGCGCCTGCGCGGCGAGGTCGCTTCCTTCCTCGCCGAGGTCCGTTCGGCCTGACGGAGGAGAGCAGGGCGCGGGCGTCCGTTGGGACGCCCGCTTCCCGCTCGTCCTTCCGCGCATGGGGCACCCGGATCAGGTCGTCTGGTTCGCGAGCCAGCGTTCCAGGGTCTTGCGGTGCCGGTGAGCCCGCATCAGCAGCATGTCCGGCAGCTCGCCCCGCACGACCAGCCGCCCATCCCGGAGCACCAGCTCGCCGCCGGACGCCCGGATCGTGGTGATCAAATGGTTCAGTTCACGCATGGCCTCACCTCGCTTAGGCCTTCCATTTAGAACCATTCTAACAGCTGGGGCAAGCCCATCGTCGCGCACCGTTCCGCCCTGACGGCAATCGTTTTCTCCTATGAAACGCATACAAACAATCGAATGTACCTTCGATGACTCAGCTGTCTAATCTGTTGGCGGGACAGGACGCCGGCCCGGATCAGGGCGAAACCAGGGGAGTTGCGGTGATGACGGATCACGATCGCATCGGCAGCCGGACCGCCCGTCCGCTCTGGCGCGGGCTCGGCCTCTTCCTATTCGCCCTCGGCGCCGTGGGCGCGGTGCTACCGCTGCTGCCGACCACGGTGTTCTGGATCTTGGCGCTGGTCTGCTTCGGCAAGGCGGGTGACGCCCGTGCCGAGCGCCTGCTGAACCATCCCCGATTCGGGGCCACGCTGCGCCGCTTCATGGAGGAGGGCAGCCTGACACGGGCCGCGAAGCTCTCGGCTTTCATCGGCATGAGTGCCGGTGCCGCCGCGCTGCTTCCCGTCATGGCGCTGTCGCCGGCCGTGGCGTCCTGTGGCTGGCTCGTGCTGGCCCTGAGCGCCGCCTATGTCGGAACCCGCCCCGAACCCAATCCCGCCGCCGTCCTCGCCAACGGTCTCCATGCCAATGGGCGGCTGCGGGCGCTCCCGGAACCGTAACGCACCCCGCACGGTTTCGACCTCGCCCACGGGCCGTGCCCGTGGGCGTTTTTTGCCGTGCGCGCGGAGCCGTCCCGTTCCATCATGCCCGCCTCGAACGAAGTGGAGACGGACGGACATGACGGCAGGCGGCAGCGCGGACGGGTTGGCCATCGGGTTTCAGGACATCGAAGCCGCGGCGGAACGGCTTCGCGGCTGGGCGGTGGAAACCCCGCTGATCGAGAATCCGCACCTCAACGAGCGCGTCGGCGGGCGGATTCTCATTAAGCCGGAGAATCTCCAGCGCAGCGGCGCCTTCAAATTCAGGGGTGCCTACAACCGGCTGTGCCAGCTGGACGAGGCGCAGCGCCGCGCCGGCGTGGTCGCCTGGTCGTCGGGCAACCACGCCCAGGGTGTCGCGGCGGCGGCCAAGCTGTTGGGCATGCCCGCGGCCATCGTGATGCCGCAGGATGCACCCCGCCTGAAGATCGAGAACACCCGCAATTACGGCGCCGATGTCCGCCTTTACGACCGCTGGCGCGAGAGCCGGGAGGAGATCGCGATGGGCATCGCCCGGGAGCGCGGCGCCGTCACCGTGCCCCCCTACGACGATCCCCACATCATGGCCGGCCAGGGCACCGCCGGGCTGGAACTGGCGCGGCAGGCGCGCGCCATCGGCGCGCCGGTCGAACAGCTCATCGTCGGGTGCAGCGGCGGCGGGCTGATCGCAGGCATCGCGACTGCGGTGAAGCATCTGGAGCCGGACGCCCGGATCTACAGCGCGGAGCCGGCGGGCTTCGACGACCTCGCGCGCTCGCTCGCCGGGGGCGAGCGGGTGTCGAACGCGCCGGGGGCGACCTCCATCTGCGACGCGCTGATGGCGCCGACGCCCGGCCAGCTGACCTTCCCCATCCACCAGGCGCTCCTGTCGGGCGGGCTGACGGTCACCGACGAAGAGGTGGCACAGGCGATGGCTTACGCGTTCCTGGTGCTGAAGCTGGTGGTCGAGCCGGGCGGGGCCGTCGGGCTCGCCGCCGTCCTGTCGGGGAAGATTCAAACCGCCGGACACACGACGGCCATCCTGCTGACCGGTGGCAACGTCGATCCGGACAGCTTCGGCCGCATCATCGCCGGGGCGGCCGCGCCCTGAGGGGAGGGGGCGGAAGCGGCCGGCTTCCGCCCTCCTTGCTGCTTGCCGTCAGGGGCGCCCGATCAGCGTGCCCATGAGGCGGGTGCGGATCGCCGCCACCGCGCATTCCAGGGGACGGTCGGCCTCGGCCGTGCCCGGTGCGGGCATTCCCGGCGCGGCCGGAGCCGGGGCCGGCGGGGCCGCCGCGACGGCCGGGCAGAGCTCCTCCATCCGCCAGACGCGCGGGGCTGGCGGGGCCACGGCGTGCGGATCGCAGCTGGCCGGGTCGGGGTGGGTTTCCTCCCCGTTGCTGTCGGCGGCCTTGATCTCCAGGTTCGGCGAGACGCCGAAGCAATCCACCAGCCCTTCGGACGGGCGGAAGTAGCGGGCGGTCGTCAGCCGGATGCCGATGTCGCCCGTCAGCGAGGAAATCGTCTGCACCGACCCCTTGCCGTAGGTACGGGTGCCGAACAGCAGCGCGCGGCCATGGTCCTGCAGGGCGCCCGCCACGATCTCGGATGCCGAGGCCGAACCGCTGTTGACCAGCAGCACGACCGGCAGCCCCGACATCAGGTCGCCGGGCGTGCCGGTGTAGCGGCGGTTCTCGTCCGGGTCGCGCCCGCGCACCGAGACGATGTCCACCCCCTCCAGGAAGCGGTCGGCCACGCTCACCGCCTGGTCGAGCAGGCCGCCGGGGTTGTTGCGCAGGTCGATCACCGCCCCGGCCAGGCGGTTGCCGGTCTGGCGGCGCATGTCCTGCACCGCGTCGTCCAGCGCGTGGGCCGTCTGCTGGTTGAAGGTGGCGATGCGGATGTAGGCGACGTCCCCCTCCAGCCGGTAGCGCACGGGCTGGATCTTGACGATGGCGCGCGTCAGCGACACGCGGAAGGGCGTGCCCGCGGGGTTGCGCCGCAAGGTCAGCGCGACCGAGGTGCCGACGGGGCCGCGCATGCGGGCGACCGCGTCGCGCAGGTTCAGCCCCTTCACCTGGGTTTCGTCGATGCGGTCGATCAGGTCGCCGGTGCGCAGGCCCGCGCGCGAGGCGGGGGAACCGTCGATGGGCGACACGACGCGGATGAGCCCGCTGTCGTCGTCCATGGTGACCTCGATGCCGAGCCCGCCGAACTCGCCTTGCGTCTGTTCGCGCATGTAGCGGAAATGCTCGGAGTCGAGGAAGCTCGAATAGGGGTCGAGCGAGGTGAGCATCGCGTCCAGACCCGCCTCGGTCAGGACGCGGTCGCTGGCGCCCGGCTGTTCCGTCTTCTTCTTCTGGATGCCGGCAATGGCCTTGTCCACGAGGGTCTGCGGCGGGGCGGGCTTCACATGCTCGACCAGCACCCGGCGCATCACGTCGGAGAAGAGGATGTAGTTGCGGTCGGACAGGGACGGCGGCGCGTCCACCCCCTTCACCTTGGCGAATTCGGCGCGGTAGCGCTCCAGCGCGGTGAATGTGTCCGCGCGGCTGTAGGGCGCCACCGCGCAGGCGGGGCCCATCGCCACCATGAGCAGCAACAGCGCCACCATCAGTTTCGCCATCCTGCACCCCTCTCGACGGGACGGTCCGTCCGACAAATCCGAAAGCATGTGTCTACTATATCAGGGGTTTCGTCTGCCGGAAGGTCCTGAAAGGGTGCCGCCCGCCGGATGCCCGCAATCGGGTTCCGGCGCGCGGCGGCACCCGCGGACGGCGACCGTAGCACGCCGTGCGGGTGTTCTCAAAGTTCGCCCATCGAACAATATGCGCCGGCGCGGGTTGGGGTGGAGGGCCGGTCAATAGGCGCCGCGTCCGCTGCACATCACCCCGACGGTGCGCAACAGGATGGCGATGTCGCCCCGCAGGCTCCAGCCCAGAAGATAGGCCGTGTCGAGCTGCACCCGCCGCGTGTAGTCCACGTCGTTACGCCCGCTGACCTGCCACAGCCCGGTCAGGCCCGGCCTGCAGCGCATGTAGTAGACGAAGCAGGCATGGTAGCGGGGGACCTCCTCGTCCACGATGGGGCGCGGCCCGACAAGGCTCATCTCCCCCTTCAGCACGTTGAAGAGCTGCGGCAGCTCGTCAAGGCTGGAGCGGCGCAGGAAGCGGCCGATCCGGGTGATGCGGGGGTCGTTGCGCAGCTTGCGCGTGGTTTCCCATTCGGCCCGCGCCTCGGGGTCGCGCGCCATCACCTCCTCGAACACGGCATTGGCATCCACGACCATCGAGCGGAACTTCCAGCAGACGAAGCTCCTGCCATCGGCGCCGATGCGCCGGTGCCCGAAGACGGCCGGCCCCCCATCGCTGCGGATCATCAGCGCCAGCACCAGCATCAGTGGCCCGAACAGCACCAGCGCGCACAGCGCTCCCACGACGTCCATTGCCCGTTTCAGCCGGTTGCCATAGAGCGGCGCCGACGGCGGCAGCCGAGCCGCCACGTCGGCCGCCGAACCGGCCCCGGCCAGCATCGCCGGTTCCAGCGGATCCGTGACCGCCCGGATGGACTGCGGAATTCCCATTTTCACCTCACGCGTCAATCCGCCATCTCCGGGAGAGGCAACGCCCTCAACAGGTCATAGGTCCGGCGGAAGGAGCGGGCGGGGGTGGAAAGAAGGCGGTACGCCCGGCGGGCTACCCTGTCCAACCAGGGCCATCCGCGCGTATGGAGAGGGACATGCGAAGGTCTGTTCCGGCGTCCTCCCCGCCTCTGGCGGAGCCTTTCGCCGGCACCGAAAAAATCGGCTTGCTTTCTCCGCCTCCGGCCGCTAATTCTCTCGCCACCGAACGACGTCCCCATCGTCTAGAGGCCTAGGACACCGCCCTTTCACGGCGGCGACACGAGTTCGAATCTCGTTGGGGACGCCACTCCGCTTCAAGCCAGTTTTCCCATGGCTCGGCGGACATGCCCATGACCGGCATGGCACTTTCCTCCCCGATCAAAACACGAAAAGCGGATCTGCAGCCGCAGCCTTCCACGCATTCGGTCCGTTTTCCGGCAGCGTTCGTCGGCTTCGTGCCTTTACGGTCGGCCTGCCTCCCTTCCGCGGTCGGCCAGGGCAGCGGCACGCGCTACCCACCCAAGACCTACCCGATCCTCGAGCCAAGCAACGCATCGAACTGCGCGCGGACGACGCCGTAGCATTCGCAGGCCGTTTCCTCCAGGGCGGGACGGTTGACGATGGTGATGCTGCCCTTGCCATAGGCGATCAGCCCCGCTTTCTGAAGGCTTCCCGCCGCCACCGTCACGCCAGCGCGGCGCACGCCGAGCATGGCGGCGATGCTCTCCTGAGTCAGGAGGATCTGGTCGCCGTCGGAGCGGTCATGGGCCATCAGCAGCCAGCGGGCGAGGCGTTCGAGGAGCGTGTGGGTGCCGTTGCAGACGGCGGTCTGGGCGATCTGGACGAAGAGCGCCATGACGTAGCGGAGGCACTGGACGTGCGCCGTTGGACTTTTCCGGATCACGTCGCGCAGGGCGGACGCGTCCAGGCGCCACGCCGCACCCGGGATCTGGACGAAACATTCCATCGGCATGGCCTCCGCCCCGAGAAGAACGGGAATGCCGACGATGCCCTCGCGTCCCGTCACCCCGGCTTCGATCCTTTGGCCGTTGTTGAGGATGGACACGATGGAGGCCAGCCCGGCCTCCGGAAAATAGACCGAACGGATCGGTTCATTCAGAAAATGGAGGTTCTTCTGGGAAGGAAGATCAACCAACTCGAGCTGCGGTCCGAGCATTTCGAAATCGGAGGGCTGGAGCGTACGCAGCAAGTGGTTTCGTATACTGGATTGGCTCGGCATACGTCGCATGTTCAGCAGAAGAGTCGATCGTCAGCGTTTCACTGGGGTGGCCCTGAGAAAGGGGAAAGTCCCGCGAAAGGCCTTGCACGCCTCCCTCTACAGCCACCTGCCAAGCTAGAGCACGCCGCCGGCTCCGCCGTCTGTCCGGTTCCGTACCAGCGGGGTTTGGGGATTGCCCGGCACCCGCCGATATTTCGGAAAAGCCGGCCGCGGCATCGGGATGATTTATAAAGGAATACTAAAGACCGCCTCATCGCTCTTTGATTGCGTGGCGCACGGCCGCGGCGTCTAGCCCCGCAGAGCCGCGATGGCGCTCCGAAGGGCGGATTCCGAATAGGGCTTGCCGACAAGGCCGGAGGGGCGGAAGGACAGATCCGCGGGCGCGATGTCGTTGATGTTCGCCGACACGATGATGATCGCGATCCGGCCTTCGGCGGCGATCACCTGTGCCGCCGCCAGCCCGCTGTCACCGCAAGCGAGATGCACGTCCACCAGCACGAGATCCGGCGCGTGATCGCGCGCAAGACGGATCGCCTGCTCCGTCCGGTCGGCGAGGCCGCAAACCTCATGCCCCATCCCGAGCACCAGGGCTTCCAGGTGCATCGCTATGAGAGCTTCATCTTCGACAATCAACACTCGCACGATTGATCCAGGGCCATTTGATCCGGAGCCGTCGCACGCAAGCGTCCAACGCCCTTGTACGGAATCGTACAACGGCTTGTGACACGGATCGGCTCGCAGATGGGCTCAGGCGCAGGGCAGTGTTGTATTTTTGCCGTTGATGGCGGGCAACCGGTTCCGGCATGGCGCGTCAAGCGCCGGCCGCCGCTTCCAGCATTCCCGCCGCCGGGCTCAGCCCGAAATGCCGGATCCCCTCGGGCGCTGCCGGGCGGCCGATGAGATAGCCCTGGACCTGGTTGCAGGCCTCCTCCTGGAGGATGCGGAGCTGTTCCTCCGTCTCCACCCCTTCCGCCGTGACGGTGATGTCGAGCGCCTTGGCGAGCGCCAGGATCGTGCGGACGATGGAGCGGGTTTCCTGGCTGGTCTCCATGGTGCTGACGAAGGAGCGGTCGATCTTCAGCTTGTCGAAGGCGAATCTCTGAAGGTAGCTGAGGCTCGAATAGCCGGTGCCGAAATCGTCCAGCGCGATGCGGACCCCCGCCATTTTCAGGGCGTTCAGGGCGGCCAGCGCGCGTTCCGTGTCGTCGATCAGGACTCCTTCGGTGACCTCGATCTCCAGCCGTTCCGGCGGAAAGCCGGTCTCGCGCAGGATCGCCAGGATGGAGGCGGCGATGTCCGGCTGCCGGAACTGCACGGGCGACAGGTTGACGGCGATGACGATGCCGTCCGGCCATGAGGCGGCCTCCCGGCAGGCCGAGCGCAGCACCCGTTCGCCGAGCGGACCGATCAGGCCGGATTCCTCGGCCAGCGGGATGAACTCCGACGGCGGGACCATGCCGCGTTCCGGATGGTTCCAGCGGACCAGCGCCTCGAAGCCGAGCAGGCGCTGCGTTCCGCAATCCACCTGCGGCTGGTAGTGCACGCACAGCGCGTCGGTCTCCAGCGCCGCGCGCAGGTCGCGCTCCAGCCGCCGGCGCGCCTGGATGCGTTCGTCCATCGCCGCCTCGTAGAAGCGGAAGGCGCCCCGCCCGTCGGACTTCGCCCGCGACAGCGCGGCGCCGGCATGGGCGAGGAGCTGCTCCGCGTCCTCCCCGTCCTGCGGGAAGAGGGCGATGCCGACGCTGGCGCCCAGGGCCGCCAAGGCCGGTTGCGGCCCGTCTTCCAATTCGAAGGGTGCCGCCAGCGCCTGGACCAGCCGCTCGGCCAGCAGCATCGCGTCGTCGAGCGGCGTGTTCAGGGTTTGCAGGACCACGAACTCATCGCCGCCGAGCCGGGCCACGGTGTCGTGCTTGCGGACCGTGTCGAGGATCCGCGCCGCCGCCTGCCGCAGCAGCGCGTCGCCGGCCTTGTGCCCGTGCAGGTCGTTGACCGTCTTGAAGCGGTCAAGCCCGATGTGGAAAACCGCGACCGCCTCCCCGTCGTGGCGCGCGTTCGCCAGCGCCATGCCGGCGCGGTCCAGGAACAGCGAGCGGTTCGGCAGGCCGGTCAGCAGGTCGTGATTCGCCATGTGCCGGATGCGCTCTTCCGACCGCTTGCGCTCCCGGATGTCCCGGATGGCCACGACCCGCGCCGGCAGCCCGTCCTGCGTGATCGAATGCCCATGCGCCTCGGAGACGATGAGGGTGCCGTCGCTGTGGAGCAGCTCGACCTCGAGCCGGCCGAAGGAAGGCTGATGATGGTAGCGCGCGATCGCGTCCCGCTGGCCCGGCGCCACGAACTCGGCCAGATGGCGGCCGATGACCTGCTCCGGCGACCGGCCCAGAAGCTCGGTCATCGCGCGGTTCACGTCGAGGACGCGGCCGTCGCGGTGGATGACGATGCCTTCGAAGGTCGCGTCGGCCAGCTGGCGGAAACGCTCCTCGCTGCTGCGCAGCCGCGCGGTCTCCCGCGACGCCCGGTCGGCGAGGCGCTGGTCGAGGATCGACCCCACAAGCCCCAGCCCCATGATCAGCGTCGCGATGGCCGCGACGGCGACCGCCAGCCATTCCGGCGCCATGGCTTGGCCCGAGGGGGTGGCGAGCGGGTTGGGAACCAGCGTGACCGCCGTCATGCCGGTGAAGTGCAGGCCGCAGATGGCGGCGACCAGCAGCATCGCGCCGAGCGCGCGGGCGCGGAGCGACGTGCGGCGCAGGGAAACCGCCATGGCGGCGGCGCCGAACAGGATCCCGATCGCCAGGGAGGCCGCGATGAAGCGTGCGTCGTGAAGATGGTCGGCCGGCGCCTGGAGTGCTGCCATGCCGGTGTAGTGCATGGCGCCCGTCACCGCGCCGACGATGCCGCCGCCGAGTGCTGCACCCCGCATGCCGGCCCCCCGCCCGATCGCGACCGCGATCCCGGCTCCGCTGCCGACCACAGCGATCACGATGGACAGGGCGGTCAGCAGGACGTCGTAGCCGACGGTAAGGCCGGACCGGAAGGCGAGCATCGCGACGAAATGCGTGGCCCAGATGCCGCCGCCCGTCGCCGAGGCGGCGGCGGCGATCCACAGCCCGCGCATCCGCTTGGCCGCCCCCGCAGCGCGCGTCACGAGGCTGAGCGACACCCAGGCGCCGAACCCGCAGACCGCCGCCGCGAGGAGCAGCAGCCAGGGATCATGCTGCTGGGTGATGCAGGCGTAAACGTGAAGCATTCAGCGTTCCTGGACCTGGCAGCCGGACCGCTGCGTTTGGCAGCTCTACGAATAATACTTTCGGGTTAGGATTGCATCCGTGAAATGCGACGGCTTGATCTGCGTCCCGAGACCTTTTAGGGCGGTCATCTCCAAGGTCATGCGCCTTTTACGCCATAGTCATGCCATCGACACGCGCACGTCATGCGTGGGAAAGGCTGGGGCGCCGGACCGCCGGACGTCCTGCCGTCAGGCGAGCAACGTATGGAGAGCGGGGTCCGCGAAGTCGCGGCAGATCACGTCGGCGCCGGCCTCGCGCAACTCCTCCGCTCCGTGGGTCGTCGTAAGACCCACGGTGAAGATCCCCGCACCCTTGGCCGAGGCGATGCCGGTCCGCGAATCCTCGAAGGCGACGGCGTCCTCCGCCGTGACGCCAAGCCCTTCGAGTGCGGTGGCGTAGGGCAGGGGGTGCGGCTTGGCGTGGGGCAGCTCGTCCCCGATCACCAGGAGATGGAAGCGGTCCGCCAGCCCGAGCACGCGCAGCATGTGGACGGCGTTCTCGCGCGGGGCGTTGGTGACGAGCGCCACCTTCATGTCCCGCTCCCGCGCGCTGTCGAGGAGCGCCGCCAGCCCCTCCACCGGCACGAGGTCCTCGGCCAGCCGGCGGAAGGCCGCCTCCTTGGCCGCGGCGAGGCGGACATGGTCCTCCACCGCGTGGCCGGGCAGGAAATGCGCCATGATCACGGCGTTGGAACGGCCGGTGATGTGGCGGCCGTAATCCTCCTCCGTCAGCTCGACGCCATGGTCGCGCAGCATCGCGGCGAAGGCGCGGAAATGCAGGGGGTCGGTTTCGGCGAGCGTGCCGTCCAGGTCGAAAAGCAGCGCCTTGGGCATCACGCGTCCTGCCCGTCGCGGACGAACTGGTCGAACAGCGGCTCGATGACGGCCCGGCCGAGGTCGCGGGTGATGAAGACGATCTTGGACCGGTGGTCGTCGTTCGGCCATTCCTCCAGCTGCACCGGCGGATGGAACATGTGCTGCACGCCGTGGACGACGATCGGCCGCTCCGATTCCTTCACGTTCAGCAGCCCCTTGACCCGCATCAGGTCGGCGCCTCCGGCGGAGATCAGCGCCTCCATGAAATCGACGAAGCTGTTCCAGGCGATCGGCTCGTCCACCACCAGCACGAAGGAGCGGATGTGGTCGTCGTGGCGGTTCACGTCGTGCGAATGGTCGTGCCCGCAATCCGGCCCGCAGGCATGCCCATGCTCATGGCCGTGATGGTGGTGATCGTGATGCCCGTGGTCATGATCATGATGGTCGTGAACATGGCCGTCGTGATCATGGCCGTGGTCATGGTGGTGCCGCGCCTCCTCCTGCGCCCGGTAGGCCTCCTCCCGCAGCCAGCGGGCCACGTCCGGGCTCTTGGTCTCAGGGTTGAAGAGGCCGGCGTTGAAGAGGTCCTTCGGATCGACGGCGCCCTTCACGGCGGAGATCACCGGCGCGCCGGGGTTGATGGCGGCGAGCCGCCCGCGCAGCGCGGACACCGCCGCCGCGTCGGCGACGTCGGTCTTGGTCAGCACGATCCGGTCGGCCACGGCGGCCTGCTTGACGCTTTCCGGCTGGCGGTCGAGCTGGTCGGAGCCGTGCACCGCGTCCACCGTGCTGATGACGCCGTCCAGGCGGAAGCGGGCGGCGAGCAGCGGGTCGGTCATCAGCGTGTGGATGATCGGGGCGGGGTCGGCGAGGCCGGTCGTCTCCACCACCACCCGGTCGAACTCCGGCACCTCGCCGCGCACGCGCTTCAGGAACAGGTCGCGCAAGGTGTCCACGAGGTCGCCGCGGATCGAGCAGCAGATGCAGCCGCTGTCCATCAGCACCATGTTCTCCGACGCCTTGGCGACCAGCAGATGGTCGAGACCGACCTCGCCGAACTCGTTGATGACGACGGCAGTGCGGGCCATGCCGGGATTGCGCAGCAGCGCCTGGAGCAGCGTGGTCTTGCCGCTGCCGAGAAAGCCGGTCAGCACCGAGACAGGCAGGCGGTTGGGGCTGGCGTCGCTCACGGAACTTTCTCCTGGCATTCGGGGCAGAGGCCGCGCACCTCCACGGTCGGCCGCTGCACGCGGAAGCCGTGTTCCGCGGCTGTAGCGTCGATGGCGGAGCGGATGCGCGGATCGTCGATTTCGATGGCGTTGCCGCAGGCGGCGCAGACCAGGAACTGTCCGGAATGGACGGCACCCGGTGCGGCGCAGCCGACATAGGCATTGAGGGACTCGATCCGGTGGACCAGCCCCTGTTCCACCAGGAATTCCAGCGCGCGGTAGACGGTCAGCGGGGCCGCCGGCTTGCCGTCCTGCTGGCTCAGATCCTCCAGGATGGCATAGGCGCCGCGCGGGCGGTGGCTGTTCCAGACCAGCTCCAGCACGCGCCGGCGCAGGCTGGTCAGCCGCGCGCCACGCTCCGCGCACAGCGCGTCGGCCCGCGTCAGGGCGTCGGCGATGCAGTGGTCGTGGTCGTGGTGGGGGGCCGGGGCATGGGGCGAATGCATGATGTTACGATATAACATCCGTTTGGGCCTGGCGAAAGGGGCCAAAAAAACTGGGCGGCCCGTCGCCGGACCGCCCGTGGAGTTTTCGTTTCATAAGGCCTTCCGGCCAGGGTCCCTGAGCGGCCCTTCGGGCCGCGGGGTCAGAGACCGATCACGCCGCCGTCCTGCTTGGTGATCGCGAGGATGGACGGGCGCGGCGGCATGTTGGGCTGGAAGTCGGGCCAGCGGGTCGCCGGGTCCTCGAAGCTGGACAGGCGGCCGAAGGGCTTCCACAGGTCCACGCCGTCGGTGGCCGGGTGCTGGACCGCGAGGAACAGCGAGCGGTCGTCCGGGGCGAAGCAGGGGCCACAGAGTTCGGCGCCCACCGGGTTGCGGTAGAACATGCGGGAATAGCCGCGCATCTCGCCTTCCGTTTCGACCGCCCACAGCCCGTCGGCGGAGCCGGAGACCTTGGACCAGGCCTCGCCCTGGTCGGTGGTGACCCACAGACGGCCGCGGCTGTCCGTGGCGAGGTTGTCCGGGCAGGAGAACCAGCCGTTCTCCGAGGTCGCCGGGTGGAAGGCGGCGCCGACCGCCTGGTCCGACGGGTTGCCGGCGCGCACCAGCATCTTCCAGGTCGCGGTGGCGGCGGCGTGGTTCTTGCCGTCGGCGGGGATGATCTCGACGATCTGGCCCCACTGGTTCTCGGCGCGCGGGTTGGCCTCGTCCTTCTGCTCGGCCTTGCGGCGCGAGTTGTTGGTGAGGGCCACATAGACGCGGTGGGTCTGGTGGTTGACCTCGACGTCCTCCGGACGGTCCATCTTGGTGGCGCCCAGGATGTCGGCGGCGCCGCGGGCGTTGATCAGCACGGTGGCCTGGTCGGGGAAGCCGGCCTCGGCGGTCAGGCCGTTCTGGCCCTGGACCAGCGGCAGCCAGGTGACGGTGCCATCGGCGGCGAACTTCGCCACATACAGCGTGCCCTCGTCCAGCAGGTCCATGTTGGCGGCGCGGTTGGACGGGTCGTACTTCTTCGCGGCCACGAACTTGTAGACATATTCGAACCGCTCGTCGTCGCCCATGTAGGCGACCACGGTGTTGTCCTCCATGATCGCCAGGTTGCAGGCCTCGTGCTTCATGCGGCCGAGTGCCGTGCGCTTCTTCGGCGTGGAGGTCGGGTCGGTCGGGTCGATCTCGACCACCCAGCCGAAGCGGTTGGACTCGTTCGGCTCCTTGGTGACGTCGAAGCGCTCGAAATGAACGCCCCAGTTGTACCAGCCGCCCGGGATGCCGTAGCGCTTCATCAGCTTGGCGTTCGGGTGGGTGTTCTCTTCCGGGCCCCAGAAGTAGCCGTTGACGTTCTCCTCGCAGGACAGCCAGGTGCCCCAGGGGGTGACGCCGCCGGCGCAGTTGTTCAGCATGCCGCGCACCTTGGTGCCCGACGGATCGTAATTCGTCTTCATCAGGGCGTGGCCGGCGGCCGGGCCATGGATGGCGAACTCCGTCTCGCCGGTGATGCGGCGGTTGTACTTGGAGTTCGCGTCGTAGGTCCACTTGCCGTTGACCTTGCGGATCTCGATGACCGAGCCGCCGTGCGCCGCGATCTCGATCTCCACATGGGTCTTGGTGATCTTGTCGAACTTGGCCTTCTGCTGCTCCTTGCCGACGCCGGGGAACATGACCTCCTCGTCGGTGTACTCATGGTTCACGACGAGCAGGCCATGGTCCGGCGTGTTCGAGCCGAGCGGCAGCGGGATGTAGCCGACATAGTCGTTGTTGTAGCCGAACTGCTTGGCCTGGGCCTCGGCGCTCTGGTTCATCGGGTCGAACTTCGGAGCGCCCGGCAGGACGGGGTCGCCCCAGCGGATCAGCACGTCGGCGTCATAGCCCTGGGCGACATGGTGGCGCTCGTCCACGCCGTGCTCGACCTCGGGGAAGCTGAAGGAGGCCTTGCCGGCGGCCGCCTCGGCGCGGCGGGCGGTCAGCACGCCCGTGCTGCCGAGCAGCGCGCCCATGGCCGACACGGCGAGCATGCCGCGCATCACGTCACGGCGGGCCAGCCGCTCGTTGATGATGTCGCCCATGGTCGGGTTGTCGGTCGGGTTGCGGCCGACATCCTCGACCGTCTCGAAGGTCATGTACTTCGTGCCCTTCGGGGCCTCGTCGCGACTGTCCATGGGGGTGCCTCGCCTTGATTAACCTCGTGTTGGCGGCACCATATCGGCGCTGTGTGACGGTAACTTTGCAACGCCGTGACGGCGTGGTGAATTCCTGGACAGCGGCCAAGCGTCACTCTCATACGATTTTCATGAAGTCCTGACCTGTGGTCAGGACTTCCGCGCCCCGTGGCGCGGGGGGCGGGGCGCGGGGCCGCAGCCGCGGCCCCATACCGGGTTCGGAGGTCGGAATTTTCCGAACCCGGTATCAGCCGTCCGCCGACAGCCTGTCGCGCGGGAAACGGTGCACCCGCCCGCGCGCCGTCAGGTAGGCGTCGAAGCGCGGGCGCAGCAGGCCGGAGATGGCGGGGTCGAGCACGTTGAGCCCGCCCGCATAGGCGCCGAAGGCCGGCAGGATCAGCTTGCCGCCATCGAAGGCGAAGCAGCGCTCGCGCACCCGCCGGCCGGGCAGCCCGACCAGGGCGGCGGGGTGGAGATGGCCGGACAGCTCACCCACGGCGCCGGGCACCGCCTCGTGTCGGAAGGTCAGGCCGTCCAGGACGACCTCCGCCGCGATCCGGCCGCCGAAGCCGTCCGGCGGCTCCGGGTCGTGATTGCCGGTGATCCAGACCCAGTCCGCGGATTCGGTCAGCGCCTTCAGCCGCGCCACGTCCGACGGTTCCATGCGGCCGGCGGCGTGCCGGTCGTGGAAGCTGTCGCCCAGGCACAGCACCTGGGCGGGCTTCACCCGGCCCAGCAGCTCCGACAGGCGGTCGAGCGTCGCGCGCGTGTCGTAGGGCGGCAGCATGCGCCCGCGCGCGGCGAAGGCGGAGCCCTTTTCGAGATGCAGGTCGGCGACGGCCAGCAGGTCCCGTTCCGGCCAGAGCACGGCGCCCGATGGGTCGGCGACCAGCCGGGCTCCCGCCAGGGTCAGCGGCGCTCCGGCCGGGGCGGTGGGCGATGCCGCCACCGGCTCAGCCGGCCAGCCAATCCGGCATGCGCTCGGCCGCCAGCATCTCCTCGAGGCTGGGGCGCGGGCGGATCACGGCGAACGCGCCGCCCTTGACCAGCACCTCGGGGATCAGCGGACGCGTGTTGTAGCTCGACGACATCACCGCGCCATAGGCGCCGGCCGACTGCACGGCCACGAGGTCGCCGGGCGCCAGCGGCGGCAGGGGCCGCTGCACGGCGAAGGTGTCGCCGCTCTCGCAGACCGGGCCGACCACGTCGTAGGGCTCCGGCGCGGCGGCTGCCTTGGCCTCCTCCACCGGCACGATGCCGTGATAGGCGTCGTAGAGGGACGGGCGGATCAGGTCGTTCATCGCCGCGTCAACGATCAGGAAGCGGCGGTGCAGCCCCTGCTTCACGAAGATGACCTCGCTGACCAGCACGCCGGCGTTGCCGACCAGCGAGCGGCCGGGCTCCACCGTGATCGCGCAGCCGAGATTGCCGGTGATCGAGCCGACCATGGCGGCGTAGTCGGTCAGCTCCGGCGGCTGCTCGTCCTTGTAGGTGATGCCGAGCCCGCCGCCGAGGTCGAGCCGGCGGATGTCGTGCCCGTCCTCGCGCAGGGTGTGGAGCAGAGCCGCCACCCGCTCGTAGGCGGCGCGGAAGGGGGCGAGGTCGGTCAACTGCGACCCGATATGCACGGCGATCGCCACGGGTGCTATGCCCGGCAGCTTGGCCGCCCGCGCGTAGACTTCCCGCGCGTGGTCGTAGTCGATGCCGAACTTGTTCTCTTTCTTGCCCGTCGCGATCTTGGCGTGGGTCTTGGCGTCCACGTCCGGGTTGACGCGGAAGGCGATCTCCGCCGTCACGCCCAGCCCGGTGGCCACCTCGCTCAGCGCCTCCAGCTCCGGAATCGATTCCACGTTGATCTGGTGGATGCCCGCGAGCAGCGCGTCGCGCAGCTCCGCGCGCGTCTTTCCGACGCCGGAGAAGACGATCTTGGAGGCGGGGACGCCGGCGGCCAGCGCGCGGCGCATCTCGCCGCCCGACACCACGTCGGCGCCGGCGCCGAGTGCCGCCAGCGTGCGCACCACGGCGAGGTTGGAGTTGGCCTTCAGCGCGTAGCAGACGCCGACATTCTGGCCCTCGAAGGCGTTGGCGTAGGCGCGGTAATGCGCTTCCAGCGCCGCCGTGGAGTAGCAGTAGAAGGGCGTGCCGACGGAACGGGCGATGTCGGCGAGCGACACGGATTCGGCGTGGAGGACGCCGTCACGGTAGGCGAAAACGCTCATGGAAACGGAACCCCGGGGGCTTGCTGGCCCGGCCTCGTGTCGAGGGCGGGGTTGGGATAGATGTTCTGGACGGTGCCGGGCAGGGGCGGAAGATCGCTCGGCTTCTTGCCGCAGCCGGCAATCGTCAGCAGGGCGGCGGCCAGCAGGAGGCAGCGGGTCGGGGTCTTCACAGGAAACGCTCCCGGGCGGCCTTCACCGCCTCGCGCACACGGACGGGGGAGGCGCCGCCGAAGCTGCGCCGGCTGTCCAGCGAGGCCTCGATGCTCAGCGCCGGGTAGACGGCCTCGGTGATGCGCGGCTCGATGGCCTGAAGTTCGGCCAGCGTCAGGTCGGTCAGCCCGACGCGCCGGTCCTCCGCCGCCTTCACGGCGCGGCCGGTGACGTGGTGCGCCTCGCGGAAGGGCATGTCCAGCTCGCGCACCAGCCAGTCGGCGAGGTCGGTGGCGTTGAGGAAGCCGCGGTCCGCCGCCTCGCGCATGGCCGGGATGTTGGGCTCCATGTCGCGGACCATGCCTTCCATGGCGGCGATGCAGAGCGCCAGCGTGTCGTCGGCCTCGAAGACCGGCTCCTTGTCCTCCTGCATGTCCTTGGAATAGGCCAGCGGCAGGCCCTTCATGGCGATCAGCAGGCCGGTCAGGCTGCCGATGACCCGGCCGGCCTTGGCGCGCACCAGCTCCGCCGCGTCGGGGTTCTTCTTCTGCGGCATGATGGAGGAGCCGGTGGTGTAGGCGTCCGTCAGCCGGATGAAGCGGAACTGCGCGGAGCACCACAGCACGATCTCCTCCGCGAAGCGGGAGAGGTGCATGGCGCAGATCGAGCCGGCGGCCAGATACTCCAGCGCGAAGTCGCGGTCCGACACGGCGTCCAAGGAGTTGGCGGCGGGGCGGTCGAAGCCCAGCGCCTCGGCCGTGGCGAAGCGGTCGATCGGGTAGGGCGTGCCGGCCAGCGCCGCCGAGCCCAGCGGGCTTTCGTTCAGCCGCGCGCGGGCGTCGCGCATGCGGCCGCGGTCGCGCCCGAACATCTCCACATAGGCTAGCAGGTGATGGCCGAAGCTGATGGGCTGGGCCGCCTGGAGATGGGTGAAGCCCGGCATCACCGTGTCGGTGTTTTTGTCGGCGAGGTCGATCAGCGCCGCCTGGAGCGCCTGGAGGCCGGCGTCGAGCCGGTCCAGCGCGTCGCGCACCCACAGCTTGAAGTCGGTTGCCACCTGGTCATTGCGCGAGCGCCCGGTGTGAAGCCGCTTGGCCGGCTCGCCGATCAGCTCGGCAAGCCGGGCCTCCACGTTCATGTGGATATCCTCAAGCTCGACCTTGAAGGTGAAGCCGCCGGAGTCGATCTCTTGCTTCACCCGGTCCAGCCCGTTACGGATGGCGTCGGCGTCGGCCTGGGTGATGATGCCCTGCTTTGCCAGCATGGCGGCGTGAGCCTTGGAGCCGGCGATGTCCTGGTCGGCGAGGCGCTTGTCGAAGCTGATGGAGGCGTTGATCTTCTCCATGACGGCGGCGGGGCCGCGGGCGAAACGGCCGCCCCACATCTGGCTGGCGGCGGGGGCGGGCGGCTTGGGCTGATCGGCGCTCATGGACCGTGAAACTTGGGTAGGGGAGAGGTGACGGTGAGTATGCGGACTTTGGCGGCCACCGCAACGGTTTGTGTGGGACTCGGGGCCGCGGCCGCGTGGTTCCTGCTGGCGCCCGAACCGGAGCGGCAGGTGATCACCCTGTCGAACCCCTCCACCGGCCCAATTCCCGGCCCCGCCGACGGCGGGACCGCCAGCATGGTCGGCCTCGACAAGTTCAAGGCGGCGGAGACGCCGTCCCCCGTGGCGGATCTCGCCTTCACCGACGGGCAGGGCAACGCCACGGACCTCGGCGCCTTCAAGGGGCGCGTGGTGCTGCTGAACCTGTGGGCGACCTGGTGCGCCCCTTGCGTGAAGGAGATGCCGGCGCTCGACCGGCTCCAGGCGCAGCTCGGCGGGCCGGGCTTCGAGGTGGTCGCCCTCTCGCTCGACCGCGGCGGCAAGGAGCAGGTCGATCCCTTCTACGAGAAGACCGGCATCAACAACCTGAAGCGTTACTACGACACGCCCAGCGCCTCCATGCGCGCCCTCACCCTGCGCGGCCTGCCGACCACCCTGCTGATCGACGCTCAGGGCCGGGAACTCGGCCGCATCGAGGGGGCCGTCGAATGGGACAGCCCGGAGGTCGTGGAGTTCCTGCGCAAGCGCATGGGGTAGATTGCAAGCGGGGGCCTACGGCTCCTCGCTCGCGCCCTGCCGCGCCAGTTCGCGCAGGACTTGGCCCGCCGCGTCGAGCTGGGAGCGCAGGGCGGGCAGGGTGTCGCGGGCGAAGTCGGCGGCTTCGCCGTCGCGGTCGGCCTGGGCGCTGTAGAGCTTGATGGCGCGGGCCTTCATCTCCTCGGACGCGGCCATGTAGCGGCGGTCGAAGCTGTCCCTGGACGTGTCGTTCAGGCTGGCCATGTGGGACCGGCTGCCGGCGTCCGGCGCGCTGGGGATGGGCACGCCGTGGCGCTGTGCCAGCCCGATCAGCCGGTCGCTGATGAGGCCGTTGGCGTCAACCAGCCGCTGGGCATAGCGCCGCACGGCGGGCGTGGCGGCCCGGTCCTGCGCCTGTTTGCCCATGATGCGTTCGGCCATGCTGCCGGCCAGCGCCTCGGCGATGAAGTTGCGTTCCTGCCGCGAAATCTGGGGCTGCGGCTGCGCCGACAGCGGCGCGGGGCCGGTGAGGCCGCCGGCCGCCAGAACCAGCGCCGTCGCGAGGAGCAGGACAGGCCGCATCGTCGTTCCCCCCTGTTGACCTCCATCGGAGGAGCGGGACTTTCGCAGACGAACAGGCGGGCGGCGCGGCGGTTCCGGGGAGACTGGGCCGGAGTTGCCGCTTTTCCATGCGAAAAGGCCCGCACCGGGGTGCGGCGCGGGCCTTTTCGGAGGATTTCCGGAAAACCGGAGAACCTTACCGGGTCGGAACCGGCGGGGTCTTGGAATAGTCGTAGAAGCCGCGCCCGACCTTGCGCCCGATCCAGCCGGCCTCGACATACTTCACCAGCAGCGGGCACGGGCGGTACTTGCTGTCGGCCAGCCCCTCGTAGAGCACCTGCATGACCGCGAGGCAGGTGTCCAGGCCGATGAAGTCGGCCAGTTCCAGCGGGCCCATCGGGTGGTTGGCGCCGAGCTTCATGGCCGTGTCGATGGCGTCGACGCTGCCCACGCCCTCGTACAGGGTGTAGACCGCCTCGTTGATCATCGGCAGCAGGATGCGGTTGACGATGAAGGCCGGGAAATCCTCCGCCACCGCCGCCGTCTTGCCGAGCTGCACCGTCAGTTCCCGGACGGCCGTGAAGGTCGGCTCGTCCGTGGCGATGCCCCGGATCAGCTCGACCAGCTGCATCAGCGGCACCGGGTTCATGAAATGCATGCCGATGAACTTGGCCGGCCGGTCGGTCGACGCCGCGAGACGCGTGATCGAGATGGACGAGGTGTTCGTCGCGATCAGCGCTTCCGGCTTCAGGTGCGGGACCAGCTTCTTGAAGATGTCGCGCTTCAGGACCTCGTTCTCGGTCGCCGCCTCGACCACCAGGTCGGAGTTGCCGAAGGCCGCCATGTCCGTGCTGGTCTTGATGCGGGTCAGCGCGGCGTCCTTGTCGGCCGCCTCCATCTTGCCCTTGCCGACCAGCCGCTCCATGTTGCGGGCGATGGCCGCCTGCGCCTTCTGGAGGATGTCGTCGTCGATGTCGCAGAGGATCACATCGTAACCGGACGCCGCGCAGACATGCGCGATGCCACTGCCCATCTGGCCGGCACCAATAACGCCAATGGTCTTAATCGTGGACATGTGGCTTTCCCGCAGAAGCTAGGCACAAGATCGAGGATAACAGATGCTTGGAACGCACGCGCTTACTTCGCGAGCGCGTCCGTCAGTTCCGGGACGGCCTTGAAGAGATCGCCGACGAGCCCGTAGTCGGCGACCTGGAAGATCGGCGCCTCCTCGTCCTTGTTGATCGCCACGATGACCTTGCTGTCCTTCATGCCGGCGAGGTGCTGGATGGCGCCCGAGATGCCGACCGCGATGTACAGCTCCGGGGCGACGATCTTGCCGGTCTGGCCGACCTGGTAATCGTTCGGCACGAAGCCGGCGTCCACGGCGGCGCGGCTGGCGCCGACGGCGGCACCCAGCTTGTCGGCCAGGGCCTCCAGCAGCTTGAAGTTCTCGCCCGACTGCATGCCGCGGCCGCCCGACACGACCACGCGCGCCTGGGTCAGTTCCGGACGCTCCGACTTCGTCAGCTCCTGGCTGAGGAAGGCGGACTTGCCGTTGCCTTTCTCGCTGCCGCTGACCGCCTCGACCGAGGCCGAGCCGCCCTCGGCCGCGACGGCGTCGAAGGCCGTCGTGCGGACGGTGATCACCTTCAGCGCGTCCGACGACTTCACGGTCGCGATCGCGTTGCCGGCGTAGATCGGCCGCTCGAAAGTGTCCGCGTCCACCACGCCCGTGATGTCGGAGAGGGCCGCCACGTCCAGGAGCGCGGCCGCGCGCGGCATCAGGTTCTTGCCGGCCGAGGTGGCCGGGGCCAGCACATGGCTGTAGCCCTTGGCCAGTTCCACCACCAGCGGGGCCAGAGCCTCCGGCAGGCCATGCTCGTAGGCGTCGTCGTCGGCGTGCAGGACCTTGGTGACGCCCGCCACCTTGGCCGCGGCATCGGCAACGCCCTGAGCACCCTTGCCGGCGACCAGCAGGTGGATGTCGGAACCGAGCTTGGCCGCCGCAGCCACGGCGTTCAGCGTGGCCGGCTTGAGGGCGGCGTTGTCGTGATCGGCAATGACCAGGATCGGCATGTCAGAGCACCCGCGCTTCGTTCTTGAGCTTGTCCACCAGCGCCGCCACGTCGGCGACCTTCACGCCGGCGCTACGCTTGGCTGGCTCGGTCACCTTCACCGTGGTCAGGCGCGGCGTCACGTCCACGCCGAGGTCGGCGGGGGTGGTGGTGTCCAGCGGCTTCTTCTTGGCCTTCATGATGTTGGGAAGGCTGGCGTAGCGCGGCTCGTTCAGGCGCAGGTCGGCGGTGACCACGGCCGGGAGCGTCAGCTCGACCGTCTCCAGCCCGCCGTCGATCTCGCGCGTCACGGTGACCTTGCCGTCACCGGCCTGGACCTTCGAGGCGAAGGTGCCCTGCGGCCAGCCCAGCAGGGCGGCCAGCATCTGGCCGGTCTGGTTGCAGTCGTCGTCGATGGCCTGCTTGCCGAGCACAACCAGGGTGGGGCCTTCCTTCTCGACCAGGGCCTTCAGGACCTTGGCGACGGCGAGCGGCTGGGTTTCCACGTCGGTCTGCACCAGGATGGCGCGGTCGGCGCCCATGGCGAGCGCGGTGCGCAGCGTTTCCTGGCTGGCCTGCGGACCCACGGAGACGGCGATCACCTCCGACGCCGTGCCGGCTTCCTTCAGGCGGACCGCCTCTTCGACGGCGATCTCGTCGAAGGGGTTCATCGACATCTTCACGTTGGCCGTCTCAACGCCCGAGCCGTCCGCCTTCACGCGGATCTTGACGTTGTAATCGACCACCCGCTTGACGGGGACCAGGACCTTCATCTCCCACCCTATGCTGAATGTTTGATGCGCCGCGCGGCGTCACCGAAATGGGGTGCTGTGACAGTCTGCGGACCATAGGTTCAGACCCATGGGCTGTCAACTTTTGGTCAAGCGCCCAGTATCCGCCCGATTCCAAAGGATAATAGGGCGGCCCTGCCTCACCGGTTCGCGCCGGGCACCCACAGCACGTCGCCGGCCCCCCGGCCGTTGGCGTGGCGGCTCAGCACGAAGAGATGGTCGGACAGCCGGTTCACGTATTTCAGCGCCGCCGCCCCCACGGGCTCCACCCCCGCCAGCGCCGTCATCAGCCGCTCGGCCCGGCGCACCACGGTGCGTGCCAGATGAAGCTGAGCCGCCAATGGCGTGCCGCCCGGCAGCACGAAGGAGGTCAGCGGGGAAAGCTCCGCGTTCAGCGCGTCGATCTCGCGCTCCAGCCGGTCCACCTGCGCCTCGACGATGCGGAGCGGCGGGTATTTCGGGTCGGGGCTTTCGGGCGTGCAGAGATCGGCGCCCAGATCGAACAGGTCGTTCTGGATGCGCGCCAGCATAGCATCGAGGTCGGGGCGGTCGGCGCCATGCAGCCGCGCGATGCCGATGACGGCGTTCGCCTCGTCCACCGTGCCGTAGGCCTCGACGCGCAGATCGTGCTTGGGCACGCGCGTGCCGTCGCCGAGCGACGTCTCTCCCTTGTCGCCACCGCGGGTGTAGATGCGCGTCAGCTTGACCATGGCGCTCGCCTCCCCGCCATGTCAGCCCGCCCGGCTCAGCAGCGCCAGCAGGAACAGCAGGAGGGCCACCCCCTGCAGGATCACGCGGAAGCGCATCGCGATGTTGGATTTGCGCGGATCGGACTGGCCGCCCCGCACCATGAAGAACAGCCCGATGAAGAGCGACGCCACAACCGCGAGCATCGCCAGGCCGAGGAGGATCGAGAAGAGATCGTTCATGCACGCTATATAGCGCGCTGCTCCGCTCCCGCCTATCCCGCCGACCGGGACTGTTGCGAAAACAGGGGAACACTATAGATAGACGTCAAGGGACGGACCCGCCCGGCGCCGCCAAGCGCCCCTGGGCGGGGAAAAGGTCCGCACGGGGGCAGGACGGGAGAGAGGCATGGAGCGGCGGAGCTTCCTGAAGGCGGCGGCCGTGATGGCGGCCGGGGCCGGGACGGGCGCGGGGCTGCGCGGTGCCGCCGCCCAGCCGGCACCCGGCGAGACCGCCGCCTTCCCGGACGGCTTTCTCTGGGGCTGCTCCACCGCCGCCTACCAGATCGAGGGGGCCGTGACGGCCGACGGCCGGGGACCCAGCATCTGGGATGTCTTCAGCCACAGGCCCGGCCGGACCGCGGAGGGCGCCACCGGCGACATCGCCTGCGACCATTACCACCGCTACGCCGAGGACGTGGCGCTGATGAAGGCCGCGGGCATGCGGGCCTACCGCTTCTCGGTCGCCTGGCCGCGCGTGCTGCCGCTGGGCACCGGAGCGGTGAACCCGGCTGGGCTGGATTTCTATGACCGGCTGGTCGATTCGCTGCTCGGCCAGGGCATCGATCCCTGGCCCTGCCTCTATCATTGGGACCTGCCGCAGGCCTTGCAGGATCGTGGAGGCTGGCTGAACCGCGACATCGCCGGCTGGTTCGCCGACTACGCCCTCGCCGTGTCGAGGCGGATCGGCGACCGGGCGCGCCATTGGGCGATGCTGAACGAGCCGTCGGTCGCCGCGATCCTCGGCCATGGGCTGGGCCGGCACGCGCCGGGCCTGACCGGCCGCGCGAACTACGCCGCTGCGATCCATCACCAGAACCTCGCCCAGGGGCAGGCGCTGCTGGCCCTGCGGGCGGCGGGCGGGACCCGCCGGCAGCTCGGCACCATCCTCTCGCTCCAGCCGGTCTGGCCGGTCGGCGGGCTGGATTCCAACCACATGGCGGCGGAGACGTGGCACGCCGCCTGGAACCGCGCCTGCCTGGACCCGCTGCTGCTCGGGGAATATCCCGACCTGCTGGCGGCGGACTTCGCCCCCCTGACCAGGGCCGGCGACCTGGAGACGATCCGCCAGCCCGTGGATTTCCTGGGCCTCAACTACTACAACCGCATGCACCAGCAGCCCGACCCCACCGGGCTGGTCGGCACCGGCTACGGCCCGGCGCCGGAGGGGACGCGGGTCACCGCCATGGGCTGGCCGGTCGAGCCGGACGGGATCGGCGAGATGCTGATCGACCTGAAAGAGCGTTACGGCAATCCGCCGGTCTATGTGACGGGGAACGGTGGCGCCTTTCCCGACCCGCCCGGGCCGAACGGTCGGGTGGAGGACCAGGATCGCATCGCTTACCTGCGCGGCCATCTGCTGTGGGCGCACAAGGCCATCGATGATGGCGCCAACCTGCGCGGCTATTTCGTGCGGACCCTGCTCGACGGCTTCGAGTGGGCGGAGGGCTACACCCGCCACTTCGGGCTGGTCCAGGTGGACCGCAAGACCATGAAGCGCACGCCCAAGGCCAGCTATCACTGGTACGCCGACCTCATCCGCCGCAACGGGATCGTCGTCTGACCTGAACCCGCGCGACGCATGGCAGGGGTGCCGGGGCGGCCCGTGGCATTCGGCGGCGCACGCCCCAACATCGCAAGGTCAACTTCCCGCTTCCGGACGTGCGGGCGGATCGCCGGTTCCAGAGATCGCCGATCCTCCCATGGCCCGAAGCGGGGCGGCGGCCATTCCCATGGCGGACCCTTTTCCATGGAATCAGCATGACGATCCCCTTCTCCGTCCTCGATCTCGTTCCCATCGTCCAGGGCGCCACGGCGTCCGACGCCTACCGCAACATGGTCGACCTGGCGCAGCATGTGGAAGGTTGGGGCTACGAGCGTTTCTGGCTGGCCGAGCATCACAACATGGTGGGCATCGGCAGTTCGGCGACCGCCGTGCTGATCGGGCATGTCGCCGTCAACACGAAGACGCTGCGCGTCGGCTCCGGCGGCGTGATGCTGCCCAACCATTCGCCGCTGGTGATCGCGGAGCAGTTCGGGACGCTGGAGTCGCTGTTTCCCGGCCGCATCGACCTCGGGCTCGGCCGCGCGCCGGGCACGGACATGCGCACCGCCCAGGCCCTGCGCCGCGACCTGACCAGCAACGCCGACCATTTCCCGCAGGACGTGGTGGAGCTTCAGGCGCTGCTGGGGCCGGTGGAGCCGGGGCAGGTCGTGCAGGCGGTGCCCGGTGCCGGGCTGAAGGTGCCGCTGTGGATCCTGGGGTCGAGCCTGTTCGGCGCGCAGCTCGCCGCGGCGCTGGGGCTGCCCTACGGCTTTGCCTCCCACTTCGCGCCGGATGCGCTGATGCAGGCGCTGCGCGTCTACCGGGAGCGCTTCACCCCGTCGGAGCAGCGGGAGACGCCGCACGCCATGGTCGGGGTGAACGTCATCGCCGCCGAGACGGACGAAGAGGCGCGCCGGCTCTTCACCTCGCAGCAGCAGGCCTTCACCGACCTGCACCGCAACGCGCGCGGCAAGCTGAAGCCGCCCATCGACAACATCGAGGATTACTGGTCGCCCATCGAGAAGATCCGGGTCGAGCAGATGCTGTCCTGCTCGGTCGTCGGTTCCCCGCAGACGGTGCGCGAGGGGCTGGAGCGTCTGATCGAGACCACCCGCGCCGACGAGCTGATGGTGGTCGCTCCGCTCTATGACCACGCGGCGCGGCTGCGCTCCTTCGAGATCGTCGCGGAGGTCCGCAAGTCCCTGGGCGCCTGAAGCGGATTCAGATCCGCTCGAAGGCGACCACGGTCCAGATCATGCCCACCCTGCCGTTGTCCGCGGACAGCGGCAGGTGGAGGTCGTACACCCGCCGGACATCTCCCAGCGGCCCCGTGTAGGGCGGCGAGACCAGCATCGGCTGCCCCAGATTGGCCACCGTCGCCCGCTGCGTCCAGAGTTGGCTGCCCGGCCGGATGTGGTCGAGTTCGGAGAAGCGGCAGCCGGTGAAGTCGCGGCGGGCCATCTGGATGATGGCCGATCCCAGCAGCGCGTAGCGGAAGTCCCGCTCGGTCTCCAGAACCTCGGTCAGGATGCTCCAGGGCATCAGCTCCAGCGGGAGCGCCACGGCATCGAGGTCGGTTTCGTGCGGCATGGCCCGTTCGCCCGACCTGGCCTTCCAGAACTGGTAGGCCTGGTCGAGCATGGGATGCTCTCGCAGAACATCCTGAGCGCCGGGTTGCAGCGCGGTCAGCGCGGACATGTGTGACACCGGGAGTGACGGTCAGGGGCTTTGGCGTATGGGCTTGGCGGCAGGTGCTTTGGGGCCGGCCCGTCGCAGGGCCTCCCTGAGGTAAGTTCTAGACCGTCCGGCCGTAACATTGTTGTGACCAATGATTGGTTGTGGCGGGGGGTGGTCTTTACAGCCGATCCATCATCCGGTCCACCCGTGCCAGATGGCGGGCGCGGTCAGCGGCGGTTGCGCGGTCCATGTCGTGCAAGGCCAGGTAACGGAACCTCGCCTTCGGCGCGCAGGCCGTCAGCACGCCGTTCTTCAGGATGCGCCGCGCGGGGTTGCGCATGTACAGCTCCACCACCCACCAGGGGGAGCCAAAGCTGGTCAGCACCGTGACCGAGCGCAGCCTGTCCAGCAGCGGCACGATGCGCCCGCCCGCGAGATCGTGACGGAAGGTGACGCCCGGCACCCAGACCCGGTCGAAATAGCCCTTGAGGATCGCCGGCGTGTCGAACCACCAGTGCGGGAAGCAGAAGACCAGCGCCTCCGATTCGGTCAGCCGCTCCACCAGCGGCCGCACGGCGGAGGCGTCGTAGCCCGGCTCGAAGTAGGAGGCGCGCTCCGCCGGGGTCAGGGCCGGCTGGAAGCCCTCGGCGTAGAGGTCCGTTTCGATGACCTCGTGCCCCGCATCGCGCAGCCGTTCCGCCGCCCGGCGCTGCACGGCGGCGGCGAAGCTGTCGGGCAGCGGGTGGGCGAGGATGGTCTGAACCTTCATGCGATCCGTCCCAGGTTGGCGGCTTCCACCGCGTGGTCCCCGGCATGGCGGCGGGCCAGCGCCCGCGCGTAGCGCGGCATGACCGCCGGCATGATGCTTCCGCCCTCGGCCGGGCGCTCCACCCCGAACACGTAGCCCGGGAAATCCAGCTCCTTCTGGATCGCCCAGATCTCCTCGTGGCGGTCCGGGGGCAGGATGCGCGCCGGGTCGCCCACCGCGATCCAGTTCAGCGGCACCACGGCCCCTTCGGGAAGGACCGTCCGCAGATGGACGATGCCGTTGATGCGGACCTCCGCCCGCCGGCCGATCCGCGCGCTGTTGAAGACCGTAGCCCCCGTCGCCAGGAAGGCCTCCTCCTCGACCGTGCAGCCGACGAGGCAGGCGCGCGGGCCGACCATCACGTTGGAACCGATCCGGACCGGATTGCCGCGCACGCCCCGGATCACCGCCGTGTCCATGACGACGCAGTTCTCGCCGATGCTCACCGGGCCGCTTTCCGCCACGATGACCGCGCCGAAACCGATTGAACAGTTCGGGCCGATGGCGACGTCGCCGCAGATCGTGGCGTTCGGCGCGATCCGCGCCGTGGGGTCGATGCGCGGACTGCGTCCCTCATGGGCGAAGGCGGTCATGGGCGGCGTCCTTTTCCGGTTGGCGGGGAACAGGGAGGAGTGGTGCGCTCCGCCTCCCTGGCGGCGGAGCCGATGGGGCAGAGCGGGCCGTCGCAGACGCCGTGGTCGCAGAAGCGGCAGACATGGCGCGCATAGGCGCGGACGGGGGTCTGGTCCGCGACGGGGGCGGCGAGCATCGCCGTGAGCAGCCCGTCGAGCAGCGCCCGCTGGCCGGGATCAAGCGGGGCGAGCAGCCGCAGGCAGGCATCGAGGCGGCCCTGCTGCAGCGCCTCGGCCCGTTCCCGGCCCGATTCGGTCAGGGCGAAGGGGACCTCCTTGCCGCCCCGCGGGCGCGGTCGGCGCTCCACATGGCCGTCGGCGGCGAGCTTTTCGAGCAGCCGCGCCGTGGCCGGCTGGGACAGGCCGATGACCGCGCCGAGCGCGGTTGCCGCCGTCGGCCCCCAATGGAGCAGCGTCAGCAATGCCGCGGCGGAGCTGTTCGACAGGGGGGCGAAGGCATCCTCGACCGCGCCCGAGAGCGTGGCCCAGAGCGCGCCGACCTTGTTCGCCAGAAGCCGTTCATCATGCATGCAGAGTGCATACATCATGGCGAACCGCCGGGCAAGCACCGCCGGAAGGGACGGGACCCGCGCGGGGCTGTTCACGAAAGAACGGAAAAGGATCGGCCGCAGGGCAGCCATTCCGATTGCGCGCGTACAGGCGCGCTGTATAATCCATACATTAGTGACGGAACACGATCCATACAAAGGAAGCCGGCATGACGACGGAAAGCAAGCCCTTCGCCGAAACTCCGCTCGGGCTGGGCATGCGGGGGCGCTGCCCGCGCTGCCACAAGGGGCACATCTTCGACGGCTTCCTGAAGCTCGCGGCGAAATGCGAGGTGTGCGGGCTGGACTTCTCCTTCGCCGATCCGGCGGATGGTCCCGCCTTCTTCGCGATGTCCATCGTGAGCTTTCCGCTGGTCGGGCTGGCCGCCTGGTTCGAACTGGGGCTGAACATGCCCCTGTGGCTCAACATGACGATCAGCATGATCCTGCTGATGGGTTCCTGCTGCGGCCTTCTGCGGCCCCTCAAGGGCTGGCTGGTCTGCGCCCAGTACATCAACAAGGCCGAGGAGGGGCGCCTCGCCCGCCCGGAGGACCATCCCACCGGCGGCTGAGCGGCGCGGCCGGCCGGCTTTCCTTGCGCCGGGCGACCCGCAATCCATACAATGCGTCTCGTGTCTGGGGCTTGGAGTGAAGTCCATGGAGAGGGACATGCCGTCCCCGGAATGGGTCCCCGATCTCGCGGCCTCGTCCAGGCCGATCTACCTCGCGGTGGTCGGAGCGCTTGAGGCCGACGTCGCGGGCGGCCTGCTGAGGGCCGGGCAGCGGTTGCCGACCCATCGGGCGCTGGCGGCGGCCTTGGGCGTGGACCTGACCACGGTCACGCGGGCCTACGCCGAGGCGCGGCGGCGCGGGCTGATCGACGCGGCGGTCGGGCGCGGCACCTTCGTCTGCGCCTCGCCGCGGGCCGGTGGGCCGGTCCAGGTCGAGGTGGACCTGTCCATGAACATGCCGCCGCAGCCCGAGGGGGCGGAGGTGCAGGCGCGGCTGGCGCAGGCGACGGCGGCCGTCCTGCGCCGCGCGGGGGCGTCCCGGCTTCTCAGCTACCAGCCGAGCGGCGGCAGCCGGGCGGAGCGCGCCGCCGGGGCCGCGTGGCTCTCCCCGCTGCTTCCTGGCCTTCCGCCGGAACGGGTGCTGGTGGCCTGCGGCGCCCAGGCGGCGCTGATGGCGCTGCTCACCACCCTGGCCGGTTCCGGCGACACCGTGCTGGCCGAGGAGTTCACCTATCCAGGCATGCGGGCCGCCGCGCATCATGCGGGCATCCGGCTCGCGGGGCTGCCGATGGATGGGGAGGGGCTGCTGCCGGACGCCCTGGAGGAGGCCTGCGCCCGCCTGCGTCCGAAGGCCCTCTACTGCATCCCGACGATCCAGAACCCGACCACGGCCACCATGTCCGCCACCCGGCGCGCGGAGATCGCGGCCGCCGTGCGGCGCCATGGCCTGCCGGTCATCGAGGACGACGCCTACGGGCTGCTGCCCGGAACGCCGCTCCCGCCGCTCGCCAGCCTCGCGCCGGAACTGGCTTGGCACGTCTCCACCCTGTCCAAATGCCTGTTTCCGGCCCTGCGCATCGCCTATGTGGCCGCACCCGACGAACGCGGCGCCGGGCGGCTCCAGGCCGCGCTGCGGGCGACGAGCCAGATGGCGCCGCCGCTGTCGACCGCCGTGGCGACCCGCTGGATCGAGGACGGCACGGCCCGCGCGATGCTGGACGCCGTCCGGGAGGAGAGCCGCGAGCGCCAGCGCATGGCGCGGGCGGTCCTTCCCGCCCTGCTGGCGGCGTCGCACGCGGACGGTCACCATGTCTGGCTGCGGCTGCCGCCGGCCTGGAGCGCCGCCGCCTTCGCCGAGCGGGTCCGGCGCTCCGGCCTCGCCGTGGTCCCCGGATCGGCCTTCGCCGTGGAGGCGTCACAAGGTGAGGCCTTGCGCGTCTCGCTCGGCGCGGCCCCGGACCGCAGGACACTGGCGGGAGCGCTGGAGCGGATCGCCGCCACGCTGGAGGAAGCGCAGACCGTCGCCGAGGTGGTCTGAGATACCGTGATACAAGGCGACGGTTCGTTTGACAGCGGCGCGTTTGACAGCGGCGCCGGGCTGGGCGAGGCTGCGCCGACCATTCCCGCGCCCATCACTCCTCCGTCCATCAACTCCCACGTCCCCGTCCAATGCCCCCCAGCCCGAAGCCCCATCCCACCCGGTTCGCCATACAGAAGGCGCGCGGCAAGGGTTGGAAGACGCTGGAGGTGGGGGAGGAACTGGACCATGCCCGCGCCCGTTTCGCGCTGATGGTGAAGGTCAACCCACGCGCCTATTTCCGCCTGATCGAGCTGAACCACAGGGGTGGAACCGCCCTCGACGGCATGGAGTTCGACTGGACCCTCGTCGAACTGCACGACCCGAACGCCAAGGGCGGCCCGCGCGGAAAGCCGGCCAAGCCGGCCAAGCCGGTCGGTGCAACGCGCCGGTCCGGCCCCGCCCGCCGCACCGGCCGGAAGCCGGGCGACAGGGTGCCGCTGCCCCTTCGATTCTACCTCGCGGTGGTCCTGATCGGCGCGCTGGCCGGAGTCCTCCTCGCCCTGCGCTACGGTCTGCCCGGTTCATAGTTGGCCGGGCAGGCGGGCGCTGTTCCGCCCTCCCGGCTCGCGACTCTCGCCAGGCTGCGCATGAGGCCCAAGCTGCAAAAAAGTCTGTCGTTTCAGCTTGATGGAGATGTCCCCACCTCCCTGATGGAGTCTTCACCACATGGCTAATGCAATTTTCCCCCGGGCTTCTGATGGAGTAAAACCCGGAATCCCGCTACTCTGAGAGGAATAAGATACTGAAGAATCAACCGGTATCCATTTTCCTGCGCCATTTTAACGGGCGGGTGCTTCGGGCCTGGCAAGATCGCGCTTCCGCTGTCGCTGTTCTGGTCTTTTCCCACCGCGGGCTGAACCGATTCGGAGCGCGGAGCCGGCGTCCAGGACATCCTCCTTCGATCTGTCCGGCCGCAGCAGCCACCGGGTAATCCCGTTCAGATCGCCCTTTTGCGCACCGGCGTTCGTGCTACGATGACCGGAGGCCAGTCGGCGCGGCGGGAAGGGGCGCATGGGATTTTCGGTCACCTTCTGGGGCGTGCGCGGAACCGTTCCCTGCCCGATGCGGTCGCACATGGGCTATGGGGGCAACACCGCCTGCGTCGAGGTGCGCGCCGGCGGCCAGTGCATCATTCTCGACGCGGGCACGGGAATCCGCCCGCTCGGCCAGAAGCTGCTGCGCGACGGCGTGACGCGGGCGACGCTGCTGCTGAGCCACACGCACCTCGACCACATCAGCGGCTTTCCCTTCTTCACGCCGGCCTACATCAGGGACTTCAACCTGCGCGTGATGTCCTGCCATTTCGACGGCCAGCCGACCGTGGAAACCGTGCTGACGCGCCAGATGGACCGGCCCTTCTTCCCGGTTCCCCTGTGCGACATGGGTGCCGGCATGGGCTTCATCGAAATGCCCACTGGGGGAAGCTTCTCCCTGGAGGATGGGATCCGCGTGCGCACCGCGCCGCTCAACCACCCGGACGGCTCCACGGGCTACAGGATCGAACATGCCGGCCAGTCGCTCGCCTACGTCACCGACACCGAGCATGTGCCGGGGCAGCCCGACCGCAACGTCCTGGACCTGATCGACGGCGCCGACCTCGTCATCTACGATTCGACCTACACGGAGGAAGAATGGGCGGGCCGCGTCGGCTGGGGCCATTCCACCTGGGAAGAGGGCGCGCGGCTGTGCCGGGCGGCCGGGGCCAAGCGGCTGGGGCTGTTCCACCACGAGCCCGACCATGATGACACGGTCATGGAGGGCATCGAGCGGGCGGCGCAGGCCGCCTGGCCGGACGCCTTCGCCTGCCGCGAGGGAACGACCATCACTCTGGCCTGAACCAAAACGGAGAAGGGCGGTGGAGCCCGCAGGCGCCGCCGCCCTTCCGTCCGGTCAGCCGGTCAGCCCCTGCGGGCGGACTGCGAGTAGATGTAGCTGTCGAAGGCGTTCTCGGCGAAGCGGAACCACAGGATCTCCTGCTCGCGGAAGGCCTTCCACTGCTCGTAGACCTTCTTGAAGCGCGGGTTGGTGGCCGCCAGCTCGTCGTAAAGCGCGAAGGACAGCCGCTCGCATTCCTGCATCACGTCGCGCGGGAAGGTGCGGAGCTGCGCGCCGCCGGCGACCAGCCGCTTGAGCGCCGCCGCGTTCAGCGTGTCGTACTTGGCGATCATCCAGCTGTTCGCCTCCCAGCAGGCCTGCTCCAGGATGACCTGGTAGGATTTGGGCAGCTGCTCCCAGGCGCCGATGTTGATCATCAGCGGGATCTGGCCGGTGCCCTCCCACCAGCCAGGCGAATAGTAGTATTTCGCGACCTTGTGGAAGCCGAGCTTCTCGTCGTCGTGCGGGCCGACGAACTCGGTCGCGTCGATGGTGCCGCGCTCCAGCGCCGGGTAGATGTCGCCGCCGCCGAGCTGTTGCGGCACCACGCCCAGCTTGGACATGATCTGGCCGGCCAGCCCGCCGATGCGCATCTTGATGCCGCTCAGGTCCTCGACGGACTTGATCTCCTTGCGGAACCAGCCGCCCATCTGGGCCGTGGTGTTGCCGGCGGGGATGTGGTGGATGTTGTAGCCGCGGAAGACCTCGCGCATCAGCTCCAGCCCGCCGCCGTGCATCATCCAGGCGATGTGCTGGCGGGTGTTGAGGCCGAAGGGCATCGCCGTGTCGAAGCAGAAGGTCGGGTCCTTGCCGATGTAGAAATAGGCCGTGGACTGGCCGCACTCCACCGTGCCGTTCTGCACCGCGTCCAGCACCTGGAGCGCCGGCACGATCTCGCCCGCCGCGAAGGTGCGGATCTGGAACTTGCCGTCGGTCGCCGCGGCGACGCGCTGGGCGATCAGCTCGACGCCGCCATAGATGGTGTCGAGGCTCTTGGGGTAGCTCGACGCGAGCCGCCACTTGATCTCGGGCTGGCTCTGCGCGATGGCGGGAGCGGCGACGGTGGTGGCGGCAAGGCCGGCACCGGCGGAGGTGAGGAACGCACGCCTTTTCATTGCAGCGGCCACTTCGTTCAGGTTCGTTGACAGGTCACGTCTTGGGCATCGTCATATCCGGAACACCGGCTGGTGCCAATACGAAAGATACGATCCCTCCGCAATGCGGATCCGCAACGAAGTGGCGGCTCCTGCGGGGGCCGCGTTTCCGCCCGCCTTGGAACGCCGTTCCCGCCGCCCCGATTTCGTTCCCGCAATGCTGCGATGCAGTAATCCTGATTGAGTGTTTCCCACGCGCGGAGACAATGGAAGGCCTTTCCGGCCGTCATGACTTCTGCTCGACCGCCTGATTGTTTCCCGAACAAAGTGATTAGCCGCGGATTGCTCCGGCGTCTTTTTCCTGGAGGACGAATGTCTTTGCCCCTGATCGCGCTGGCCGTGGCCTCCTTCGGCATCGGCACGACCGAATTCGTCATCATGGGACTGCTTCCCGAGGTGGCGGCCGATCTCGGGGTGAGCATCCCCAGCGCCGGCATGCTGGTGTCGGGCTACGCGCTGGGAGTCGTCGTCGGCGCGCCCATCCTGGCGATGCTGACGGCGCGGCTGCCGCGCAAGGCGGCGCTGCTGACGCTGATGGCGATGTTCGTTCTGGGCAACCTGCTCTGCGCGGTCGCCCCCTCCTACTGGCTGCTGATGGGCGCGCGCGTCCTCACGGCCTTCTGCCACGGCACCTTCTTCGGCATCGGCTCGGTCGTGGCCGCCAACCTCGTCGCACCGAACCGCCGCGCGCAGGCCGTCGCCCTGATGTTCGCCGGCCTCACCCTGGCGAACGTGCTGGGCGTTCCGCTCGGCACGGCGCTGGGGCAGGTGGCGGGCTGGCGCGCGACCTTCTGGTGCGTGGTCGCCATCGGCCTCGCGGCGCTGCTGGCCATCGCGCTGCTGGTGCCGCGCCAGCGCACCGAGCGGCCGGTCAGCCTGCTTCAGGAATGCCGCGTGCTGGGCCGCCCGCAAGTACTGCTGGCCATGGCCATCAGCGTCGTGGCGTCGGCCAGCCTGTTCAGCGTCTTCACCTACATCACCCCGATCCTGCGCGACGTGACCGGCGTGTCGCCGCAGGGCGTCACCGGCGTGCTCCTGCTGTTCGGCGTCGGCCTCACGCTCGGCAACCTGGCGGGCGGGCGGCTGGCCGACTGGAAGCTGATGCCGGCGCTGGTCGCCATCTTCGCCCTGCTGACCCTGATCGTCTCGGCCTTCTCCCTCACCAGCCAGTCGTTCGTGCCCGCCGTCGTCACGGTCTTCGTCTGGGGCGTGGCGGTCTTCGCGGTCGTGCCGCCCCTGCAGATCCGGGTGGTGAACGAGGCGAACGAGGCGCCGAACCTCGCCTCCATCCTGAACCAGGGGGCCTTCAACCTGGGCAACGCCGCCGGGGCCTGGATTGGCGGGGTGGTGATCGAGCAGGGAATGTCCTACCAGTCGATCCCGCTGGTCGGCGGCGGTCTCGCCTTCGTGGCGCTGCTGCTGACGCTCGCCTCGCGGCATCTGGAAGGCCGGACCGCTGCAACGGCGCATAGGGCCGGCGGCGGGGTGCTGAAGGACGCCGCCTGAGATACCGTGATGCCTGGGACACCGTGATGCAAGGCGGGCTGGACCGGCATAAGGGGAATCAGGCCGAACCGGCGACGGCATAGGCGCAACTGCCGCATGCCAAGCCACGGATTGCGTTGTAGACTGCGCCCCCCGCCTCGGCACGCCCGCTGAAAACCCGTCCGGCCACGTCATCCCCCACCACATGCCTCTCCGCCTTCCGCTTCTTGCCCTGATCGTGGCCGCGCTCCTGCCGGTCGTGGTGTTCGGCGGCCTCATCATCGCACGGCTGGACGCGCAGCAGCGCGACACGGTGGAGGTGACCCTGCGGCAGAGCGCCCGCACGGCGATGCAGGCCATAGACCGGCAGCTCGCCGAGCATCTTGCCCTGATGACGGCGCTTTCCGCGTCCCCCAGCCTGGACCGGGCGGACACCGGGGCCTTCCGCCTGCACGCCGACCGGGTGCTGCAGCGGGAACCCCAGTGGCTGGCGGTCCGGCTGATCGACACCTCCACCCGCGAGGTCCTGGTGGAACTGCGGTCGATCGTGGCCCAGTCGCGGCCCGCCTGGCCGGTGGAGGCGAACCGGGCCTTGGGGGCGCTGGCCGACGACACCGCCCACCAGATCGGCGGGGTGCGGTCGCTCGCCGCCTTCCCCGAACCGGTGGTGACGATCCGCGTCCCGGTGACCTACGGCGAATCGCCGCGCCATGCCGTCGAGGCGTCGATCAAGGCTTCCGCTTTCAGCGCGACGCTGGCCCACCAGCCGGTCGACGCGGAATGGACCCTCGCCGTGCTCGACCGCAACCGCTACATCGTTGGCCGGTCGCGGGCACCCGAGCAGTTCGTGAACACGCAGGCGACACCGTCGCTGACCTCGGAGATCGACCGGGCCGCGGAGAACTTCTTCTTCTCCCTGAACAAGGAGGGCGACCGGGTCTTCTCCGCCTTCTCGCAATCCGTCTTTTCCGGATGGACGGTCGCCGTCGGGGTGCCGGCGGTGGTGGTGGAAGCACCGATCCGGCGCGCGCTGCTGACGTCGCTCGGCGGCGGGGTCGGCGCCGGGCTGCTGGCCCTGGCCTTCATCGCGGCGCTGGTCCGCAACACGGCACGGCGGCAGGCGGCCGAACGGCAGCTCGAGGCCGAGCGGCGGCTCGGCGACATCGCCGCCAACTTCCCGGGCTCCATCTTCCGGCGGGCCCTGCTGCCCGACGGGACGATGGAATACCGCTATCTCGGCGGGCAGATCGAGGCGATGGTCGGGCAGCTTCCCTTCGACCTGAACACGCCGGCGGGCATGGAGCGGTTCAGCACGCTCATCCACCCCGAGGACATCGGCCTCTGGCGCGAAACCGTGATCCGTTCGGCGAAGATGCTGGAATCCTACCGGATCGAAGGCCGGCTGGTGCGAACGGACGGCAGCATCTGCTGGGTCCGCTCCGCCGCGAACGTCCACCGCGAGCCCGACGGGACCGTGATCTGGGACGGCGTCGTCCTCGACATCAACGATCAGAAGGCCGCCGAGGCCGAACGCGCCCAGCTCGCCGCCATCGTCGCCTCGGCGACGGACGCCATCTTCAGCACCGACCTGGAGGATCGCATCGTCACCTGGAACGCCGCGGCCGCCGAGATCTATGGGCTGGCTCCGGAAGAGGTGATCGGCCTGTCCACCGGCGTGCTGGTTCCGCCGGCCCTGGCGGAGGAGCGGCGGTCCCTCATCGAGCGGTCGCGCCGGGGCGAGAGCGTCCGGGAGCACGAGACCGTCCGTTTCCACAAGAACGGGACGCGGTTCGACGTCGCCTTGACCATTTCACCCATCCGGCAGAGCGACGGAACCGTGACCGGATTTTCCACGATCGTGCGCGACATCTCCGAGCGCAAACGCGCCGAGGCCGACCTGCGCCGCAGCCTCGCCGAACGCGAATCGCTGCTGCAGGAGGTGCACCACAGGGTCAAGAACAACCTCCAGGTCATCGCGGCGATGGTCCAGCTGGAGATCCCGCAGACCGAGAACCCGGAGGTCCGCGACCGCATGACGGCGATCGCGCAGCGCGTCCAGGCCATGGGCCGCGTGCACGAGCAGCTCTACACCACCGGCAACCTCGCAAGCGTCGAATTCGGCGACTATCTCCGCAGCCTTGCCGAAGGTCTTGCGGCGCTGCACGCCGGCCATCCCGTGCAGCTGGAGACGGACATCGAGGCCGGCGGCCTGTCCTGCGACCTCGATCTCGCGGTGCCGCTCGGCCTGATCGCGAACGAGCTGATCACCAACGCCTTCAAGCATGCCTTCCCGGACGGGCGGGCCGGCATCGTCCGCATCGGCCTGCGCCGCGCCGAGGACGGCCGGATGGAGATGCGGATCGAGGACAACGGGGTCGGTATGGGCGGCAGGGCTCCGGGCGGCGCGTCCGGCCGGAAGGGGATGGGCACAACACTGATCCGCGCGCTCGTCCGCCAGACCCGCGCCGAGCTGCGCTACGAATCGGAGGACGGGGCTGATCGGGGGACCAGGGCCGTCGTCAAGCTCATGCTTTCGCGCTAGAACGAGAAGAGAGCTATACCCGGTCCGATTGCTTCTATTATGTGGCGCGAGAACCACGGACTTTGGCCGAGCGACGGGGCCGAGCGACGGGGCCGAGTGAGAGGGAGACGCATTTTGGGTCTGGCGATACTGGCGACGCAGAGCATGGCGGGAAAGGGCGGTCTGGGCACCCTGGTTTCCGGGGAGCCCGGCGGAACCCTGGCCACGCGCCGTCTCCGCCTGCTGGTGGTCGAGGACGAGGCCATTCCGGCCCTGCTCATGGAGCAGACGCTGACCGCGCTCGGCTATGAGGTCTGCGACATCGCCGATTCCGAATCCAGCGCGCTCCAGGCGGTCGAGCAGCACCGTCCCGACCTGATCCTCATGGACATCCGCCTGGCCGAGGGCAGCGACGGCATCGACACGGCCACGAAGGCGCGTACCCATTACGGCGTTCCGTCGCTGTTCATGACCGCTCACAGCGACCCGGCGACCCGCGCCCGCGCCGAAAGCGCGAAGCCGCTCGGTTTCCTGCTGAAACCCTATTCCCGTGAACAGGTTCAGGAGACGCTGGCGCGCGCCGTGGAGCGCCTCGGCGAGAACTGATCCAGGCCAGCAGGACCGGCACCCGCCCTAACGAACAGCCGGCGATTCAGGAACCGAGCGCCATGAGAAGGCGGTGGGCGCAAGGTTCCGCCGCCGGGCAGGCCGTGCAACGCTCGACCTTCAGGCAATGGATGTCCCTGATCGCCTCGATCCGGTCGATCAGCCGCCGCTTGCCGTGCTCGGACACGACATCCGTGCAGCGTACCGTCGCGATGGCGTCGTCGATCTGATTCTCTTGCATCAGGACGGGTTCGGGCTTGTGGACTTCGCAAGTCCATCAAGCCCTTGCCAGGTTACAGAGTCATGTCAGCCCTGTAATCCCGCGCCACTATGATGTTTCAAAATGTGAGAGCGCGCCCCGGGTTGCCGCCCAGGGCGGGCAACACCGGCACGGGAATCAAGGTGGCGGGTGGACCGAAACGGACCGCAAGGCGCCTGCCTGCGGTGCCGCAACGGCAAGGGCAAAGGCGCCCAGCTATTCCGCCGCGGTGGTGATGCGTGCGCGCGGTGCCGGAGCCGGCGCGTCGCTGCGGTAGTCCTGAAGGCGCGTGGCCCGCAGGCCGCGCATGCCGTGGCTGTCGATCAGCCGCTGCCAGGACAGGAACTCCTCCACCGACAGCGTGTAGCGGCGGCAGGCCTCCTCGAGGCTGATGAGCCCCGAGCGCACGCCGGCCACGACCTCGGCCTTGCGCCGCATGACCCAGCGTTTGGTGTCGGGCGGCGGCAGATCGTCTTCCGTCATCATATGCCCTGCCGGGCTGATAACCGACGTACCGTTGGCACCATCATCATCAATGTCCGTCTCGCGAGGTGACATGCGCGGACGCTCCACCGTCACTTTTGCATTTCACGAATGGACGGACTGTATCGACCGTCGCTTAACAAATACCTAAACGATAGGGTTAATGGGATGGGGGTAGCAGGTCCCCCGAAATTTCGTGGCATGGCTCGCTGTTGCGCGCCCGTTCCGGCGCCTGGCCAGCCTGCGTGGTCCGCGCGGCGGGCCGTGATGTCATACCGGGTCCGGAAAATTCCGACCTCCGAACCCGGTATAGGGCCGCGGCTGCGGCCCCGCGCCCCATGGCGCGGAAGTCCTGACCACAGGTCAGGACTTGATGAAAATCGTATCAGTGGACGGTGATGATGTCGGACAGCGGAAGCTGGTTGCTGCCGACATTGAGGGTCGTTTCGCCGTCCTTGGCATAGCCGACGCCGCTCACCGTCCCGAAGGTGAAGGTCTTCGCCTTGATGATGTCGTCTTCCTTCTCGCCGCGCGGGGCGACGTTGAGGCGATAGCTGCCGGGCTGGACGGCGATGCCCTCGTCGTCCTTGAAGTCCCAGTTCACGACATGCTTGGTCCCGGCCTTCGTCTCGCCTTCCATGGAACGGACGATGCGGTCCTGGGAGTCGAGGATGTCCACGCGGACCGACTTGGCCTGCGTTTCCAGCTCGTAGCCGAGGGGGGCCTCGGTCATGCCCTGCGTGTAGTCGAACTGGTCGCCCTCGTAGGAAATGGTCCGGCCGAGATAGGCGAGGTTCGTCGAGGCCGTGCCCGCGGACTGAAGCTTCAGGAGCTTGTCGAGGCGGCTGTTGGTGCCGATGTTCTGCTCGACGTTCGCGAAGTCGACCAGCTGCTTGGTCATGTCGTTCGTGTCCATCGGCTTCAGCGGATCCTGGTTCTGCATCTGCGTGGTCAGCAGCCTCAGGAAGTTGTTGAAGTTGTCGCCAAGGCCCGTCAGCGCGACGTCGGTCTTCTTCTCGTCCTCGGTCTTGGTCCCCGTGGTGGAGGCCGTGTCCTTGGCGGCGGTGTTCTGCTTCAGCGTGCCGTACTGGTTGAGGGTGCTGTTGCTGTAATCGTTGCTGACGGTTGCCATGTCGGAAATCCTTCGGCGTGAAAATGGTGTCAGGCGCGGATGTCGACCCGGTCGGGCGCGAGCGTCACGGTGTAGGCGGCGGCCGATTCGGCGGGCTCGTCACCGCCGCCGAAGCCGCGTCCGCGCCGCCCGCCGCCGCGCCGCTCCTCGCCCTGGAAGGGATTGCCCTCGCCGCGCAGGCTGAAGTTCAGGCTGTTCGAGTCGGTCTGCAGGCCGGCGTCCTGGAGCGCGCGTTCGAGGTTGCGGCTGTCCCGCTGGAGCAGTTCGAGCGTCTGGGCCTTCTCGACCGCGACCATGGCGCTCACCCGGCCATCGGCGCCGAACTCAAGGCGGATGTCGATCTGCCCCAGTTCGACCGGGCGGAGATTGATCGTGAACTGATCGTTTCCGTCCTTGACGTTCTTCTGGGTGTGGACGGACAGCTGTTCGGGCACGCCCTGCGGCATGGCGGCGGAGCCGCGCGAGGCGCGCAGGGTCGCCGCCAGCGGCGCATCCGCCCGGTCCGCTTCACGCAGCCCGTCCAGATGGCCGATGGCTCCATGATTGTGCCCGTCCGCCGTCTCGGTCGGCTTCACCGGCGCCTCGGCGGCCTCTGCCGGCCGGAGCTGTGCCGCCTCCTTCACCAGTCCCTCGGGCGGCACGGGCGCTGCCTGCACGGGCGCACTGCCGGCGGCGAGGCCGGGCTGCTGGCCGGTGCTCCGGTCGCCGCCCTCGCCTCCCGCGTCGCCCTCCTCGGACCGGTTCCGTCCTTCCTTGCCGGCCCCCCGGTCGGACGCGGCGGCGGCCAGTTCCTTCAGGTCATCGGGAAGGGTCAGCTCGGCCCGCGCCTCGGGCGACGCTTCGGTCGGGAGCGCTTCGGCTGGAATGGCGGCTCCCTTGGCAAGCACCTGCATCAGTTCCGGATCGGCGTTTCCGCCGGCCATGCCGGCCATGCCGGCCATACCGGCCCCGGCATCGGGCTGGAGACCGGCCATCATGCCGGGCACGGTGCCCGCCGTTTCGCCCGTGAGCGCGGACGGCAGAAGGGATTCGGCTTCCGCCACGCCGTCCACCGCGCCGATGGCCTCCACCGCCGCGCGGAGGTCCTCCTCGGAAAGGCCGGTCTCGGCGGACAGGGAGGTGGAGGCCGTGGCCAGGGACAGGGCGTAGGCGCCGGCATCCGACACCAGTTCGATGGTCGTTTCCGTGACCGTCACCTCTGCCTCGATGACCACGACGTCGTCCTCACCGGACAGGGCAATCTCGCCCTCCGCCGCGTCGGCCGGGACATCGCCCTCCGCAGCCGTCTCCAGGCCGTCGGTGGCCGTGACCTCCTCGGACACCGTGCCTTCCGCCGGCGCGGGCTCCCCGGTGACCTCCTTGGAGGTTTCGCCGGTCTTCGGAGCCTGCGCCGTCTTCGCCACCCCGTCCGAGGCCTTGGCGGCCGGCTTGCCCCGGTCGGCAGCGGAGGAGGCATCGGACCGGCGCTCCGCCGCGGTCCTGGCCTCGGCGCGCGGCGAGGCTTCGTTCCTGGCATCCGTCCGGGCTGTCTCGCGCCGCTCCGTCTCGGCGCGCGGGGCTTCGCTCTTCTCCGGCGCGCGGGCTGGGAGCGCGGTCTTCTCCGTGCGCTCGGGCAAGGGCTTCGCCTTCGCCTGGGCGGACAGCCGCTGCTGTTCGAGCCTGCGCTCGGCGCTGTCGGCGAGCAGCCGGTTCATCATCGTGGCGAACAGGTCATCCTTGCCGCCCACCGCCGCCTTGGCGTTGGTCTTGCCGGTCTCGAACAGGGAGGACAGCAGGCTGTTGGGCTGGATTTCCATGGAACGATTTCCTAGGGCTGCGCTATGCCCAGAGCTAAAGCAACTCCCGGGCCAACTATCGGGGAGGGGTGCGGGAAGGTCCGATGCGTGTGTTTCCCGCGCCGCTTGCCCCCGGAGTCGGCGGCAGAATTCTCCGGAACGGAGCCGGGGCGGCAAATTTGGCCGGGTGGACGGGTCCTTCTTGCCGCGCAAAGGGAAAGGGCCGCCCTGACGGCGGCCCTGACGGTCTTCGGCCCTGATGACCAGGGGGCGGCGAGGGGAGGGGATTACAGGCGGGTGTTCAGCGTCGCCGCCGTGGCAGGCCCGGAGACGGGCGCCATGAAGCCCCGGCCGGCCGGGGCGGTCGCGTTCGGGCCGTAGCTGACGTGGGGGATGGAGCGCGCCCGGTTGACGGCGCCCACGATGGTGTCCACCAGGAGCTTCTGGGTGTCGCCGTTGACCCGCAGCGTTTCGGCGTTCTCCGCTGCGCCCTCGGCGAGCGCACGCGCGGCGTCGCGCAGGCTGCTTCTGAGGTCGGCCGGCAGGGACTTCATGCCCTCCCGATCGAGGCGGAGCAGGCGCGACACCTCCTCGTAGACCATCACCAGCTTGTGCTTCTCGCGCAGCAACGCGGCGATCTCCGCCGCCGGGCGGCGGGCGCGCACGGCGGCGCTCTCCCGCTTCATGTGCGCGGCGAGACGGCGCATCAGCTCGGCCAGCGCCGCGGCGCGCTCCTCGGCGTTGCCGGGCAGCTTGGCCGGGGCGCTCTTGGGGGCCGCCTTGGGAAAGCGGACGTCAACCTTGTCCATGACTTGCCTCCTTGGATGCCTTTGGGGGTCCGCGCGGCGGCGGGGTGGGCTCGGCTCGGTTCGGCGGGCTTGGGCGGGGCGGGGCGGCCCCGGCGTCAGGCCCCTTCCTGGGCGCGCAGCAGTTCGCGGTAGACCTGGTCGGCGATGCCGAATCCGCCGCGCTTCGTGATCTGGGCGGAATATTCGTTGGTGAGCATGGAGCGGAACATCTCCTCGCCCTGGCCGCCGCCGAAGGTCTCGTCCACCCCGATCCCCTCGAACATGTGCCCGACCATCTGGGCGGCGAACATGGTCTCGAACTCCTGGGCCTTGTTCCAGATCTGGGCGCGCTTGGCGGGGTCGAGCTTGCCCCCCTCTTGCGCCACCGGCGGCGTGGCCGGCATCGCCTGGGCCGCGCGGTCCGCCGGCTTCGGCCGGAAGGATTCCGTCAGCGTCCGGGAGGGAAGGGTCACGTCCATCAGATCACCTCGATTTCGGCTTGCAGGGCGCCGGCGGCCTTGATCGATTGCAGGATCGCGATCATGTCGCGCGGCCCCACCCCGAGCGCATTCAAGGATTGTACCAACTCCTGGAGCGTCACCCCCGACGACATGACCGTCAGGCGCCGGTCCTCCTGCGCGTCCACCTCGATGTTGGTGCGCGGCACGACCACGGTCTCGCCCTCGCTGAAGGGGCCGGGCTGGCTGACCTGCGGGGTTTCGGTGACGCGAATCGTCAGGTTGCCCTGGGCGATGGCGACGGTGGAGATGCGGACGTTCTCGCCCATGACGATGACGCCGGACTTCTCGTCCACCACAACGCGGGCCACCTGGTCGGGGGTGACGCGCAGCTGCTCGATCTCCGTCACCAGCCCGACCACGTCGCCGCGCCGGGGCTCCGGCACGGTCACCAGGACCGAGGAGGGGTCGGTTGCCTGGGCGAGGTTGCGGCGGAGCTGCGTGTTGATGGCGGCCGCGACGCGCTGCGCCGTCGTGAAGTCGGGGTTGCGGAGCGACAGGCGCAGGACCGGAAGCTCGGCCAGCGAGAACTGGATCTCGCGCTCGACGATGGCGCCCGACGAGATGCGGCCCGAGGTCGGCACGCCGCGCGTGACGCTGGCGCCCTGGCCCTGCGCCGAGAATCCGGACACGGCGATCGGCCCCTGGCCGACCGCGTAGACCTCGCCGTCGGCGCCCATCAGCGGCGTGACCAGCAACGTGCCGCCAAGCAGGCTCTTGGCGTCGCCCATCGCCGAGACCTGGATGTCGATGCGGGTGCCCTGCGCCGCGTAGGGCGGCAGGGTCGCGGTCACCATCACCGCCGCCACGTTCTTCGTGCGCATGTTGGTGCCGCGGGTGTTGACGCCCATGCGCTCCAGCATGCCGGTGAGGCTCTGCTCGGTGAAAGGGGAGTTGTTCAGGCTGTCGCCCGTGCCGTTCAGGCCGACCACGAGGCCATAGCCGATCAGCAGGTTGTCCCGAACCCCTTCCACGTCGGCGATGTCCTTGATCCGCGCGCTGGAGGCCACAGCCGGCACGGACGCCGCCAGGAGGACGGCCATCAGGACGGCAGCCAGGGCGGTCAGGGCCCGAAGGGGGCCGAAAAGGGTGCTGAGGCAGGCGATGGTCGGCATGATACGGGCTCCTCGACGGACGCCGGCCTTCATGCGAAGCCCGTGCCAACTCCGGCCCCTAAGCAGAAGGGGCAGTAAATCCGCCCGGCATCCCCGGCCGATGCTCGTCGCCACTCGGACGAGGCCGGCCTTAAGTCCGCAAAATCCCCTTCTTTTCTGCCCATTCCGGTCACGGCCAGGGCGGCAGTTTTTACCTCATTGCGGCAAAGCTTGACCGGATGTTAAGATAATCCTGCCTATGGTTGGCGCTTCCCCCCGTAACCGGTTGCACGGCACATGAAAGTCCAAGGACCCGGAAACATTCGCGGCAACGGCTCGGTCCGACGGACCGGCAAGGCCGAGGGCACGTCCGGCGGCGGCTTCGCGAAGCAGATCGGCGGCGAGGTGAGCAGCGCCCAGGGTGTCAGCGCGTCGGCCCCGCTCAGCGCCATCAGCAGCGTGCTGGCCTTGCAGGAGGTCGACGACGCCGCGGCCCGCGCCTCGCGCGGCAAGATGCGGGCGCAAGAAATGCTCGACAAGTTGGACGAGATACGGCATGGCCTGTTGGCCGGCGCCTTGCCGCGGCAAAAGCTGATGGACCTCGCGCAGGTCGTTCAGTCGCGCCGTGTGCATGTGGACGACCCGCACCTCGCCCAGATCCTGGACGAGATCGACCTGCGCGCCCAGGTGGAGCTGGCGAAGCTCACCTCCTGACGGCGACATCGGAGGCGGTCTCACGGAAGTCACGGACTTCCGCTTCTCCAAGAGCTTGTCCGGCGGGGTGCGATCGGACCGCGAGGTTGCGGTGGCGGTCGCGTGTACATATACTCCGCGCCGCCCGGACCACCCTTTGCACTTGGATGCTTTCGGATGTCGTCGCCGCTGCTGCCTCAGAACTACAAGCCGTCGGAAGACGAGCAGTTCATGAATCCCGTCATGCGGGAGTATTTCCGCCAGAAGCTGCTTCGCTGGCGCGCGGAATTGTTGGCCGAGTCCAACGAGACCTTGAACAGCCTTCAGGAAGGCGGCATTCAGGAACCGGACATCGCGGACCGTGCCTCGGCCGAAACCGACCGTGCCCTGGAACTGCGGACCCGCGACCGCGAGCGCAAGCTGATCTCCAAGATCGACTCGGCGCTGGAGCGGCTGATGGACGGCAGCTATGGCTACTGCGAGGAGACGGGCGAGCCCATCTCCGTGCGCCGCCTGGACGCCCGTCCCATCGCGACGCTCAGCCTGGAAGCCCAGGAGCGCCACGAGCGGATGGAACGCACGCAGCGCGACGACTGATCGCATCACCGGCCGGGGTTGGGCGTCCACCGGTCGTGAGGCCGGCGCCTTCCCTGACCCCATTCTCCGGCCGGGAGCCGCGTCCCGCCGCTCAGCCCTCCTCATACAGTTCCAGCGGAAGCCCGTCGGGATCGGCGAAGAAGGTGAAGCGCCGCCCGGTGTAGGGATCGATGCGCACCGGTTCGACCGGGACGCCGGCGCCGCTCAGCCTTGCCACGGCCGAGTCGAGATCGGTCACACGGAACGCCAGATGGCGCAGCCCGCAGGCCTCCGGCCGCGACGGGCGTGGTGGCGGATCCGGGAACGAGAACAGCTCGATCCGAACGCCTCCCGGCTCCTCCCCGGACACGAGGTCCAGCTTGAAGGAGCGCCGCTCCTCGCGGTACGCCTCGGCCAGTACGCGGAATCCCAGCTTGTCCACATAGAAGGATTTCGACCGCTCGTAATCGGAAACGATGATGGCGACATGGTGGATGGCGTCGAACATGCGGGTCCTTTTCGAATGGAAGGGGGCTGTGTCGTGTGGATGCCGGTTCCGTTGCTTTCGCACGGCCGGCAGCGCGGCGCCAGCCCAACCCGGCCAAAAGGGTGTCAGCCAGCTCGGGCCGCAGCCTGCAGGATCGCCTTCACGGCCTCCTCCGTCCGTTCTCCCGGCAGGATCAGGTCGCAGAAGGGGCGCGTGGCCTCCACCAGCGCCGCATGGGCCGGCAGGGTGAAGCGCCGCCAGTGCGCCAGCACGAAGGCCTCGGACACGCCGCGCTCGGCGACGTCGCGCCGCAGGCGCCGGCTCAATCTCAGCTCCTCTCCGGCCTCCAGATAGACGCGGAGGTCGCAGCGGGCGCGCAGCCGCGCATCGGTCAGGATCAGGATGCCTTCCACGATGACGGTGCCAGCGGGCCGGATCTCCCGGATTTCCGGATCCGTGCTGCCATGGCGGTAGCGGGAGAGAGTGACCGGCCTGCCGGCGAGCAGCGCGTCCAGGTCGCCCAGCATCCGGTCTCCGTCGAAGGCGGCGGGGCTGTCGAAATCATGATCCCACGCCGACACATCGTCGGGCAGGGGCCTGTAATAATCGTCCTGGGTGAGCACCTCGCAGTTGCCGAGGCGTCCCGCGACCCGCTCCGCCACGGTGGACTTGCCGGCCCCGCTGCCGCCGGTGATGGCGACGACGTAAGGTCTGGAAGCGGGTTTGGCCGCCATGCTCTCTCTCCACATCCCGTGGGGAGCATTCTAGGCGGGGCCTTCTCCGCTTGCCAGCGGAGGAAAAAGCCGGGGCGCCGGACGCGCCCCGGAGAAATGGCCCGGAAAGGCCGGCCTGATAAAAGCGTTCGTATCAGGCGGTCCGGATGTTGGCGATGAACCTCTCCACCTCCTGGCGGAGCAGGTCGGATTCCCTGGACAGGCCACCGGCCGCACCCAGCACCTGGCTGGCGGCCGAGCCGGTTTCGGCGGCGGCCTGGTTCACGCTGGCGATGTTGGTGGACACCTCCTGGGTGCCGCGCGCGGCCTGCTGGACGTTGCTGGAGATGTCGCGGGTGGCGGCACCCTGCTGCTCGACCGCCGCGGCGATGGCGCCGGCGATCTCGTTCATGCGGGTGATGGTCTCCTCAATGCCCTCCACGGCCTGCCGCGCGCCGCCGGTCGCCTGCTGGATCTCCTGCACCTTGGCCTGGATCTCCTCGGTCGCCTTGGCGGTCTGGCCGGCGAGGCTCTTCACCTCCGTCGCGACCACGGCGAAGCCCTTGCCGGCGTCGCCGGCCCGCGCCGCTTCGATGGTCGCGTTCAGCGCCAGAAGGTTGGTCTGGCTGGCGATGGAATTGATCAGCCCGATCACGTCGCCGATCTGCTGGGCGGCGTCGACCAGCCCCTTGATCGTGTCGGCGGTCTGCTGCGTCTGGTGCACGGCCTCGCCCGCGATCCGGGTGGAATTGGACACCTGACGGCCGATCTCCTGGATGGAGGCGGACAGTTCCTCGGTGGCGGTCGCCACCGTCTGCACGTTGCTGCTGGCCTGGTCGGACGCCGACGCCACGGCCATGGCCCGGCGGCTCGCCTCCTCCGCCGTGCCGGACATCGCGGTCGCGGCGCCCTGCATCTGGGTGGCAGCCGAGGCCACCGTCTCCACCACGCCCTTCACGCTGGACTCGAACTCGTCCGCCAGCTTCAGCATCGCCTGCCGGCGTTCACGCTCGCTGCGGGCCTTCAGCTCCTCCTGCTCGGCCTTCAGCGTCTGCTGGACGACGGTGGCGGCCTTGAAGGCTTCCGCCGCCTGGGCGAGGTCGCCGATCTCGTCCTTGCGGGCCGTGCCCTCCACCTGGACCGAGGTGTCGCCGGCGGCCAGGCGCCGCATGACGGCGATCACGTTGCGGATGCCCGAGGTGATGGAGCGCACCACGAGGGTGGCGAGCGCGATTGACAGCAGAAGGCCGGCCGCGGTGACCGCGACGATGGTCGTGAAGAGTCCCTCGTAGCCGGCCTCGGCGGCCTCGTAGCTTCGCTTGGCGTTGGTCACCTGCAGGTCCATCAGCTTGTCCAGCAGGTCCATGGCGGTGGCGAAATGCTTGGTCGCGACCGTGCGCAGATTGTTCCGGGCACCCTCCATGTCGCCGCTCTTGGCGAAGGCGATGGTCTTGTCCCGGCTCGTCTCGTAGTTCGCCAGTTCATTGGAGAAGCGCACCGCGAGCGCGCGCTCCTCGTTCCCGAGTTGGGTGGCCATGTAGCGGTCGAGCGCCGCGTGGAGCTGTCCGGTGTACTTCACGACGTCGGCGGCGTTGGTCTCGACGACCTGCTGGTTCTCGGCGCCCGCGATGGCGACCGCCCGGGTGCGCGCGTGGTGCAGGCTGTTCTGGACGCTGCCGAGCGAGGCCAGAGCGACCGTGCGGTTCTCGTACACGTACCGCATGCTGTCGTTGGCGGATTTTGCTCCATGCAGGCCGAGCACGCTTGCGGCGATGGCCACGACGGCGAGAACGGTCACCAGAAGGATCAGGCGGCTTCCGATTTTCAGGTTCGACAACATGCGGCTAACTCTTTCTTGCTTCGGCGGCCCCCCATCAGGGGGGTGTCTGGCCTTCTATACGGAGGCTCTCCGAATTCGGATCGAGCGCAGGCGCAACTTTATCGCGATTTTCGCAGGGAGACGGTTAACATTAGTTCACGTATTGCGTGAGTATGCAGGGGCGTGGAGCCGGCACGCGCGGTGGGGCCATTGCTTAGGAAAGGGTGGTGATCAGATTCCGACGGAGCGGATCGCCCTGAACAGGCTCTCCACCTGGAAGGGCTTGCTCAGCACCACGGTGCGGCCTGGTTCCTCGCGGGGAAGGCTTTCGCTGTAACCGGTCATCACGACCACGGGCAGATCGGGGCGGCGCTGCCGGAGCAGGCGGATCAGCTCATGCCCGCCCAGCACGGGCATGCGCATGTCGGTCAGCAGCATGTCGGCGGCGTCCCTGGCTTCGGCCTCCAGCGCTTCCTTGCCGTTGCGCGCCACCGTGATGCGGAAGCCATGGCTTTCCAGCATGGAGGCCAGCGCGATGGCGACGAGATCCTCATCCTCGGCGATGATGATGTGGGGAAGCTCTGCCATCGTGATGTCTGAAATTCGCTTGGCTTCGGGGATACTCTTCGCACACTAACATCACGCGGGCCTTCTCCGTGCAAGAACTTAAGGCGCAACCGGTGGCAACCGGAAAATCGATTCCCGCCTCTCCTGGCCACTTGGACAATTGCGGAACCCCGGTGTTCGGAGCATGCTGCCTTGCCATAGCGCATGAGGTGCCTACCATGTTCATGGTCAGCGAGGACGAGACCGCCGCGATCCAGGCGGCTTACCGGGAACGTGGCGAATGGGCCGCCGTCATGGAATTGAGGCGGCGCTTTCCGGGGATTATCGACAATGCGGCGGCGCAACGCTGGGTGCGGGTCATCGCCGGCTGGCGTCCCGCGGCCCTGCAGCGCTGCGAGCCATGAGCGCGCGGTGCTTCGCCCGCCGGTGAGGGCAGGGTCATCCGGCGGAGAAGGCCAAAGACCTGCGGCATCGAATCCGCCACTCTTTCCTTGGCCCCTCCCACAGTCCTGAACCCCGGTCCGGTGAGCCCGCCGCGAAACCTCGTTCAGCCGAGTTTCTGGACCGTGCCGTCGAGGGACATGAGCAGCAGTTCCACCTCGAGGTCGGCGTGGCGCTCCCGGATCCGGTTGGCGAGCGCGGCCAGAATCTCGCCGTGCACGGCCGCTTCCTTGATCGGATCGTCCTTGAGATCCGTGCCGAGGAACACCCTGTAGGCACCGCAATCGCGGTGATCCATCAGGATGATCTTCCGGATCTGGTGGAGTTGCTTGGCGACCGCCACATGGTCCCAGAAGGTGTCGTTCCAGGCCGCCTTCTTCTCGGTCATCGCCCCGAGGCTGGCGCCCGCGAGGATCACGTGGTCGTAGTTGTTGGTCAGCCCGCGCTGGTCCATGTAGCGCGTGACGTCGTCCACGAGCCGGTAGTCCATGCAGCTCAGCAGCAGGGCTTCCACCGCGCCCGCGGCCCGGGCGTCCCGCCCCGGCGCCGTCCCCAGCAGCGCCGCTCCGCCGCCGACCGCGGCAAGCTTCAGGATGTCGCGGCGGCTCCTCGGCGCCGTGGTTCCATGGCAGAGGCAGCCCTTTCCGTGCGCATCCATGTTCTATTCTCCCCGCAAAGATTTACTCCGAGCAGAGGGTAGACCAAGAAACGATCCGTTCGCGACCGGCATTTCACGATGCGGAAGCTGTCATTGTGACAATGGTCGTCCGGGATGATCTTCGAGAAGTTCTTTCCATCGGGGAATATGACGGCACATCAACTGGAATTGCATTTCGTGAACAAGACGCCGGCGGGTGGCTGGCCAAGGCTTGTGGCCGCGGACGGCCTCCGGTAGGGCAGCCTCGCCGGGTTGCGCGTCCGAGGCGACAGAATGCCCGGATTGTGCAATCTTTCCCTTCCGATCGACTTAACCCGACCGACTTAACCAGATCGAAGTGTCGGGGCCATCGATGAGCGGCGAGCAGGAGCGGCGGGAACATGTTCGGAAATCATCCCCACGGGCGCATCCACAGCATGACGGAGGTCACCGTGAGGGGGCCGTTCGCCCGCCTCGGCAACTCCCTGCTCGGCGCGCTCTTCGGCGTCCTGCTGTTCCTGGGCAGCCTCGGCCTGCTCTTCTGGAACGAGGGGCGGGATTTCGATGCGATGACCGCCCTGAACGCCGGTGCGGAGTCGGTGGTTTCCATCAGCCCGGACAGCGTCGATCCCGCCAACGAGGGGCGTCTCGTCCACCTGTCGGGACCGGTGGCGGTTCCGGGACCGCTGCAAGACCCCGTCTTCCGCGTCACCGCCACCGAGGCGATCCGGCTCGATCGCAGGGTGGAGATGTACCAGTGGCAGGAAGAGCGGGAGACCAGGACCGAGACCACCGCCGACGGTGAGGAGATCGAGGAGACCACCTACCATTACTTCACGGACTGGTCCGAACAGCCCATCGATTCGACCGCCTTCCGATGGGAGGAGGGCCACGTCAACCCCACCACGCCCTATCGGAGCGCGACCCTCGACGCGCGGGGCTCCAGGGTCGGAGCCTTCGCCATGGAACCGGGACTGCTTTCGCAGATCGGCGATTTCCTGCCGATGCCGCCCGACCTCGCGGCACCCGTGCCGGAGGGGTTCCATTGGGCCGGCGAGCGGCTTCACAGCGGCGCGCCCGACCAGCCGCGGGTGGGCGACCTGCGCGTGACCTTCCACGTCGTGCCGGCGCAGACCATCAGCGTCGCCGCCGCCCAGTCCGGCGATTGGCTGACGGCCTTCACCGGTGAACGCGGCTATCCGATCAACCTCGTCGAGACCGGCGTCCACAGCGCCGATGCCATGTTCGCGCGCGCCAGAACGGACGAGCGGAACCAGACCTGGATGCTGCGCGCTCTCGGCTTCGGCATGATGCTGCTGGGGCTCCTCATGCTGGGAAGCCCCGTCCTGTGGCTTGGGAGCGTCAGTTCCGGATCGGAGGGTGCGGTCGCGGGGATATGGCTGTGGCTCGCGCTGTGTGTTTCGGTTCCCCTGACCATCCTCACCATAGCGGTCGCGTGGCTGGTTCACCGTCCGCTGGCCGGCGCCGGCCTGATCGCCGCGGGCGTGCTGCTGGCCTTGGCGTTCCGGTGGCTGCTGTCCGGCCGGGGAGTGGGCGGACCGGCGGTCTCCGGCGCCCGTCCGTGAGAACTCTTGAGAAACGAAATCCTTTATTAACGAAAAGGCCGCCGTTTTCGGCCTTTTCCTTTCCCGGTGATGTTTTTCTTTGCAGCCTAAGGCTGTTCGGAAAGATCGATTTTTGGAACCACGGAAGATTGCATTTGACTCTAATGGATTGCTCATTCGAAATAGGTTGTGTGGCGTATATCCTTTTGGGGGTCTTTTCCATGTTTTCCAAGTTCGTGAAGGGTGCCGTGGCTTCCGCGGCTCTTGCTCTTGTCATGACCCAGTCCCCGGCCTTCGCTGGCCAGCAGGATTTCGAGGTCGTCAACAAGACCGGCTATCCGATCAAGCACGTCTATGTTTCCGAAGCGAACAACAACAGCTGGGAAGAGGACGTTCTCGGCCGTGACATGCTGAACAACAACGAATCCTTCGAGCTGGTCTTCGACAACGGCGAGAATGTCTGCAAGTGGGACATGAAGGTCGTCTATGACGATGGCGACGAGGCGGTCTGGCAGGCCCTGAACCTGTGCCAGATCTCCAAGCTCACCCTGCGCTGGAACAGGAACACCGGCGTCACCACCGCCGCCGTCGAGTAACGGCCGGCTTCGGGCACCCGCACCGGGCCGGTCCCGCTCACGGGCGGGTCCGGTGCGGCGATCCTCCCCCAAACGGCGCGGCACGCATGGGCGCCCGCCGCCGTTCCGGAAAAGGGACGGGGATGCTTTCATCGCTTTTCCACGGGATCTCCGGCTCCAGGCTTCTGCTGGCCGCCGCAGCGTTCCTGACCGCCCTGGCGGGCAGTCCCGCCGCGTTGCGGGCGGATCCGTATAGGACGCTTCTCGACCGCTTCCTGGCGGAAGAGGAACTGCCGGGCGGCGTGCTGCTCGTGTCCGGTCCCGGAACGCGCAGCGTCGCCGCCGCGGGCGTCGCCGACCGCCGCACGCGCGCGCCGGTGACGCCGGGAACCCGGTTCTACGTCGCCTCGGTCGGCAAGATGGCCGTCGCCGCGGCGGTTCTGCAGATGGTCGAGGAGGGCAAGCTGGCGCTGGACGCGCCCGTCGCGGCGCTGGCCTCCGGCATTCCGGGTATCGGGCGTCTCGCGAACGCGCGCTCGGCGCGGCTGTCGCAGCTTCTCGACCACAGTTCGGGCATACCCGATTACCTGACCGACGGCTTCACGGAAACCAGCCGGGGCGACCCGCGCCGCCGCTGGACCCCTGCCGACGCGCTGTCCTTCGCGCTGGGCGAACCCGCGACCGGAAAGCCGGGAGCGGCCTATGAATACTGCAACAGCAACTTCGTCCTGCTCGGCCACATCGCCGAGGCGGCCGATGGCGCGCCGCTGGAGGAGGTTCTCCGGCGGCGCGTCTTCGCGCGGGCCGGCATGGACGGCAGCACCGTCGGCGCCCGGCCCGACGATCCGCGCCTCGCCCATGGCTACGCGGACATCGAGGACAGCGGCAGGGAGAAGGACGTCAGCCTGCTGTCCTGGAACAGCCCGCTGGGTGACGGACCGCTGGTCACGACCGCCGAGGATCTGGAGCGTTTTCTGTTCGCGCTGTTCCGCGATGGCCGCCTGCTCGGGCAGCAGGGGCTGCGCCGGATGAGCGCGCCGTCGGCGCTGGAGCCGGGATACGGCATGGGGCTGGAACTCGGGAAGGACCGCTGGGGGCGCTGGGCCGGCCACACCGGCAGCTACGACGGGTTCGAGGCCGAGGCCCGCTATTACCCGGACCGCCGGACCGCCATCGTCTTCCTGACCAACGGGAATCAGGCGTCGGATTCGTCGATCCTCGACCGGGCGGCGGCGACCCTGTTCGGCAAGCGTTGAGGCCCGTCAGCGCCCGCCCAGCCCGTCCACCATGGCCTGCGCCCGGCGCAGGAGGTCGGGGTAGGCGGGCTGTGCCTCGACCCGATCGGCGAAGCAGCGGCGGAAAGCCGCGTCGCCGTCCTCTTCGGCTTTGAAGGCCTTGTCGAGAAGCGCCTCGTCCCGCTGCTTGGAGGCCCGGTACGCCTCATGGAAGCCCTCCGCCTTCACCTCGGCGCGCCGCCAGACCTCCTGGCAGGCCGGAATCGGTTCGATGGCCGCCTCGGCGGGCAGGCTGGCGACGAAGACTCGGCCGTCCTTCACCAGCGCCAGGACGAGGAGGTCGGGCAGGACCGGCCCGATGTCCTGCCGGGCCATCGCCAGCATGGCGAAGGCGGACCCGCCGGGGAGGGTCACCGGGATCTCGCCGAACGCCGCGATCTGGGCACCGGTGCTGATCGCCTGGCTGTAGAACGCCTCCGACCGGAGGGCGGCGGGGATGTCCTGCGGCGGGTTGGCGGCATCCGGCCACCAATCCTGGTGCTCCTTCAGCCAGGCTTTCAGAAGCTCCTCGGTGGTCGCGACCACGGCGGCACCGGTGCGGGCCGAATCGTGGAACAGGCCGTCCAGCCGGCCGTAGCCCAGCTCCTTCAGCAGGGTCTCCAGATTGATCCGGCCCTCCGCCGGGAAGCCATCCAGCCGCAGGGGACCGATCATCGCCCTGAGCCGGCCTTCCAGCTCGGCCAGCGCGCGTTCCTCCTGAGCCGCCACGCTTTCGAGGCCGTTGGCCTCCGCGCCCTGGTTGATCGCCTCGACATGGCGGTCGCGCGCCGCGAGGTAGCCCTCGAGCGGGGTGGCCGCCTGCGCGCCCGCCGCCCCGAGGAAAGCCGCCAGCAGGCCGGGAACGAGAGCTTTCAGCACCGGTGGTTTCCTTTCAGGCTGAGAAATCGGGCCATGACGCGGAACGGGATTCAGGCCGTGACGGGCCGGCTCCAGCCATCCTGGTTCCGGGCGGCGGGGTCGCCGCCATCGGCGGGCCGACGCGCCGGGCTTTCGCCGGGGGCCATGCCGGCAGGAACCAGCACGCGCCCGGCCGGCAGGACCGCTGTCACGCGGGTGCCCCGGTCGGGGGCGCTCTCCAGCAGGAGGCGCCCGCCATGCAGTTCGACGAGCCGCTTGGTGAGCGGCAGGCCCAGGCCGATGCCCTCGACGCTTCTGGCGCGGCCGCGCTGGGTGCGGCCGAACGGCTCCAGCACGCGGGAAAGGTCGTCTGCCTCGATGCCGATCCCGTCATCCTCGACGAGGATGCGGAGGCCGGTCGCCGGATCCAGGTCGGCCGTGACCGTCACGCCGCCGCCGGCCGGGGTGTATTTGACCGCGTTGGACACGAGGTTCAGGAGGATCTGGCGCAGGCGCTTCTCGTCCGCGCGGACGATGCGCGCCGCCGGCGCGACCGACCAGGCGATCCGGACACCCGACTGGTCAGCGCGCGGCGCCAGAAGGCCCGTGCAGAAGGCCACGGTCGCCGCGAGATCGACGGAATCCTCCTCCAGCTTGAGGATGCCGGCCTCGACCATGGCGTGGTCGAGCACCTCGTTGATGAGATCCAGGAGATGCTCGCCGCTGTCATGGATGCTGGCGGCGAATTCCCGGTAGTGCGGATCGCCGACCGGGCCGCAGGCTTCCGTCCGGATCAGGTCGGCGAAACCGAGCACGCCGTTGATCGGCGTCCGCAGCTCGTGACCGAGCTGGGCCAGGAACTCGCTCTTGCTGCGGCTGGCCTGCTCGGCGCGGCTGCGGGCTGCCTCCAGCTCGACGCTGCGGGCCTCGACCTCCTGCTTGAGCGACTGCATTGCCATCATCAGCAGCGCCACGACGATCAGGATGTTGCTGATGAGCGACACCAGGAAATGCACGGCCTGGGCGGTGGTGGGCGTGAACAGGCCCGCATCGGGCGGGAGCAATGCCACCGACGCCGCCCGGAAGGCGAGGGTGACGCCCACGAAGCCGAAGAGAAAGGCTGCGGTCGCCGAGGTGGTCCGGAACCGGCGCACCGGCCCGCGCAGCAGTTCCTGCACGCACAGCAAGCAGATGCCGGACATGAGCGCCGAGGTCACCACGATGCGTGCGGGAACGTCGTTCACGGCATAGGTGTGGTAGGCGACGGCGATCTCGACCACCCCGATCGCGGCCAGCACGGCCTTCCAGCGCGCCGGCTTGCGCCCGAACAGGCGGATGCCGTTCCAGAAGGCCGCCATTCCCACGAGCCCAAGCCCGTTGCCGAGCACGATGGTGATCAGGTCCGGCAGGACGCCCCGCGTGACGACCCCGATCAGCGCCAGGCCCAGCAGAACGGTTCCCAGGGTCCAGAGGCCGAGGCCGGGCAGGCCGCGGTGGGCGCGCCAGAAGGCGACCATCAGCAGGCCGAGGGTCGTGGAGACGAGCGCGTGCGCGGCGAAAAGGGTGCGGATGTCGAGGTCCATCCTCCCAGCTTGCCAGCCGGGTCTTAACGCCGCGCTAACCTCTTGGCCCTGGCCTATGAAATTCGGATGATTACCGTTGCTCGGCCGGGCGGGCGGCCGCGGCAGGGTCATAGGACGATGCCACGGCTTGACGGTTTCGGGTCGAACCATGATTCTGCGGCCATGACCGACCGCGCCCCCCTTTCCGACCGATACGTCGCCAGACCCGAGCCCGCCGGCCGATGGCTGGTGTGGGACACCCGGAACGATGCCGTGGCACTCTCCCCCGACGGCCCGCTGACCGGGCTGGAGGAAGCACCGGCTGGCGTCTGGGCCGTGGCACTCAACGTGACGGAGACGGTGCGGGTCCGCCGCGAGCGGAGCGAGGTCTCGCCCTGACGCATTTCCCGTTCGAGGGGGCGGGCAAAGTGGATGGGCAATCGGCTGCTTTCGCGCCTTTCGAGGAGATGAAGCTCTCTCTCAGTGCTCTTCCGCCCGGAACCCGCCGGTGAAGGGCCTGTTTCCCTGAGACGCCCGAAGCGATCCTCAGGAGCACATCGGATGCTGAAACACAGCCTGACAGCCGCCGCACTGGTTCTGGCACTCGGCGCATCGATAGCGCCCGGCATGGCCGAGGACGATCGGAACGACGACGGGCGCGCCTTTCGTGACGGAGAGTCCAGCTATTGGATGGAGGGCAACCGCCGGATCTATCTCGGTGAGTCGCGGTTCTTCCCAGGTCGCGGCCTTGGAGACGACGGGGAAGATGACGGAGTTGCCTTCCGGAATGACGATGACGACGATGATGGCGATGACGATCGCGATGACCGCCGGGATGACGATGACGATGACCGCCAGGACGACGATGACGATGATTAGCGCGGTCTGCGTATGATGTTCCGCCCGCCGCAGGTTTTCATGACATGACAGGCCAGCCCGGGCAATCCGTGTGATGCATACCGCAGTGTTCATCTTTCGGTAAGATTGCTTGGAAACGCTCCTGTCCATGCAGGAGCGATACGCACACAAGGCGGACCCCGATGAACCAGGCCGCTGGCTCGTCTATGACGCCAAGCTGCTGGCCGCCGGCGGCGGCTTGCTGGTGGTCGAGCGCGGGCTGACGGAGGTCGGCGCCAAGGTCGTGGCACAGTGGTTCAACGACATGAACCGCGGCGTGCCGTTCGTGCCACCCCGTGTGTGACCGCCAAGCCCTATGTCCCTGAACCGACCCTGCCGTCCGCATCCGGAAGGATAGGCCCTCGTCAGAAGGGTGCGATGATGTCGAACAGCTGCTGGCCGTAGCGCGGCTGCTGGACGTCGGAGATGTGGCCGCGGCCGCCGTAGGAGATCCGGGCCTCGGCAATTTTTTCATAGCTGATGGTGTTCTGGGCGGTAATGTCTTCCGGGCGGATGACGCCGGTGATGACCAGGTCGCGCCGTTCGTAGTTCACGCGGACCTCCTGCCGGCCCTGGATCACCATGTTGCCGTTGGGCAGGGTCTGGGTGACCAGCGCCGCGACCTTCAGCTCGATCTGCTCCTGCCGGTTGATGGCGCCCCGGCCGGTGTTGGCCGTCGTGCTCGACATGTCGATCAGGCTGGCCGGGTTGGCGTCGGGCAGCAGGGTGCCCAGCCCGCCGGGGCCTTCCAGCCCGAACATGCCGGGGATGCCCAGCGATTCCGAATTGTCGCGGCCGCGCGTGCTCTGGTTGTTCAGCCGGGCCTGGTCGTCGATCTGGATGTTCACCGTCAGGATGTCGCCCACCTTGGCGGCGCGCTGGTCCTTGAAGAAGGCCTTGGCCCCCGTCCGCCACAGGGAGTTCGGGTTGCGTTCGGCCGGCAGCGGGGTCGGCATCGGCAGGCTGATCGGCTGGTAGCCGGCGGCGGCCTGCGGGTCCTGAATCTGGGTGAGCTGCGGGCCGGAGCCGATGTCGGCCACGCGCGACACGGCGTTGCAGGCGGGCAGGCCCGCGGCGACGGCGGCGAGGAGAGCGAAGCGGGCGGCGTGGCGAAGCGCTGGCATCCGGCGGGCGGTCATGGAGCTTTCTCCTCAGTTCAGGGCTGCGCCGGGCTTTGCCACGGCGACATGGTTGATGCCGGCGACCGTCGCTTCGACGATGCGGTTGGATTGGGTGTTGACGACGCGGATGACGTCGCCCTTGCCGCCGTCCTGCAGGGCCTTGCCCTGGGCCGACAGCGACATGGTCCCGGTGACCAGCGTGATGGTGACGATGGCGCCCTTGTCGATGATCCGCGGCGACTGGAGATCGCGCAGCCGGATCGGCTGGCCGGGGGCGAGCACGCGGCGGGGAACCTGTCCGAGGAGCTGGGCCTCGCCGGCGACGATGTCGCTGCCGGTCTGGTCGGCGCGCATCTCCTGCCAGGTGATGTCCTCCGGCCCGATGGGCTCGCCGGGCAGGGCGCGCTGGACCAGCATCGGCACCTGCACCACCCCGTAGGCCCGGCCCGAGACGGGCAGGCGTGCCGCCGGGGCGCCGGCCGGGCCGGTGGCGACCACCTCTGCCGCGAAACGGCCCTGCGCCGCGCTGTAATGGAGGTTCTGCACCGCCAGCCCCTCGGTTCCCTGCGGGGCGCGCAATTCCAGAGCGCGCCCGTCCAGCTCCAGCCGCATCTCGCCCAGCCGGATCTGCGCGGCCAGCGCGTCCGTCAACACCGCCTCGATGTGCGGCTGGCCATAGACCACCGGCGCCGACGCCGGCGCTCCGGCGAAGGCCGGGGCGGGGACGGCCGTGGCCGCGATGGCCGAGACGGCGAGGGTGGTGCCGAGGAGGAGGGCGGCGGCGGTGCGCTTCATGGCGGAATTCCCTGGGCCGGAGAGGTGTGGTGCGGGTCAGGCCGGCTTATTTCAGCTGCCCGGCCTGCTGCATCATCTCGTCGGTGGTCTTGATGATCTTGGAGTTCATCTCGTAGGCGCGCTGGGCGGTGATCAGCGTGGTGATCTCCTGCACGACGTTGACGTTCGAGGTCTCCAGCGCGCCCTGGGTCACGCGGCCGAAGCCGGGAGCGCCGGGGTTGCCGCCGATGGCCTCGCCCGAGGCGGGGGTCTGCAGGAACAGGTTGTCGCCGATGGCCTCGAGGCCGGCCGCGTTGGCGAAGGTGGCGAGCTGGAGCTGGCCGACATTCTGCGGGTCCACCTGGCCGTCCAGCTTCACCAGCACCTCGCCCGACGGGTTGATGGCGATGTCCACCGCCTCGGCCGGGACGGTGATGTTGGGCTGCACCGGATAGCCGTCGGCGGTGACGATCATGCCCTCCGGGCTCAGCTTGAAGTTGCCGGCGCGGGTGTAGGAGACGTCGCCGTTCGGCAGCTCCACCTGGAAATAGCCCGATCCGTTGATCGCCAGGTCCAGCTTGTTGTCGGTGACGTTCAGGTTGCCCTGCTCCATCACGCGGGACACGGCGGCGATGCGCACGCCCGCACCGACCTGCACGCCGGTCGGCACGATGGTGCCGGCGTCCGACGAGGTCGAGCCGATGCGGCGGAAGTTCTGGTAGAGCAGGTCCTGGAACTCGGCGCGCTGCTTCTTGAAGCCGGTCGTCGTCGCGTTGGCGATGTTGTTCGAGATGGTCTCGACGTTGAACTGCTGGGCGATCATCCCGGTCGCGCCGATGGCGAGGCTGCGCATGATGGTTCTTTCCTTCTCTTCGGGATGCGTCAGACGGAGCGGCCGAGCCGCTGGATGGCGGTGCGCATGCGCTCGTTCTCGCTGTCGATCAGCTTCTGGGCCGACTGGTACTGGCGCTGCACGTCGATCATCGCGGTCATCTCCGAAACGGGCTTCACGTTGGAATTCTCAAGCAAGCCCTGTGCCACTTTCGTGTCCACCGGTGCCGGCTGCGGCTCCTCGTCGCTGACGTAGAGGCCGGCGCCGACCTCGGTCATCAGCTGCTCGTTGGGGAAGGTGACGATGTTCAACCGGCCGACCGGGCCGAGTTCGGTGGAGATGGTGCCGTCGCCGGCCACCTTGATGTCCGTGGTGCCGGCGGGGATCGTGATGGGCTGTCCGTTGTCGGCCAGCACGGGCAGGCCGCCCTGGTCCACCACCTGCCGCTGGTCGTTCATCTGGAAGCTGCCGGCGCGGGTGTAGCGGGGGCCGTTGACCGTATCAACCGTGAAATAGCCGTTGCCGGTGAGCGCCAGGTCCAGCGGGTTGCCGGTCTGGGCGAGATGGCCGGTGGAAAGGTCGCGCACCACCGCGCGGTCCTGCACGAAGCTCACCTTCTCGTGCAGGCCGGGGCGCTCCACGAACTCCGTGAACAGCATGCGCTGCTGCTTGAAGCCCGTGGTGTTCATGTTCGCGACGTTGTTCGAAATGACGTCGAGCTGGCGGCGCAGGGTCATCTGGCGCGACAGGGCGACGTAGATCGGGTTTTCCATCGGCGGCCTCTCAGGATCTGTGCCGGCGGAGCCTTTCCGTCCGGCACCCATCCCTATGCAGCCGCCGTGCCAGTCCAGGATCGGCGCCATTTTCCCGAGCCTACCCGGAAGAGTTGGGGCGAACGGGACCCGCTGGTGCCGGCCGCCGGGCAAAAGCTGCCGCCGGCCCGGAAAAGATCACGGGCGGCGCCCGGCAAGAAGCTCCCGTTCCCGCCAGCGGACGCGCGGCGGGTGAGGGCCGGAACCGAAGGCCGGCGGCGGGGCCGCGGCACTGGCGAGGGGTGCGGCCGCGGCAACCGCGCCTTCAATCAAGAAGCGTGCCGACTCGCCGCGGAACCCCTATCCTAAGGGTTTTTTAACTATCCGAAAGATAGGCTGATCGGGCAGGACGGGCCGGATTTCCCGACGTGAAGCCCCGCCGTGACGCCCCGCCGTGATGAAGCGTCCCCGAACCCACTTCCAGGACACCGATGACCGCGACCGCCGACAACGACGCAGGCGACCTTTCGGGCGAAGGCCTGCCGCGCAAGAAGTTCAGCGGCAAGAAGCTGGTGCTGTTCATCATCCTGCCGCTGGTGCTGCTGATCGGCGCCGGCGCCGGTGTCTATTTCAGCGGGCTGCTGGACTCCCTGCTCGGCAAGGAGGAGCACGCGGAGGAACAGGCGGCGGAGGCGCCTCCGGCGGACCCGGCGCACGACCCGCTGCTGAACCCGGTCTTCTACGACCTGCCGGACATGCTGGTGAACCTGAACAGCACCGGCAAGCGCCCGTCCTACCTGAAGATCCGGATTTCGATCCAGCTCTCCAAGCCGGAGGACGTGCCGGCGGTGGAGCATGTGCTGCCGCGCATCATCGACAACTTCCAGGTGTATCTGCGCGAGTTGCGGCTGGACGACCTGAAGGGGTCGGCCGGCATGTACCGCCTGCGCCAGGAGCTTCTGATGCGCATCACCGCGGCCGCCCATCCCGTGAAGGTGAAGGACGTGCTGTTCAAGGAAATGCTGGTCCAGTAGGGCGGCGGAGGCGAAGCGATGAGCAACACCGAGGAACTCAGCGAGGACGAACGGCTCGCCGCCGAATGGGCCGCCATGGCGGAGGACAGCGGCGACGTCGGCGACATGGCCGACATGGGCGGCGGTTCGACCCGCGTCCTGAACCAGGACGAGATCGACAGCCTGCTGGGCTTCGACCAGAGTGGCGTCGGCGACGGCGACAACTCCGGCATCATGGCGCTGGTCAACTCGGCGCTGGTCAACTACGAACGCCTGCCCATGCTGGAGGTGGTCTTCGACCGCCTCGTCCGCATGATGTCCACGAGCCTCCGAAACTTCACCTCCGACAACGTCGAGGTCAGCCTCGACCAGATCTCGTCGGTGCGTTTCGGCGACTACCTGAACTCCATCCCGCTGCCGGCCATGCTGTCGGTCTTCAAGGCGGAGGAATGGGACAATTACGGCCTGATGGTCGTGGATTCGGCGCTGATCTACTCCATCGTGGACGTGCTGCTGGGCGGCCGCCGCGGCACCGCCGCGATGCGCATCGAGGGCCGCCCCTACACCACGATCGAGCGCAACCTGGTCGAGCGGATGGTCCATGTCGTGCTGTCCGACCTGTCGGCGGCCTTCGACCCGCTGTCGCCGGTGACCTTCCGCTTCGACCGGCTGGAGACGAACCCGCGCTTCGCGACCATCGCGCGGCCCGCCAACGCCGCCGTGCTGGTGAAGCTGCGCATCGACATGGAGGATCGCGGCGGCCGGCTTGAGCTGATGATCCCCTACGCGACGCTGGAACCCGTCCGCGAGCTTCTGCTGCAGATGTTCATGGGCGAGAAGTTCGGCCGCGACTCGATCTGGGAAACCCACTTGGCGTCGGAACTGCTGGTCACCGACGTGGACATGTCGGCCGTGCTGGACGAGGTGACGATGACCCTGCACGACGTGCTGAACTGGCGCGTCGGCACCCGCATCCTGCTGAACGCCACGCCGGACGGCGCGATCGAGCTTCGCTGCGGCGACGTGTCGATGTTCCAGGGACGCATGGGGCGCAAGGGCGGCCACATCGCCGTGCGCCTCGAAAAGGAACTCCCCAAGCAGGAAGTGATGCGGCTATGAGCCCGAACCTCTCGCTCATCCTCGACCTGGTGATGGTCGGCCTGCTGGCCGCGACCATCGCCTACGCCATCATCCTGAACAAGCAGATCATCAGGCTGCGCGAGAGCCGGGGCGAGATGGCCGAGCTGATCGTCGGCCTGAACGAGGCGATGTCGAAGGCCGAGACCGGCGTGCGCGGCATGAAGAAGACCGCGTCCGACACGGGCGAGGACCTCCAGCGCGCCATCGGCAAGGCCCAGGCCCTGCGCGACGAGCTGCATTTCATGCTGGAGACGGGCGAGGGGCTCGCCAACCGGCTCAGCGGCTCCAGCGGCGGCGGCGGCGAGCGGGCCAAGGCGCCCGCGCGTCCGCTGGCCCCCGGCCCCCGGCCGCTGGCGGCCACCCGCCCGCCGGCCGAGGACGGGCCGCTGCCGGTCAAGCGGAGCCTCGCCGCCTCCCCGCCGCCGGCACCCCTGCGCGAGGCGGGCGAGCAGGACACGATCACGCGCGAGGGCGAAACCCTCTCCCGGGCCGAGCGCGAACTGCTCCAGGCCATCGAGAACCGTCGGTAAGGGCGCGCCATGGCAGAGAACACCACCCCCAAGGGCCCGGCGCCGGGCGCCGAACCCAGGGTCGTCATCCGCCCGGCCGGCGCGCTGCCGCCCGGCGGCGTCCGCACCACGCAGGGCATCGCCGGCCATGGCGCCGCCGTCCAGCCGCCGCCCGCCGCCGCGAAGGCCGCGGCCGCCCGCAAGAAGGCAAAGCCCGCCGCCAGGCGCGCGAAGCGTCCGGCCGGCCCCTCGCTCGCCGCCCGGCTGAAGGCGTCCGTGAAGGGCATGCGCTTCCGCATTCTGCCCGTGACCATCTTCGTCGCCGTGCTGATGCTGGGCCTGCGCGTCGGCGACCTGTGGCGCATCGCCGCCCGCGACGCCCAGCTTCCGGACTTCCCGGTCTCCCACGCCGAGGCGACGGCGCCCAAGCCGGGCGATGCGAAGCCCGGCGATGCCAAGACGGCCGCCGGCTCCAGCGAGGCGCCGGCCAAGGGGCAGGGGCAGCCGGCCGCCGCTCCCGCGCAGGGCGGCGCGAGCGCGTCCTCCTCCCCGCCGCCGATGACGGCGGCCGACGGGCCGCTCGGCCCGGTCCGGAACGAGGAGCTGCTCCAGCATTTCGCGGAGCGCCGCGCCGAGCTGGAGCGGCGCGTGAAGGAGGCCGAGCAGCGCGAGGCGCTGCTCGCCGCGGCGGAAAAGCGCATCGACCAGAAGATCCAGGAGATGGACAAGGTCCGCGCCGACATCCAGAAGCTGATGAAGGACGGCGACCAGCAGCAGTCCGAGCAGATCGACAGCCTCGTGAAGATCTACGAGACGATGAAGCCGAAGGACGCCGCCCGCATCTTCGAGGAGCTGGAGATGCCCGTCCTGCTCGGCGTGATCCAGCGCATGAAGGAGCAGAAGACCGCCCTCGTGCTCGCCGCCATGGACCCGGTCAAGGCCAAGGAAGTGACCTCCGCCCTGGTCGCCAGCCGCACCCTGCCGGCGCTGCCGCAGCCGTGACGGCGCGCCGCCAGGCCGCTGTGGCCCGGCGGCCACGGCGGCGGTGCGAATAGCCTTCATTAAGGCCCTATTAACCCAGACGATCTAGCCTCATGCTGGCTTGAACGGCTCCAAGCCGGTGGGGACGCGCGCGGCCATGAGGCCCGGTGCCGGTCTCCCGGCGCCGTCGCCGCCAACCCTTGCCGGGAACGTCCATGGCCATATCCAGCCTCTCCGAACAGAAGCAACTGCAGCAGCAGCTCGACGCCGCCCGCGCCGAGGCCGCGCAGCCCTTGTCGCGCGCGGAGGTGACGGAGATCGTCCAGGCCATCCTCGGCAGCATGGACGGCGACGTCAACGTCACCGACCTCCGCCTCTACAAGGAGGTGGTGGACCTAGCGAAATACATCGAGAACGCCAAGGCCGAGATCGCCGCACTCCAGCCGGCGGAGATCCGGGACGAGCACATCCCGACCGCGACGGACGAGCTGGACGCCGTCGTCGGCGCCACGGAAAAGGCGACCTTCGCGATCTTCGACGCCTGCGACGCCATCGGCGCCGTATCGGCAACGCTCGACCCCGAGGCCGCGGGCAAGCTGAACGACCAGGTCACGAAGATCTACGAGGCCTGCAATTTCCAGGACGTGACCGGCCAGCGCATCAGCAAGGTCGTCCGTACCCTGAAGCACATCGAGGCCAAGGTGGACATGGTCGTGGCCGCCTTCGGCAACGAGGTGCGCCAGAACCACATGCGCCACGCCCCCGCCCCCGTCAGCGTGGCCCCGGCCACGGCGGACGAGGAGGAGAAGAGCCTGCTGAACGGACCGCAGATGCCGGGCAACGCCATGGACCAGGACGAGATCGACCGCCTTCTGGCGAGCTTCGATTGATGTCGGCCGGTTGAGGCCATGAGTCCCACCGGCGGTTCCTCCGGCAAGGCAGCGGCCAGCGGCCTGCCCCCTCTCCGCCATGCCGGCCTCCAGTCCGCCGGCATGGGGCCGGGCGCGGGTGCGGGATCCGGCAATGGCGGCCTGCTGCTCCTGCTGTCGCTGTTCCTGCTTCTGCTCGTCTTCTTCATCGTGCTGAACGCCCAGACGATGCAGGCGCCGCAGCGGGTGAGGGCGGTGATGGCCTCGCTCGACCGCAGCTTCCCCTCCTTCATCATCGACCCGCGCCTGCGCGACGGCGCCGATCCGCTGGCCTCGCGCGCGGGCACCGTCTTCGCGGCGGAGCGGCTGGCCGCGGTCGGCGACCTGTTCGCCGCCTCCATCGCCGTCGCCAAGACCGAGATCGTCGGGCCGGGCCACCGGCTGGAGGTCCGCCTGCCGGCCGACGAGCTGTTCGTGCCCGGCACGGCGGCGCTGCGCCCCGACCGCCAGGGGCTGATCGACCGCGTCGCCGAGGCCCTGCGCGACCCGCGCCCGGGCGAGCGGCTGGAACTGGACGCCCTGCTGGCGCTCGGCCCCGCTGGCGGCCCGTCCGGCGGCCCCGCCCATCCCCCCGGCCCCGTCGCCCGCGCCGGCGCGCTCGCCCGCCTGCTGGTGGAGACCGGCGCCCCGGCGGAGGGCGTCACCATCGGCATCGAGCGCGGGGAGCCCGGCGCCGTGCGGCTGCTGTTCAGCCCGCGCGACGCGGAGGCGCGCCCATGATCCGCCTGCCGCACAACCCGCCGGGCCTGACGCGCCCGGCGAAGGCCGGGCTGGACGCCGAGGCCGCCCCGCCGAAGTCGCTGTGGCTGATCAGCCTGACCGACCTGATCTCGCTGATGCTCGCCTTCTTCGTGCTGATGTATTCGATGAGCGAGCCGCTGACGGCCGAGGGCTCGAGCGGGCTTGCCAAGGTGCTGATGTCGGCGCGCTCCACCGCCTTGGCGCCGTCCAGCGCCGCGCCGGAGCCGAAGGCGGCCTTCAACGCGCAGGCCGTCGAGGCGGACGGCACCATCGACCTGGATTACCTGCACGCGCTGCTGCGCAGCCAGACCGGCCAGGATCCGGAGCTGTCCGGGCTGTCCGTGCGGCGCGAGGACGACCGGCTGGTGATCGGGCTGCCCGGCGCGCTGATGTTCGACGCGCCCGGCGGCGCCTTCTCCGACCGGGGGCGGCGCGTGCTGTTCCTGCTGGGCGCCGCCGTCGGGCGCATCGGCAACCGGATCGAGGTGGTCGGCCACGCGGAGGGCGAGGAGGGTGCCGACGGCCACGCCTGGGAGCGCTCCCTGACCCGTGCCGTCGCCGTCGCGGCGGCCCTGCGCGAGACCGGCTACCGCCGCGACCTCGTGGCGCGGAGCGTCATGGCCGCCGGGACGGGAATGGGCGCCAGCGCCGGACCGCGCGTGGACGTGGTCGTGCGCGACGAGGCGGAGGGCTGACGGCCATGGCGGGACGCGCATCGCACCGGCGCTGGCTGCGCGGCCTGATGGCCGCCACGGCCCTGTGCACCGCGCTGGGCGGAGGCCTCCTGGCCGGCGCGCCGCAGGCCCATGCCGCGACGGTGCCCGTGCGCGCCGCCACCCACCCGACCTACGGGCGCGTCGTGTTCGACTGGCCGGAGCGGGTCGGCTTCACCGCGCGGGTGGAGGGCAGCAGCCTGATCGTCGCCTTCGACCAGCCCATCGAGGCGCCGGTCCAGCGCGCCGTGTCGGCTCTGCCCGGCTACCTGTCCGGCGGGCGGATCGCCGCCGACGGCAAGACGGTGGAATTCACCCTGAAGCGGCCGGTCGAGTTGAAGACCTTCCGCAGCGGCAACGGTAACCCCATCGTCATCGACCTCCTCCCGACGAAGGACGCGCCCGGGGAGGCTCCCAAGGAGGCGGCTCCGCCCACCGCACCCCAAACCCCAGCTCAAGCCCAGCCGGCCAGGCCCGCCGCCGGGACGGTGACGGTGCAGGGGAACGACGACGCGACGCACAGCCGCATCGCCTTCAACTGGCCGGGGCCGGTGGACTACACGGTCAAGCGCGACGGCAGCGCCGTCACCGTTCTGTTCGACCGGGCCGCGCGGGCCGACCTGTCCCCCGTGGCCCGCGCCAGCCTGCGCAACATCCGCAACGTCGAGAGCTTCCGCCAGCCGGACGGCAACCTCGCCGTGACCTTCGTCGCACCCCACGGCGCCGGGCTGCGGGAAAGCCGGTCCGGCAGCGCCGTGGTGCTGGAGGTGCTGAACACCGGAAGCCCCCCCGCCAAGCCGGCGGAGGCCGCCCAGCCGCAGCCGCAAGCACCGGCACCGGCACAGCCGCAGGCCCAGACGGCCGCCGCGGCCCCCGCCCCGCAGGCACCGCAAGCACCGCTCCCGGCGGCGCCGGGCCGGGCCACGGCGGACAGCCGCACCACCGCCTCCGCCGCGAACGCCGCCGCCGTGGAGGCCCCGGCCCCGGCCAGGGCGCCGCAGCCGCCGGTCCAGGCCCACTTCCTGCCGGCGCCGGCCAAGGGCGAGGCCGGGCAGGGGCCGGCGCTGGTCTTCGACGCGGGCGGCCCGTCCTCCATCGCGCTGTTCCCGCGCGCCGGGCGCCTCTACATCGTCTTCGACAAGCCGCTTCCCATCGGGGCCGGGCGGATCGTCGGCCATGGCGGCGAGCTTCTGGGCGCCATCGAGCCGGTTCCGGCGACCGGCGGCACCGCCTTCCGCACGAACATCGGCCCGATGGTCTGGCCGAAGCTCGAGCGCCAGGGCACGGTCTGGCGGATCACGCCCGCCGCCCGGCTGTCCACCGCCCCGCCGAAGGACATTCCCATCGATCCGGAGCCCGACTTCGTGCTGGGCGCGCGGCTGCTGGCGCGGGCGCCGGACGCCGCGGCGGTCGTGCAGCTCGTCGATCCGGACATCGGCGACCGGCTGCATGTGGTGCCGCTGCCGGTGCCCGGATCGGCGGTGCTGGACCCGCACCGCTACGCCGACCTGGAGGTGATGGCCTCCTACCAGGGCGTGGTCGTGCGCCCCATCGCCGACGGGGTGAGCGTCCGCCCGGTGAAGGAGGGGGTGGAGCTGGCCGCCGCCGGCGGCCTGCACCTGTCCCCCACCGCCGATTCCGGTCGGCGCCCCAGGGAGGCGGCCCCGGCGGAAACGGCCCTGGCGCAGGCGCCGGCTTCCGGATCGCCGCCCTTCCCGGCGCCCGGCGGCGCCTCGGCCGGGCCGGGCGCTCCGCCGGGCGCCGCGACGGGCAAGGGCGGGCAGCCGCCGCGCCTGTTCGATTTCGCCGCCTGGCAGCGCGGCGGTCTGGACCGTTACACGGAGAACCGGCAGGAGCTTCAGCTCGCCGCCGTCAACGCCCCCGATTCGGAGCGGCCGAAGGCGCAGCTCGACCTCGCGCGCTTCTACCTCTCCCAGGGTTTCGCGCAGGAGACGCTGGGTCTGCTCGACGTGCTGCGCCAGAACCAGCCGGACCTCGATGGCCGGCCGGAGTTCCTGGCCCTGCGGGGTGCGGCGCGCGTGCTGGCCGCCGACCATGAGGGCGCGGCCAAGGACCTCGGCGACCCGGTGCTGTCCAGCCATCCGGAAACGGCGCTGTGGCGCGCCGCCAGCGCCGCCGACCTTGCCGCCGACAAGGACGATTGGAAAACGGCGCTCGACGGCTTCAAGGCGGGCGGCGCGATCCTGGCCCAGTATCCCGAGCCGATCCTCGGCAAGCTCGCCCTGCGCGCGGCGGAGGCGGCCCTGGAGTCCAAGGACCTTCCCTTCGCCAAGCGCATGCTCGACCGCGTGATCGAGCGCGCGGGCGAGGAGGGGCTGGACCGCCCCGAGCTGCAATATCTGCGCGGCCTCTACCACATGCAGACGGAGGAGCCGAAGCCGGCGCGCGAACAGCTCCAGGCCGCCTACGACAGCCTCGACCGCCTCTACCGGGCCAAGGCCGGGCTGGCCCTGACCGAGCTGGAGCTGGCCGAGAAGACCATGTCGCCCTCCGCCGCCGCGGAGCGGCTGGGCGGGCTGACCGTCACCTGGCGCGGCGATGCGCTGGAAATGAAGATCCGCCGCCGCATGGGCCAGGCGCTGATCGAGGCGGGCCAGTACGCCGAGGGCTTCAAGACGATGAAGGAAACGGCGACGCTCGCCGCTGGCACGCCGCTGGCCGAGGAGATCGCCGGCGACATGACGCGCATCTTCGGCGACCTTTACAAGGACGGCGCCGCCCACCTCTCCACGCTCGACGCGCTGGACCTCTACGACCAGTTCCGCGAACTGACCCCCGTGGGGGAGCCGGGCGACGAGATCGTCCGCCAGCTCGCCGAGCGGCTGATCCAGGTCGATCTGCTGAACCGCGCCTCCGACCTTTTGCAGCATCAGGTGGAATACCGCCTGTCCGGCCCCGAGAAGGCGCGGGTCGGCACGCGGCTGGCCTCTGTCCGGCTGCTCGACAACAAGCCGGAGCAGGCGATCCGCGCGCTGGAGCTGTCGAACATCCCCGGCATCCCGCCGGAGCTGGCCGCGGAACGCCGGCTGATGCAGGCCAAGGCGCTCGCCGAACTCGGCCGGGGCGAGGAGGCGCTGCTGCTGCTGGCCGAGGACGACAGCAAGGCCGCCGAGCTTCTGCGGGTGGACATCGCCTGGAGCGGCCAGAAATGGGAACCGGCGGCCTTCGCGCTGGGCAAGGTCATCGGCCCGCCCCCCGCCGCCGGCACCCCCATCGAGCCCGGCACCTCGCAGCTCGTCCTCAACCGCGCCGTCGCCCTGGCCCTGGCTGGCGACGGCACCGGCCTGAACCTCCTGCGCCGCGACTTCGGCCCCGCCATGACCACCGGCCCCGACGCCGACGCCTTCCGCGTCCTGACCCGCCCCGAACAGGCCCTCGGCCTGATCGACGTGAGCACCGTGCGCTCGCGCGTGGCGGAGGTGGATATTTTCAAGGAGTTCCTGAAGGACTACCGGGCGAAGAATGCGGGCGCGCCGGGGGCTTAGGCTGTTTACTCATAAAATCTGACGCCCCACCAGACGCCGTTATCGCTTGGTCCCTCTGGCGAAGACGACACCAGCAGCGCATCCGCCGCTCACACTGGAAGCGACGAACTAAAAACGATAGGGACTGGCTGTAGTACTAGGTCATGTCTGCAAAGGGTGGCAGGTTGAAGAGCAGTCCCAAAGTGTGCAGTACGGGACGCTATGATCTGACAGACGCGCATTGGGAGCGGCTGAAGCCGCCTCTTCCTCCGGAACGTGCGTCAACCGGGCGACCGAGCCACGGCCACCGGTGCATGATCAATGGGATTCTGTGGATCGCCCGCACGGGCGCGCCCTGGCGTGACTTGCCGGAACGGTACGGCTCGTTCGGCACGGTTTCGAGTTGGTCCTATCGCTGGCGCAAAGCCGGCATTTGGCAGCGCGTCCTGGAAGCGTTGCAGGCCAGTGCCGACCGTCGGGGCCAGGGTCGGAGCCCCATACTCCCATTCGAGCCCAGCGGAGGATAAACTGTGCCGCTAATATCCCGAGGCTCAATTCCAATTGAACTGCACGCCACAAATTGACGATTATATGGAAACGCACAACCTTGGCAAATAATTTAGTGTAAAAGATGAAATAAATCATCAATAAACTAAGAATTTACATTTGACTTCCCCATAGCATTTAGTGAAAACTTTCTAGTATTACCTGCGCGTGTGCATATAAAAGCAAAAAATATTAACTTTTTAACCAAACTAGTGTAAGTCGGTGGCGATCATACGGACGAATGCAAGCATGAGGTTTGAAAGTTGGGCACGGCATCTGGACGTTTGAAGAGAGATGCTTTATACCAACTCCAGATGATCAATTAAGCGGTATTCCAAATGCTTGCCTTGCAGCCTCAGCGCGCTACGCCAGAACAGTTGCCGATTATCAGCAGTAGGGCAACCGGTGTTGAAATCCTCAGGGGGGCTGCTGGTAGTGGCAAAACGACAACAGCAATACTTCGCCTTGAGTCGCTCGCGTTCACCTTTTCTGAACGAATTCAACGGCTCAAATTAGGGCGTCCGGTCAAAATCCTTGTATTAACGTATTATCGATCGCTTGCAGGATATGTAGAGGAGCTTGCACGTACTCAGCTTCGTTCTGCTCCTGGGATAGAAGTCCAGGTATCAACATTTGCATCCTGGGCTCGATTAGGTCTTGGCAATGTACCTATTTTAAACGGAGATACGCAGAGGAATTGGGCGTTACACTTCTGTCGCGGCATTCCTCTTCCTAGTGAGTTTCTTTTAAATGAGATAGATTATGTAAGAGGAAGATTTAGTCGTGAAAATTTAGAGCATTATGTAGACGCGGATCGCACCGGTCGTGGATCAACACCTCAAGTTCTGCGGACGTTGCGTCCTCAGATCATCGCTGCAATACAACAGTATGAGAAACATCTACTTGATAATGGAAAGGGATGCCATGATTGGCATACTCTTGCACATGATATGAAAAATATGGACAGCTTGCAATACGACATCGTGATCGTTGATGAAGCTCAGGACTTTTCTGCAAATCAACTGCGCGCAGTTATAAAGCACCTTGCGGAGCCACATTGCCTTACGCTAGTGATTGATACTGCACAGCGCTTGTACCCACGTGGATACACGTGGAGTGAAATCGGCATACGCAACGCGCGCTATCATAGGTTGGAAGAGAACCATCGAAATACTGTCGAAATTGCATCTTTTGCTGCAGGTATTATCGATGGCATCCCCCTTGATGACGACGCCACTTTACCCAATATTGCAGCGCTGTCCCGGCATGGCGATAAGCCTTTAGTGTTGCGCGGGTTCTACAGTGATCAATTAGCTTTCGCTCTTAGGTGGGTGCAAGACCACGTGGATCTAGAAAAGGAGTCAGTCGCCTTCTTAAAGCCAATGGGTGGTAATTGGTTTAGAGATGTAAGGACTGCACTTGCTGAAAGGGGCATTGATTTTATAGAGTTAACACAAAATCGCGAATGGCCACAAGGAAAAGAAAACGTTGCGCTTTGTACAATGCATTCCGCTAAAGGACTCGAGTTTGATCATGTGATAATGCTCGGGTTAAATGCTGAAAACCTGCCACATGGTGAGGGCTCTGACGATGACACGCTGCTTAGTAAGCGACGCCTTCTTGCCATGGCCGCTGCAAGAGCTCGGAAAACTGTTATGGTTGGATACAAGCCAGATAGAGCATCTGACCTTATAGAATTCTTCAAACCAGGTACGTTCAAAACTCTTGACGTGTGAGATCGCAAATGGTCAATAGCATGAAGCCACCTGTTGAAAGTATAATTGCGAGTCGAGGTATTGAAGAAGTTTTGCATTTTACAACAAACAACGGATTCGTGGGATGTCTTGAAATGGGAAGTGTTTTGTCAAGATATCGCCTTCCAAATGAAAAGCACTTATCGTACATCATGGCGCCTACTGCTGATAGAGAAGAAGGAAAGGAATGGTTTGATAAAACAGAGAATTGGCTGGACTATGTCAATATGTCTGTATCTGAGATAAATTATAGGTTCTTTAGCTTTGCGCAGAGGCGACATCATGGATCAGACAGGTGGTTTTTGATATTATCATTTTCCTCAGAAATTCTGACTCATGAAAACGTATATTTCACGACTACGAATAATATATATGTTCCTTATGTAAAAAGAGCACGACATGGGCAAGGATTAGAGGCCATGTTTGCTCCTAATATACAGCGTAAAGCTTCTTGGTATGCTAATCGTGCCCGTCGTGCCGAACGACTTACAACCTGTGAGCAGGCTGAGGTACTTTACCCATGCCAGCTTTCGTTAGACTATCTCATGAGGGTCTACGCTCGGACTGAGGACGAAGCTGATCACGCCGCTGGCTGTTTACGCAGATATCAGCGTTCAAATGTTGCAGTCCTTCTAGATCCGTCTAAATTCGACGGTCAGCCGAACTAGGCTTGGAAATGGGAGAGCAAGGTGCCCGATGTCGATACCGCCGTCACCAATTCCGCATTGTGGGCGGCCGCCGGCGATGCGCTTGGCTGGATAGCTGAATTAACAGATGAGGCAGGTTTGATTCGACGCATCGGCAAAGGTCGGCTATGCCGACCAGTCAGCTGGCGGCGAAAAATCGGAGGTATGAATGGTGCGACGGTTCAACTCCCTGAAGGGACGTACTCCGATGATACACAGCTCCGAATAGCGGTTTGCCGTTCAATTCGCGGAGATGGATCGTTTGATACAGAAGCATTTGCTAAAATCGAATTACCAGTATGGCTGAATTATTCACTCGGCGCGGGGCGAGGAACTAAAGCTGCAGCCACGAACCTTTCCAAGCGTGATGTCAGTTGGTACTCCAACTTTTTCACTGGTGGCAATGGGCGTGGCTACGTCGACGCGGGCGGAAACGGAGCCGCTATGCGCATACAGCCGCATGTATGGCAAACTGGTGGCAGTGCTAAACGGAGTTATCTGGGAAACGTTATTCGAGATGCTGTCGTTACTCACGGCCATATGCGAGGTATACTTGGAGCGGTATTTCATGCGGACTGTGTAGCATATGCGCTTAGAGAGGGACGTGTGCCCTCTCCTGAGTCTTGGGAGGAATTCATTGAAGACGGCTTCCGGTCAGTAAAGAGTGCGCTCGAATCGGATCCACAGCTTAGTAGATTTTGGTTAAGCTCATGGGAGGCGGAGAGCCAGAAGCCTTTTGGCCATGCAATCGAAGCAACGATAAATGAAGCAAAGCAATTATTGCGCCGTCTTTCTGTTGCTATAGAAAGCCCGTCCTTCGATGCATACGTCAGGGTTTTAGATGCATTAGACATGCGGTCAGAAGAGCGACGTGGCGCTGGCCTCCATTCAGCGTTAGCTGCAGTTTCAGCTGCATGGCTATATAAATATGATCAGATCGAATTTGCGTTAGTTGAGGTTGTGAATGTTATCGGCTCTGACACTGATACAATTGCAACAATGGTAGGAGCTATTCTCGGCGCGACCAGCAATCATGCTCCTGAATGGCCTATTCAGGATCATGCATATATTGTCGCACAAGCCCAAAGGCTTGCGCGTATAGCCAAGGGGGCTTCAGAAGAAAGTTTCCCTTATCCTGACCTGTTCTCTTGGCAGGCTCCCACTACGCAAAGTGATGGAGTGGGTAAAATTGAGGATGGTCTCGCTATCGCTGGTCTTGGGAAAATAGAAGTGTTTGGGGAGAGGTGGATTTCAGGGAATTTTTCATGGCAATGGGCGCGTCTTCCATTTGGTCAAACTGTTCTATGTAAAATGAAATCGGAAATGGCGGGGGTGGTTCCGGCTTATAATCTTCCGCCCTTAGAGCAAGGAAAAAGTAGGTCGGCATCTAAGTCTCAAGATGCTGGCGTGCTGCATCAGGAAAAGTTGCCGCTTAATGTAAGTGAGCATTTTAAGAAAGAAGAGTTGGATCTCCGGAGTCTGCCAAACGCAGCATTAAGTCATAACGGACGATTGCAGAAAGGAAGGACGCTTGATATGATAACTGATGAGGTCATAAGAAATAACTTTGATGAGCGAGTTATTGGGGTGTGTTTTCTGGAGTGCCTAAATTCTGAGGAGGGTATTGAACGGGCGATGGCATTTTCTGCTATTCTTGCAAAAGCTCATCTTGCTCGAAACAGAAGAAATAGCAGACGTTAGGGTCCATGGTTAATAAAATTCCAAAAGGACATTAGAAAACTCGACAGAGGAATAAGATATACGGGATGCAGGGTTGTGATGCCTGCATCCATTATCTTCCAACAACCAAATTAGGTATGTTCACCGGATTGCCGGAACTGGTGTTGCAGCATCACGCGCTTGGCGTATTGATGGATGTGAGCTAATAGGTGTTGCGACGCAAAGCCCGATGTGGGTCAAGGTCATGATGACGCGCCGCGGCCGACATTGCCTGAACTTGGAGGATAAAGACACGCTGGCTCGGGCGCCACCGGATCGTATCGCAGCGCTCAGAGCGAAACTGGGACAGCCGCCGAAGACGCCGAACAAATCCAGCCTGCTGTCGGCCGTTGCGTTCGAAGCAAGCCTAGAAGCCTGCGGCTACGCGAGAACTTGTCCCCGGCCCCACTACACTAACAACTGCCATGGTATGTGTGCGCCCGCTGTTCTTCGGACATCATGACCCATGGCCAAGTGGATCACCATGCCTACGACCACGTTGTCCTGCTGACGATTCTGCCTGACGTGACGCGGCCCCAGATTTTCGGCCGGTGCTGTCCCGACTCTCGGCTGCGGGTGCGTGCGGAGCGCTCCCGACACCATACCGCTAAGCTCGCCCTTTCGCCCACCTATTCTGACGATGGTGGCCCATCGCCATCATGAACACGCAATAAGCTATGAGCGGCTGCTCCTATTATGGCCAAGCTTTTCAGGCCGCGTATGAACGCAGTGTAATCGGTAAAGTTTTCGGCGAAAATGGCTGTATGTCTGAGTATCTCATTACTGGTGCGTTCAGCAGGGCTAAGCCAAGACCCATTAGGCCTGCTTGTCCTATGTGCAGAAAGATGTCGAGTGTGTTATTATCGACAGCAAGCGTCACTTCTTACCAGCTTGGGACGTCCATTGTCGTCGAGGGACGACCAGGGGAATCGCTTGAACGGTTTCAGGCTGGTTGGCGGATAACGGCCTCCAGGTAATCGCTGTTCCATGATGCCTTTTTGCGTTGAACGGCGAAGCTCTGCTTTCCCGGAGCGGCGCGCAGCAGGTTCATGGCCATGTGGCGCAAGACGGCCATGTTCTGCGGCCCGCGGTCGGAGCGGAGGCGGCAGAGGTCGTCATGAAAGACGACGTCCATCACCCAGTGCAGGCCGTTTTCCACGTGCCAGTGGCAGCGTACGGCATGGGCGAACAGCCGCGCGTCAAGAGGGGCGGAGGACAGGAACTGCACGAGCAGCGCGACCGGCTCGCTGCCGCCCATTGAGCGGGGCGGTCAGCGGGCGAAGCGTTTGGCCCCGGCCACGCAGGCCACGACCGCTCCCGTGACGGCCACCATCGGCCAGCCGACAGTTTCGCCCAGCAGGGTCGCGGCGAGCGTCAGGCCGAAGAAGGGCTGGAGGAGCTGCAACTGCCCGACGGCGGCGATGCCGCCCAGCGCCAGGCCGCGGTACCAGAACATGAAGCCGATCAGCATGCTGAACAGGCTGACATAGCCGAGCCCGATCCAGGCGCCCGTCCCGATGGCGGCCCAGGAGCGGGGCAGGGTGCCGAGCATCAGGGGCAGCATGACGGGCAGGGACAGGACCAGCGCCCAGGAGATCACCTGCCAGCCGCCCAGCCGGCGCGACAGCCGGGCGCCCTCCGCGTAGCCCAGGCCGCAGAGCAGGATGGCGGCGAGCATCAGCGCGTCGCCGGCCAGCGAGGCGGTGCCGCCCTGGAACAGGGCGAAGCCGGCGACCAGCAGGCTGCCGCAGCCGGAGAAGAGCCAGAAGGCCGGCTTGGGGCGCTCGCCCCCGCGCAGCACGCCGAACGCCGCCGTCGCCAGCGGCAGCAGGCCAATGAAGACCAGCGAATGGGCCGAGGTGACGTGGCGCAGCGCCAGCGCCGTCAGCAGGGGGAAGCCCACCACCACGCCGCCCGCCACGACGATCAGGGGCAGGAGGTCGGCGCGGTCCGGCCGGCGGACGCGCAGGGCCAGCAGCAGGGCCAGCGCCAGCAGTGCGGCGATGGAGGCGCGGGCGACCGTCAGGAACAGCGGCTCGAAATCGGCCACGGCGGCCCGCGTGGCGGGCAGGGAGCCGCTGAAGATCAGCATTCCCAGGAAGCCGTTGACCCAGCCAACCACCGATCGGTCCATCGTCGCTCTCCGCCGCGCGCGGCCCAATGGCGGCCTCTGTCGCCCGCCTTATCGCGCGGCGGGCCATGGCCTTTCCAGGGACAGTCCATTACAGTTTGCCCGAACTGTCATGCTCCGGGGAGCGGTACGGATGGACGGGTCGGGCGTCGCGGGCGTGGAGCTTTCCAGTGGGGAGGGCGGCACGCTGGTCGAAAGGGTCATGATGGCGATCCGGCAGCGGATCGCCGGGCGCACGCTGGCGCCGGGTGCGAAGCTGCCTTCCATCCGCGCCTTCGCGGAGGCCGCGGGCGTGTCGAAATCGACGGTGGTCGAGGCCTACGACCGGCTCGCCGCCGAGGGGGTGATCCAGCCCAGGCGCGGCTCCGGATTCTATGTGGCCGGCCACGCGCCGCCCCTGACGCTCGCCGACCTCGGCCCCCGGCTGGACCGCGCCGTCGATCCGCTCTGGATCTCCCGCCAGTCGCTGGAGGCGGGGGAGGAGGTGCTGAAACCCGGCTGCGGCTGGCTCCCGGCTTCCTGGATGCCGGAGGAGGCGATCCGGCGGAGCCTGCGGTCGCTCGCCCGCTCGCCCCAGGTCGGCGTCACCGACTACGGCCCGCCGCTCGGGCTGCCGGCGCTGCGGCAGCTCCTCTGCCGGCGGCTGGCCGAGCGTGGGATCGAGGCGGGGCCGCAGCAGATCATGCTCACCGAATCAGGCACGCAGGCGATCGACCTGCTGTGCCGCTTCCTGATCGAGCCCGGCGACACGGTGCTGGTGGACGATCCCTGCTACTTCAACTTCCACGCCATGCTGCGCGCCCACCGGGCGACCGTCGTCGGCGTGCCCTACACCCCCGCCGGGCCGGACATCGAGCGCTTCGCCGCCGCACTCGCGGAGCATCGCCCGCGCCTCTACATCACTAACGCCGCCCTCCACAACCCGACCGGCGCGACGCTGGCGCCCGCGGTGGCGCACCGGCTGCTGAAGCTCGCCGAGCAGCACGGGCTGACCATCGTTGAGGACGACATCTTCGCCGACTTCGAGCCGGAGCCGGCGCCGCGCCTCGCCGCCTTCGACGGGCTGGAGCGGGTCATCAGCATCGGCAGCTTTTCCAAGACGCTGTCGGCCGCCATCCGCTGCGGCTACATCGCGGCGCGGCCCGACTGGCTCGAGGGGCTTCTCGACCTGAAGGTCGCCACATCCTTCGGCAGCGGCCCCTTCTCGGCGGAGCTGGTGCTGGCCCTGCTGAAGGACGGCACCTACCGACGGCATGTGGAGGGGTTGCGGCAGAACCTCGCCCGCGTCATGGGGGAGACGGCGCGGCGGCTGCGGGTCGCCGGGCTGACGCCCTGGATCGAGCCGCGCGGCGGCATGTTCCTGTGGTGCGGCCTGCCCGACGGGCTGGACGCGGCGGAGATCGCGCGGCGGGCCTTGGCCGAGGGGGTCGTGCTGGCGCCCGGCAACGCCTTCAGCCTGTCGGGCTCGGCGGGCCGCTTCCTGCGCTTCAACGCGGCGCAGTCGCGCGACCCGCGCGTCTTCGAGGTGCTGGAACGCGCGATGCGCGGGTGACCGGCTACAACGTGCCGAAGCTGCGGGCCAGCGAGCCGGCGATCAGGTACCAGCCGTCCACCAGCACGAAGAAGATGATCTTGAAGGGGATCGCCACCATCGTCGGCGGCAGCATCATCATGCCCATCGAGGTCAGGATCGACGACACCACCATGTCGATGATCAGGAAGGGCAGGAACAGCAGGAAGCCGATCTCGAAGGCGCGCTTGATCTCGGAGATCATGAAGGCCGGCACCAGCACCTGGAGCGGCGTCTGCGATTCCTCCTGCACGTTGTCGATGCGCGCCATGTCCATGAACAGGCGCAGCTCGCGCTCGTTGGTATGGCGCAGCATGAACTCGCGGAAGGGGGCGGCAACGCGCTGGAAGGCCTCCATCTCGTCGATGTCCTCGGCGATCAGCGGCTGGATGCCCTGCTCGTAGGCGCGCTCGAACACCGGCGCCATGATGAAGAAGGTGAGGAACATCGCCAGCGACACCATCACGGTGTTGGGCGGCACCTGCTGGACACCCAGAGCCGAACGCAGGAAGGACAGCACGATCACGATGCGGGTGAAGGCCGTCATCATGATCAGGATCGAGGGCGCCAGCGACAGCACCGTGATCAGCGCCACGAGCTGGACGATGCGGCCGGTCGCCGATCCCCCGGCGTCGCCGAGGTCGAAGGTCATGCTCTGCGCCAGCGCCGGCCCGGCGGCGAGCGCGCCGGCGAGGCCGATGCCGAGCGCCAGCAGCAGGGCGAGGCCGAGCCGCCGGGGGGAGAGCGCGCCCGTCACGGCTGCCTCCGGGCGCTCAGCTCGTCGGGCCGGGCGGACGCCTCGGGGTTGGGGGCGGGCGTGCTGGCCGACGCGTCGCCCAGCGCGGTGCGGAAACCGGCGCGGACACCGGATTCGACCACCCGGTCGCCGACCGGTCCCAGCAGGATCAGGTGCTCCTGGTCGTCCCGCCGCACGAGGACGAGCCGCCGCTTGGCGTCGAGCGCCAGCACCTCGACCACGCCCAGCCGGCGCTGGCGCGCGTTGGAGCCCATCATGCCGCCGAAGCCGACGCGGCGCAGCAGCCACCCGACCGCCATGATCAGGAAGATGACGAAGAGCAGGGCGGAAGCGAACTGGACATACTGTTCGAGCGTCATGGGATCAGGCCGGCTTCTCGGATTCGGGTGCGGAGGGTGCCGCGATGGCGACGGGGCCGGGCTCGCCCTGGGCGGACCGCCCATAGGCGGCGGTGGCGCGCTGGCGCGCCGTGTAGGGATCGGGGCGGCCCTCGGCGGCGTCGCGCAGCAGCGCGTGCTGCCGGTCGAGCGAGCCGGCCAGCGAGTCCAGCGTGCCGAGCAGCCGCTCCAGTTCGGGCAGAAGCTCCTTCGCCTGGGCGCCAGGCAGGCCGGCGGCGGCCGCGCACAGCGCGCCGACCCGTTCGTCCAGCCCGGCGAGGTCGAGCGGCGCCCCGGCCTCGGCCTGGGCGCGGGCGTCCTCCAGGGCGGTGGCCACGGCCGCGAGGTCGCGGCGGAGGTCGGTGCGTGTCGTCACGGCAGCAATCCTTTCAGCTCCGTCCAGTCCAGCCCCTCCGGGGCCATGCCTGAGTCCGCGTCCGCCTGCGCGTCCGCGGCTTCCCTCTCCGGCGCGGCGGGCCGTTCCGGCGCCGGTTCGGGCGGCGGCGGTGCCGTGCCGTTGGCGCGGTAGACATGGGCCAGGATCTCGGCCACGGCGGCGATGGCCTCGATGGGGATTTCGGTGTCCACGTCGATGGCCGAGAGCACCTCCACCAGGTCGGCGTCCTCGCGCACCCGCACGCCGTTGGCGAAGGCAAGCTCCAGGATCTGCTCGGCCACATGGCCCTTGCCGGTGGCCACGACCTTGGGCAGGGACTGCCCCCCGAACTCGTACTTCAGCGCCACCGCCACGGGGCGGCGGGCGGGCGGACGCGAACCGGGAGGCGTGTTTCCGGGCGAGGCGGACAAGCGAATTCTGCCGAATGGCCTAGATGGATGGGCCATACTGGCGGAACATGCTTAACGAATCCTGAAGGCGCGGCGGGAGGTTCTTCTTCATACGGTAAGCTGCTCAAGGAGAAGCATCTTTTCCGTCATCCCCGCGAAAGCGCTATGGAGTGTACTTATCTCGCCAAGCGGTAACGTGTTGAAAGACAATTGCTTTTCCGTCATCCCCGCGAAAGCGGGGATCCAGGAGTCCGCAGAACGAATGCTGTGGAAACGTCCTGGACCCCCGCTTTCGCGGGGG
>NZ_JAFIQV010000050.1 GCF_017356015.1 Azospirillum sp. SYSU D00513
CTCAACTCCTCGAACCGCCCGGTGCGGACCCGCATGCCGGGTGGTGTGGGAGGGGTGCGGTCCACTAGGATCGCCCCCTATCCCGATTGGTTGTCTCGGGCGCCGGACTATGCAACCGTACCGTCCCCGGCCGGAAGCGTGCCTCCCGCGCCGGAAACGCTGCAGGGTTCCAGCAACGGGGCCAGTCGTTCCTGCGTGTGTTCCTGCCGCCATGGACGAAGGATCTGCCAGGAAGGCGAGGCAACATCGCCTTGGTCTTGGTTGTTGTGTCGTGTGCGGCAACTTTACTGATATGTGAGCAGGCGTAGCGTGGTTTTTTCCTCAAATCCATTATCCTCGCGCGTTGCTCTATTTGCCGAGCGTCCCTGGGTGCGGTGGAGCGGCGTCCCCTGCACGGCCGCCGTGGTCGCGCTCCTCGTCCTGCTCGAACTCGCCGGGAACCCGGTGCCGAATCCGGCCGTGATCTCGCTGATGACGGTCGTGCTGTCCGGGTTCCTGGGCGGCATCGCCCCCGCGCTGGCCAGCGCGCTGATCGGGCTGGGCCATGCCGCCTGGTTCTTCTCCACGACGGGGCAGGTCCTCTCCTACACGCCGGTCAACCTCGAACGGGTCGCGGTGCTGGCGGCGGTGTTCCCGGCCACCGCGCTGCTGGTGGGGTTCCTTCAGCACATCGCGCGCCGTGGCGCCGAGCAGGACCGCGCGAACGCGGCTTTCATGTCGGTCCTGCTGGACCAAGCCCAGACCGCTATCGCCCTGCTCGGCCCCGACCGGCGCTTCGTGCGGGTGAACGGCGCCTGCTGTACGCTCTTCGGCCGCACCGAAGAGGACCTTCTGGGTCGCGACATCCTGGAACTGTCGCCCGACGGGGAGGAAGGCGGGCAGGGCGCGGCCGAACAGTGGCGCGATTTCCTGTCCGGCAACCTGCGGCAGGGCTTCGTCGAAGGGCGGGTCCGCCGCAAGGACGGCCAGGAGCGCGCGGTCCTCGCGGCGGCCTCGCAGGTCGCCGACCCGCAGGGCCGCCTGTTCCGTCTGGTCACGCTGACGGACATCTCCGACGTGTCCCGGCTCACCGCCGATCTGCGGCGAGCGAAGGAGGAGGCCGATGCCGCCCGCGCGGCGGCGGAAAGCGCCAACCAGGCCAAGGGGGCCTTCCTGGCGGGGCTGAGCCACGAGCTGCGCACACCGCTGAACGCGGTGATCGGCTTCGCCGACCTGATCGCCAAGGAAACCCAAGGACCCGTCGGGGTCGATCTCTACCGGGATTTCGCGCTGAACATCCGCGACTCGGGCCAGCATCTGCTGGAGCTGATCAACGAGATCCTGGATCACGCGCGCGCCGAAGCCGGACAGCTCACCGTGCAGGAGGACATGCTGGACCTGGAGGCCGCCGTCGCCTTCGCCCAGCGCATGCTGACGCCCCGCTCGGGCCGTGCCGGCGTGCGGCTGTCCGGTGCCGTCGCACCGGAAGCCCGCTTCCTGCGCGGCGACGAGAAGCGGATCCGGCAGATCCTGCTGAACCTGATCTCCAACGCCGTGAAATACACCCAGGCCGGCGGCGAAGTGCGGGTGTCCGGTCGGTTGGATGGGGACGGCACGCTGCTGATCGAGGTCGCCGACAACGGGGTCGGCATCCCGGAAAAGGACGTGGAGCGCGTGCTCCAGGCCTATGTCCGGGTCGAAACTCCGATGAACCATGAAATGGAGGGCACGGGCCTTGGCCTGCCCCTGACCCGCCGGCTCGTCGAACTGCACGGGGGCACGCTGACGCTGCGCAGCGCGCTTGGCCAGGGCACCACCGTCACCGTGCGGCTGCCGGCCACGCGCGTGCTGCGCATGGATCATTCCAAACCCGAAACGAGCCAGGGTACAAGCGGGCCGCTGTCCATCCTGCTGGTCGAGGACGACCCCATGATCCGGATGGCCGCCTCGGCGCTGCTGGCTGACTGGGGTCACAGCGTCAGCGAAGCCGCCAACGCGAACGAGGCGCTGGGCATCCTGCAGGGGGGCGACCCGATCGACCTCCTGTTCAGCGACATCGTCATGCCGCCTGGCATGAACGGCGCCGAACTCGCCCAGCAGGCGCAGCGGATGCGGCCGGGAATCGCCGTCCTGCTGACCTCGGGCTTCGCGGGCCACGCCGTGGGCGGCGACGAAGCCGCCGGGCGCGGCTACGAGATGCTGCCGAAGCCCTACACCCCGCCGGAGCTGAAGGCACGGGTGAACCGGGTGCGGCCCGGCTCCGCCGCAGGGGCCGCCGGGGAATAGGCCTTCCTGCCCCGACGTTCCTATTGTGATGCCCTTACCGTGATGTCCCTTATCGTGATGTCGCTATCGTGATGCCTTGAGCATCGCGTCCCGTCCGCATCGGTCCTCGACCTTGCGGCCGCAGTCGGTGAAGGCAAGGTCCTTGCCGAGGCACAGGCGCACCTCGGTCAGGGCCTTCTTGCGGCAGACCAGCGCGATCCGGTCCGGGGTCAGGCCGGGGTTGGCCTCGACGAACAGCCGCTCCACCTCCCGCGCGGGAAGATCCCGGCCCACGTTCGAGCCGTTCAGCGGCTCGGGCACCTTCAGCGCCCCATGGGCCGCGCGGGTCTTCGCGAAATAGTCGGCCACCGGCAGCCCGGAGCAGCTTCCGTGCTTGCGCCACTGGTGGCGGATCAGGCGGGCGCTCGGCATGACGGGAAGAGTGCTCTCCACGACGCTGTCGGGGACCGTGCGGTCGGTGGCGCAATTGGCCGGATAGCCGCCGCCCACATGCTGCGGCCACAGCCCGTGCACGATGAAGCCGAAGCGGCGTCCGACGCCGCATTGGGTCGGGTCGGCCCTCTCGCCGGCCTCGGCGCAGTGGGCCGGCGACCAGGAGAGGCTCAGCAGGTAATAGTCGAAGGCGCCGGGCTCCGCCGCTTCCTGTGCGCGGGCGGGAAATGCGGCGGCTGCCGCCGCGAGGCAGACGGCCAGGGCCGCCGCCGGTCCGAAGATCGCTCTCATGCGCCCATCCTCCCGCTGTGCTCCCTTTGGGTTCCTTGATCCTTAGCATGGTCCCGTGTCGCCGTCGCGGGGAAGCCGCTATGATGGCGGCATGATCGAACTGTCCGCATCCCTTCTCCTGCGCGCCTACGCCGCCGGCGTCTTTCCCATGGCCGACAGCGCCGAGGCAGCGGAGTTGTACTGGTTCGACCCGGAGATGCGCGGCGTCCTGCCGCTCGACGGGTTCCACGTGCCCCGCAAGCTGCGTAAGACCGTCCGCCGCGGAGTCTTCGAGGTCCGGTTCGACACCGCCTTCCGCGCGGTGATGGAAGCCTGCGCGGAGCCCACCGCCGACCGGCCGAAGACCTGGATCAACGCCGACATCCTGCGCCTCTACACCGAATTGGCCCAGGCTGGGCATGCCCACAGCGTGGAATGCTGGCGCGACGGCCGCATGGTCGGCGGGCTCTACGGCGTGTCGCTGGGCGGCGCCTTCTTCGGGGAGAGCATGTTCAGCCGGGAGACCGACGCTAGCAAGGTGGCGCTGGTGCATCTCGTGGCGCGGCTGCTGGCCGGCGGCTACAGCCTGCTCGACACCCAGTTCGTCACCGACCATCTGAGCCAGTTCGGCGCGGTGGAGATCCCGCGCGTCCTTTACCGCCGCCGCCTCGCCGCCGCTATCGCGCGTCCGGCGGTCTTCGCCGGCCTCGACCAGGGGGCCGCCGTGGAGGCGCTGCTGGCGCGAGGGTAAGGGTCAGCGGATCACTGCGGCGCCGGTGCGGCGGGGGGCGCGTCGTTCCCGCCCTCGCAGGACAGGACCCACACGTCGTAGACGGGGTGTTCCATCGCCGACAGGGCGGGGCTGGAGGCGAACATCCAGCCGCGGAAGACGGGCTTCGCCTCCTCGTCCTGCTGGGTTTCCACGACCTCCAGGAAGGCCGCCGATTCCGGCGTCTCGATCGGCGGGTTCTCCCGGCAGGCGCGCAGGGTGACGCGCAGGCTGCCGAACAGCTTGGTGTCGCCGACCGCCAGCGAGAAGGTGGAGGTGCGGGCGGTGACCTTGTCCAGACCCTGGAGCTTGGCGGCGGGGCGTTCCACCATCTGCTCCGGCACCGGCGCCGCCCCGGCGAGGGCCGGGAGGAGCAGAAGGGCCGCCGCAAGGGCCGTGCAGCCGTTCCTGAAAGTGGGTTGCCTGATCGTCGTCACGTCCCGTCGCTTCCATGCTGTCGGCCTGGGGCGGCGAAGCCTCGGCTTCGCCGCCGTCCTGATATACCGGAAGCGCCTGTCCGTCCACTGCCGCCTGGGCAGCTGGACCGGCCGCTTGGTCATTCTGTATCAGGAACGATCAGTATGGCTTCACGGCGGCAAAGCGCAGCCGGACGTAATCGTCGGTCCAGCGTCCCCCCGCGTCCCGCAGCTCCGGCGCCAGACGGTCGAGCAGCTCGGCCAGCAGCGCGGCGCGTTCCGCCTCCCGCACGGGGTTCAGGAAGCTCTGCGCGAAGGTGCCGAGCCAGCCGGCCATGTCGGTCGGCAGGGGGGTGGGGCGGGGGATCAGGTGGATCGTGGCGACCGTGAAGCCCGCCGCCTCCAGCCGGCCCCGGTACTCCTCGGCGGTTGGAAAGTACCAGGGGTTCGCGGCGGCGCCGTCAAGGCCGCGCCGGGCGAGCGCGTCTTTCAGCGCCGCGACGATCCGGCCCACGTTGCCGGCCCCGCCGAACTCGCCCACGAAGCGCCCGCCGGGCTTCAGCGCGCGGGCGACGCCGGCGATGACGGTGTCCGGGTCCTTCATCCAGTGCAGGGCGGCGTTGGAGAAGACGGCGTCGAACTCCGCGTCGAAGGACAGGGCATGGCCGTCCATCAGCCGGACGTCGAGGCCGCGCGCCCTGGCGGCCGCCAGGAGGTCCGGGCTCGAATCCGCGCCCGTCACCGCCGCGCCCGATGCGGCCAGCCGCTCCGTCAGCGTGCCGTCGCCGCATCCGAGGTCGAGGATGCGCTCGCCCGGCTTCGGCGCCAGAAGCTCCAGAACCGGCATGCCCAGTTCCGGCACGAAGCCAGCGTGGTGCCGGTATCCGGCCGCTTCCCAGCGCTGCCCGGCAGCGTTCCCGCCGGAGTCGTCGGTCATGGCTGGTCCTTTCGGTAGCGGAACGGGTGCTCGGTCATTCCGGATCGCAAACGAATGTCTGGCTGACAGTGGGCCGGAAACGAAAACAGGGGCCCGAAGGCCCCTGTCCGCATTCACCGTTGTCCTGCCGGCGTCACATCCGCGGCGGTTCGGCCGCGGGGGGCTGGTCGCCGCCCTTGTTGCCCTGAAGCGAGAAGATCACCTGGCCCAGCAGCTGTTCGAGGCCGGGGGTGCTCTGGGTGTACTCGATCCGGCCGTTCGGCTCGATCATGTCGGGATCGCCACCCGGTTCCAGCTGGAGATACTTGCCGCCCAGCAGGCTCTCGGACGCCACGATCGCGGCGGTGTCCTTCGGCAGCTTGATGGCCGGATCGACCGAGAGGTGGACCACAGCCTGGTAGGTCTTGTCGTCCAGCGTCAGGCCGGTGACGGAGCCCACCTTCACGCCGCTGATTCGCACGTCCGCCCCGCTCTGCAGCCCGGAAATGCTGCTGAAGCTCGCGGTCACCTCATAGCCGTCGACCCGGCGCAGATCGGCACTCCGGTAGGCGAAGACGAGGAAGAAGGCGGCGACGGCGAGGACGACGCCGCCCAGAACGGTTTCGATCACATTGCGGCGCATTGACGGTTCCTAATGCGAGTGCCGGGCCGGTCAGCCCGGCGTCCAGGGCTCGTAATCGCCGGTGGCGCGGACGCGCTGCCCGCCGGCGAGCACATGGCCGGGCGGCCGGTAGGCCTGCGCCGAACCCGACGGGTTGGGCATGTGCTCGAGCTGCCAGGGCTTGTGGAAGGGGCTGCTTCCCTCCGGGAGGGGATCCTTGGTCATGTGGTGCAGCCAACCGTGCCATTCCGGCGGCACCTTCGACGCTTCCGGCTCGCCGTTGTACATCACCCAGCGGCGCTCCCGCCGGCCCGGCTTGACGGTCTTGCTCCGGTAATAGACGTTGCCGAAGCGGTCCACGCCGACCTTCTCGCCCATGCGCCAGGTCATGTAGCGGATGTGGATGTTCGCCATCCAGGTGATCAGGGAGATCTTTTCGCTCATCATGTCTCGCGGTGTTTCTCGCGGTGCTCTGCCCGCCGGCCCGGCCGGTCGGATCCTACGGAACCCCGGTCTGTAACGCGGGCGGCACTATGACAGCCCGGCCGTCCGCCGTCCACAGCCCTTGAACGGCTTGCAGCCTGCTTTTCGCGCCTCGGCAAAGGCTTCGGCGCCTAAGGGTTCCCGCAGGAACGGTTTCAGAGAACCATGAGCCGGTCGAGAAGCGCGTCGAGCGCTCCTGTGTTCCGCCAGACGGCGCGGACCGGCAGGACGCGCACCCGCGCGCGGGCCTCCAGGTCCAGCCGGACGGCGTCCTTGGCCGTGGTGACGGGCAGCGCCCCCAGATCCCCGGCCCGCTCCAGCAGGCGCGCGATCTCCCCTGCGCGGTAAGGGTGATGGTCGGCGAAGGCGGCGCGCTCGACGATGCGGGCGCCGGCCGCCTCCAGCGTGGCGAAGAACTTCTCCGGCCGGCCGATCCCGGCGAAGGCGAGCACCGGGCGACCGGCGAGATCGCCCGCGCCGTCCGGCTCAAGACGGGCGTGCAGGACGGGAAGGCTGCCGGCCAGACCGGCGACGCCCGTCCTGTCCTCGCCCACCACCACCATGGCGTCGGCGCGGGCGAGCCCCCACGCGACGGGCTCCCGCAAGGGGCCGGCCGGTATCAGGAGGCCGTTGCCGAAACCGGCGGCACCATCCACGACGATCAGCGACAGGTCCTTGGCGAGGCCGGGATTCTGGAAGCCATCGTCCATCACCAAGGCCGGCGCGCCCTGCGCCGCCGCGGCGCGGGCGCCGGCGGCGCGGTCGCGGGCGACCCAGCAAGGCGCCGCGGCGGCCAGCAGCAGCGCCTCGTCCCCCACCTCCACGGGGCCGTGGCGGGCCGGATCGACGCGCAGCGGTCCCCTTTCCGTCCCGCCATGGCCGCGCGTCAGGGCGTGGGCCGCGATCCCGCGCGCCTTCAGCGCCTCCAGCAGCGCCAGAGCCACGGGCGTCTTGCCGGCCCCTCCGGCCACGAGGTTGCCGACGCAGACCACCGGGATATCCGCCCGGTAAGGCGTCGCCGCCGCCATGCGCAGCCGCCCGGCAAGGCCGTAGAGCGCGCCGAACGGGGCGAGTGACCGGGCGATCAACCGGCTGGCCGTGTCCGGCGTACCATACCAGAAGCCGGGCGTCCTCATGCCGTCGATCTCATGAATCTACCTCACGCGGACGGCCGGATGCCGGCCTCGCCCAGCAGCGGCGCCAGCACGCCGAGCGCCCGGTCCACCACGCGCCGGTTTTCCTCCGTCACGCGGGCCGCTCCGGCCACCACGCGGGCGCGGGCTTCCCCGTCGGTCAGCAGGCGGAAGAGCGCGTCGGCGAGCTGGCCGCCGTCGGCCACGGGCAGGGCGCCGCCCGCCGCCTCGAGCTGACGGGTGATCTCCGCGAAGTTCCACATGTGCGGGCCGTACAGGACCGCGCAGCCGAGCTGTGCTGCCTCCACCGGGTTCTGGCCGCCATGCGGCACCAGCGAACCGCCCATGCAGACGGCCGGCGCCAGCCGGCAGAACAGCCCCAGCTCGCCCATGGTGTCGGCGACATAGACATCGGTGTCTGGCGCCGGCAAGCCATCGCCGGCACGGCGGGCGGCGGTCAGGCCTCGGTCCCGCATGGCCCGCGCGATGGCCTCCCCGCGGTGGGGATGGCGCGGCACGATGAAGGTGAGGAGACCGGGCAGGCGGGCGGCGACCGAGCCGTGCACGGCGGCGGCGATCTCCTCCTCGCCCGGGTGGGTGCTGGCGTGGAGCCAGACAGGGCGCCCGGCGCAAGCATCCCTCAACTCCGCCAGCGCCGCGGCCGGGGCCGGCTGCGGCTCGGCGGAGAATTTCAGGTTGCCGACGCTGACGACGCCCGGCGCGCCGAGCCGGCGCAGCCGTTCCGCGTCGCCTTCGCTCTGCGCCAGCACCACCCGGAAGGTGGAGAGCAGGCGCCCGGCCAGCCCCTGCACATGGCGCCAGCGGGCGAAGGAGCGCTCGGACATGCGGGCGTTGATCAGGGCGGCGGGGATGCCGCGCGCGCCGATCTCGCCCAGAAGGTTCGGCCAGATCTCCGATTCGGTCCACAGAACGGCGTCGGGGCGCCAATGGTCGAGGAAGCGGGCGACGGCGTCCGGCAGGTCCACGGGCACATACTGATGGATGGCGCCGGCCGGCAGGCGGCGGGCCATCAATTCCGCCGAGGTCACGGTGACGGTCGTCATCAGCACCGTCAGGCCCGGCGTCTCCTCCAGCAGGCGGCGGATCAGCACGAGGACGGAGTTCGCCTCTCCCACGCTCGCCGCATGGACCCACAGCAGAGGGCCGGCCGGGCGCGGCCGGGAGGCCGTGCCGAACCGCTCCGCCTTGCGGGCGCTGTCTTCCTTGCCGGCGGCCCGGCGGCGGTCGAGATAGAGGCGAACCGCCGGCCCGCCGATCTGGGTCAGGCCGCGGTAAAGCGAGAGAAGCATCAGGGTCGGGACACGGATACGGTTGTGAGTGCCGTCGGCACGGTCTGGCGGCGGGGCGGGCAGGCGGGGCGCATTCCGCCATTCCACCATTCCGCCCACACATCCGGCGGCAGCTTAGCATGGCGCGCGGGGGCGAAGGTAAGGCTTTGCGGCGGGGGCACGGCTGCCGGCCTTACCCTTGCCACGGCGAGGGCACGGCATGTCGCGCGACCCCGGCCCGGATTTCCGCTAAACCGGCGGCTGATCCGAAATTTCGGATAGGCCGGCCCTGGGCCGGAAGCCCGGCAGGGCAGGAGAGAAGGAGAAAGCACCATGGCCGCAGGCCGTCATCTGATCGCAGCGCTTCTGTGCACGCTGCTCGCCACCCCCGCGCTCGCCGAAAAGGGCAGCGACCATGGCAACGGGCATGGCAAGGAACACGGGCAGGGCCAAGGGCATGGCAAGCCCGAGAAGCATGGGCATGGTGAGAAGGGACAGGGCAGGGATCATGGCGGCAAGGGCCATGGTGGCCACGACGACGCCCGCCGTCCAGAGCCGGTCCAGCGCGAGGTGATCGTCAACTACTTCCAGGCGCAGCCGTTGCGGCCGGCGGCGCTGCCGCCGGGCATCGCGAAGAAGATCCGGCCGGGCCACGCCCTGCCGCCGGAGGTCGTCTACCAGCCGGCCCCGGTCGTGCTGGTCCAGCAGGTGCCGGCCTGCCGCAACGGTTGGGAATGCATCCTGGTCGGCACCGACATGCTGATCCTCGACGCCGTGCACCGCACGGTGGCCGAGGTCGTCAGCGGCGTGGTGCGCTGACTCGGCCGGAAGGGGCGCCGCCCGGCGCCCCTTCCACACTTCGTTACACGCCCGCGATGGTCAGCCCGTCGATGCGGACGGTCGGGGCGTCCATGCCGAATCGCAGCTCCAGGTCGTCCGCCGCCTCCATGTTCAGGAACATCTCCTTGAGGTTCCCGGCGATGGTCATCTCGTTGACCGGGTAGGTGATTTGCCCGTTCTCGATCCAGAAGCCGCCCGCACCCCGGCTGTAGTCGCCGGTCACGCCGTTGACGCCCATGCCCATCAGGTCGGTGACGTAGAAGCCGTCCTTGATCTCCGCCAGTATGTCGGCGCGGCTGCGCTTGCCAGCAGCCATGTAGACGTTGGCCGGCGACGGGCTGGGCGGGCCGGAGGTGCCGCGCGAGGCGTGGCCCGTCGTGGTCAGGCCGAGCTGGCGGGCCGAGCGCAGGTCGAGCAGCCAGGTGGTCAGCCGGCCCCCGTCGATGATGGTGTGGCGCGTGACCTCCACGCCCTCCGCGTCGAAGGGGCGGGACCGCAGGCCGCGCTTCACGTGCGGGTCGTCGATGATCGTGATCGCCTCGGGGAAGATCACCTGGCCCATCTTGTCCTTGAGGAAGCTGGTGCCGCGCGCGATGGACGGGCCGCTGATGGCGCCCAGCAGGTGGCCGAGCAGCCCGCGCGAGACGCGGGGATCGAACACGACCGGAACCCGGGTGCTCTTCACCTTGCGCGGGTTCAGGCGGCGCACGGCGCGCTCGCCGGCCTCGCGCCCGATCTCCGCCGCGGCGCGCAGGTCGGAGCCGTAGACCTTGCTGTCATAGTCGTAGTCGCGCTCCATGCCCGTGCCCGTGCCGGCGAGCACCGACACCGAAAGCGACTGGCGCGACACGCCGTAGCTTCCCGCGAAGCCGTTGGAGGCGGCGATGGCGACCGTGGAGCGGCTCCAGCCGGCGTCCGCACCTTCGGAATTGGTCACGCCCTCGACGGCGAGCGCCGCCTCCTCGGCCTCGCGCGCCTGCTCGATCAGACGGTCGGTCGCGGGCTCCGACGGATCGCAGATGTCGAGGTCGGGGTGGCTGCGGGAGAGTTGCTCGGGGTCGGCCAGGCCGGCGAAGGGGTCTTCCGGCACCACCCGCGCCATGGCGACGGCGCGTTCCACCAGCGCGCCCAGCGCCTCGGCGCTGCGGTCGGTGGAGGAGACGATGGCCTGCCGGCGCCCGACGAAGACGCGCAAGCCCAGATCGCCCGATTCCGAACGCTCCAGCTTCTCCGGCTTGCCCAGCCGCTGCGACAGCGACACGGACGCGCTGTCGAACAGAACGGCGTCGGCGGCATCGGCGCCGGCGGCGCGCGCCTTGCGGATGAGGTCTTCCAGAAGGTTCAGCTGCTCGGACATTCGGCTCTCCGGTGGGTCTTTTTCTTGTCTAGCAAATGGGGGCGCGGCGCAGAAGCGGAAGGGGGGACGAGGTCAGGCGGCACTTTCGGCCGGCACCGGCCGCATGGCGCCCCGGCGCGCGAAGCGGTAGGCGGCGAAGGCCAGCGTGTTGATGAGGACCATCGCGACGGCCATCACGAAGGGCTCCCCGTCCTTCATCGCGCCGACGGTCGCGGAGACCGCCGCCCCCATCCCCATCTGGCAGAAGCCCAGCAGCCCCGAGGCGGTGCCGGCCAGGCGCGGCTCCACCCCGATGGCGGCGGACATGGAGGTCGGCATGACCAGCCCGTTGCCCAGGCACATCACCGTGGCCGGCAGGAACAGGGCGAGCGGCGTGAAGACGCCGGCCAGCAGCAGCGCCAGCATCACCGCCGGGCCGGTCAGCGACAGGACGAGCCCGATCAGCATCAGCCTCTCCCCGCGCCAGCGCCCGGCCAGCCGCGAGACCAGCAGGTTGCCGGCCATGTAGCCGACCGACAGCAGGATGAAGACGATTCCGTATTCGCTGGCCGACCGGCCGAGCATGTCCACCATGATGAAGGGCGCGCCGGCCAGGAAGGCGAAGAATCCCGCGGTGTTCAGCGCCGCGACCAGGGCGAAGCCGAGGAAGACCGGCTTGCCCAGCAGCGTTCGGTAGATGCCCCAGAGGGCGGCCGGGCTCGGGATCGGGACCGGCTGCCGGTTCGTCTCCGGCAGGGAGCGGAACCCCGCCAGCAGCACCAGCAGCCCGAAGCCCACGGTGAAGACGAAGCCGGCCCGCCAGCCGATCCAGTCGTCCAGCACGCCGCCCAGCGCGGGCCCCAGCATGGGGGCCACCGCCATGCCGGCGATGACCATCGCCAGCACGCGCGTCGCCTCGTCCCGGCCCCAGGCGTCGCGCACCACCGCCCGCCCGATGACCATGCCGGCACAGCCGCCCAGCGCCTGCGCGACGCGCCCGGCGACCAGGAAGCCGATGCTCGGCGCCAGCGCGCAGGCGAGGCTCGCCACGACGTAGAGCGCCACCCCGCCGAGCAGCACCGGCCGCCGCCCGAACCGGTCCGACAGCGGCCCATAGGCGAGCTGCCCCACCGCCACCCCGATCAGGAACAGCGACAGGGTGAGCTGCACCATCGCGTAGCCGGTGTCGAAGACGGCCGGCAGGCGCGGCATGCTCGGAACGAACATGTTGAGCGCCAGGGGACCGGTCGCCGTGGCGGCGACGAGGAGCCAGACGGGCGGCTTGCTGGGCAGGGCGGACATGAGCACCGGTGGGCTGCGTGCGGAAGCGGGGAGGCTACAGGCGCGGCGGCCCTCCCGAAAAGGCCTTTTCGCCCGTGGCCCCGTCCGCCCGCGTCAGGCCAGCGTTGCGTTCGCCGGGTCGTAGCGCGATGGCAGGACGAAGAGGTCGGCCAACACGACGGCCCCGTTGACCCGTTCCGGCGCCGGGCTGTCGTAGACGACCATCAGCAGGGGGGCGGCGCCCGCGCGCTCGACGCGGGTGATGCCCTCCGCGTGGTCGGTGCCATGGCCGAAGGGCAGGTCGATGACGCGGCTCAGCCGGTCGCGCGGAATGACACGCTCGTGCTTGACGTCCAGGGCGTCCGCCCAGCGCCAGACGGTCACCGGCCCGTCCAGGTCCATGGTCGGGCCGGCGAGGATCACGAGGTCGGCGCCGTCGAAGGTCAGTTCGCGGATGCCCAGCCCGTCCAGGTCGATGAAATGCTTGCGGAAGCGCTCGCCGTCCGGCCCGATGCGGCGCAGCTTCAGTTGGCCCTTCTTGCCGGCCTCCACCTCCAGTTCGAGGATGCAGGCCCAGCCGCGCAGCACCGGCCCGCGCAGGCCGAGAAAGACGCGCCCGCCGCGCACGGCGATGCCCTCGATGTCGAAGCCGTTCTCCTTGGCCGGGACGTCCAGGAAGCGGCCGAGATGCTCGTCGCGCCTCAGCGCCTTGGTCAGGGCGTTGCCGCTGTCCTTGAACTTCAGGCAGCCCGCCCGGCGCTCGCCGTCCTCCGCCGCCAGGGCCGGCAGGCCGTCCTGGCCTTCCACCAGCGGGATGCGGCCCAGCAGGTAGCGGTTGGCGTCGCGCCGCACCTCGGTCAGGCGTTCCAGCGCCTCTTTTTCGTCATGCTCTGGCTTCGGCTTGCGGCGGGCGAGGCTGTGCGAGCCGACCACCCACAGCCAGCCGTCATCCTCCATCATGCCCTCGACGTCCACCTCGCCCTCCGCCCCGGCCGGCAGGTCGAAGGCGTCGGCCAGCGAAAAACCGTGATGCCCGCCGTAGAGCGCGCCGTCCTGCGTCACCAGCCGCTCGATCCCGGCCCCCTCGTCCGAGGCCACGAACAGGCACGGCCCGACCCGCTCCACCGCCGACAGGTTCTGCGCGGCGGTGCTGCCCTGACGGAACTCCAGCCGGACGGTGCTGATGGGCTTGGCGGGCTGGTGCTGCATGAAAATCTCCAAGACGTATGTCCGGTCGGATTCGTTTCCGGCCGGGACTTATTTCCAGATCGGCTTGCCGCTGCCTGGCAGGCCGTAGCTGGCCCATTTGCGGGTGACCTCGTCCACGACGGACTGGTCCATGCGGATCTTCTCGCCCCATTCGCGCTTGGTCTCCGGCGGCCACTTGTTGGTGGCGTCCAGCCCGACCTTGCCGCCGAGGCCCGACTCCGGGCTGGCGAAGTCCAGATAGTCGATGGGCGTGCCCTCGACGACGGTGATGTCGCGCGCCGGGTCCATGCGGGTGGAGATGGCCCACATCACGTCCTTCCAGTCACGCGCGTCGATGTCGTCGTCCACGACGATGATCCATTTCGTGTACATGAACTGGCGCAGGAAGGACCAGACGCCCATCATCACGCGCTTGGCATGGCCGGGATAGGCCTTCTTCATGCTGACCACCGCGATGCGGTAGGAGCATCCCTCCGGCGGCAGCCAGAAATCCACGATCTCCGGAAACTGCTGGGTCAGCAGCGGGATGAACACCTCGTTCAGCCCCTCGCCCAGCACCGACGGCTCGTCGGGCGGGCGGCCGGTGAATGTCGAAAGATAGATCGGGTTGCGCCGCATCGTCATGCAGGTGACGGTGAAGACCGGGAAGGGCTCGACCGAGTTGTAATAGCCGGTGTGGTCGCCGTATGGGCCCTCGTCTGCGTATTCCTCCAGGCTCACATGGCCTTCCAGAATGATCTCCGCCTGGGCCGGCACCTTCAGCGGCACGGTCTTGCAGTCCACCAGCTCCACCTTCTTGCCGCGCAGCAGCCCGGCGAACTGGTATTCCGACAGGGTGTCCGGCACCGGGGTGACGGCGGCTAGGATGGTGCCGGGGTCGGCGCCGAGCACGACCGCGCAGGGCAGGGGCTCGCGCTTGCCGCTGGCACCCCAGCGGCGGTGGTGCTGCGCGCCGCCGCGGTGCTTCAGCCAGCGCATGATGGTCTTGTTCCGGCCCAGCACCTGCATGCGGTAGATGCCGAGATTGAAGTCGTCCTCGCGCTTGCCGGTCGGCCCCTTGGTCACCACCAGCGGCCAGGTGATCAGCGGCGCCGGCTCGCCCGGCCAGCAGCCCTGGACCGGCAGGCGGCCGAGATCCACCTCGTCGCCCTTAAGCACCACCTCCTGGCAGGGGGCGGAGCCGACGGTCTTCGGCTTCATGGACAGGACCGTCTTGACGAGCGGGATCATCTCCAGGGCCTCGCGGAAGCCGCCGGGCGGTTCCGGCTGCTTCAGGAAGGCCAGCGTCTCGCCCACGGCGCGGAGCTGGTGCGGCTCGCGGTCCATGCCCCAGGCGACGCGCTCGACCGTGCCGAACAGGTTGACCAGCACCGGCATCTCCGACCGCGTGCCGTCGGCCTTGATCACGTTCTCGAACAGCACGGCCGGGCCGCCCTCGGCCAGCAGGCGGGTCTGGATCTCGGTCATTTCCAGCGCGGTGGAGACCGGCTCCTTCACCACCACCAGCCGTCCCGCCTTTTCCAGCCGGTCCATGAAATCGCGCAACGAGGTGTAGGGCATCGGGGATCCGTCTGGTCAGTCGGCAGGGGCGCCTAGCATCGGCAGCCACGGCCCGCCGTCAAGAGGAAGCCTCACGGCCGCACTCACTGCTCCCGCTCGTAGGTTTCCAGCGCGCGGCGGGCCATCTTCTGCAGGATCTCGTCGACCGAGATCGGGTCGAAGCTGCGCACGTCCTCCAGCAGGCCGCGCAGGGTGATGGTCACGACCTCGCCGATCTGGTGCTTGTCGAAGACGGCGACATCGCCCAGGGCCTCGGCGACGATCCTGACCCGTTCGTCGGTGATGCGTTCGGCGCTCATGCGGGATCCTTCCAAGATTCGCGTCAGTGATGCCGATGCATAACGGGGAGCCCGCCGGTTTGGTCCGGCCTATTCCGGCAGCAGGCGCCAGATCGTGGTGTCGCGCAGCGTCCGGTCCTCCAGCTCCAGCGAGGTCGGCACGGCGTAGGCGCCGACGCGCTCCAGCCCGGAGGTCGGCACGTAGCTGCGGCCCGGATCGCCCAGCAGCACCAGCGTGCCCTCCGCGGCGACGCCGCGCAGCCAGCGGGTGACCCGCTCGGCCATCGGGCGCTCGTAGCAGACGTCGCCGGCCAGCACGACCTCGACTCCGGGCAGCGGGCGATCCACCAGATCCTCGTCCGTCGCCTCCAGAGCCACCCCATTCAGCTCCGCGTTCAGCCGGATGGCGGCGAGCGAGAAGGGATCGATGTCGCAGGAGCGCACGCTGGCGGCCCCGGCCATGGCGGCAGCGATGCCCACAAGCCCGGTGCCGGCCGCGAAGTCGAGCACGCTCTTGCCCGCCACCAGCTCCGGCCGGTCCAGCAACAGCCGTGCCACCGCCTGCCCGCCGGGCCAAGCAAAGGCCCAATAAGGCGGGGGCACATTCGTCGCCTGAAGAGTCTCCTCGGTCGCTTCCCACAGCGGCGTGACTTCCGTCGCCAGATGAAGCCGCAGTTCCGGCAGAAGAGCCGTCGCGGTGACCGCCGTGTTCTCGCGCACGAAGGCGGCGGCGGGCGTGATGTTCATCGGATGTTCCCTTTTATTGCCGTTTTGTGGCGAAAATTTTCGGTCTTGACACGGCTTATTTATGTCATGCGGTGTAGACATCCCTGATATGCCGTGGTACCCAGCCTTGACCGTGATAACGATGAGACAGGGGTTAGCATGCGGCCGAAGGGATATGCGATTGGCCTGTCATTGGCAGCATTCCTCGCCTTTAGCCCTATGTTGGCTCCGCAAGCCCTGGCACAGGACTGCGTCCGGACGGTCCGGTCCATATCCGATTTCTCAATCCAGGGCGATGCCTGGATGTGGTGGGCCCGTTCCGCCGGCCGTTATGAGCGCGACAACCGCCCCTCGCTCGGCTCCGTCCTCGTCTTCAAACGCGTCAGCCACATGCGCCGTGGCCATGTCTCGCTGGTCAGCGCGGTCATCGACCGCCGCACCATCGAGGTGGACCATTCCTGGATCGATGGCCACGGGCTGCGCCGGGGCATGCGGGTGGTGGACGTGTCGCCGCGCAACGACTGGTCCGAGGTGCGCGTCTGGCACGAGCCGACCCGCCAGCTCGGCCAGAGCCTCTACCCGACCTACGGCTTCATCCTGCCCGCCGGCGAGGAGCCGCGCGGCCGCGTGATCGAGGTCGCCGCCAGCGACCTGGCCGAGGAAGCGGCTCCGGAACGCCGGAGCTTCTCCGTCGCCCCGACCGGCCGCGCCGCCCGGCGCGAGGCCGCCCGCCAGGAGCTGGTCCAGGCCTCGACCCGCGCCGGCTGGGTGAAGCCCGGCAAGCCGGCCCCGGCCAAGAAGCCGGCCATCGTCAACGCCTCGCTGCCGGCGGACAAGGCCGCCGCCGCGAGGGCCGCCGCCAAGGACAAGGCGAAGGCCGTCAGCGTCGCCCCCCGCCGCAAGCCGGCGGAAGGCGCAGCCAAGACCCCGGCGCCCAAGCGCGACCGCGTGGCCGAAGCCCCGGCCCGCAAGCCGGGCGCCCGCGACCTGGCACAGGTCGCCGCGCGGGATTGAGGATTTGGGGGTGGCCTGTCGCCGTATTGTGCTCCCAAACGCTCCATCAAGACCAAAGCACTTCCCCGTCATTCCCGCGCAAGCGGGAATCCAGAACTGTTGGTGATTTCGCGTGGGTGCGAAGCCTGGATCCCCGCTTTCGCGGGGATGACGGCTAAGTGATGGATTTCCGAATACGAATGCTTCTGTAAGGCTGGGGCACTCCGCCCCTACAGGTGCCCCGCCAGCACCGCGCCCAGCAGGATCCAGCCGAACAGCCGGTTGGACTTGAACTTTCTCAGGCAGTCGGCCTGGTCGTCCGGCTTCCAGTCCGCCGTCTGCCAGGCGAGTTGCAGGGCCGCCAGGGCGAGGCCCGCGTAGAACCAGGCGCCCAGTCCTGTGAGCCAGCCCGTGACCGCCAGACCCGCCGCCGTCAGCGCGTAGAAGCCGCCGACCCAGGCGCGGCTCGCCGCACCCAGGCGGAGTGCGGTGGACTTCACCCCGATCCGGGCGTCGTCCTCCTTGTCCTGGTGGGCGTAGATGGTGTCGTAGCCGAGCGTCCAGGCGATGCCGGTGACATAGAGCGCCAGGGCCGGCCAGCCCAGATCACCGCGCACGGCGGTCCAGCCCAGCAGCGCTCCCCAGTTGAAGGTCAGCCCCAGGAAGGCCTGCGGCCACCAGGTGATCCGCTTCATCAGGGGATAGGTGAAGACCAGCACCAGCGACAGGGCGCCGAGCGCCACGCTGGCGAGGTTGAGCTGCAGCAGGATCGCCAGCCCGACCAGAAGCTGAAACAGCAGGAAGGCCAGCGCCTGGCGCACGGACACCTGGCCCGAGGGGATCGGCCGGGACCGCGTGCGCTCGACCATGGCGTCGAACTTGCGGTCGAGGATGTCGTTGACCGTGCAGCCGGCCCCGCGCATGACCACGGCACCCAGCCCGAACAGCGCCATCAGCCAAAGATCCGGCGGCAGGCCGCCGGCCAGTGCGATGCTCCACCAGCAGGGGAAGAGCAGCAGCCATGTCCCGATCGGGCGGTCGAGCCGGGCCAGCCGCAGGTAGGGACGCGCCGCCGCCGGGACGAATCGGTCGATCCAGTCCCCTGAATGGATGTCGGTGTAGCCGGGCGCGCCGGGCGGCACGATGGATGAGGGCTGGCTGTCCATGGGCGGAAACCGTTCCGGGATCGGGTGCGAACTGGCGCGGAAGGTAGCGGTCGGAGGGGGCAGGGGCAAGGCGCCGGGGCCGCCGCCGGGCGCATTCCGCAGGCGGCCACTTGCCGCTATAGTGCCGCGCGCAAAGCGGAGAAGCCCGATGTCAGCAGCACAGACCAGCCGGAACCCCAGGACACGCCTCTATGTCGAAAGCCCGCTGGCCGAGGGGCAGAGCGTCGGGCTGGACCATGAGCGGGCGCATTTCCTGCGCCACGTGCTGCGGCTGGACAAGGGCGATCTGGTCGCCGTGTTCAACGGCCGCGACGGGGAATGGCTGGCGGCCATCGACGGGTTCGGCAAGGGCTGGTGCTCGCTGGCCGTGGAGGAGCGGCGCCGGCCGCAGGAGGACGGACCCGACCTCTGGCTGCTCTTCGCGCCGATCAAGCGCGCGCGCATCGATTCCGTGGCCGAGAAGGCGAGCGAACTGGGTGCCTCGCGCATCTGGCCGGTCTTCACCCGCCGCACCGATCCCAGCCGCGTCAACCTGGACCGGCTGCGCGCCAACGCGATCGAGGCGGCCGAGCAGTGCGAACGGCTGACCGTGCCGGAGCTGTCCGAACCGGTGACCTTGGCGAAGGCGCTGGCCGGCTGGCCGGAGGAACGTACGCTGTACCTGTGCGCCGAGGCTGGAAGCGTACGCCCCATCGCGGAAGCCGTGCGGGATCGCGGCGCCGGGCCGGCCGCCTTCCTGGTCGGGCCGGAGGGGGGCTTCGACAAGTCGGAACTTGACGAATTTAGTAAACTATCCTTTGTTGTGCCCGTCGGTCTGGGGCCCCGCATCCTCCGGGCCGACACGGCCGTGGTCGCGGCGCTCGCCCTGTGGCAGGCGCACGCGGGGGACTGGACGGCGGGGAGCCAGGATACGCGCCCGCCCTTCCGCTCATCCGCCCGACCCGCGGCCGGGCCGTCCGATTCCTGATCCGCGGGAGCCATCATGTCCGCACCCCCGACTTCGCGCGGTGAACCGATCACCGACCGCCGTCAGCTCGTCACCTACCTCGAATCCGGCTGCAAGCCGTCTGCGGATTGGCGCATCGGGACCGAGCACGAGAAATTCGCCTACCGCGTCTCCGACCTTCGGACCCTGCCCTACGAGGGGCCGGACGGCATCGGCGAGCTGCTGACGCGCCTGAAACGCTTCGACTGGACCCCGGTCGAGGAGAACGGCCGGATCATCGCGCTGACCCAGGGCATGGCGAACATCACGCTGGAGCCGGGCGGGCAGGTGGAGCTGTCGGGCGCGCCGCTGGAAACCCTGCACCAGACCTGCGCCGAGGTGCACCGCCACCTGCATCAGGTGAAGGAGATCGGCAACGAGCTGGGCATCGCCATGATGGGCCTCGGCTTCCAGCCGAAATGGACCCGCGACGAGATCCCCTGGATGCCCAAGGGCCGCTACCGCATCATGCGGGACTACATGCCCAAGCGCGGCACTCTCGGCCTCGACATGATGACTCGGACCTGCACCGTCCAGGTGAACCTGGATTTCGGGTCCGAGGCGGACATGGTGAAGAAGTTCCGGGTCAGCCTGGCGCTCCAGCCCATCGCGACCGCGCTCTTCGCCAACTCGCCCTTCACGGAAGGCAAGCCGAACGGCTTCCAGAGCTTCCGCAGCCACATCTGGACCGACACCGACCCCGACCGCACGGGCGACCTGCCCTTCGTGTTCGAGGACGGCTTCGGGTTCGAGCGCTACGTGGACTACATGCTCGACGTGCCGATGTACTTCGTCTACCGCGACGGCACCTACATCGACGCGTCCGGCCAGTCCTTCCGCGATTTCCTGGACGGCAAGCTGCCGGCCCGGCCGGGCGAGCGGCCGCTGATCACCGACTGGGCCGACCACCTGACCACGGCCTTCCCCGAGGTGCGGCTGAAGAAGTACCTGGAGATGCGCGGGGCCGACGGCGGCTCCTGGCGGCGCCTCTGCGCCCTGCCGGCGCTGTGGACCGGACTGCTCTACGACGGCGGGGCGCTGGACGCCGCCTGGGATCTCGTCAAGGACTGGACGACGGAAGAGCGCGCCAGCCTGCGCAATGGGGTGCCCCGCCACGGCCTGCGCGCGCCGTTCCGCGACCGCACCGTGCGCGAGGTGGCGCTGGAGGTTCTGTCCATCGCCCGCGCCGGCCTGAAGCGCCGCGCCCGCAACGACAACTGGGGCGACGACGAGAGCCACTTCCTCGACACGCTGACGGTCATCGCCGAGTCCGGCCAGACCCAGGCCGACGAGATGCTGGCCAAGTTCAACGGTCCCTGGCAGGGCAGCGTCGATCCGGTGTTCAAGGAATACGCTTACTGAGCAGACCCGCCCTTGCAGGCGGGATGCCGCACCCAAAGAAGGCCAGGGCTGCACGCAACGGCAAAGCAGTCACGAACCCGTCACCCCCGGGAACGCGCTACGGAGTGAATATATCTCGACAAGCAGTAACGTGCTGTAAGCAGCCCCTTCCCGTCATCCCCGCGAAAGCGGGGATCCAGAACGCCTCAGAGCGAACGCTGTGGAAGAATCCTGGACCCCGGCTTTCGCGGGGGGTGACGGGTAAGTGGTTGTTTGCCATGAATAAACTGCTTTAGAGATATGTACATCCCATAGCGCGAGAGCGGGTGTCCAGGAACGTCTCAAGGGATCGCTTTGCGGGCGTCTGGATCCCCGCTTTCGCGGGGATGACGGAGGAGTGGTTTGCCTTCCGTAACTTGCTGTCCGACGGCATAGCCGATGACGTAAAAAACGGTTTCGGGAGAGAACCATGGCGGCGGAGCAGGGGAGCGGGCTGATCGGGCGGCTGATCGGCGCCGGGGAGCGGGAGTGGACGGCCTACACCGACCACGCCTTCGTGCGCGGGATGGCGGACGGCACGCTGCCGCAGGCCGCCTTCCGGCATTATCTGGTGCAGGACTACCTGTTCCTGATCCATTTCGCCCGCGCCTATGCGCTGGCCGTCTACAAGGGCCAGTCGCTCGCCGACATGCGCGCCGCCCACGCCGGGCTGAAGGCCATCCTGGATGTCGAGATGGACCTGCATGTCGGGCTCTGCGAGGGCTGGGGGCTGAGCCCCGAGGAGCTGGAGCGGGCGCCCGAATCCAAGGCCACCATGGCCTACACGCGCTATGTGCTGGAGACGGGCCTGCGCGGCGACCTGCTGGACCTGCATGTGGCGCTGGCGCCCTGCGTGATCGGCTACGGCGAGATCGCCCGGCGCGTCGCGGCGCTGCCCGGCGCCATGGCCGAGAGCAACCCCTACCGGGTCTGGATCGGCGAATACGCCGGTGCCGCTTATCAGGAGGTGAGCGCCGCCGCCCGCGCCAACATCGACCAGCTCGCCGCCCGCAGCATGACCGAGGCCCGCTTCCCCCAACTCCTCACCATCTTCCGCCAGGCCTGCCGCCTGGAAGCGGACTTTTGGGAGATGGGCCTGACGCTGGCCGATTGAGGACGTCGATACAGAGTTGATCAGGAAAGGGCGGCGCCGTTCCGGTGCCGCCCTTTCCTTTTACCTCTTCCAGGCGATCAGCCGGCGGGCCACTTCGGCGATGGTTTCCTCCGAACCGGCGAAGCTGAAGCGGACGAAATGATGGCCGCGCGCCGGGTCGAAATCGATGCCGGGGGTGCAGGCGATGCCCGTCTCCGCCAGAATGCGCCGGCAGAAGGCTTCGCTGTCGTCGGTCATGGCCGACACGTCGGCGTAGATGTAGAAGGCGCCGTCGGCCGGGGCGAGCTTGTCGAAGCCGGCCTTGGGCAACTCTTCCAGCAGGAGCTTGCGGTTGCGGGCGTAGCGGGCGATGTGGCCCTCCAACTCTTCCACGCAGTCGAAGGCGGCCACGGCGGCGGCCTGGCTCAGCGACGGGGCCGAGATGAAGAGATTCTGCGCCAGGCTCTCGACCGAGCGCATCAGATCCTCCGGCACCACCATCCAGCCGAGCCGCCAGCCGGTCATCGAGAAGTATTTGGAAAAGCTGTTGACCACCAGCGCGCCCGGATTGATCTCCGCGGCGGTGACGGCCTCCTGCCCATAGGTCAGGCCGTGGTAGATCTCGTCCGACACCAGCCGGACGCCATTGGCCGCGCACCAGTCCGACAGCTCGGTCAGCTCCGCCCGGCTCAGCATCGTGCCGGTCGGGTTGGCGGGGCTGGCGACGATCAGCCCCTGGATGGGCTCTTCCAGCGCCTCCAGCAGTTCGATGGTCGGCTGGAACCGGTGCTCCGGCCCGGTCGGCAGCTCCACCGGCTCGACCCCGATGGCGGTCAGCGTGTGGCGGTAGGCCGGGTAGCTGGGGGAGGCCATGGCGACCCGGTCGCCCGGATCGAAGGCGGCCAGGAAGCCGAGCTGGAACGCGCCCGAGGAGCCGGTGGTGACCACCACCTGCCGTTCCGGCACATCGACGCTGTAGCGGTCGCGGTACCAGCGCGCGATGGCGGCGCGCAGGGGCGGGATGCCGAGAGCCGCGGTGTAGCCCAGCACGTCCGAGTCCAGCCCCGCGTGTGCTGCCTCCAGCACGCCCTTCGGCGCGCCGCTGGAGGGCTGCCCCACCTCCATGTGCAGCACCTCCAGCCCGGCGGCCTCGCGCTCGGCGGCGGCGCGCATGACTTCCATGACGAAGAAGGGCGGGATCGCCCCGCGCTTGGAGACTTTCAGGGGAGGGAAGCTATGGGGAGGCATCGCGTTTGTTCGGGCTGGTTTCAGACGGTCCATTCATACCCGCGTGCCGCTGTCGGGACCACTGCGACCTCGGAATGGCTCCGCCCCTATCGGCCCCGCCGCGACCGGCGCAATAACCGCAATTTGCCTCAACCTTTAGGCAAATTTCCGTCATAAGATGTTCGGGTTAAAGCATCCCGAACGTTGAACTTACGCCGCTCCGGCCGCCATGCCGGGGCGGTTTCTTTTTGCCCGTCATTTGGTGCGGCGCCCATCCGGACATTCCGTGCGGGCGGGCGCCATTCAATATCTTACTGGCTGCCGCCGGAGCCGCCGTTGCCGCCCATGGTGCCGCTGTAGCCACCGCGGTTGGTGTCGACGCGCGTGTCCGAATTGTGGATGGTGTCGGCCGGCGTGTTGGGCGTCAGAACCTGGTCGTCCGCCCGCTGGCTGTCGGCCATGTTCCCCTGACGGGTGCCCATGGTGCCCGAGGACCCGGTGCCGCTGCTGCCATAGGTGCCGGACGTGCCGTAGGTCCCGGTCGTTCCGTAGGTGCCGGCGCCGCTGGTCGAGCTGGTCGTGTCGCTGCCGCCCATGCTGCCACAGGCCGACAGGGCCGCGCAGGTGCCCAGGATGAGAAGGGTGCGTGTTAACATGACGGTGTCTCCATTACAGGCCAGGGTTTCGCAATGTGTGGGGGAGAACACGCGGCGAACGGAAACGTCCTGACCGCCTCACGAAAAATTGTGCATGGAAGCGGCAGGAACCCTTTCCGGATCCGGGGTGAGCGGCGACAGGCATGGAATGAGACCGGAGGCTGAAGCGTTCATCCGGTATCGGCGTTCAGGCGAACGACGGAGGGCCACCATCGGGCGGCATCAGGCCGGAGGGTTCAACGAGCATGCTCCAGAGCGACGGAACGATACAGGACAGCCAGCTTTCCCCACAGAGGCTGGACCGCTTCATCTCCATCCTGGAAGGCTATCTGGCGGACGCCACGAATCCGGGATTTAGGGGGGCGCTGCGGCGGCACCTCGATGACCTGCGGGAGCGGCGCCAACGCGCGTTTCCCCGGCCCTGAGGCCCTGACGGCTGACCAGCCGAGCCCGCGAAGCGCCCGTGCCTGTCCCGGTCCGGCGGTACCATCGTCTTATTTCCGGTCACGCAAGCGCGCGATACCATCGTTACGCTTCACTTGGGGCATTTCAGTTGCAAACTTGGCCGCCCAGGCATGATCGCCTGGGTGGTTGCTTTTCGTGCACTCTGCCCAAATCCATATCACTCGGCGGAACGGCTAGCCGCTTGGCCGATGCTCCTATCTATGAAGCTGTAAGTCTTCGCCGCAGGCGGCACTAAGGCGCCATTGTGTTATCTTCCCGCGAAAAGAACTCAACCGTTTGAGTGAAGACTCAAGGGAGGTCTAGATGCGGATTGATGATATCCCGGCGGACATCGTACACACCGCCGAAAAGCTGTTCGGGGGCCGTGGGCGCGGCAAGGCCTGGTTGCACCAGCCCAATCCGGCATTCCGCAACCGGTCGCCGCGCGATTTGATCAGCGACGATTGGGACAACGGACTGGCCCATGTGCGCCAGTCGTTGGAAGCGATGGAGCGCACGACCCAGCGGGCCTCCTGACGGCAAGCCGCGGAACGCCGCTTCACCTTGCAAGCCGCCGAACGGCCCGGCTTGCCGCTCTTGACCGTCCGGGTTCCATCCCCCGGACGGTTTTCGTTTCTCCGCTCGACCGGGCCTGACGGACGCCGCCGAGGCCTTCCGGTCCCCGCTCCGGAAACACCCGGTTCAAACATCCGCACCCTTCCCGGTGGTCAGACCTACCCCTTCGAAAGGTGGAAAAGCCTCCGCCGATCCTCCGGTGAAGGAAAGTCCATGGAACCTTTACTCTAACCCCGATGACTCGGGTGCGAATCAGTGCCCATCCCCCCTTGCTCCTTGTTTCCGGTGTCCGTCGTGCACCGAAAATTCCATAAAGGGGAGGGGGCGCCTTGGCGTTTACAGTCACCAGTCCGACCGGGGTCTTCCGCAACAACAGCTGGGTTGCGTCGAACAATGTCTGGAACCCCGGTTCCTACGTGAACGGCCGGGATTACACGCAGACGATCACCGGGGACGAGAACAGCTTCCCCAACGGAACGGTCATCAGCTGGAACTGGCCATATGATTCGAGCCGGCCGCTGACCTGGAACAACTATCCGGTCCGGGCCTATCCGGAACTGATCCACGGCGCCAGCCCCTGGAACTCCGCGCCGTCCTCGACCGCTGATTTTCCCACGCGGCTCGGCGGGATCGAGGATCTCGACATCACCTACGACTTCGCCATCACTGGCAACCAGCGGCTCTACAATGTGTCCTTCAGCTTCTGGATCAGCCAGGATCCGGCGGGCGGAAGCAGCGCCATCACCGACGAGGTGATGGTCTGGGTCCATTCCGGCTATTTCGCACCCGCCGGCTCGACCACCGGCAGCTTCCAGGACACGAATGGCTCCGGCATCATCCGGCACAAGGACGAGCACGGCAATGGTGGGGTCACCTGGGAATACACCGTCTACCAGTACAGCCAGAATGAACTCGCCGGCACGATCGACCTGGACACCATCCTGGACGACCTCACGGCGCAGGGCATCCTGAACGCCGACCACTATCTCATGGCCGTCGAGGTCGGCGCGGAGGTCACGGCCGGCCAGGGATCGCTGACCGTGAACCGGCTGGAGGTCGATCTGGAGACCGGCGGCACGCCGCCGCCTCCGCCGCCACCACCCCCGCCTCCGCCTCCGCCTCCGCCTGATGGAGACCCGATCACGACGTCCCTTCAGGTGACGCAGACCTGGTGGGGCGGCTTCCAGGGCCAGATCACCGTCACCGCGACCGAAACCGTGTCCGACTGGGACGTCGTCCTGCGCAGCGCGGCGACGGTCGACGGCGTCTGGAACGCCGAACTGACCGGCCAGACGAGCCAGAACGGCACAAACAGCTACACCATCGAAGGCGTGGACTGGAACGAAACGCTCTATGCCGGCCAGTCCTTCAACATCATCTTCAACGCCACGACCGGCTACAACGGCGTGCAGACGGCGGCACAGATCCTGCCGACCCTGTCGGTCGCCGAGGAGGGGACGGCGACATCCCCGCCGCCTCCGCCACCCCCTCCGCCACCCCCTCCACCCCCGCCCCCGCCCCCACCTCCGCCGCCCGGTGAGGAGGTGTCGGTGGACATCGACGTGACCGGCAGCTGGTGGGGCGGCTTCCGCGGCGAGGTCACGGTGACGGCGAACGAGGACATCACCGACTGGGACTTCTTCCTGCACAGCGATCATCGGATCGACGGCATCTGGGGCGCACAGATCGGCGGCACGACCGGCGGCCCCGGAGGCTATGTCTACGACATCGACGACGGGGGTGCGAACGGGCGGCTGTCCATGGGCCAGACCGCGACCTTCAGCTTCACGGCGACCGGCTACACCGGTGAACGGAGCGTGGCGGAATTGGAAAATTCACTCTGGCTGGTGTGAGACGGATGACGTCGGGGGACGGGGAGCGGGGCATCGTGCCGGTACTAACGTCTCATTCCCGCCCGCCGCCGAACCGCGCTAACATCCCCTTGCTTCACAGTTGTTCCGGTTAAGCCTCCCAACCGCTCCGGTCTCACCAACGGAGCGGTTCTTTTTTGCGCGCGTGCCCCGCCGTCAGCGTGCTGGCCGCGCGGCATCCTCCGCCCCCGGAATCGCTTGCGGGCGGATGCGTTCGCACAAGGTCTTCAGGTAAGTGGACTTGCCCACATGCCCTGCCTGTGGCGCGCGGGCGAAGATCTCCTGCCAGCCGGAGGTGCAGCCCAGCTCGTTCGCCACCTCCACCACCCGCACCTCGACAGCGGTTTCCCGTGTGCAGGCGGATGCCTCCACCCCGGACAGGCAGACGAGAACGATCGCGGCAAAGCTGGTCATGGCACCCTCCTGGCTTGTTCCCGACTTTACGAGCACGGCGTCTGTTCCGGATCACAGGCGCCCGTCCGCGGCTTTGTCTTTCCCCGCCTTCAAGCCGCATAGGCCGAAGCGGTTAGGGGATTCGGACCTTCGCATTGTTTAATCAGCTGATTGTTTCTGCAACCATCCATGGGTCCGCGACAGTTCAAGAATAGCCTTCCGGGAGGAATGCATGTCCGTCATGTCGCTCATGACCAAGGATGCGGGGAACTGGCCGTCCGAGGATGCGTCGCGTCTGCTCGCCCTGTGGGAGAGGCGCCGCGCCGGCCGGCCCCTGCCGAGCTTCGAGGAGGTCGGCTTCAAGGCGCTGGACCCCTGGCTCGACCGCGTCGCGCTGGTCCGGACCGATTTCCGGGCGCAGGAATTCAGCTTCCATTTCGTGGGCGAAGTGGCGCAACGGTGTTTCGGCGGCAACGTCGCCGGCGCCTCGGCGATCAGCGTGCTCGGCCGGCAGGAATACGTGTCGCTGGTGCGCTATCTGGATGAGGTCCAATCGCGGCGCCGCCCCATCCACTCCGTCGTGCCCCATGGCTCTGTTTCCGGCTCGGGCTTCCCCGGCGCGGGTCCGTCCATTCCCGGCTTTTTCCGCTCCGGCAAGCAGGAGCCGGGTCTGGCCGGTCCGCGCGGCACGCTGGAGCGGCTGTTCCTGCCCTGCGCGGAGGGAACGTCGGTGTCGGCGGTCATCCTGTTCCTTCAGCCCGGCGACGCGGACCGGCCGAGCCGCTACGCCGTGCTCTGAAGCGGGACGGCCGGCACCCGGCTCCGCAAGCCGGGCCGCCGGCGGTGCCCTGGCATTCGCGCCCAACCGTTGCCAGATTCAGCCGGTAACGCTATGCCGGTGGGCGAAGGTCGCCCCGTCGGTCGCGGTTCCCGGAGGTCAAACGGTGCGCAAGCCCAACAGGCTGGTCTCGGTCGTCGCCATCCTCGCCGTCCTGGCGGTGTCGTGGACGGCCCCCGCCGCAGCACAGCGCCAGCGTGCGATGCAGTTCCTCAGCGACGCGGAAACCGAACATGTCATCCGCGACCTCGCCCGGCCGGTGTTCGAGGCGGCGGGCATCGCGCCGGAGGCCGTGAACATCGTGCTGGTCAACGACCCGCAGGTGAACGCCTTCGTCGCCGGCGGGCAGAACATCTTCCTGCACACCGGCCTTCTGCTCGCCACCGAGGACGCGGGCCAGCTGATCGGCGTCATCGCCCACGAGACCGGCCACATCGCCGGCGGCCATCTGGTGCGCGGCGCCGAGGCCATGGACAGCGCCTTTCTCTCCTCCCTGATCGGCATGGGCATCGGCATCATCGGCGGCATCGCCGCCGGAAACGGCGGTGCCGCCGGGGCCGGCATCATGCTGGGCCAGCAGATGGCCGAGCGCAACTTCATGGCCTTCTCGCGCGGCCAGGAATCCTCGGCCGACCAGGCGGGCCTGTCCTATCTGGACCAGGCGGGCATCTCCGCCCGCCCGATGCTGGCCTTCCTGGAAAAGCTGGGCGCGGACGAGCCGCTGGTGACGGAGCGGGACGTCGCCTATGGCCGCACCCACCCCATGACGCGCGAGCGCATGAACACGGTGCGTGCCTTCATCGCCAATTCCCGGGCCGCCGACCGGCCGATCCCGGCCGCCTGGAACGAGAGTCTTCACCGCCTCCAGGCGAAGCTGCGCGGCTATCTCGACCCGCTGGGCACGTTGCGCCGCTACCGCGCCGACGATCCGTCGGCGGAGGCGCGCTACGGCCGGGCCTACGCCTTCTTCCGGCGCGGCGAGGTTCGGCAGGCCCAGCCGCTCGTCGACGGGCTGATCGCGCAGGAGCCGAGGAACGCCTTCCTGCACGAGATGAAGGGCGACCTGATGCTCCAGACCGGCCGCGCCACCCAGGCCGTGGCCCCCTACCGCAAGGCGATCGAGCTTCAGCCGGATGCCGGTGCCATCCGCGTGTCGCTCGCCCATGCCCTGCTGGAGCAGAACGACCGGAGCCTGGCCAACGAGGCGTTGCGCAACCTCCAGGTCGCCTCCAAGTCGCAGGGCTCCGCCTTCCTGTGGCGGCTGATGGCGCGGGCCTGGAGCCTGAAGGGCAACGACGGCATGGTCGCCTATGCCACCGCCGAGGAGGCGCTCGCGCGCGGCGACAAGCCGATGGCGCGCGCCCAGGCCGAGCGGGCGGAAAAGCTGCTGCCCGCCGGTTCCCCCGGCTGGATCCGCGCCCAGGACATCCGCGGCCTGACCGGCGGCCCCGGCAAGTGATTCCCGCCGCACCCGACCTGCTGCCGAGGGTTGCGCTTGCCCGCGCCGCCGCCGCGGTCCAGAGTAGCCTTCCCCTGATCCGGAGAGTTGTCCCCATGTCCCGCTTCCGCCCCGCCACCCTTCTCCTGTCCGCGGCCCTGGCGGCGGCCGCTCCGGCCGTGGGGGCGCAGCCGGCGATGGACGACGCCCAGCGCCAGGCCATCGAGGGGGTCGTGCGCGACTACCTGATGAAGAACCCGCAGATCATCCTGGAGGCGGTCGGCGCGCTTCAGGCGCGCGAGAAGGCCGCCGAGGCCGAACGCGCGAAGGAGTCGCTCGCCGCCAACCGGGACGCGCTGATCAACGATCCGGCCGCTCCGGTCGCGGGCAACCCCAGGGGCGACGTCACCGTGGTGGAGTTCTTCGACTACCAGTGCGGCTACTGCAAGGCGGTGCAGGCCGACGTCGAGCAGCTGATCAAGGGCGATGGCAAGCTGCGCTTCGTCTTCAAGGAATTCCCGATCCTCGGGCCGGCCTCGGTCGTTGCCTCGAAGGCGGCGCTGGCCTCGCGCGCCCAGGGCAAGTACCTGGAGTTCCACAACGCACTGATGAGCCAGCGCGGCCAGCTCGACGAGGGCGTCATCATGCGGCTGGCCAAGTCGGTGGGGCTCGACACCGACCGGCTGAAGAAGGACATGGAGAGCGCCGAGGTCACGGGCGCCATCGCCAAGAACCAGCAGCTTGCCGAGGAGCTGGGCATCCGCGGCACGCCGGCCTTCGTCATCGGCGACGAGCTGGTGCCCGGCGCCATCAAGCTGGACGACATGAAGAGCCTTGTCGCCACGGCCCGCAAGGGCTGAGGGCGCACGCCATGACCGCCCCGGACGCCGTGCCTTCCGCCCAGCCTTCCGCCCAGCCTTCCGCCAGGCCATCCATCGTCGTCTTCGACATCGGGCAGGTGCTGATTCAATGGGATCCGCGCCACCTCTACCGCGACCTGTTCGACGGCGACGAGGATCTGATGGAGGATTTTCTCGCCAACGTCTGCACCATGGACTGGAACCTGGAGCAGGACCGCGGGCGGAGCTGGGAGGAGGCGGTCGCCTTGCTGGCCGCCGAGCACCCCTATTGCTCCGAGCTGATCCGCGCCTATCACGAGCGCTGGGAGGAGATGGTGCCCGGCCCGGTGGAGGGCACGCCCGAGATCCTTATGGAGCTGAAGCGGCGGGGGCGCACCGTCTACGCCATCACCAACTTCTCGGTGGAGAAGCTGGAGCTGTCGCGCAAGCGCTTCGATTTCCTGACCCTCTTCGACGATGTGGTGGTGTCGGGGGAGGTGAAGCTGATCAAGCCGGATCCGGCCATCTTCCGCGTCCTGCTCGACCGGCACGGGCTGGACCCGTCCGACACCTATTTCATCGACGACAGCCCGGCCAACGTCGAGGCGGCGCGGTCGCTGGGCATGAACGCCCACCACTTCACCGGCGCCGGCCCGCTGCGCGCGGAGATGGAGGCCCTGGGCCTGCTGTGAGGCCGTCCTTGGGCCGGCCTCGGCGCGGCCATTCCGCGCAGCGGGACCCTTTTCCTTGTTCGGGGCTCCGCGCCGCTTTATATGGCTGGCTTGTTTCCCATGGCGCCTTTCCCGGCGCCTGTCCGAAAGCCGAGGTCAGCCGTGCGTCGCAGCTCCTCCACAGCAGAATCGAGCCCGGAAGCCGTGGCACCCGGCCATGGGGCCGGCGACGCGGCTGCGGGCGGGCGCCGCCGCGACCTGCGTCCGCTTGCGCAGCTCTGGCCCTTCCTGAAGCCCTACCGGCTGCAGATCGGCGGGGCGATGCTGGCGCTGACCGTCGCCGCGGCCACCGTGCTGGGCATGGGGCAGGGCATGCGGGTGCTGGTGGACCACGGCTTCGCGGCGGGCGACGCGGCGCTGCTTGACCGCGCGCTGCTCGTGCTGCTCGCCGTGATCGTGCTGATGGCGGCCTCCACCTTCGGGCGCTTCTATCTGGTGAGCTGGATCGGCGAGCGGGTCGTGGCCGACATCCGCCGCGCCGTCTACGACCATGTGCTGACCCTCTCGCCGGGCTTCTTCGAGACGACCAAGACCGGCGAGATCCTGTCGCGCCTGACCACCGACACGACCGTGCTCCAGGTGGTGGTCGGCTCCTCCGTCTCGGTGGCCCTGCGCAATTTCCTGCTGTTCCTGGGCGGCTCGGCGATGCTGCTCTACACCTCGCCGAAGATGACGGGGCTGGTGTTCCTGGTGGTGCCGCTGGTCGTCGCGCCGATCGTGCTGTTCGGCCGGCGGGTGCGCGCGCTGTCGCGCGAGAGCCAGGACAAGGTGGCCGAGGTCGGCTCCTTCGTGGAGGAGACGCTGGGCGGCATCCGCACCATGCAGGCCTTCACCCACGAGGCCATCGACCGCGCCCGCTTCGGCGGACGGGTCGAGGAGGCCTTCGACGTCGCGGTCCGGCGCGTGCGGGTGCGCGCGATCCTCACGGTGATCGTCATCGTGCTGGTGTTCGGCGCGGTCGGCACGATCCTGTGGATCGGCGGCCACGACGTGCTGGCCGGGCGGCTGTCGGCGGGCGAGCTGTCGGCCTTCGTCATCTATTCGGTCGTCGTCGCCGGCTCGGTCGGCGCCATCAGCGAGGTGATCGGCGATCTCCAGCGCGCCGCCGGAGCCACGGAACGGCTGTTCGAGCTGCTGTCCCGCCAGCCCGACATCCGCACGCCGGCGCGGCCGGTGGCCCTGCCGGAGCCGGCGCGGGGCGAGCTCTCCTTCGCGGGCGTGCGCTTCCTCTACCCGGCGCGGCCCGACGACGCGGCGCTGGAGGAGTTCACGCTCGACGTGGCGCCCGGCGAGACGGTGGCGCTCGTCGGCCCCTCGGGCGCCGGCAAGACCACGGTGTTCCAGCTCCTGCTGCGCTTCTACGACCCGCAGTCCGGGGCCATCCGGCTCGACGGGGTGGACATCCGCGAGGCCGATCCCGTCGCGGTTCGCAGCCGCGTCGGCCTCGTGTCCCAGGACCCGGTGATCTTTTCCGCCGACGCGATGGAGAACATCCGCTACGGCCGGCCCGGCGCCAGCGACGAGGAGGTGCGCGAGGCCGCCCGCGCGGCCTATGCGCTCGACTTCATCGAGGCGCTGCCGGAAGGCTTCGGCACCTTCCTCGGCGAGAAGGGCGTGCGGCTGTCCGGCGGCCAGCGCCAGCGCATCGCCATCGCGCGGGCCATCCTGCGCAACCCGCCGGTGCTGCTTCTGGACGAGGCGACCAGCGCGCTGGACGCCGAGAGCGAGCAGATGGTTCAGAACGCGCTGGAGCGGCTCATGAAGCAGCGAACCACCCTGATCATCGCCCACCGGCTGTCGACGGTGATGAACGCCGACCGCATCGTGGTGATGGACAAGGGGCGGATCGTAGCCACCGGCCGCCACGCCGACCTCGTCCGCCAGGGAGGCCTCTACGCCCGCCTCGCGGCGCTCCAGTTCGACCGCGCGGCGGAGTAGGGAAACCCTACAGGATCTCCAGAACGTTCTAGGGTGGCCGGCCGATGCGGGCGCGGTCGCCGCGCACGACGATGGGCCGTTCCAGCGCCGCCGGGTTGGCGGCCAGGGCCTCCAGCAGGGCCTCGCCCTCCAGCCCCGCGATCCCGGCCTCGGCCGCCTCCTTGCCGCGCAGGACGTCGCGCGGACCCACACCGAGCTTTTCCACGACCGCCGCCAACTCGCCGGCCGTTGGCGGGGTCTTCAGATACTCCACGATCGCCGGCTCGATGCCCCGCGCGCGCAGCAGCTCCAGCGTCTGGCGCGACTTGGCGCAGCGTGGGTTATGATAGATGGTGACGTCGGAAACGGGCTGTTCGGGCATGGGGGACGCCTTCGATTGAGTCAGCGTTGCGGCGGAAGCGGGCCGTCCGCCTTCAGGTAGGGACGCAGAAGCGCGTAGCTCACCGGCACCTCCAGCGAACCGACGGCATAGGCCGCGAGCTGGTAGGGAACGAAGAGGATGACGGCGCGGTCGGCTTCCAGCCGCCACATGCCCAGATCCTCGACGGATGTCGCGACACCGTCGGCGGCCGGCGTCGGTCCGTCGAGGAACTCGAAATCCGTCTCCCTCGCCTGGCGGCGAAGGTCGGCGATGCAGTGGTCGAGAACCGCCTTCTGCCAGCCGGACCCCGCCTTGAAGACGTCGTCCGCCGTCAGGACCTTGCCGCGGGCGAGATCGACGTGAAGCGTGGACGTGTGCGGCGTGCCGTGAGCGGCGCCCGCGGGGAAATCGTAAAAGTCGAATTGTGCCGACAGAAGCCTCGACGACGCAAACGTCACCTGATGATCGATGCTCAGCGACGAGAGCTGCTCCGTCCGGAATTCGGGGTCTTCCTCCGCCTCGGCTTCGGCGGACGATGTGCGGAAACCTTCGATGGAGGGTTTCACCATCTTTTCCACGGCTTCGTTGAAGGCGGCTGCACCTCGAACACCGGCGTCCAGCACCGGATAGGTCACGTCGATCTCGTAGCCGTCCTTTTCCTGCCGGTCCTTGATCGAACGGTTCTCGACCAGCGCGCTGACCGGCAACCCTTCCTGCAGCCGGTCGAGCACGGCCTTGCGGGCCAGGGTCCGCTCCTTGAGACAGGTTGTCATCGCGGAGCGGGCGGACGCGTTGGGTCTCGGCGTTTCCGCAAGGCCGCATTGGCGGTTCCGCTGTGCCACCCAACCACGCTGCTCACGCCGCAAACGGTCGCGCACGGCCGTGCCGAGCTGTGCCTCGTCCACGCCTTTCAGCACGCGCCGGTAGGAATCGGCCAGCCGTTCGTCGGCATCGGACAGGTCGAAGTCCGCGCAGATGAGCTTTTCGTCCAGATTCTGCGCCTTGGCGCAATCGAAGCTGGCCGCTCCGGCCTCGCGCCCCGTGAGGAGGGCCGCCAATGCGGCGCCGATCAACAGTCCCTTCAAGGCGGCCGGCCTCGGTTTCACCATGACATTCCTCTCCACGCCGTGCCCGTCCCGTTCGGATGGGCTTTGGTAACAGATACACGTTTTACGCGCGGTGGGCCATGCGCCTCCGCGGGCGGAGGGCTGCGCGGCCTGCGTCACTCGGCCACGTGACAAGTAAGGCCGTAGGGATTAGTTTGCGCGCTCGATTTATGACCAAAGCCCGATCCGGCCGCCCGAACGAGGAGCAGAGGCCGGGGCGGGCTTCCGGCCGGACAGCATGACCACCGCCAGCGAACGGGTGCCGCCTTGACCAAGCTCTCGCTTTCCAAGGAAAAGATTTCGATCCTTCTGCTTGAAGGCATCCACAACAACGCGGTCGAGGCGCTGGCCGCCGACGGCTACGCCACGGTGGAGCGGCTGCCCCACGCGCTGGACGAGGCGGAGCTTCTGGAGCGCATCGGCTCGGTCCACATGCTGGGTATCCGGTCGCGCACCCACCTGACGGCGAAGGTGCTGGAATCCGCCACGCGCCTGTTCAGCGTCGGCTGCTTCTGCATCGGCACCAACCAGGTGGACCTGAAGGCGGCGCGCCGCCTGGGCATCCCGGTCTTCAACGCGCCCTATTCGAACACCCGTTCGGTGGCGGAGCTGGTGATCGGCGAGATCATCATGCTGATGCGTGGCATCTTCGACAAATCGAACCTCGTGCATGGCGGCGGCTGGATGAAGTCGGCCAAGGACTCCTACGAGATCCGCGGCAAGACGCTGGGCATCGTCGGCTACGGCCACATCGGCACGCAGGTGTCGATCCTGGCCGAATCCATGGGCATGAAGGTCCGCTACTACGACACGCAGAAGAAGCTGGCGCTCGGCAACGCGATGCCCTGCGGCTCGCTGGAGGAACTGCTGTCGATCTCCGACGTGGTCACCCTGCACGTTCCGGACACGCCGCAGACCCGCAACCTGATCGGCCCGTCGCAGATCCGCGCCATGAAGAAGGGCTCCTTCCTCATCAACGCGGCGCGCGGCCAGGTGGTGGATATCCCGGCCCTGGCATCGGCCCTGCGGGACAAGCACCTCATCGGTGCCGCGATCGACGTCTTCCCGGTCGAGCCGGGCTCCGACGCCGAGGAGTTCATGAGCGAACTGCGCGGCCTGCCCAACACGATCCTCACCCCGCACATCGGCGGCTCGACGATGGAGGCCCAGGCCAACATCGGCACCGAGGTGGCGCAGAAGCTGATCGAGTATTCGGACAGCGGCTCCACCATGGGGGCGGTGAACTTCCCGCAGGTGGCCCTGCCGGTGAACGGCGGCTGCAAGCGCTTCCTGCACGTGCACCAGAACGTGCCGGGCGTGCTGCGCAAGCTGAACGAGGTCTTCTCGGCGCGCGACCTGAACATCGCCGGCCAGTATCTCCAGACCGATCCGGAGCTGGGCTACGTCGTCGTGGACGTGGACGGCGAGGTGGACGAGACGGAGCTGATCGCCGAGCTGCGCGGCATTCAGGGCACGCTGAAGACCCGCCTCCTGTACCCGGACACGGTCGGCAACTGCGGCTGAACCGCCGGACCGCCTGCGCCCGGGGGCCACTTGCGCCGGGTTGCGGGCGCCCCGATATCATCGCCATGAACGACCCTTCCGTGCCGTTTCCCCGATGGCTCCCGTCGCGTCCCGCGGCGGGAGCTTTCGTGTATGCGCTCTTCTTTTGCACGCTCGGGCCCGTCCTGGCGCCGGACCCGGCGGCGGCCCAGTCGGGCGGCCGCGCCTCCTGCCCGAGCTTCGGACGGCCCAAGGTGACCATCGACTATCAGATGGCGCCGATCCGGCGCGACGACGGAAAGTCCCTGGCCCAGCTCGCGCGGATGCCCGGACGCAAGCCGGGGCCGGCCGGATCCGCCCACGGCCATGTCCTGGGCCTGACACAGGCCCGCTACGGCGAAAGCTCGAAGATCGGCGCCCTGTTCCAGCCGATGCCCGGCGGGACCGTGTGCGGCGCCCTCCAGTCCCTGGACGTGACCTTCGGCTTCCAGGAGCGGACCGTTCTGGTGGCGCGCGAGCTGCCCAAGGGATCCTGCATCCATGGCGAGGTGCTGGAGCACGAGATGAAGCACATCGCCACGGACGAAAAGCTGCTGAAGGAGTTCGGCCCGACGCTCGAACGCCGGCTTGAGGCCGCCGCGGCCCGAATCGGGACCGTGCGCGCCCGTTCTCAGGAGCAGGTGCTGGCGGCGGTCCGCAAGCCTCTCGAGGCCGAGATGCGCCGCCTGTTCCAGGAGTTCGGCCAGAAGCGCGACCGCGCCCAGGCCAAGGTGGACACGGTCGCCGAATACGACCGCGTCAGCCAGTCCTGCGGCGGCGAGGTTTCCAAGTACCTGCCCGAGAAGAGCCGGCGCGGCTGACCGCCCCTTCCTGTTCCCCGTGCCGTTCGCGCGGAAGGGCTGTTGGAAGGGCGAACTCGGAGGGGAAGCGACAGGAGGTGAAGCCATGTCCAGCGCGGTGAAGGACAATCCGGCCAAGAGCCGCTACGAGCTGGAGGTCGACGGCAAGATCGTCTTCGCCGACTACCGGCGCGACGCCTCGACCCTCTACATCCCCCATGTGGAGGCGCCGCCCTCCCTGCGCGGCACCGGGGCCGCCGGACGGCTGATGGAGGGGGTGATGGAGACGGCGCGGGCGGAGGGGCTGAAGGTCGTGCCGATCTGCGGCTACGCCGCCATGTGGATCCGTCGCCACGAACAGTACCACGACCTTCTGGCCTGAGCCTTGCCGCCTTACCGCTTCTTCCGTCTTTTCGCCGGGCCGCCATGGTGGCCGTCGGTGAATTCCGGCGGCTTGCGCGCCACCCAGCGGATGAAGGACGCGAGTTCCGGCTGGGCGCGCAGGCTCTCGATCGTGTGATAATGGTCCCGCAGCTCCTGTTCGGTCAGGACCGAGTGGATCTTCGAATGGCAGATCCGGTGCAGCGTGACCGTGTCCCGGCCGCCGTAGGTGCGCGGCACCAGATGATGCTCGTTCACGCTGGCGCCCGCGACCAGCGGGCGGCCGCAGAGCGGGCAGGGTGGCAAGGGCGGGGGCGGAAGCGGCATGGCGCGGATGTCCTCGTTCCCGTCGGCCGGAACCTCGGCACCGCCGGGCGTGTTGGCAGGGCAAGGATCAAACGGCACGACGCAAAGGTGGTCAGCATGGAAGACCGCAATCAACCGATTTCCGGCGTTCCCAACCCGTCGGTGGCCAGCGGGTCGCCGCTCGACATCCGCGACCGCACGCTGAAGCCGCACGAGGGGCTGACCGACGACCGGTCGCCCAAGGCCCCGAACGGAGGCTTCGCCGCCGAGAGCGCCCAGCGCAACGCCTTCCATCACACGGTGACGCCGTCGGTCACGGAGAAGGGCTGGTCGGCGGGCGGCATGGCCATTCCCGCCGTGATCATCGTGGTGGCCATCGGGGCGCTGGCGGCGCTGGCCTTCTGAGGCGCCGAATCAGGAGCCCTTCGAGGCACGGAAGAAAGAAAAAGGGGAAGCCGTGAGGCTTCCCCTTTTCTCGGCCGAATGAAAGCTCCGCCGCTTACGGCAGCGGCTTGCCGGCCATCAGGTCGACGAAGCGGTCGAACAGATAGTGGCTGTCCTGCGGGCCGGGCGAGGCTTCGGGGTGGTACTGCACGGAGAAGACCGGCTTGCCCTTAAGGCGGATGCCCTCGTTGGTGCCGTCGAACAGGCTCTGGTGGGTCACCTCGGCGTCGGCGGGCAGGGTCTCCTCCATCACCACGAAGCCGTGGTTCTGGCTGGTGATCTCCACGCGGCCGGTGGCGAGGTCCTTCACCGGGTGGTTGGCGCCGCGGTGGCCGAGCGGCATCTTCTTCGTCTTGGCGCCGAGCGCCAGCGACAGCATCTGGTGGCCGAGGCAGATGCCGAACATCGGCAGGCCGGTGTCGATCAGCCCCTTGATGGTCGGGACGGCGTATTCGCCGGTGGCGGCGGGGTCGCCGGGGCCGTTCGACAGGAAGATGCCGTCGGGCTTGTGGCGCATCACGTCCTCGACCGTGGCGTCGCCCGGCACGACCGTGACCTTGCAGCCCGCGGCGGCGAGGCAGCGCAGGATGTTGCGCTTGGCGCCGAAATCCATCGCCACGACATGGAACTGCGGCTTGTCCTGGGTGGCGTAGCCCTGGCCCATGGTCCAGCCGGCCTCGTTCCAGCTGTAGGTCTGGCGGCACGACACCTCGCGGGCGAGGTCCATGCCCTCCAGCCCGGCCCAGCCCTTGGCCTTGGCGATCAGCGCGTCGATGTCGAACTTGCCGTCCGGCGCGTGGGCGATGACGCCGTTGGGCGCGCCCAGGTCGCGGATGCGGCGGGTCAGCCGGCGGGTGTCGATGCCCGTCAGCCCGACCATGCCGTAGCTCTTCAGCCAGTCGTCCAGATGGCGGGTGGCGCGCCAGTTGGAGGGGTCGGTGATGTCGGCCCGCAGGATCAGGCCGCGCGCCACCGGGGTCACCGTCTCGATGTCCTCGGTGTTGGCGCCGACGTTGCCCACATGCGGGAAGGTGAAGGTGATGATCTGGCCGGCGTAGCTCGGGTCCGTCAGGATTTCCTGATAGCCGGTCATGGAGGTGTTGAAGCACACCTCACCGACCGAGTCCCCCACGGCACCGATGCCTCGGCCCTTGAAGACCGTGCCGTCGTTCAGCACCAGCACGCCGGTGTACAGGCCGTCGCCCGCGGGGCGCGCTTCGGGGGAAGTCGTTTGAGCCATCCTCGAAAACCTTCACAAGAGCCGCCGCCGGCGTCGAACCAACCATCCCGCGGAACGGCGACGGCGCCAACGTTCCGCATGGGCACACGAAAGCCGCCCGGCATCGTGCCCCGTCCGGCGCCCCCATTCACGAGGGGTGTTGCGGGCGGAGCGTCGGGTCGATGACGGACGGGTGAACCGGTCCACCGTATATGACGATTGGTGACGTGATTTCCAGCGGCCTGTTTGCATAGTCGGGCTGTTGAATGCGATGGGCTGATGCTGGGGCGCGGTTCGCGCCGCCGCCGGAAGAGCGTGACATTTGCCGCGAATTCGGACTATGCCCCTTTCACCGCCGGGAGATCCGGCAAAGCGCTGGGGAAACCCGGCAATGCTGATGAGGAACCAAGCCATGCTGCGCACGCGGCTCAACGAGGCCCTGAAAGAGGCGATGCGGTCGAAGAACCAGCGCGCCCTGTCCACCGTGCGGCTGATCTTGGCCGCCCTGAAGGACCGCGACATCGCGGCGCGCTCGCGCGGCGTCACCGACGGCGTCGACGAGACGGAGATCCTCTCGATGCTCCAGACCATGATCAAGCAGCGCAACGATTCCATCGCCCTGTACGAGCAGGGCGGCCGGCTGGAGCTGGCCGAGCAGGAGCGCGAGGAGATCACCGTCATCGAGGGCTTCCTGCCCAAGCAGATGTCGGAGGAGGAGGTCGCCCAGGCGGTCCAGGCCGCCGTCGCCGAGACCGGCGCCTCGGGCATCAAGGACATGGGCCGCGTCATGGCCGAGCTGAAGGCCCGCCACGCCGGCCAGATGGACTTCGCCAAGGTCAGCGGCGTGGTCAAGCAGCAGCTGTCCGGCGGCTGAGGCGCCGTTTTCAACGCGCCGGGCCTGAAACCGGTGTAGGATGGCCGGTGCATGATCGCGCCGCTCGCCGCACCGGAGATCTCAGCGCATGGTCGCCGTCCGCAAGCCCGCCCCGCCGGAGATTCCGTCCCGTATGACGGTCGCCGAGTTCCTGGAATGGGCCGGCTCCGTCGAGGACGGGACGCGCTACCAGCTGATCGACGGCGCGCCGCGCGCCATGGCGCCCGCCAGCATGACGCACGGGATCGTGCAGAGCACGGCGGCGCGCCTGATCGGCAACCACCTCGCCGCCCTCCGGAACGGCTGCCGCGTCATCACCACGCCCGGTGTCCGGCCGCGCGTCCGGGCGGAGAACAACTTCCGCATCCCCGACCTCGGCGTTTCCTGCGCGCCGGACCAGCCAGGGTTGCGGGCCGTGCCGGATCCGGTTCTGCTGATCGAGATCCTTTCTCCGAGCAACGAGGCAGATACCCTGTTTGAATTTCAGGGGCAAAACGTCTGGGCCTACACGAGCCTGCCAACCGTCCGTGAGATCTTGGTGCTCCGCGTGACCGAGATCGCGGCCGAGCTTCTGCGCCGGGGCAACGACGGGCATTGGCCTGAGCAGCCCCTCCGGGTCGGCGCCACGGAAGAGCTGGTGTTGGAGAGTATCGGTTTCCGTGTCGCCCTTTCGGACCTGTACGAGGGCACTCACCTCGCCCGGAGCAGCGCCGGGCAATAGGGGGCAGCGCGGGCGGGGCCGTGGCGCGGGCGGCCGCGTTCTGCTATAGGACTCGGCCAATCCCGTCACCGGTGACGCCCATTCATGGCCTTCCCGCCCCAATTCCTGGACGAGCTGCGCGTCCGACTGGCCCTGTCGGACGTGGTGGGCAAGCGGATGCGCCTGATCCGCGCGGGCCGCGAGTACAAGTCTCCCTGCCCCTTCCACAACGAGAAGACCCCCTCCTTCTACGTCAACGACCAGAAGGGGTTCTTTCATTGCCTGGCGGCCGAAACGGGGGTGATCCTCAGGGATGGTGTTCGTCCCATTGGCACTCTCGCCGGCACCACCCAAACCATTCTGACACGCGGTGGCGTGTGGGTCCCGGCGGTGTTCAAGAGCTATGGCGTCCAGAAGCTCCACCGGATCACGCTTTCGCGGAATGGCCTGTCGAAGACCGTCCATGCGACCGGCGGACACCGCTGGTTCGTACGCGGGGTGAAAGGCGATGTGCTCACCACCGGGCTTCGGCCGGGACACCGGCTGGACGCGGTTTTGCCCGAAGCCCGGCAGGACTGGACCCTCGATCCGGCTGGTGTCGCCCACGGGATCGTGTTCGGAGACGGTTCGGTGGACAAAGGTCATTATGGCCATGTCCATCTGCACGGCGAGAAGGATCGGGTGTTGGCGGGTTGGTTCCCGGACCACACGCCGGTTTCGAGGCTTACCGAGTCGGGGAAACCTTACCTCCGCATTTATGGAGGCAAGGCCTTCGGGCACATGAAGGGGCTGCCGTCACTTGATGGTGCCAGTGATGCCTACCTTCTGGGCTTCTTGGCTGGATATCTCGCGGCTGACGGGCATGTGGCGAAGGACGGCACCGTCATGCTCCACAGTGCCAAGCGGGAGAACCTGGAATGGGTTCGCGCTGCGGCGTTGCGCGTCGGGATCGTCACTTACGGCATCACGACAGCCACCCGCCAGGGGTTGGCATCCGTAGACTGCGACATCTCGCGCGTTCACTTCGTCACTTCGACGATGAACGCCGCGCTTTTCCTGGGGGATACCGCAAGGCAGCGTTTCGAAGCTGCGGAGAAGTCTTTCGACCGGCTGCGCTGGGTGGTCCAGTCGGTGGAGGAAACCGACCGGGAAGAGGAGGTTTATTGCGCCGAGGTTCCCGGCGAGCATGCCTTCGCGATCGAAGACAACATCCTGACCGGCAATTGCTTCGGTTGTGGGGCGCACGGCGACATCATCAGTTTCGTGATGCGCCACGACAACCTCGCCTTCCCCGAAGCGGTGGAGGCGCTGGCCTCGGAGGCCGGGCTGACGGTGCCGCAGGCGACGCCGGAGGACCGGCAGCGCTACGAGCGGCGCAAGACGCTGGGCGACCTCGTCGAGGAGACCTGCCGCTGGTTCGAGCAGCAGCTCCACGGGCGCGCCGGGCGCGCCGGGATGGAGTATCTGCTGGGGCGCGGGCTGGACGCGGAATCGATCGCGCGCTTCCGGCTGGGTTACGCGCCGGCCGATGGCGCCGCCCTGCGCCAGCATCTGCTGAAGCAGGGCCATGCCGAGGAGGACATGGTGTCGGCCGGCGTCACGCGCTGGCCGGACGGGGGCGGGCCGTCGCGCAGCTTCTTCCGCAACCGCGTGATGTTCCCGGTGACCGACCGGCGCGGGCAGGTCGTCGCCTTCGGCGGCCGCATCCTGGAGGGCGACGGGCCGAAATACATCAACACCGCCGACACGCCGCTTTTCCAGAAGGGGACGCTGCTCTATGGCCTGTCGCGGGCGCGGCAGGCGGCGGCCGACGGCCAGCCGGTGCTGGTCGCCGAAGGCTACATGGACGTGATCGCCCTGGTCCGGGCCGGCTTCGAGGGGGCGGTGGCGCCGCTCGGCACCGCGCTGACGGAGACGCAGGTGCAGGCCCTGTGGAAGCTGCTGCCGGGGGCGGAGAAGGAACCTTTCCTGTGCTTCGACGGCGACAACGCCGGCCGGCGGGCGGCTTGGCGCGCGGTCGAGCGCATCCTGCCGCACCTGGCGCCCGGCCACACGGCGCGCGTCGCCTTCATGCCGGAGGGCGAGGATCCCGACAGCCTCATCCGCGTCCAGGGCCCCCGCGCCATGCAGGCGGTGCTGGACGCCGCCATTCCGCTGTCGGAGGCCGTCTGGCGCATGGAGACGGAGGGGCGCAACACCGACACGCCGGAAGCCAAGGCGGCGGTGAAGGCGGCGCTGGAGGCCCGCGTCGCCGAGATCGCCAACCGCGACGTCCAGTCCTTCTACCTGACGGAGATGCGCCGCCGCGTGTCGGAGGCCTTCGCGCCGCCGCCGCGCCAGCGCACCCCCTGGCAGCCGCAATGGCAGCCCGGCATGCGCCGGGGCGATCCGCCGCGCCGCCATGTCCCCGGCCTGCCGGGCATGCGCACGGCGCCACCCGCCGGCCACCGGCGGCGCAGCCCCGGCCATCTGTTCCAGGCGCGCGAGCGGCTGCTGCTAGCCGTGCTGGTCAACCACCCGGACCTGTTCGACGAGCTGGGCGAGCCGCTGGGGCTGGTGCCCTTCGCCGATCCGCATATGGACGACCTGCGGGGCGCCGTGCTGGAAGCGCTGGGCGGCGGTGCCATGGCCGCGCGCAGTGGCGGAAATGGCGCGGAAACGGGCCGCCAAGGCGCGGTGAATGCCCCCCGGGAAGACTCGGGACTTGACGCCGTCGCGCTTTGTCGCCACTTGTCATCCGCTGGCTTTGACACCATTGTCGGTTCCTTGCTAAGCGAGTCGACCTATGTCCATGGTAGCTTTGCCCGTCCGGACGCCTCCCGCGAGGAGGCCAGGGAAGGGTGGTGGCAAACATGGCAGCACCTGCATCACCGGCAGGTGATGGCTGAATTGAGAGAAGCGGAGGCGGCCTTGGCCCGTGATAACAGCGAAGCGAACTTCGCGCGGGTCTTGGCCCTGCGGCAGGAGGTCATCAAATCCGGAACCGGTATGACGGATGAGGATGACCTCGACGATGCCTGAGCGGGAGGTCCGGTCGACGGACATCCGGTTTGGGCGGAAGCCGGCGGGGCAGGGACGCGAACCGCACTTGGTTTCGGGGCGGTACCAACCGGCATAAACAGGACGAACGGCGCGTGGCCCGCGGCGGATCGTTCCATTCTTGTTTCTATGGGGTAATGCGGGGGCATCGATCGCATGGCCACGAAAGCTGCGAACAGCGCTGAAGTATCGGATAACCGCGAGGAATCCGGTGACGGTCCGCTCATGGACGGCATGGGGCTTGCCGTCAAGAAGATGATCGCCCGCGGCAAGGAGCGCGGCTACGTCACCTATGACGAGCTGAACGCCGCCCTGCCGCAGGATTCGTCTTCGTCCGAGCAGATCGAAGACACGATGGCCATGCTGTCGGAGATGGGCATCAACGTCGTCGAATCCGAGGAGCAGGACGACGCCGCCAACGCCGAGGCGAGTTCCGACGGCGAGGGACGGGCGTCCGGCAACCTGGACGACGACGACATCGGCCGTACCGACGATCCGGTCCGCATGTACCTGCGCGAGATGGGCTCGGTCGAGCTGCTGTCCCGCGAGGGCGAGATCGCCATCGCCAAGCGCATCGAGGCCGGCCGCGAGATGATGATCGGGGCGATCTGCGAATCGCCCCTGACCATCCGCGCCATCCTCGAGTGGCACGACGCCCTCATGGAAGGGAAGATGCTGCTGCGCGACATCATCGACCTGGACGCCACCTACGGCGGCGGCCCGGACGGTGAGGAGATCCCGGCGGAGCTGGCCGAGGGCGCCCCGGCGCCGGAAGCCGAGGCCCCGGCCGCGGAAGGCGACGAGCCGGCCCCGCCGCGCCCCGAGGGCGAGGGCGAGGAGGAAGGCGACGAGGACGGCGAGAACAGCCTGTCGCTCTCGGCCATGGAGGCCGCGCTGAAGCCGCAGGTCATCGAGACCTTCGAGACCATCAAGGCGACCTACGACAAGCTCCACAAGCTCCAGGAATCCCGCCTGACCGCGATCCAGCGCGGCGAGGACACCGACAAGGCGCTCGACAAGAAGTACGACAAGCTCAAGACCGAGATGGTCGAGCTGATGAACACCGTGCGGCTGAACAACCAGCGCATCGAGCAGCTCGTCGAGCAGCTCTACGCGCTGAACCGCCGGCTGACGGGGTTCGAGGGCAAGCTTCTGCGCATGGCGACGGATTGCCGCGTCAAGCGCGAGGACTTCCTGAACCATTATTTCGGCCATGAGCTGGACCCGAACTGGGTTGAGCGCGTCGGCGGGCTGAACCCGAAGACCTGGGGCAAGTTCGTCGAGAAGTACGGCGACGACGTGCGCAAGACCCGCGAGGGCGTGTCGGGCGTCGCGGACGAGGCCCGCCTGCCCATCGGCGAGTTCCGCCGCATCGTCTCCACCGTCCAGAAGGGCGAGAAGGAAGCGAGCCGCGCCAAGAAGGAAATGGTTGAGGCCAACCTGCGCCTCGTCATCTCCATCGCCAAGAAGTACACGAACCGCGGCCTGCAGTTCTTGGACCTGATCCAGGAGGGCAACATCGGCCTGATGAAGGCCGTGGACAAGTTCGAGTACCGGCGCGGCTACAAGTTCTCGACCTACGCGACCTGGTGGATCCGCCAGGCCATCACCCGCTCGATCGCCGACCAGGCGCGGACCATCCGCATCCCGGTCCATATGATCGAGACGATCAACAAGCTGGTCCGCACCAGCCGCCAGATGCTGCACGAGATCGGCCGCGAGCCGACCCCGGAAGAGCTGGCGGAGCGGCTGATGATGCCGCTGGAGAAGGTCCGCAAGGTCCTGAAGATCGCCAAGGAGCCGATCTCCCTCGAAACGCCGATCGGCGACGAGGAAGACAGCCATCTCGGCGATTTCATCGAGGACAAGAACGCGGTCCTGCCGCTCGACGCCGCCATCCAGGCGAACCTGCGCGAGACGACCACCCGCGTCCTGGCCTCGCTGACTCCGCGCGAGGAGCGCGTGCTGCGCATGCGCTTCGGCATCGGCATGAACACCGACCACACGCTCGAAGAGGTCGGCCAGCAGTTCAACGTGACCCGCGAGCGCATCCGCCAGATCGAGGCCAAGGCCCTGCGCAAGCTGAAGCACCCCTCGCGGTCGCGCAAGCTGCGCAGCTTCCTGGACACCTGATCCGGGGTGCTGTTTCGGGTGCGGCGACGTTACGGAACGGGAGCCTTCGGGCTCCCGTTTTCGTTGTGCGCCCAGCATGGGCGTTCTCTTGTGGGTGCAAGTCCCATCGTAAGCTGATCACGGCGAGCGAAGTGAAGCGCAACTGC
>NZ_JAFIQV010000051.1 GCF_017356015.1 Azospirillum sp. SYSU D00513
TGAAACTCCTGTTTCTCGTCTTGAACCGTGCCGAGAAAGACTGGAAGATGTCAGCCCGTGAATGGACGGCCGCCAAGGCACAGATGGCCATCATGTTCGGCGAGCGCTTCACAAAGGCGATGAACGCCTGAAACTGAAACCGCCCCTGCCGAGCACGAAATTCCGGACACTCCCGACCCAACTCGCCCCGACCTTGCGGCCGGGCGACGTTGTCATCCTGGACAATCTGTCCAGCCACAAAAGCAAAAAGGCCGAGACCATCCTCAAGGAGCGCGGCGCCTGGTTCCTCTTCCTGCCTCCCTACAGCCCCGATCTCAACCCGATCGAGATGGCCTTCGCAAAGCTCAAGGCTCATCTCCGACGCATCGGAGCCAGAACCATAGAGGAGCTGTGGAAGGCCGTCGGCTCCATTTGCGACCTCTACACACCTGAGGAGTGCTGGAACTACCTCAAACACGCAGGCTATGCGTCAGATTAAACGCTCGAAGCTCTAATAAGGTGTCTTTACGTCCGCAAAGACGTAGCGCCCGGCGTGTTGGCATCTCGCCTCAAGACAAATGCCAAAGTCGGATCACGGCACAGCATCTCTGCGCGCATCTATGGCGCAGCAACTTTGCAACTGAATGCGCGGTAATGCCAGACTGATGCATAGCCCGGAAACAGCCGCATATAGAGCGTAAAACAGCTAATGTTCACGCTCTATATGCCAGCTTTCTCAACTTCTGTTCAGGAAACGACAAGTGCCCATTACACGTCCAAGTTCGCCACCTTCAGAGCGTTCTCCTGGATGAACTCGCGGCGGGGTTCCACGACGTCGCCCATGAGGGTGGAGAAGACCTCCTCCGCCTCGTCGGCGTGGTTGACGCGGACCTGGAGGAGGGAGCGCTTGGTGGGGTCCAGCGTGGTTTCCCAGAGCTGTTCGGGGTTCATCTCGCCCAGCCCCTTGTAGCGCTGGATGGTCACGCCGCGTCGGCCCAGCTCCATGACCGTGTCGAAAAGGGCCATGGGGCCGATCACGCTGCGGATCTCCTTCTGCTTCTCGAAGGCCCGGCCCGGCTCGGTGAAGGCGCGCTTCAGGTCGGCGGCGAGCGCGTCCAGGCGGCGGGCCTCCGCGCTCTTCAGCAGATCGGAGTCCAGGCGATGGCGGTGGGTCACGCCGCGCCGGGCGCGGACGAGCTGGTAGCCGCCCTCGGGCAGGGCCTCGCCGGTCCAGCCGCCTTCCTCGTCCAGACGGTTCAGCCGGTCGGCCACGGCCTTCGCGGCCTCGGCGGCGACGGCCGGGTCGGTGGCGGCCGCCGCCGGCAGGGCGCCGGCGACGGCGGCCTGCTCGGCGACGGCGTAGCTGCCGGCCTTGCGGGCGAGCGCGTCGATGTTCTGGCGGGCGGTGCGGGCCTGCTCGACCAGCGCCTTCAGGTCGTCGGCGGCCAGGATCGCCCCGTCGGCGCGCTGCACCGTCAGGTCGCCCAGAGCCGCCTCGATCAGGTATTCCTCGAGCGCCCGGTCGTCCTTCAGGTACCGCTCGCGCGCGTTGCCGCGCTTGATGCGGTAGAGCGGCGGCTGGGCGATGTAGAGGTAGCCGCGCTCGATCAGCTCCGGCATCTGCCGGTAGAAGAAGGTCAGCAGCAGCGTGCGGATGTGGCTGCCGTCCACGTCCGCGTCGGTCATGATGATGATCTTGTGGTAGCGCGTCTTGTCCGGGTTGAACTCGTCGCGCCCGATGCCGGTGCCCAGCGCCGCGATCAGCGTGCCGATCTCGGCCGAGGACAGCATCTTGTCGAAGCGCGCGCGCTCCACGTTCAGGATCTTGCCGCGGAGCGGCAGGATGGCCTGGAACTGGCGCGAGCGGCCCTGCTTGGCGGAGCCGCCGGCCGAATCGCCCTCGACAATGAACAGCTCCGACAGAGCGGGGTCGCGCTCCTGGCAGTCGGCCAGCTTGCCGGGCAGGGAGGCCATGTCGAGCGCACCCTTGCGCCGGGTCAGCTCGCGCGCCTTGCGGGCGGCCTCACGGGCGGCGGCGGCCTCGGCCACCTTCTGCACGACGCGGCGGGCGTCGGCCGGATGCTCCTCGAAATATTGGGCCAGCGCCTCGCCGACGATGGCCTCGACCACCGGGCGCACCTCGCTCGATACGAGCTTGTCCTTGGTCTGGCTGGAGAATTTCGGGTCCGGAACCTTCACCGACAGAACGCAGGTCAGGCCCTCGCGGGCGTCGTCGCCCGACAGCGTGACCTTTTCCTTCTTCGCGATGCCGGATTCGTTCGCGTAGTTGTTGATGGCGCGCGTCAGCGCCGCGCGGAAGCCGGCCAGGTGCGTGCCGCCGTCGCGCTGCGGGATGTTGTTGGTGAAGCAGAGCGTCGTCTCGTGGTAGCTGTCGTTCCACTGGAGCGAGCATTCCACCGTGACCACGCCGCCATGCTCGGTCGGCCGCTCGGCCTTCACGGAGATGGCCGGCTTGTGCAGGGGGACCTTGGAGCGGTCGAGATAGTTGACGAAGGCCTCCAGCCCGCCCTCGTAGAACAGGTCCTGGCTCTTCGGCTCGACGCCGCGCGCGTCGGTCAGCACCAGCCGCACGCCGGAGTTCAGGAAGGCCAGCTCGCGCAGCCGGTGCTCCAGCGTCGAATAATCGAACTCGGTGTTGGTGAAGGTGTCCTTCGACGGCAGGAAGGTCACCTCCGTGCCGCTCAGCGTCTTGCCGTTCTCCAGCACCGGGGCGGGGCCGACGTCGGCCAGCCGGGCGTCGGCGACGCCGTGGCGGAAGCGCATGAACCATTCGCGGCCACCGCGCCAGATGCGCAGGTCCAGCGTTTCCGACAGGGCGTTCACGACGGACACGCCCACGCCGTGCAGGCCGCCGGAGACCTTGTAGCTGTTCTGGTTGAACTTGCCGCCGGCGTGCAGCTGGGTCATCACGACCTCGGCAGCCGACACGCCCTCCTCGGAGTGGATGTCGGTGGGGATGCCGCGCCCGTTGTCGCGCACCGTCACCGATCCGTCGGCGTTCAGCTGCACCACGACCTTGTCGCAGTAGCCGGCCAGCGCCTCGTCGATGGCGTTGTCCACCACCTCGTAGACCATGTGGTGCAGGCCCGAACCGTCATCGGTGTCGCCGATGTACATGCCGGGCCGCTTGCGCACGGCGTCGAGACCACGCAGGACGGTGATCGACTCGGCGCCGTATTCCCCCTGGAGGAGGTCGTTGTTCAGAGCTTCCTGTGCCATCCGATTATTGTACCAGAGTCCGTTGGATTTCGGCGATTTACCGTACTGTGACGGCGCATTTTTTTGCGTTTTCCCCAGCCCTTCAGGGGGAATGGATCAGGGGATCGGCGTCACGGTCGCGTCCTCGATGTGGAACCGCCTGGCGTCCTGCCCGAAGGGGGTGAAGACCCCCTCGTCGGTGCCGGTCATCCAGGCCTGGGCGCCCAGCGCCAGGATCTCCTCGAACAGGGCCTCGCGGCGGTGCCCGTCCAGGTGGGCGGCCACTTCGTCCAGCAGCAGAAGCGGGGCGGCCCCGCGCTCGGCCGCCAGAAGCCGGGCGTTGGCCAGCACCATGGAGATCAGCAGCGCCTTCTGCTCGCCGGTGGAGCAGAGCCCCGCCGGCATGCTCTTGGCGGCGTGGTGGACCGACAGGTCGCTCTTGTGCGGCCCGACGGCGGCCCCGCCGCTGTCCGAATCCTGCCGGCGGCTCTCGCGCAGGCTCTGGCGCAGCGCGTCCTCGGCGGCCAGCGCCGGCCCCAGGTCCAGCCAGCCCTCCACCGTCCCCAGCACGGCGAGGTCGGCGGCGGGGAAGGGGCCGACCGAGCGGGCGCAGGCGGCGCGCAGCCGCTGCACCACGTCGCGCCGGGCGGCGGCCACGGCGATGCCGGTGGTCGCCATCTGGTCCTCCAGCCCGCTCAGCCAGCCCTCGTCGAACCGCCCGTCGCGCAGCAGCCGCGCGCGCTCCCGCAGGGCGTGCTCGTACCGGTTCAGCCGCCCGGCGTGGGCCGAGTCGAATCCGAAGACCAGCCGGTCGAGGAAGCGGCGGCGGCCCGACGATCCCTCCAGGAACAGCCGGTCCATCTGCGGGGTCAGCCAGACCACGGCGACATGCTCGGCCAGCGCCGTCTGGCCCTTGGCCGGGTGGCCGTCGATGCGCACCACGCGGCGGTCGCGCTCGGCCCCACCGTCGCGGCTGCTGCCCTCGCGGCCCGTGCCGATGTCCAGCGGACCCATGGGGGTTTCCAGCGTGGCGGCGACGGCCCAGCCGGTGCCGGGCGGGGATCCGAGCCGGTCCACCTCCGACAGCCGGGCGCCGCGCAGGCCGCGGCCGGGGGCGAGGAAGCTCACGGCCTCAAGAAGGTTGGTCTTGCCGGCCCCGTTCGGGCCGATCAGCAGCACGGGGCGGCGGTCCGTCTCCAGCCGCGCGGCCTCGTAGCCGCGGAAGCGGGTCAGCGTCAGCCGCGTGACGGCGAGCGATCCGGTGGGCGTGCCGGTCAAGGCGCCGGGTCCCGACCGAAGGTCGGCCTTACCATCAGCCGGACGCAAATCGTCCTCCCCATCATCGGACGGAAGGTCCGTGGGGAGCGAATCCGGAAGGGCCGGATGGATGGCCTCCGGCAAATCATGAATGCGCCTGGCTTCGAGCACTGATCCGTTACCACTCCGCGGGAGCCGGTGGCGCCCGGCGACACGCGCGCGAGGGCACCGTTCCATGGCGGGGCGTTATCGGGCGCCCCCCGCCTGGTCACACACGCATGGGCATCAGCACATACAAGGCGGTGCCGTCGGCAACGTCGCGGATGATGGTCGGCGAGGCCGCGTCCGCCAGCGTGAAGCGGGCGCCCTCGCCCTCGATCTGCTGCGTGATATCAAGCAGATAGCGAGAGTTGAAGCCGATTTCCAGGGGGGTCTCGCTGTAATCGACCTCCAGCTCCTCCTGGGCGCTGCCGGCCTCCGGGCTGGTGGCGGACAGCACCAGGGCGCCGCGGTTCAGCGACAGCTTCACGGCCCGGCTCTTCTCCGTGGAGATGGTGGCGACGCGGTCCACGGCGGCGGCGAACAGCTTGGCGTCCACCTCCATCGACTTGTCGTTGCCCACGGGGATCACCCGCTCATAATCGGGGAAGGTGCCGTCGATCAGCTTCGACGTCACGGTCACCGAATCGAAGGTGAAGCGGATCTTGTTGTCGGACATCGACAGCTCGATGGCGTCGGCGGCCTCGTCGATCAGCTTGCGGATCTCGGTGACGGTCTTGCGCGGCACGATGACGCCGGGGATGCCGTCGGCCCCCTCCGGCAGGGGCATCTCCACCCGCGCCAGCCGGTGGCCGTCCGTCGCCACGGTGCGCAGCACCGGCAGCTCGGCGCCGCTGTCCTTGGAGCGGGCGGCGTGCAGGTAGATGCCGTTCAGGTAATAGCGCGTCTCCTCCGTGGAGATGGCGAAGCGCGTGCGGTCGATCAGGCGGCGCAGCTCGCCCGCCGGGACGTTGAAGCGGTGCTTCAGGTCGCCGCCGGACAGCTGCGGGAAATCCTCCACCGGCAGGCAGGACAGCTTGAACTGCGACCGGCCGGCGCGCAGCGTCAGGATCGTGCCCTCGCCGCCCAGCTCCAGCTCCACCTGGCTGCCGTCGGGCAGCTTGCGGACGATGTCGTACAGCGTGTGGGCCGGAGCGGTGGTGCCGCCCGCGCGGGACACGGTCGCCGGCACCGACTCGACGATCTCCAGGTCCATGTCGGTCGCCGCCAGCGACAGCTCGCCGTTGGCGGCGCGCAGCAGGACGTTCGACAGGATCGGAATCGTGTTGCGCCGCTCCACCACACTCTGCACGTGACCGAGGGACCGAAGAAGGGCGGCGCGTTCGATGGTGATGTTCATGCTGGTCTTCTTGTCCCGGCAGGTCGGTTGGCGGTTTAATCCGGCGGTTTTCTCGAATCTCTGCCGATCCAGGCCGGTTTGCGGCCCAGAACGGGCGGCCATGATATCACAACATGGTTGTCACCGAACCAAATTCGTGCGCCGCGCGCATCGCGCCGCCATCATCCCGCCATTTTCCCGTCCGTGGCAGCCCGTTCGGCAGTCCGTTCCGCGGCGAGCTGGGCCGCCAGCCCGGCCCGGTAGTCCGGGTGTTTCAGCACCACCCCAAGCCGGGTCTTGATGCGGTCGTTCCGCACGCGGCGGCAGTCGGCGTAGAAGCTCGCCGCCATGGGCGACAGCTCGGCCTGATCGAAGGGCACCAGCGGCGGCGGCTCCACCCCCAGCAGCGCGCAGGCGTGGGCCACCACCTCGTGCGACGGGCAGGGCAGGTCGTCGGCGAGGTTGTAGACGGCGCCGGGGCTGATCGACGCCATGGAGGCGCGCAGGGTCGCCGCGATGTCCTCCACATGGATGCGGCAGAAGACCTGCCCCGGCTTGTCCACCCGCTTGGCCGTGCCCTCGCGCACATGATCGATGGCGCTGCGGCCGGGGCCGTAGATGCCGGCCAGCCGGAAGATGTGCATCGGCACCCCGTATTCCCGGTGCAGATACTGCCAGCCGCGCTCCGCCTCCACCCGGCGGCGCTGCCGGTCGCCGTTGGGGCGCAGCCAGGAAGCCTCGCTTACCCATTCCCCGCCGGTGTCGCCGTAGACGCCGGTGGTGGAGAGGTATCCGGCCCAGTCCAGCCTGCGCAGCCCGGCGATGTCCCGGCCGTGCAGGTCCAGCACCGGGTCGCCCTTGGCGTCGGGCGGCACGCTGACCAGCAGGTGGGTGACGCCGTCGAGCAGGGCGGGGGCGTCGGGCAGGGGGTGCTCGCGGTCGAACAGCACGGCCTCGAAGCCACGCGCCTCCAGCTCGGCCCGCTTCTCCTCCGTGCGGCAGGTGCCGCCGACCCGCCAGCCGTCCGCCTTCAGCGCCTCGGCGAAGACGCCGGCGCTGTAGCCGAGGCCGAACACGAACAGGCGGGGAGCGGTCATCATGCGGGTCCTTGCGTCACGTCGGGCGATGGCGGAGTGTAAGGCCACCATGACCGGACGCAAACCCTCCCTTGCCGCCGCGCTCGCGCTGTTCCTCGCCGGCGCGGCCGCCACCGCTTCCACGCCCTCGCCGGCCGCCGCCATCGATCATGACCGGCAGTTCCAGGCCTGCGTCACGCTGGCCGAGCGCGCGCCGTCCGACGCGCTGGGCAGCGCGCGGAGCTGGATGAGGCAGGGCGGGGGCGACCGCGCGCGGCTCTGCCAGGCGCTCGCCCTCTTCCACAAGGGCGAGTTCAAGGAGGCCGGCACCCAGCTGGAGGAGCTGGCCCCGCTGCTGGGCGGGAACGACCCGGCGGTCGAGGCCTCGCTGCTGGCGCGGGCCGGCTGGGCCTGGCTGCGCGCCGGCGACGCGGCCCAGGCCGACCGGCTCTACAGCACGGCACTCTCCAAGCAGCCCGAGGACGTGGACCTGCTGATCGACCGCGCCATCGCGCGCGGCGAGACGGAGCGCTACTGGGACGCCGTCGCTGACCTGGACAAGGCCATCAAGAGGGACCCGCAGCGCGCCGACGCCTGGCTCTACCGCGCCACCGCGCACAAGGCACTGGCCAACGCCCGCCAGGCCCTGTCCGACGTGGACCGCGCCATCGCCCTGCGGCCCGGCGACCCGGACGCCCTGCTCCTGCGCGGCAACCTCCGCGCCGAGACCGGCAACGCCGACGGCGCCCGCGCCGACTGGCAGGACACCATCCGCTCCGCCCCCGACAGCAACGCCGCGAAGACGGCCAGGCGCAACCTGGATCGGGTTCCGGCGGCGGGGCAGGGCGGGAAGAAGTAGGGGGAGGGAGACAATGGGCGAAGCGTGTCTTTCGAAGACGACGCCCCTCCGCATCAACCACCGTCATTCCCGCGAAAGCGGGAATCCAGTGTTCCCGAAGCGAAACCGTTGGAAACCCTGGATCCCCGCGTCCGCGCATGGGCGCTAACTTTTGCATGTTCGTCCGTTCGACCGAAGCCCACGCCATCCCTCTTCGTCATTCCCGCGAAAGCGGGAATCCAGTCCCTTCCCGCAGCGAACCTGTTGGAAACTCTGGATCCCCGCGTCCGCGGGGATGACGGTGAAGAGTGGTCGAACCGTTGTTTCGGTCGCTCAACCCTCAAAGTCAGCGCCTATGCGCGTCCGCGGGGATGACGGTGGAGGGGGGCGGAGGCTTGCTTCAGTCAGTTAGCCGCTAAAGTTAGCGCTTATGTGCTTTCGCGGGGATGACGGAGCGTTGCAGGCTGCTGGTCAAAGCTGCTCCTGCGCAGCCAGCCCCTCAGAAATCCAGATCCGCGTAGTGCCTGGGCGGGGGCGCGCCGGGGATGCTGTCGGCGAGGAGGGGGCGGAAGCTGGGGCGGGACTTCATGCGGGCGTACCAGTCCTTGGCCTCGCGGTTGTTGTCCCAGGGGACGTCGCCGACATAGTCCAGGCAGCTCAGCTGCGCCGCCGCCGCGATATCCGCGAGCGAGAGGCTGTTTCCGGCGAGCCAGGGGCGCCGTTCCGACAGGAAGGCGATGTAGTCCAGGTGGACCGTGATGTTGTGCAGCCCGGCCCGGATCGCCGGGGCGTAGGGCTGGCCCTGGCCCGACAGGCGCTTCATCAGCTTCTCGCCGAGAAGGTTGTCGGTCACCTCGCGCTCGAACTTCTGGGTGAACCAGGCGACCAGCCGGCGCACCTCGGCGCGCTCGGCGATCTCCCGCGGCATCAGCGGCGTGTCGGGGTAGGCCTCGATCAGATATTCCAGCGCCGGCCAGCCGCCGGCGACGACGGTCCCGTCCTCCTCCACCAGCACCGGGACCTCGCCGGACGGGTTGAGGGCGAGGAAGCCCTCGCGCCATTCCCACGGCTTTTCGACCACCGTTTCGAAGGGAAGGCCCTTCTCGGCGAGCACGACCCGCAGGATGCGGGAGAACGGATGGAGGGGGTGGTGATAGAGGGTGCGCATGGCGGGCCGGACTGTAACGCAAGCGCCATCGTGAGAACAGCCCGCGCGACGCCCGGCGGGCCGCCCGTTGGTGGGAGTCCGCTACTCCCTTCGGAATAGAAAAGGCGGCCCGGTTTCCCGGGCCGCCCTGACGTCGCGGTGCTGGAGGGGAACGCCTTACTCGGCGGCCCTGGCGGCGGTCACGGGGACCTCCAGACGCTTCAGCATCTCCTTGGGCACGATCTGCCAGAACTTCGGCAGGACGCGCTCCCAGTCGTTCAGCAGCTCCTCGGCGAAGCGGCTCTGCGTCTCATGCACATGCTCCTGGATGAGCTGCTTGAGCTGGTTCTCGTAATGGGCCACCTCGACGCGCTGGTAGATCACGCTCTCCTCGTTGACGCGCGAGGGCAGGGTGCCCTGCTCGTCGTAGATGTAGGCCATGCCCCCGGTCATGCCGGCGCCGAAGTTGTCGCCGACCGGGCCGAGGATCACCGCGACGCCGCCGGTCATGTACTCGCAGCCGTTGGAGCCGCAGCCCTCGACCACGACGCTGGCGCCGGAGTTGCGCACCGCGAACCGCTCGCCGGCCTGGCCCGCCGCGAACAGCTTGCCCGCCGTGGCGCCGTACAGGACGGTGTTGCCGATGATCGTGTTCTTGTTGCTGATCAGCGGGCTGGCGCTGGTCGGGCTGACCACGATGGTGCCGCCGGACAGGCCCTTGCCGACATAGTCGTTGGCGTCGCCCATGACCTCCAGCTTGATGCCCTGCACCGCGAAGGCGCCGAGCGACTGGCCGGCCGTGCCGCGCAGCCGGACGGTGATGTGGCCGGGCTGCAGCCCGTACATGCCGAACTTGCGCGTCACCATCGAGGACAGCCGCGTGCCGATGGCGCGCTGCGTGTTCCGGACATTGTAGGCGAGCTGCATCTTCTCGCCCTCCTCGAACAGCGGGCGGGCATCCGCGACGATGCGGGCGTCCAGCGTGTCCGGCACCTCGTTGCGGCCCTGCAGCGTGCAGTAGCGCGCGTTCTCGCCCGGATCGACCTGCGCCAGCAGCGGGTTCAGGTCGAGGTCGTCGAGATGCTCGGCGCCGCGGCTGACCTGGTGCAGCAGGTCGGTGCGGCCGATCACCTCGTTCAGCGAGCGGAAGCCGAGCTGGGCCAGGATCTCGCGGACCTCCTCGGCCAGGAAGGTGAAGAGGTTGACGACCTTCTCCGGCGTGCCGACGAACTTCTCGCGCAGCTTCGGATCCTGCACGCAGACGCCGACCGGGCAGGTGTTGGAGTGGCACTGGCGGACCATGATGCAGCCCATCGCGATCAGCGAGGCCGTGCCGATGCCGAACTCCTCCGCACCCAGCATGGCGGCGATGACGATGTCGCGGCCGGTCTTCAGGCCGCCGTCGGTGCGCAGCCGCACGCGGTGGCGCAGGCGGTTCAGCGTCAGGACCTGGTGGACCTCCGACAGGCCCATCTCCCACGGAACGCCGGCGAACTTCACGGAGGTCTGCGGGCTGGCGCCCGTGCCGCCGCTGTGGCCGGAGATCAGGATGATGTCGGCGTTGGCCTTGGCGACACCGGCGGCGATGGTGCCGATGCCCGACCGGCTGACCAGCTTCACCGTGACCTTGGCGTCCGGGTTGATCTGCTTCAGGTCGTAGATGAGCTGCGCCAGATCCTCGATCGAGTAGATGTCATGGTGCGGCGGCGGGCTGATGAGCGTGACGCCCGGCGTCGAGTGACGCAGACGCGCGATCATCTCCGTCACCTTGAAGCCGGGGAGCTGGCCGCCCTCGCCGGGCTTGGCGCCCTGGGCCACCTTGATCTCCAGCTCGCGGCACTGGTTCAGGTACTCGGCGGTGACGCCGAAGCGGCCCGAGGCCACCTGCTTGATCGCGGAGTTCCAGTTGTCGCCGTTCTTGTCCGGGCGGAAGCGCGCCGGATCCTCGCCGCCCTCGCCCGAGTCGGAGCGGGCGCCGATGCGGTTCATGGCGACATTCAGCGTGCCGTGCGCCTCGGGCGACAGGGCGCCCATGGACATGCCCGGCGTGATGAAGCGCTTGCGGATCGCGGTGATGCTCTCGACCTCGTCCACCGAGACCGGCTTGTTGGCCGAGCGGAACTCCAGCAGGTCGCGGATCTGCATCGGCGGCCGCTTGTTCACCTGCTCCGAGTACTTCTTGAAGGCGGTGTAGCTGTCGTTGGTGACCGCCTGCTGGAGGGTGTGGATGATGCCGCCCTCCCAGCCGTGCCGGTCGCCCGTCTTGCGGAAGCGGTAGAAGCCGCCGACCGGAAGCGTCACGACCTCCTCGCTGTAGGCGATGGCGTGCTGCTCCAGCACCTTCTTCTGGATGCCGTTCAGGCCGATGCCGGAGATGCGGCTGACCATGGTCGGGAAATGCTCGGCGACCATGGCGCGGGACAGGCCCACCGCCTCGAAGTTGCAGCCGCCGCGATAGCTGCTGATGACCGAGATGCCCATCTTGGACATCACCTTCAGCAGACCCTCGTCCATGGCCTTCTTGTAGCGGACCATGCACTCCTCGAGGGAGATGGCGCCGAACAGGCCGCGGCGGTGGCGGTCGGCGATGGCCTCCTGCGCCAGGTAGGCGTTCACCGTCGTGGCGCCGACGCCGATCAGCACGGCGAGGTAGTGCACGTCCAGCGCCTCGGCCGAACGGACGTTCAGCGAGGTGAAGGTGCGCAGGTTGTTGCGCACCAGATGGGTGTGGACCGCACCCGTGGCGAGGATCATCGGGATGGCCGCGCGGGCGGCGTCCATCCGCTCGTCGGTCAGGATGATGTGGGTGGCGCCCCCGCGCACCGCGTCCTCGGCCTCCTGGCCGATGCGGCGGAGCGCGTCGCGCAGCGCGTCGGGACCGGCGGCGGCCGCGAAGGTCGCGTCGATCTCCGCCGCCGTCTCGCCCATGTAGGCGCGCATGGCGCGGAACTCGGCCGTGGTCAGGACCGGGCTGTCGAGCTGCAGCAGGCGGGTCTGGCTCTCATCCTCGTCCAGGATGTTGCCGAGGTTGCCCAGCCGCGTCTTCAGGCTCATCACCCGGCGCTCGCGAAGCGAGTCGATGGGCGGGTTGGTGACCTGGCTGAAGTTCTGGCGGAAGAAGTGGTGCATGCCGCGGTACTTGTCCGACAGCACGGCGATGGGGCTGTCGTCGCCCATCGAGCCGATGGCCTCCTTCGCGTCCTCCACCGTCGGGTGCAGGATCAGCTCCATGTCTTCCATGGTGATGCCGAAGGCCATCTGGCGGCGGCGCAGCTCGGCCTTCTCCATCTCCGACGGCTCGCCGCGGTTCGCGGCCTGCTTCACGAGGTCGTCGAGCTGGGTGGTGTTCTTCATCCAGTTCGGCCAGGGGCGCTGGCCGGCCAGATGGGCCTTCAGCTCGCGGTCGTGGTAGAGCTTGCCGGCGCCGAGATCGACGGCGATCATCTCCCCGGGCCCGAGGCGGCCCTTCTCGATCACCTGGGACTCGTCGATGCGCACCATGCCCGTCTCGGAGCCGGCGATCAGCAGCCCGTCGGTGGTGATGGTGTAGCGCATCGGGCGCAGGCCGTTGCGGTCCATGCCGCCGACGACCCAGCGGCCGTCGGTCATGGCGAGTGCCGCCGGGCCGTCCCACGGCTCCATCACCGAGTTGCAGTAGCCGATCAGCGCCTGGTAGTCCTCGGGCATGGAGGCCGAGCGGGTCATCGCTTCGGGCACCAGCATGACCTTGACCATCGGCGCGGTGCGGCCGGCACGGACCAGAACCTCGAACACGGCGTCCAGCGCGCCGGAGTCGGACAGGCCGACGCCGATCACCGGCTTGATGTCGCCGACGTAGGACCCGAACGCCGCATGCTCCATGCGCGTCTCGTGGGCCTTCATCCAGTTGACGTTGCCCTTCAGCGTGTTGATCTCGCCGTTGTGGGCGAGCATGCGGAAGGGCTGGGCCAGCGGCCAGGTCGGGAAGGTGTTGGTCGAGTAGCGCTGGTGGTAGATGGCGAAGCTCGACTCGAAGCGCTCGTCCAGCAGGTCCGGGTAGAAGGTCGTCAGCTGCTCGGCGAGGAACATGCCCTTGTAGATGATCGAGCGCGCCGACAGCGAGCAGATGTAGAAGTCGTTGATCTGCTCGTTCTTCACCGCCCGCTCGATGCGGCGGCGGATGACATAGAGGTCCAGCTCGAACTGTTCGTCCGAGACGCCCTTGCTGTTGCCGATGATGATCTGCTCGATCTCCGGCCGGGTGGCGTTGGCCTTCTCGCCGACGATGTCGACGTTCACCGGCACCTGGCGCCAGCCGTAGATGTAGTAGCCGAAGCTGAGGATCTCGGTCTCGACGATGCAGCGGCAGGCTTCCTGCGCTTCCATGTTGATGCGCGGCAGGAAGACCTGGCCGACCGCCAGGTTGTTCTCCGGCGCGCGGTGGCCGACCACCGCGACATGGTCCTTGAAGAACTTCTGCGGGACCTGGACATGGATGCCGGCGCCGTCGCCGGTCTTGCCGTCGGCGTCCACGGCGCCGCGGTGCCAGACGGCCTTCAGGGCCTCGATGCCCTTCTCGACCACCGAGCGGCGGGGCTTGCCGTCGATCGCGGCGATCAGGCCGACGCCGCAGGCGTCATGCTCGTCCGACGGATCGTAGGCATGGGCAGTGGTGAGCGCCTCCGCGTTGGCGCGGTACTCGGCAACGAACTGCTCGCCCTGGTTCATCTCGGTGGCCATGGGTGGACCCTTTCCGTCAGTCTGTTCCGAAGGGGGCGCCGCCCCCTTCTCCCCCACCGGAGGCCTCTCGGCCCCCGGTTCCCGGATATCGATGTTTGAGGTGCCGGTTCCGGCGGTTCTTGCCGGGCGGCCGTCTTATTCGGCGGCTTGGGCCATGCCGGCCCGGGCCTTCGCCTGGGCGTAGGCGTGGATGCCGTCGGCGGCCTCGCGGCCGTCGCGGATCGCCCACACGACGAGGCTGGCGCCGCGCACGATGTCGCCCGCGGCGAAGACGCCGTCCAGGTTGGTCATCTTGTTGCGGTAATCGACCAGCAGGGTGCCCCAGCGCGTGACCTTCAGCTCCTTGTCGCCGAACAGGCCAGGCAGGTCCTCCGGTTCGAAGCCCAGCGCCTTGATGACGAGGTCGGCCTCGACCGTGAACTCGGAGCCTTCCATCACCTGCGGCGTCTGGCGGCCGGTGGCGTCGGCCACACCCAGATGGATGCGGACGGCCTTGACGCCGCTGACCTTGCCACCGGCGCCGTCGAAGCTCTCAGGGGCGGCCTGCCAGAGGAACTCAACGCCCTCTTCCTCGGCGTGGGCGACCTCGCGCTGCGAGCCCGGCATGTTCTTGCGGTCGCGGCGGTACAGACACTTCACGGAGGTGGCGCCCTGGCGGATGGCGGTGCGCACGCAGTCCATGGCGGTGTCGCCGCCGCCCAGCACCACGACCTTCTTGCCCGCGGCGTTCAGCGAGCCGTCCTCGTAGGCGGCGACCGTGTCGCCCAGACCGACGCGGTTGGAGGTGGTGAGGTACTGCAGCGCCGGCACGATGTTGCCGAGGTCCGCACCGGGCAGGTCGAGGTCGCGGGCCTTGTAGACACCGGTCGCGACCAGCACGGCCACGTGGCGGTCGCGCAGCTCGGCCAGCGAGGCGTCGCGGCCGACCTCGAAGCTCGGGTGATAGATCACCCCGGCCTCGGCCAGCAGCTTCACGCGCCGCTCGACGACGTACTTCTCCAGCTTGAAGGAGGGGATGCCGTAGACCATCAGACCGCCCATGCGGTCGTAGCGGTCGTAGACATGCACCTCGTAGCCCTTGGCGCGCAGCTCCTCGGCGGCGGCGAGGCCGGCCGGGCCGGCGCCGATGATGCCGACGGACTGGCCCAGCTCGCGCGAGGGCTTGCGCGGCTTGACCCAGCCGTTCTCCCAGGCCGTGTCGTTGATGTACTTCTCCACCGAGCCGATGGTCACGGCGCCGTGGGTGGACTGCTCGATGACGCAGTTGCCCTCGCACAGCCGGTCCTGCGGGCAGATGCGGCCGCAGATCTCGCCGAAGTTGTTGGTCGCCTGCGAGGCCTCGTAGGCCTCCTCCAGCCGGCCCTCGGCGGTCAGCTTCAGCCAGTCCGGGATGTTGTTGGCGACCGGGCAGTGGACTTGGCAGAAGGGAACCCCGCACTGGGAGCAGCGGTTGGACTGCTCGTGCGCGCGCTCGTCGGAGAACTGCGCGTAGATCTCGCCGAAGTCCTGGCGGCGCTCCTCGGCCGAACGCTTGTCGGGCATCCGCTGCGCGGTGTGCACAAAGCCCAACATCCTCTGGTTCGCCATGGCGCCTGCTCCTTCTTCGCGAGCCCGCACCCCCGGCCGGGGGCGGACCTCTTGGCTAGCGAGGCCGTGCCGGTCTCTTCGGCACAGTCATCGGTGGATAGAGAAACCTGCGTCCATCGCAAGTCATGGGTCATATACCGCACGTGCCAAGGGGTTGCGAGCATAAAAACGCCGATTGGTCAGCATACCTGACCCGAATTTTCCAGGCTGCCGCCGAACCGCGCCGCCTGCCCAAAGATTGCGCGCGAAACCGGGAGAAAAATAGTACCGATACGGACCTATCGCCCTCTTTGGGGTACCAACCCATTCACATCGTCAAGCGAAGCCGCCGCTGCTATAAGCCCGCTGTCCCCCCGCCGCATTCACAGCGAAAGCGTTTCGCCGCATGCCGACCGACCAGCTTTTCAACGCCGCCCTCCTCGGCCTCCTGGAGGGGCTGACGGAATTCCTGCCTGTGTCCTCGACCGGCCACCTCATCCTCTTCGGCGAGCTGCTCGGGTTCCAGGGGCCTCCCGGGCGGGTGTTCGAGGTGGTGATCCAGCTTGGCGCGATCCTGGCCATCTGCCTCGTCTATTTCGGCCGCTTCCAGCGCGTCCTGACGGGGATGCTGCGCGCCGACCCCGACGCCTGGCGCTTCGTCCGGGCGGTGCTGCTGGCCTTTCTGCCGGCCATGATCCTGGGCGCCCTGCTGCACGGCTTCATCAAGGAGAGGCTGTTCAACCCGACCGTGGTGAGCGTGATGCTGGTTCTCGGCGGCATCGCCATCCTGGTGATCGAGCGTTACCTGCCCCCGACGCGGCACAAGGAGATCGAGCGCTTCCCCGCACCGCTCGCCCTCAAGATCGGCCTGTTCCAGTGTCTGGCGCTGGTGCCCGGCGTGTCGCGCTCCGGCGCCACCATCATCGGCTCGCTGATGATGGGGGTGGACCGCCGCACCGCCGCGGAGTTCACCTTCTTTCTCGCCGTGCCGACGATGGCCGGCGCCACCGTCTACGACCTCTACAAGAACTGGGGGGAGATGAGCCTCGACGCGGGCGGCCTCGTCGCCGTTGGCTTCATCGCCGCCTTCATCGCCGCGGCGCTGGTCGTCAAGACGCTGGTGGAGTTCGTCGGCCGCTACGGCTTCGCCCCCTTCGGCTGGTACCGCATCGCGCTCGGCCTCGGCATGCTGGCCTTCCTGCACCTGTGAGGGCCACCTTCGCGCATGAAAAAGCCCCGGCCGCGAGGCCGGGGCTTTTTTGCTGCGCGTGACGGGCCGTGCCGGCCGGTCAGTGCGCGCTGGGGTACTTGTTGAACTTGCTGACGTCGCGGGTCAGCGTGGCGTTGCGGCCGCCGACGATGAAGCGGTGCAGGTAGGTCGGCAGCATCACCTCGCAGGAGGTCAGCTCGGTCATGCCCAGCTCCTTGAAGCCGGGGGCGTCCTCCGGAACGACGTTGTCCGTCTTCAGCAGCTCCACCTGGTCGCGGGTCACCAGCGGGGTGATGACGGGGATCTTCTCGAAGACGCGGCCGAGCGTTTCCGACAGGCTCCAGCTCACCGGCCACAGGCGGCGCTTGCGGCGGATCTCCGACAGCATCAGTTCCATCATCTCGCGGAAGCTGTAGACGCGCGGGCCGCCCAGCGCGAAGGTCTTCCCCTTGGCCTCGGGCACCTGCAGGGCGCGGATGATGGCCTCGGCGAGGTCGCCGACATAGACCGGCTGGAACTTCGTCTCGCCGCCGCCGACCAGCGGCAGGACCGGCATCACCTGCGCCATCGCGGCGAACTTGTTGAAGAACCGGTCGTCCGGGCCGAAGACGACGCTGGGGCGCAGGATCACGGCCTCGGGGAAGGCCTCCAGCACCCGCTTCTCGCCCTGCGCCTTGCTGCGCGCGTAGGTGGACTTGGAGCCCTCGTCGGCGCCGAGCGCGGAGACATGGACGAAGCTCTGCACCCCGGCGGCCTTGGCGATGCGGGCGATGCGGGCCGGGGCCTCGACATGGACGGCGTCGAAGCTCCAGGGGCCGCGCTCGAACAGGGCGCCGATGAGGTTGATGACGATGTCGCTGCCCTTGATGACGCGGGCGACCGACTCGTCGTCCATCACGTCCGCCGACAGCGACGCGATCTGGCCGACCGACCCCGCCGTGCGCAGGTAATTGCCCTGGCCCGGATGCCGGGAGACGATGCGCACCGTGGCGCCGTGCTTGGCGATCTTCCGGATCAGATGGCGGCCGATGAAGCCCGACCCGCCGAACACCGTGACAACCTGACTGCGATAAGTCATCGACCCTCTCCCCTGTGCCTTCGTGGCTGCCGTGCCCCGTTGACGTGAGCCGCGCGGGCCAATCACCGGCCAAATTCCGAATTCAACGGCGCAAGCTTATATAGAAGGCTCGCAATTCAGGCCAGACCCCTCGGGCGCCCTTTCCGCAGGGCGGGGCGCGCCCCGCCGGCCGTCCGGCAGGGGCGGCGGGAGGGCGTGAAAAAACCTGTTGACGGGCGCCGGACGGATCGCTAAAAACCGCCCACCGCACCGAGCACCGGTTGCTGAGCCCAGGTGGCGGAATTGGTAGACGCGCAGGTTTCAGGTACCTGTGGCAGAAATGTCGTGGAAGTTCGAGTCTTCTCCTGGGCACCATATCTACCCGACAACGCCGCATGCCGCAGGGCAGAGCGGCGTTTGTCGTTTCCGGGCTCCTGATTCCGGTCTTCCGATCCGGGCGCCCGTCCAAAAGCCATCCACATCGATCGCCGGGTTCCATGCGCGGGAGGCCTTCCTTGTCCAACGCGGTGTCCAACGCCGTTCCCATCACGCTCCATGACGGGGACCTTCCCGACGGGCTCGACCTGAAGGCCGCGGCGCGTGGCGGCGCCGTCGCCGTGGACACAGAGACGATGGGGCTGAACCCGCACCGCGACCGGCTGTGCCTCGTCCAGCTCTCCGCCGGCGACGGCAGCGCGCATCTCGTGCAGTTCCGGAAAGGCCGCTACGAGGCGCCGAACCTCACGCGGCTTCTGGCGGACGGGGAGGTCACCAAGCTCTTCCATTTCGCCCGCTTCGACGTGGCGGCGCTCCAGGCCTATCTCGGCGTGACCTGCGCGCCGGTCTACTGCACGAAGGTCGCCTCGAAGCTGGTCCGCACCTTCACCGACCGGCACGGGCTGAAGGACCTCTGCCGCGACCTGCTGGGGGTGGAGCTGTCCAAGCAGCAGCAATCCTCGGACTGGGGTGCCGCGGCCCTGACGCCGGAGCAGATGAAGTACGCGGCGTCGGACGTGCTGCACCTGCACGACCTGCGCGACCGGCTCGACCGGATGCTGGAGCGCGAGGGGCGGGTGGAGCTGGCCGAGGCCTGCTTCCGCTTTCTGCCGGCGCGCGGCGCGCTGGACCTCGGCGGATGGAGCGAGCCGGACATCCTCGCCCATTGACCGGCCCGGCCTCTTGATCGGGCCTTTCATCCCGCCCGTGCGCCCCGGACTTTCGCCCCGGACTTTCGCGTTGCCCCTTCCGGGGCGGTCGGTTCGTCCTATATCTCCAGATTGATTCGCCGAAGGCGTATCGGGGGCGTGTTTGACCGGCCCTCCGCCGACAGGCATACTGCGCGCGGGTTGTTCGCCGTTTCGGACGTTCGAGGCAGCCCCTTCGGCGAAGCTTCCGGCCGGATCTTCCGGGCCAAACAGTGGGACGACGTCACCCTTGACCTCAGCCTTTGCAACCGTGCCCGCCGCCCTCCAGGCCGATCCGGCGGGCGCCCGAACGGACGGCGTGGACGCGCAGGCGGCTCCCGCCACGGCGGTTCCCGACCGCGACCTCGCCAGCGCCGTCCGGGTGCTGCGCATGGAAGCCGACGCGCTGAACACGCTTGCCGGATCGCTGGACGGCGCCTTCGGCCGCGCGCTCGACCGGCTGGCCGCGGTGACCGGGCGGATCGTGGTCACCGGCATGGGCAAGTCCGGCCATGTCGCGCGCAAGATCGCCGCGACGCTCGCCTCCACCGGCACGCCCTCGATGTTCGTCCATCCGGGCGAGGCCAGCCACGGCGACCTCGGCATGATCACGCGGTCGGACGCGGTGGTCGCCCTGTCCAATTCGGGCGAGACGAACGAACTCGGCGACATCATCGCCTACACCCGCCGCTTCGCCATCCCGCTGATCGGGATCACGCGCCGCGCCGGCTCCTCCCTGGCGGAGCAGTCGGATGTGGCGCTGGTCCTGCCCCCGGCTCCGGAGGCCTGCCCGCTGGGGCTGGCGCCGACCACATCGACGACGATGATGCTTGGGCTGGGCGACGCCCTGGCGGTCGCCCTGCTGGAGCGCAAGGGCTTCTCGGCCTCGGACTTCCACCAGCTCCACCCCGGCGGCCAGCTCGGGCAGCTGCTGATGAAGGTCACGGACGTCATGCACAAGGGCGGCGACATGCCGCTCTGCGGGCTGGCGGCGCCGCTCAGCGAGGTCATATTCGAGATGACGGCCAAGCGGCTGGGCTGCGTCGGCGTGACGGACGGGTCCGGCGCGCTCGTCGGCGTCATCACGGACGGCGACCTGCGCCGCCACCTGAAGCCGGAGCTGCTGGGCGGACGGGCGGACGGCATCATGTCGCCCCGCCCGAAATCGATCCGGCCGCAGGCGCTCGTGACGGAGGCCCTGCGCGAGATGAACGAAAAGCAGATCACGAGCCTCTTCGTGGTCGAGGCTGGCCGGCCGCTCGGAGTCGTGCACATCCACGACTGCCTGCGCGTCGGCGCGGCCTGACCGCGGGGGTTTTCTGGAGCGATGCGATGAGCGTGCAGAACCTTCACCCGGAACTCGAGCAGGACGTGGAACAGAAGATCGCGAAGCGTCCGGCGCCGCGCCGCGCGGCCCTGCCCCCGCTGGAGGAGTTCGGCGCCCGGTCCGTGCACCGCCGCACCGTGCGGCCGGTCAGCCGCTTCCACAGCCGTTTCGTGGCTTCGCTCAAGGTCGTGCTGCCCGTGCTGGCGTTGGCGCTGCTGGCGCTGCTCGCCGCCTGGCCGAGTCTGACCGAGCCGCCCCGGCCGCAGATCACCGCCGACAAGGGCCAGCTGGAGATGATCAAGCCTCGCTACTACAGCGTGGACGAGCAGAACCAGCCCTTCTCCGTGACCGCCGCCGAGGCCGACCAGTCGGCCGACCAGCCGGGCATCATCCTGCTCGACCAGCCGGAAGCCGAGATGACGGAGCTGAACGGGACCTGGGTCACCATGCGCTCCGACAAGGGCTGGTACAACCAGGAGACCGGCATCCTGAAGATGCGCGGCCATGTCCGGCTGATCCGCGACGACGGGAACGAGTTCACGACGCCGGAAGCCGACGTGGACGTGAAGAAGGGCACCGCCTGGGGCGACGCCCATGTCGAGGGGCAGGGGCCGGACGGCGTCATCGACGCCGAGGCCTTCCGCATGACCGACCGCGGCAAGACGATCACCTTCCTGAACCAGTCCACGGCGTCGGTGCAGACCAGCGCTCCCCAGTCCGGTGCGCCCCAATCCGGCGCCGGCTCCAACACGCCGGACGGCGCGACGTCCAAGCCCGGCTCCACGAAAGGTCCGAAGTGATGAGCGCGCGTTCCGCCATCCTGGGCGCCCTGCTGCTGGGCGGTGTTCTGTCCATCGCCCCCCTGGCCCCGTCCGCCCTGGCGCAGGGCATGCCGGGAATGGGCGAGGGCAAGCAGCCGCTGGAGATCGACGCCGACCAGGCCATCGAATGGCACCAGGACGTGCGCGCCTATGTGGCGCGCGGCAACGCCTCGGCCAAGCAGGGCGGCAGCACCGTCTTCGCCGACGTGCTGACCGCTTATTACCGGCAGGTCCCCGGGCAGGGCAACGTGGTCTTCCAGATCGTCGCCGACGGCAACGCCCGCATCGTCTCCCCCTCGCAGGAGGTGTTCGGCGAGCGCGCGATCTATGACGTGGACAAGCAGGTGGCGGTGGTGACCGGCCGGAACCTGAAGCTGGTGACCCCCGAGCATGTGGTCACCGCCCGCGACAGCCTGGAATATTACGAGGCACGCGACCTCGCCGTGGCGCGCGGAGACGCGGTGGCCGTGCGCGGCCAGGACCGCATCACCGCCGACGTGCTGATCGGCCAGTTCAAGGACGGCCCGGACGGCGCCAGCCGGATGGAGCGGCTCGACGGGTCCGGCAACGTCGTGGTGACGACTCCAACCGATGTGGCGCGTGCCGAGAAGATGGTCTATTCCATCCCCGACGACACCGCCGTGCTGATCGGCAACGTGAAGATCACGCGCGGCCAGAACCAACTCAACGGCCAGGCGGCGGAGATGAACATGAAGACCCGGATCAACCGGGTGATTTCCGGCGAGCAGGCGGGGGGGCGCGTCAAGGGCCTCCTCATCCCCGGCCAGACCGGCCCGGATCCGAAGGCGCCTTCCTCGTGACCGATCCCGATCTCGACATCCCCCCGATGCCGTCCTCCGCGCAAGCGCCCGACGGCGCGGCCCGTGCGGCGGAGGGGACCGCGCCGGCCGAGGGTCTGGTCGCCCTCAACCTCGGCAAGTCCTACAAGAAGCGGCCGGTGCTGCGCGACGTGTCCGTGCGCGTGCAGCGTGGCGAGGCGGTCGGGCTGCTGGGGCCGAACGGCGCCGGCAAGACCACCTGCTTCTACATGATCACCGGCCTGGTCTCGGCGGATGCCGGCACGATCCTGCTGGACGGCCAGGACATCACCGACCTGCCCATGTACCGGCGGGCGCGGCTCGGCATCGGCTACCTTCCGCAGGAAGCCTCGATCTTCCGGGGCATGTCGGTGGAGAACAACATCCGCGCGGTGCTGGAGGTGGTCGAGCCCGACCGCGCCGCCCGCGAGGCGATGCTGGAAGACCTGCTGACCGAATTCTCGATCACCCACATCCGCCGCTCCCCCGCCGTCGCCCTGTCGGGCGGCGAGCGGCGGCGCGTCGAGATCGCCCGCGCGCTCGCCTCGCAGCCCCATTTCATCCTGCTGGACGAGCCGCTGGCGGGCATCGACCCGATTGCCGTGAACGACATCCGCGAGCTGGTCAGCCATCTGCGGGATAGGGGTATCGGAGTACTCATAACGGATCACAACGTAAGAGAAACTTTGGACCTCGTCGATCGGGCATACATTTTGCACGACGGTGTGGTATTGATGGAGGGAGAGCCGTCGGAGATCGTGGCGCACGAAGGCGTGCGCCGGGTCTATCTCGGCGACCGGTTCAGTCTCTAACCTGGTCCTCTCCGCCCATGGCGCTTACGCAACGCCTCGATCTCCGTCAAAGCCAGACCCTGGTGATGACGCCGCAGCTGCAGCAGGCCATCAAGCTGCTTCAGCTGTCCAACATCGAGCTGTCCGACTTCGTCGATCGCGAGATCGAGCAGAATCCCCTTCTCGAGCGTGACGGCGGCGGACCGGACGGCGGCGACGGCTTCGACGGCGAGGCCGGCGCCCCCGACCGCGCGGCGGCCGAGGCCGCCGGTGCCGACGGCGCGGGCGAGGCCGCCCTTCCGCCGTCCGACGGACGCACCCGCGACACCGTCGAGATGACCTCGTCGGAGACGATGGGCTCCGCGACCGAATCCCCGCTCGACACCGATTTCGAGAACGTCTACGGCGACGACCGCTTCGGCGACGGCTCCGACGGCGGGGCGGAAGTCTATGGCGCCTGGAACGAACGGGGTGGGCGCGGCTTCGAGGACGACTCCAGCCTGGAGGCGACCCTCACCGGCGAGAAGAGCCTGCGCGAGCATCTCATCGAGCAGCTCAAGATCGACCTTCCCGACCATGGCGACCAGCTCATCGGGCTGGCCCTGATCGACTCCCTGGACGAGGCCGGCTATCTCGTCGGGATGGACCTGGCCGGGCTGGCCGGGCAGCTCGGCTGCGGCCTGGACCGGGTGGAGCGGGTGCTGGCCGCCGTTCAGCGCTTCGAGCCCTCGGGCATCTTCGCCCGCTCGCTGAAGGAATGCCTGGCCATCCAGCTCCGCGAGAAGAACCGGCTCGACCCCGCCATGCAGGCGCTGCTCGACAATCTGGAGCTTCTGGCCGCCCGCAACCAGGCGGCGCTGCTGAAGGTCTGTGGCGTGGACGCCGAGGATCTCACCGACATGGTGGCGGAGATCCGCAAGCTGAACCCGAAGCCGGCGCTCAGCTACGACCACACGCCGGCCCAGCTCGTCACGCCGGACATCCTGATGCGGGCGAGCCCCGGCGGCGGCTGGCTGATCGATCTCAACCCCGACACGCTGCCGCGCGTGCTGGTGAACCAGCGCTATTTCGCCCGGATCTCCGACACCGCGCGCAACAAGGCGGATAAGGACTACATCGCCGAGCGCTTCCATTCCGCCAACTGGCTGGTGAAGTCGCTGCACCAGCGCGCGACGACGATCCTGAAGGTGGCCGGGGAGATCATCCGGCAGCAGGACGCCTTCTTCACCCACGGCGTGTCGCACCTGCGCCCGCTGATCCTGCGCGACATCTCCGAAGCCATCGGCATGCATGAGAGCACGGTCAGCCGCGTCACCACGAACAAGTTCATGGCGACGCCGCGCGGCGTGTTCGAGCTGAAATACTTCTTCACCTCCGCGATCCAGGGCTCCGACGGGCAGGCCGCCCATTCGGCCGAGGCGGTGCGCCACCGCATCAAGACCATGATCGACGCGGAGAAGCCCGAGGACGTGCTGTCCGACGACAAGCTGGTGGAGGTCCTGCGCGCCGAGGGGATCGACATTGCGCGCCGGACGGTTGCGAAGTATCGTGAGGCGATGCGTATACCGTCCTCGGTGCAACGCCGCCGTGCCAAGATGTCGCGCATGTAGCAGGGCCGCCGGCCCCGCACCGATCATCACCGGCCGCCCCTTCATTGACAGGGTGGGGGGGCGTCACTATGGTGCGCCACCGCCACGGCGGGTGGCCGTTTCCACCCGCCCTTCGGGCATCGTCCTTTGCGGAACATTGTGGGAAAGCGCCAGATGCAACTGACCGTCAAAGGGAAGCAGCTTGACGTTGGCGACGCCTTGCGCACGCACGTCGCGGACAGCCTGAACGCGGTGGTCGGCAAGTACTTCAAGAAGCCGATCGAGGCCCATGTGGTCATCGCGCGCGACGCCCACCTCTACAAAGTGGACATCCAGGTGCATGCCGGCGCCGGCATCGCCCTGCAGACCCAGGCCCAGGCGACCGAGCCCTACCCGGCTTTCGACGCGGCCTGCGAGAAGATCGCCGGGCGTCTCCGCCGGTATAAGAGCCGTCTGCGCGGCCACCACAATGGGGATGCCCCGCAAGAGCCCGTGCCCGCCCGCTACCAGATCCTGGACGCCGGGGCCGACGCCCCCCATGTCGAAGAGATCGGGGACGCCGACGGGCAGGGCGACACAGCCGCGCAGCCCGTTGTCGTCGCCGAGATGCAGACCTCCATCGCCACCCTGACGGTGAGCGAGGCGGTGATGCGGATGGAACTGGCCGAACTGCCCGCCCTGATGTTCCGCAGCAGCGTCTCCGGCGGACTGAACATGGTGTACCGCCGCGCCGATGGGAACATCGGCTGGGTCGATCCCGCGGAGCGGGCGAACGCCTGATCCCGGCGCGACTCCCATTGAAGACTGTTTGAAGCGTATGCTCGATCTCATCACGCCGCACGCCATCCTGCCCAGCCTGAAGGCCGCCAGCAAGAAGCAGGCCCTCCAGGATCTGGCCCGCAAGGCATCCGAACTCACCGGCCAGCACGAACGGACGATCTTCGACGTCCTGCTCGAGCGCGAAAGGCTGGGCACCACCGGCGTCGGGCATGGCATCGCCATCCCGCACGGCAAGCTGCCCGAACTGGACCGTGTCTACGGGGTCTTCGCCCGGCTGGAACGTCCCGTCGATTTCGACGCGATCGACGAGCAACCGGTGGACCTGATGTTCCTCCTGCTCGCCCCGGAACACGCCGGCGCCGATCACCTGAAGGCGCTGGCCCGCGTGTCGCGCCTGCTGCGCGACCAGTCCATGTGCGAGAAGCTGCGCGGCTCGGACTCCGCCGACGCCATCTACGCCCTGCTGACCCAGAACGAAGCCAGCCACGCGGCGTGAGTCGGAACGGTGTTCCAGAGGACAAAATTTCTGTGAGCACAACCACTTGACCGTCACCCCCGCGAAAGCGGGGGTCCAGGACTCCTCCACAGCGTTCGTTGTGCGGACGTCTGAATCCCCGCTTTCGCGCATGGGCGCTAACTTTTGTGCATCGGCCCGTTTTGCCGAAGCCTGCAACCTCCCTCTTCGTCATTCCCGCGAAACGCTCTCGGCGAATGCCTTTGGCATTCGCCTGCCGCGTCAGCGCAAACGAAGTTTGCGTGAGAGCGGGAATCCAGTCCTTCCCGTAGCGAACCCTTTGGAAACTCTGGATCCCCGCGTCCGCGGGGATGACGGTGGAAGGGTGTTCGGAAGCTTGCTTCAGTCAGTCAGCCGTGAAAGTTAGCGCCTATGCGCTTCCGCGGGGATGACGAACTTTTTTCGAACAGGGTTCTGTTGGGTGATGGAAGGGCTGACTGCCGCGTGGCACACTCGCCCGTATGTCAGGTACTGTCCGAAAGCCCTGGATTTCACCCGAAGCTTATCTTGCCGCTGAACGTACGTCTGGCGTACGCCACGAGTACGTGGACGGGGAGCTCTTCCCCATGCCCGTGGAGAGCCATCGGCACGCGGCTATTGCCGGCAACATCGGTGCCGCTATCCGGGAAACCGCTCCCCTTCATGCCGCCTACGTCCATGTTGGCAGCGCCAGGGTTTGGATCGAGGAGGCAAACGTCTGCTACTGCCCGGACGTCGTCGTTTCCGGTGGTCCCGGCAACGCCGACATCGCGGAGAGGCCGCTTCTGATCGTGGAAGTGCTGTCGGACCGCACTGAAGCGACGGACCGGCGCGAGAAGCGGGTGAACTACCTTCGTGTTGCGTCCATCCAGGAATATGTCTTGGTTTCCCAGAACGAGCGCTCCATCGAGCTGTACCGTCGCGACGGTGACCAATGGAACGCCGAGATCACCGACGACGGAGAGGTTCTTCTGGAAGCGGTCGGGGCCGTGCTGCGCCTGGACGAAGTGTACCGATAACGGGCCGTCAGGCCCGCTCGGTCCAGCCCCCTGGGCCGTCAGGCCCGCTCGGCCCAGCCCCCTGGGCCGTCAGGCCCGCTCGGCCCAGCCCCCTGGGCCGTCAGGCCCGCTCGGCCCAGCCCATGTAGTTGACGTCCAGGTCGCGCGCGTTCAGGCGGAACTCGTCGGACAGCGGGCTGTAGGTGACGCCGGTCAGGCCCTTGATCTCCAGCCCGGCGTCGCGCAGGGCGGCGGCCATCTCGGAGGGGCGGATGAACTGGCGCCAGTTGTGGGTGCCGCGCGGCAGCCAGCCCAGTATGTACTCCGCCGCGACGATGCCCAGCGCATAGGATTTCGGGGTGCGGTTCAGGGTGGACAGGAACAGGGCGCCGCCGGGGGCGAGCAGGGCGCCGCAGGAGCGCACGAACAGATCCACGTCGGCGACATGCTCGATCACCTCCATGGCGAGCACCACGTCGAACCGCTCGCCCGACGCCGCGAGATCCTCCGCCGTGGTGGCTCGGTAGGCGACCGTGGTCCCGGTCTCCGCGGCGTGGGCGGCGGCGGTCAGGATGTTCTTCTCCGACGCGTCGATGCCGACGACCTCGGCCCCCATGCGCGCCATCGGCTCCGACAGCAGGCCGCCGCCGCAGCCGATGTCCACCACGCGCAGGCCCTTCAGGGGCAGCGGCATCAGCGGGTCGCGCCCGAGCCGCCGGCACAGCGTGTCGCGGATGTAGGCGAGGCGCAGAGGGTTCAGCCGGTGCAGGGGCCGGAACTTGCCCGCCGGATCCCACCATTCGGCGGCAATCGCGGAGAATCGGGCGACGTCGGCGGGGTCGATCGTTCCGGTGCTTTCGGCCAGGCCGGCGGTCGCGGTCATGGGGCAAAATCCATATGTAGATTGGTCGAGACAAATGCGGGGCGACCTTGCCTCGCCCCGGCTGACAGAGTATGGATACGCCGCCCCGCGCCGGCAACGGTAGAGCGGAGGAGCAAGGCCGGCTCAATCCGGCGAGAAATGGTGTGAGGTATGGCGCGGATCGTCCTCAAGTTCGGCGGCACGTCGGTCGGCGACATCGACCGGATCAAGAACGTGGCGCGGAAGGTCGAGCAGGAAGTGAAGGCGGGCCACCAGGTGGCCGTCGTCGTGTCGGCCATGTCCGGCGTGACCAACCAGCTCGTCAAATACTGCAACGACATCGACAAGCTGCACGACGCGCGCGAATACGACGCCATCGTCGCCTCGGGCGAGCAGGTGACCTCCGGTCTCCTCGCCGTGGCGCTGCAGTCGATCGGCATCCCGGCGCGTTCCTGGCTCGGCTGGCAGATCCCGATCCACACCGACGACACGCACGGCAAGGCCCGCATCGTCTCCATCGACACGGCGGGGATCGCCGGGCGCATGGAGACCGGCGAGGTCGCCGTCGTCGCCGGCTTCCAGGGTGTCACGCCCGACGGCCGCATCACGACGCTCGGCCGCGGCGGCTCCGACACCTCGGCGGTCGCCCTGGCGGCGGCGCTGAAGGCCGACCGCTGCGACATCTACACCGACGTGGACGGCGTCTACACGACCGACCCGCGCATCGTCACCAGGGCCCGCAAGCTCTCCAAGATCACCTACGAGGAGATGCTGGAGATGGCGTCGCAGGGCGCCAAGGTCCTGCAGACCCGCTCGGTCGAGATGGCGATGAACCACCGCGTGCGCGTGCAGGTCCTGTCGAGCTTCGAGGAGGCCGCCGGCAGCGCGCTTCCCGGCACCATGGTTGTTGACGAGGATGAGATCGTGGAAAAGGAAGTTGTGAGCGGCATCGCCTACAGCCGTGACGAGGCGAAGATCACGCTGGTCGGCGTGCCCGACAGCCCCGGCGTCGCGGCCGGCATCTTCGGCCCGCTGACCGACGCCGCGGTCAACGTGGACATGATCGTCCAGAACGTGTCCGAGGACGGCAAGTCCACCGACCTGACCTTCACCGTCGGCCGGGCCGACATCGCCCGCGCCATCAAGGTGCTGGAGGACGCCAAGTCCGAGCTGAACTACCGCCGCCTGGTGTCCGACGACGCCGTGGTGAAGGTGTCGGTGATCGGCGTCGGCATGCGCAGCCATGCCGGCGTGGCCCAGCGCATGTTCAAGGCGCTGGCCGACAAGGGCATCAACATCCAGGTCATTTCCACCTCGGAAATCAAGATCAGCGTGCTGATCTCCGAGGAGTATGCGGAGCTGGCGCTGCGCGCCCTGCACACCGCATACGGCCTGGACGCGGCCTGAGCCGCACGCGCGCCGAAGGGGAGCCGGCCATGACGACCGCAGGGACGACCGCGGCAGGATATGACCGGCTCGACCGGCTTTGGGCGCGCGGCCGCGCCTTCCTCGGCACGCGCACCGCCGTGATGGGCGGCGCGATGAGCTGGGTGTCGGAACGCAACCTCGTCTCGGCCATCTCCAATGCTGGGGGCTTCGGCGTGCTGGCCGGCGGCTCCATGCCGCCCGAGCTGCTGGAGGCGGAGATCGCGGCGACCCGCGCGCTCACCGCGCAGCCCTTCGGCGTCAACCTCATCAACATGCACCCGCAGCTCGACCGGTTGATCGAGGTCTGCGCGCGGCAGGGGGTGGGGCATGTCGTGATCGCCGGCGGCTTCCCCAGCGGCGCCACCATCCGGCGCATCAAGGACGGCGGCGCCCGGGCCATGGCCTTCGCCCCGACGCTGGTCGTCGGGCGGCGCCTCGTCCGCCAGGGCATCGACGCCCTCGTCATCGAGGGCACGGAGGCCGGCGGCCACATCGGCCCGGTCTCCACCACCGTGCTGGCGCAGGAGATCCTGCCCGAGCTGCGCGAGGTCCCCGTCTTCGTCGCCGGCGGCATCGGCCGGGGCGAGGCCGTCGTCTCCTACCTGGAGCAGGGGGCGGCGGGCGTGCAGATCGGCACGCGCTTCGTCTGCTCCACCGAATCGATCGCGCACCCGCGCTTCAAGCAGGCCTTCATCCGCGCCTCCGCCCGCGACGCCCAGCCTTCGGTGCAGCTCGACCCGCGCTTTCCGGTGATCCCGGTCCGCGCCCTGCTGAACGAGGCGAGCCGCCGCTTCGCGGCCTTCCAGCGCGAGACCATCGGGAAGGTGGACAGCGGCGAGCTGACCCGCGAGGCCGGCCTGCTGGAGATCGAGCATTACTGGGCCGGCGCCCTGCGGCGCGCGGTGGTCGACGGCGACATCGAGAACGGCTCGCTCATGGCCGGCCAGAGCGTCGGGCTGGTGACGCGCGAGCAGCCCGTCGCCGAGATCGTCGCCGAGCTGATCGCCCAGGCCGAGGCGGCCCTGACCCGCCGCGACCCGTCGCCCGCGCCGGTGCTGGGCGCCGCCTGACGCCTCTGCCGCGGGTTCCGCTCCGGCTCTCTTCACCCGGTTTCATCCAGCTACAGAGGCGTCCCGCCTCCAGCTATAGAGGCGTCCCGCATCCAGCTATAGAGGCGTCCCGCCTCGAGAGCCGCATCCACTTGTGGGCGCGCCGCGCACCGGCCTTGCGCGGCGGTGCGCGCTGCCGCATTCTGGACGGAACGGCCGGTCGCGGACCCCGCCCGCAGGGCCGCGCGCCACAGGGATTCAAGCGGACCCATGGACACCAGGACAGAGCCGATGGTCAGTTTCGACGGGGCCGCCTCGCGCCGCATGCTCGCGCGCCTGCGGGACGTCATGGCCGGGTCCGGGTCCGGGCAGGAGCGGCTGGACAAGATCGTCACGCTGATCCGCGCGGAGATGCGGGCCGACGTCTGCTCCTGCTACGTGATGCGGGCGGGCGAGGTTCTGGAGCTGTTCGCCACGGAAGGCCTGAACAAGACCGCCGTGCACAACACGCGCCTGCGGGTGGGCGAGGGCATCGTCGGCGACATCGCCGCCCACGCCCGCGCCATAGCGCTGGACAACGCGCCCTCGCACCCCAGCTTCGCCTACCGCCCGGAAACGGGCGAGGATCCCTTCCTGTCGCTGGCCGGCGTGCCGATCCTGCGCGGCGGCAAGGTGCGCGGCGTGCTGGTCATTCAGCACAAGGAGCGCCACCGCTACACCGAGGAGGTGGTTGAGGTCCTGCAGACCATCGCCATGGTCGTCGCCGAGCTGGTGGCGGCGGGCGAGCTGGTCAACCCGCAGGAGGTGGCGGCCACCGGCGACCCGGTCCTGCTGCCGACCCGCCTGTCGGGCGCGGCGCTCAACCCCGGCCTCGCCATGGGGCTGGCGGTCATCCACCGCCCGCAGCTCACCATCCGCCAGATGGTTGCGGAGGACGCCGGCACCGAGCTGGAGCGGCTGAACCAGGCGCTCGCCAGCATGCACGACGCCATCGACAAGCTGCTTGCCGCGACCGCGCTCGCCGGCCTGGGCGAGCCGCGCGACATCCTGGAGACCTACCGCATGTTCGCGGAGGACCGGGGCTGGCTGTCGCGCATCCGCGAGGCGATCCGCAAGGGGCTGACCGCCGAGGGCGCCGTGCAGCAGGTGCAGGACGACACCCGCGCCCGCATGAGCCACATGACGGACCCCTACATCCGGGAAAAGCTGCTCGACTTCGAGGACCTGACCAACCGGCTTCTCCAGCACCTGTCGGGCCGGGGCCAGGACGGCGCCGGCGCGCTGCCCGAGGACACCATCCTGGTCGCGCGCTCCATGGGGCCGGCGGAGCTTCTCGACTACGACCGGCACCGGCTGCGCGCCGTGATCCTGGAGGACGGCTCGCCGTCGAGCCATGTCTCCATCGTGGCACGGGCGCTGAACATACCGGTCGTCCAGGCGACCGAGGCCTTGAGCCGGATCGAGCCGCTCGACCCACTGATCGTGGACGGCGACCATGGCGCCGTCTATGTGCGGCCGGCCGAGGACATCCAGATGACCTTCTCCGAGAGCGTCGCCCTGCGCGCCATGAAGGAGCAGGTCTATGCGGAAACCCGGGGCCTGCCCTCGGTGACCAGGGACGGCGTGCCGATCTCCATCGTGCTGAACTGCGGGCTGCTGTTCGATCTGGCGCACCTGCACGCCAGCGGGTCGGAGGGCATCGGGCTCTACCGCACCGAGATCCCCTTCATGGTGCGCTCCAGCTATCCCGACGTGCAGGCGCAGACCGAGCTTTACGCCCGCATCCTGGACGAGGCGGCCGACAAGCCGGTGGTCTTCCGCACGCTGGACGTCGGCGGCGACAAGGTGCTGCCCTACATCTCGGCCGGTGCGGAGGAGGAGAACCCGGCGCTCGGCTGGCGCGCCATCCGCATCGGGCTGGACCACCCCTCGCTGCTGCGCCAGCAGCTCCGCGCGCTGCTGCGCGCCGCCGCCGGACGGCCGCTGTCGGTCATGTTCCCGATGATCGCCGAGGTGGCCGAGCTGGACGCCGCGCGGCGGCTCCTGGAGCTGGAGCTGACGCGGCTGCGCGCCCACGGCGTCGAGGAGCCGAGCCGCCTGCGCGTCGGCGTGATGCTGGAGGTGCCCTCCCTGCTCTGGCAGCTTCCGGCGCTGCTGCCGCGCGTGGACTTCGTGTCGGTCGGCTCCAACGACCTGGGGCAGTACATCTTCGCCAGCGACCGCGGGAACCCGCGCACCGCCCACCGTTACGACCCGCTGTCGCCTGCCATGCTGACCCTGCTGAAGCGGCTGGTGGAGGCCTGCGGCGAGGCGCGCGTGCCGCTGTCGATCTGCGGGGAAATGGCCGGCAAGCCGCTCGACGCCATGGCGCTGATCGGGCTGGGCTTCCGCACTTTGTCCATGTCCCCGCCGTCGGTCGGGCCGGTGAAGACGATGCTCCGCTCGCTCGACGTCGCCGCCCTGCGGCAATATATGGACGGGCTGTACCAGCGCGGTGACCACAGTGTCCGGATCAAGCTGCGCGCCTTCGCCCAGGACCACGGCGTCGTGATCTGACGGCTTCCTGACCTGATGGCCCCGTGACCTGATCGCAACCCTGGCCGCCCGGCGGCAGGATTTGCGCCGGCCTCCGCCGTTTGTTACAACGGCCTGGCCGATAGGCGTATACAACTGTGTTTCGACACGGCCGCACCCCGAGACGGGGGACGGCTTCGCCCCTTGTCCCTAGCGACGGTACGGCTGGTTCCATGGCCAAGCGCACGCCTCACGACACTCTTTCGTCCGCCGACGCCGCCCCGGCCGGTCCCGGCGTCTCCGACACGCTGCGCGAGACGCGCGAGGCGCTGGGCTACGAGCTGGCCGACGTCGCGCGGATGCTGCGCATCCGCTATCCCTACCTGCAGGCGATCGAGGACGGCCGGTTCGAGGATCTGCCGGGCGCCACCTACGTGGTCGGCTTCCTGCGCTCCTATGCGGAGTATCTCGGGCTCGACCCCGACGCCGTGGCCGCCCGCTACAAGGAGGAGGCCGCCGGCAACCTCCGCCGCCAGCAGCTCTATCTGCCGACTCCGGCGCCCGAGGGCCGCATTCCCGGCGGCACGGTCCTGCTCGGCACGATGGTGCTGGCCGGCATCGTCTATGGCGGCTGGTATTATCTCTCGGCGACGGACCGCTCGGTCGTGGACCTCGTCCCGGTGCTGCCGGACCGGCTCGTCTCGCTGCTCGACCCGCTGCCCTACGGCGACCCGGCCAGGACGGAGGCGGGCCTGCCCGGCGCCGCCCCCGCCCCGGCGCAGACCGCGGCGCTGGCGCCCGAGGCGACGGCCCTGACGCCGTCCGCCCCGATGGTGCCCGCGCTGCCGCCGTCCCAGGGAGGGGCCTCCACGGCCGTCATCCCGCCGGCCCCGGTCGTGCCCGGCATGACGACTGTGCCGGCCCAGCCGGCGCCCATCCAGACCGCCGCGCTTCCGCCCGCGGCGGCCCCGGTTCCGCCGGCGGCCGCCCACCCGGCTCCGTCCGTTCCGGCGGCTCCCGCTCCCGCTCCTGCTCCCGTGGCGGTCTCCGCTCCGGCCGTGGTGCCCGCCGCTCCGGTGTCCGTGGCGCCGCCGGCCGCCGCCGCGGTTCAGGCGGCCGTCCCGCCCAGCGCGATCGTTCCGCCGGCCGACGGGGAGGAGGAGGATGGCGAGGCGGCGCAGGAGCCCACTCCGCTCTCGCCGACCGCCCCGGCGCTCGCCGCCATTCCGCCCGCCCCGCAGCCGGCGCCGAACCCCTCGGTCCCGCCGGTCAAGGTCTATGGCAGCCAGAACCAGGCGTCGCGCGTCCAGCTCCGCGCGAGCCAGGACAGCTGGGTCCAGGTGCGCGACCGCGAGGGCGAGATCATCTTCACCCGCGTCCTGCGGGCGGGCGAGGTCTACCGCGTTCCGGACCGGCCGGGCATCCGGCTGCGCACCGGCAACGCCGGCGGCCTGACCGTCATGACGGACGGGGTGGAGGGCGCTCCGCTCGGTGCCGTCGGCCAGGTGATGCGCGAGGTCCAGCTCGACCCGCAGACCCCGGCGGTGCGCGCGTCCGCCGCCAACTGAACGGCGGCGCCGGGACGGGCGTTGCAGCCGGGCGCGCCCGGCGCGCGTGGCCGCGTCCCGGAAAATTCACTTGAATCCCGGATGCCCGACCGCACTTTTGGCGTGAGCCCGGCTGCGCTATAACGGCGCTTCCGGGCCGTTTTTCCCTGCCGAAGGCTGTCGTTCATGAGCGTCCGTCCCTACCGCGAGATCCTCCGCCGCAAATCCCGCCAGATCATGGTGGGCAAGGTGCCCGTGGGCGGCGACGCGCCGATCTCGGTGCAGACCATGACCAACACCCCGACGGTGGACGTCAAGGCGACGGTCGAGCAGATCCTGGCGGCGGAGCGGGTCGGCGCCGACATCGTGCGCGTCTCCTGCCCCGACCAGGAATCGGCGCTGGCGCTGAAGGACATCGTGCGCCAGGTCAACGTGCCGATCGTCGCCGACATCCATTTCCACTACAAGCGCGCCATCGAGGCGGCGCAGAGCGGCGCCGCCTGCCTGCGCATCAACCCCGGCAACATCGGCTCCGCCGACCGCGTGCGCGAGGTGGTGAAGGCCGCCAAGGATTACGGCTGCTCCATGCGCATCGGCGTGAACGCCGGCTCGCTGGAGCACGACCTGCTGGAGAAATACGGCGAGCCCTGCCCGGAGGCGATGGTCGAGAGCGCCATGAACCACGCGAAGATCCTGGAGGACCATGATTTCCGCGAGTTCAAGATCTCGGTGAAGGCGTCGGACGTCTTCCTCGCCGTCGCCGCCTACCAGGGGCTGGCCGAGGCCTGCGACTACCCCCTGCACATCGGCATCACCGAGGCCGGCGGCCTGCGCGCCGGCACGGTGAAGTCCTCCATCGGGCTCGGCATGCTGCTGTGGTCGGGCATCGGCGACACCATCCGCGTGTCGCTGTCCGCCGACCCGACGGAGGAGATCCTCGTCGGCTACGACATGCTGAAGTCGCTCGGCTTGCGCCGCCGCGGCGTCACCGTCATCTCCTGCCCGAGCTGCGCGCGCCAGAACTTCGACGTCATCAAGACGGTGGAGATCCTGGAACAGCGCCTCTCCCACATCACCACGCCGCTCACCCTGTCGGTCATCGGCTGCGTCGTGAACGGGCCGGGCGAGGCGCGCGAGACCGACATCGGCCTGACCGGCGGCGGCAACAACACGCACCAGATCTACATCTCCGGCGTGACCGACCACCGGCTGAAGGACCAGAACATCGTCGATCACCTCGTCGGGCTGGTCGAGAAGAAGGCCGCCGAGATCGAGGCCGCCAAGGCGGCGGCAGAAGCGGCTGAGGCGACCGAGTCCGTTCCGGCGGAGTGAGCCACGGGTAAGTTCTGAGGAAAAACATGGACTTGCCGTCATCCCCGCACAAGCGGGGCTCCAGAACTCCGGGCGGAGCGCCGTCATCGCGGGGCCTGGATCCCCGCTTCCGCGGGGATGACGGAACAGTGGTCTTGTCTTCCTGAACGCGGCAGCCCCGTTCAGCATGAGCCTCCGAGTATGGGTTTCTCCGGCCTCGCGCCTAGGAAAACGCCACCTTCCGTGCTTAGAATAAGAAAAGTGACGCCTATCCCGGCCAGAGTGTGATCGCCTCCTACTTCGTCATCGGCGCCAGCCACCGGACCTGTTCGGGCTCGCTTCGCGACCGCCTCACGACGGAGGAGGTCGAGGTGCCGGCCCTGCTGGCGCGGCTGCGCGCCGCCGGGCTGGAGCAGGCGCTGTGGCTCAGCACCTGCGACCGGGTGGAGGTGCAGGGGGTGCACGAACGCCCGGCCGAGGCGGCGCTGGCCGCCGCCGCCATCATGGCGGAACGGCTGGGCGTCCCGCCGGCCGACCTCGCGGACCAGCTCTACAGCCTGACCGGCGAGGCCGCGGTGCGGCACGTCTTCGCGGTCGCCTGTTCCCTGGACAGCCAGATCGTCGGCGAGCCGCACATACTGGGGCAGGCGAAGGCCGCCCACCGGCAGTCCGCCGCCGCCGGCATGACCGGCCCGGAGATGGAGGCATTGCTCCAGGCCGGCTATGCCGCCGCCAAGCGCGTGCGCAACGAGACCGCCATCGCCGAGGGGGCGACCTCGCTGATCGCCGCCGCCGTGCAGGTGGCGCGCGACCTGCACGGCGACCTCATGCGCTGCACCGCCCTGCTCATGGGGCTGGGCGACATGGGACTGATGGTGCTGGAGGGGCTGCGCGAGGCCGGGCTCGGCCGCGTCACGGTGGCGGCCCCGGTGGATCGTCGGGCCGAGAACGCCGCGCGCCGGCTCGACGGGCATTTCGTTCCCTGGGCGGACATGGATTCGGCGCTTGCCGCGGCCGATATCGTGGTGACCGGAGCCGGGCTGGGGCGCTATATCCTGTCGCGTGACGCGCTGGCGGCGGCGCTGAAGCGGCGCCGGCGGCGTCCGGTCTTCGTGGTCGACACGGCCATACCGGCGGATGTGGAGCCCGAGGTCGGACGGCTGGAGGAGGCCTATCTCTACGACCTGGCCGACCTGGAGCGCGTGGCGCTGGAAGGCCGGGTCGGGCGGGAGGCGGCGTTGAAAGCCGCATGGGCGATCCTGGACGAATCGGTTGCCGGCTTCGCGCAGGCGCGGGCCGAGCGGGCCGCCGTTCCCGCCGTGACCGCGCTGCGCGCGCATTTCGAGGCGGAGCGCCGGCGGCTGCTGGCGGAGCATGGCGGGCTGGACGCGGGTGCGGCCACCCGGCTGCTGGTGAACCGGCTGCTGCACTGCCCGTCGGAGGTGCTGCGCGGCCTGGCGGCGGATGCCGAGGCGGGAGCGCTGGCGGAACGGGCGGCAGCGGAGCGGCTGCTGTTCCAGCTCTTCCGGCTGGACAGAGCCGAACCCGGCCGTTTGGACCCCGGCAGACAGGACTCCGGCGGACAGGACTCCGGCAATCCGGACGTTGGCGGTCCGGGCGGTGACACGGAATTGGACAGAGAGAAGCAGGGGCGGGCGTCGTGAATTTGGAAGATCGTTTCAACAAGGTCCTGGCCCGCCACGACGAGCTGCGCGACGCGCTGGCGGCGGGCACGGCCGACTCCGGCGAGTACAGCCGGATGTCCAAGGAATATTCCGACCTCACCCCCGTCGCCGAGGCGATCTCCGCCCTCAAGAAGGCGAAGGCGGAGGCCGCCGACCTCGCCGCCATGATCGCCGATCCCGGCGGCGACGCGGAGATGAAGGCGCTGGCGGAGGAGGAGTTCCAGGACCTCACCCGCAACATCCCCGCCCTGGAGCGGCGGGTGCAGATATCGCTCCTGCCCAAGGACGAGGCGGACGAGAAGAACGCCATCCTGGAGGTGCGCGCCGGCACCGGCGGTGACGAGGCGGCGCTCTTCGCCGCCGAGCTGTTCGAGATGTACCGCCGCTACGCCGGCCTGCACGGCTGGCGCTTCGAAACGATGGAGATCAGCGAGACGGGGATCGGCGGCTACAAGGAGGCCATCGCCAGCATCACCGGCCGCAGCGTCTTCGCCCGGCTGAAGTTCGAATCGGGCGTCCACCGCGTCCAGCGCGTGCCGGCGACCGAGACGCAGGGGCGCATCCACACCTCGGCCGCCACCGTCGCCGTGCTGCCGGAGGCCGAGGAGGTGGACATCCACATCGATGAAAAGGACCTGCGCATCGACGTCTTCCGGTCTTCCGGGCCGGGCGGCCAGTCGGTCAACACGACCGACAGCGCGGTCCGCATCACCCACCTGCCGACGGGCCTCGTGGTCAGCCAGCAGGACGAGAAGAGCCAGCACAAGAACAAGGCCAAGGCGCTGAAGGTGCTGCGCGCCCGGCTCTACGAGCTGGAGCGCTCCGCCAAGGACGCGGCCCGCGCCGCCGACCGCAAGAACCAGGTCGGCAGCGGTGACCGCTCCGAGCGCATCCGCACCTACAATTTCCCGCAGGGGCGGGTCACCGACCACCGGATCAACCTGACGCTCTACAAGATCGAGAAGGTGATGGCGGGCGAGGCGCTGGACGAGCTGGTCGACGCGCTGACCGCCGAGGACCAGGCGCTGCGCCTGTCGGAGCTTCAGTGAGCACGCTGCGGGAAATCCGCCGCGCCGCCGAGCGGCGCCTGCGCGAGGCGGGGGTGGACACGCCGGAGCTGGACGCGCGGCTCCTGGTGCAGCACGCGCTGGGGCTGGAGCGGGACGAGCTGTTCCTGCGCATGGAAACCTCCTATCCGGAGGAGGTGGAGGCCCGCGTGGCGGCGATGGTCGAGCGCCGCGCCGCGCGCGAACCGGTCGGCCGCATCCTCGGCCACCGCGAGTTCTGGACCCTCGACCTGGCGCTGAACCCCGGCACGCTGGAGCCGCGCCCGGACACCGAAACGGTGGTGGAGGCGGTGCTCGGCGCCGTGGAGAATCCGGGCGCGCCGCTGCGCATCCTGGACCTCGGCACCGGGACCGGCTGCATCCTCCTGGCCCTGCTGGCCGAACTGCCGCGGGCCACCGGGCTGGGCGTCGATCTCAGCCCGCAGGCGGTCGAGGCAGCGACGGGCAACGCCGCCCGCAACGGGCTGGAGGCGCGGGCCGCCTTCCGCACCGGCGACTGGGGGCGGGGGCTGGAGGAGCGGTTCGACATCGTCGTCTCCAACCCGCCCTACATCCCCAGCGCGGAGATCGCGGGGCTGGCGCCGGAGGTGCGGGAGCACGATCCACTGCGGGCGCTGGACGGCGGCGGCGACGGGCTGGACGCCTACCGGGCCATCGTGGCGCAGCTCCCCGGCCTTCTGAAGCCGGGCGGGATCGCCGCCTTCGAGGTCGGGCAGGGCCAGGCGCCGGACCTGCAGGCCCTGCTGCGGGACGCCGGGCTGGAGGTCACGGGCGTGTTCAGCGACCTCGGCGGGGTGGAGCGGTGCGTCCGGGCGCGAAACGGCCGTTCGTGACATGGGGTCGGTTCGGGGGCGCAATGTTCGCCACGATGGCAGCGCCGCGAAAAAAAGGTTGGATTGCCCGGCTTTCCCGGTTAGGGTGCCTTCCACGATGCTTTCGCCCGAGCCGCCGGAATTGTATCCGCTTGGCCGCCCTTGATTGAGGCGGGCACATCGTTTTTTGATCCCCGTGATCGATCCGCGGCATCGGCCGCGGCGGACTCCTCGGCCGGATGGGCCGCCGGAGCGTTCCGGGGGATGCACTTTCTCTTACATGGGGCTTTAAGAGCCGAATGAGACAGGGACCGAACTCCAGGCGTTCACGCGGTCGGGGCAACGGCGGCGGCGGCGGTGGAAACGCTGGTGGTGGCGGCAATCGCGGCCGGCAGAACGTTCCGCTCCGTCACCAGAACTTCGACAGCAACGGTCCGGACGTCCGGATCCGTGGCAACGCCTGGCAGGTGCACGAGAAGTACCAGACGCTGGCGCGCGACGCCGCGACCGCCGGCGACCGCGTGCAGGCGGAAAACTACATGCAGCACGCCGAGCACTACCTGCGCATCATCAACCAGATCCAGGAGTCCGAGAATCGCCAGCGCGGCGTCGCCGGCAATGGCCAACTTCCCGGCCAGTACCAGAATGGTGGCGGCACGGACGGCGAGGAGGAGTCCGCCGAGGGCTCCGAGGAGAGCGAAGGCTCCGAGGAGCGGGCGTCCCTCAACGCCTGAAGCTCCGGGCGCCTGAAGCTCCGGGCGCTTGAGGCCTCGGACGTTCAAAGCCCCAAGCTCAAAGCCCCCAAGCTCAAAGCAAGGCCACCGGGTCGCCCAGCGCGACCCGGCCGCCTTTCAGGACCTGGGCATGGACGCCGCAGCGGTCGTGACCGTAGCCGCGCTCCAGAACGGGAAGCGCGTTGAAATCACGCGCACCGGTGGCGGGATTGACGTCCCAGGCCGGGCTGTATTCCATGAGCGCCATGAGGCGCAGGGTCACGTCCCCGACCGTCAGCACGCGTCCGACCCAATGCCGCTCCTCCCAGGGGGGCAGACCGTCGATCAGCAGGTTGGCGCGGAAGCGGCGCGGATCGACCGCCTTCTTGGCGACGCGCTCCTCCAGGTCGCGGACGCTGGCGAGGTTCAGCAGCGTGACCGTCGGCTCCTCCAGCTCGGTGAAGGCGCAGCCCTTGGCCTCGATCAGCTTCGGCGCGCCGGGGGCGAGCCCGGCCAGATAGGCCGCGAAGAACTGCTCGACCAGCATGCGCCCCATCGGCTGGTCGAGCCGCCCGCGCGTGACCTGCCGGCCGCCGCGCCGGATGACCAGCGACCGCGTTTCCTCCTCGAAGACCGTGTCGAGCGCCGCCAGCTTCTCGGTGCGCTCCAGCGTGAAGAAGTCGGAGGCGGGCCGCCAGCCCGTCCGGTCCATATCCTGCGCCGCCGGCCCGTGCAGCAGCCCGTAGGCGCGGTCGAGCGGAACGGCCTTGCCCTCCGCCAGCTCCACGGCGGTCAGGTCGTCGGCGCTCAGCCCCTTGACGGGATAGCGGCGTATGGCGGTGACGCTCGGTGTCATTTGCACTGCACAATCGTTTGCACCGACAGTGGTGCGCGGGGTGTGTCCCTGTCAATCGGTCACACTGTCGCTTCCCGCACTCTCAACCGCCCTGCGCGCGATGAGTCGCACGCCGCGCCACCAGCCCCGGTTGCCAGCCCCGGCTACCAGCGCTCCGCCAGGGGGGCCAGCCCCTGAAACTCGGCGAGCCGCCGCCGCGTCCCGGGCGAGGTGTCCTCCGGCAGCGCGTCCAGCGGGAAGAAGCCGGTCTCCAGGATCTCCACCCCGTCCGCCTTCGGCGTGCCCGACCAGCCCTTGGCGATGAAGACCGCGACATGGTCGCTGGCGCCGTGGCGGAAGCGCGCGAAGACGCCGAGCGGCTGGACGTTCGCCTCGACCCGCAGCCCCACCTCCTCGCGCACCTCGCGGCGCATGGCCTCGACCAGCGTCTCGCCGGTGTCCACCCCGCCGCCGGGCAGGTGCCAGCCGGCGATGTAGCTGTGGCGGATCAGCAGGACGCGCGCCGAGCCGCCGTTCGACTCGTCCAGGATGATGGCCCGAACCCCCATGGTCAGGGGGCGCGCCACCCAGTGCCAGACGTTGCGTCCCCACCAGGCCATGCGCAGCAGCTTGCCCTTCCGGCTGCCCGGAAGGGCGGCGGGTCCGGATTTCCGGCCGTCCATCCGCGCGCGGTCCGTGCCTTGCCCGTCCTTGTCCTGGCTTTCCGCATCGGGGCGTCCGGCCGCGTCGCGGCCGGCGGGGGTCGGGTCGAGGATGGCGGCCATGGGCACCTTCGCGAGGATGATCCGCGTTCTCGGCGGGCGCGCCTTTCCGGAACGCCCTGAGATACCGTGATACTAGCTGGCTACCCTATCGCGTGGTTTCCCACCTGCGGAAGGGGTGCAATCGGCTGGTGGGTGCCTTGAGCGAAAGGCGTAGGACGGACCGCCGGGCCCGTCTTGCAACCGTGACGGGCTCCCCCACATCTAAGGCCGGCACCCTTTGTGGATCGCACGGAACGTGGATCTGGCGGACCGGGCTGCCTTGCGGACGGTCTGCCGAAGAGAGGAGCAAAAGCATGGATTTCGAGAACTACACCGAACGCAGCCGCGGCTTCGTCCAGGCGTCGCAGAACCTGGCCTTGCGGCGCGGCCACCAGAGGCTGGCGCCCGAGCATCTGCTGAAGATCCTGCTCGACGACAAGGAAGGGCTCGCGGCCAACCTGATCCGCGCGGCCGGGGGCGACCACGCCCTGGCGCTGTCGGGCATCGACGCCGAGCTGGACAAACTCCCGAAGGTCGAAGGCTCCGGGGCGGGCCAGGTCTATCTGACGCCGGAGCTGTCGCGCCTGTTCGAGCAGGCCGAGAAGCTGGCCCAGAAGGCCGGCGACAGCTTCGTGACCGCCGAGCGGCTCCTGCTGGCGCTGAGCATGGCCGACGGCACGCCGTCCGCCGCCGTGCTGAAGCGCGCCGGGGTGACGCCGCAGGCGCTGAACAAGGCCATCAACGACATCCGCAAGGGCCGCACGGCCGACAGCGCGTCGGCCGAGCAGGGCTACGACGCGCTGAAGAGATACGCGCGCGACCTCACCGAATCGGCGCGCACCGGCAAGCTCGACCCGGTCATCGGCCGCGACGAGGAGATCCGCCGCACCATCCAGGTGCTGGCCCGGCGCACCAAGAACAACCCGGTCCTCATCGGCGAGCCCGGCGTCGGCAAGACCGCCATCGTCGAGGGACTGGCCCAGCGCATCGTCAACGGCGACGTGCCGGAGGGCCTCAAGAACAAGCGGCTGCTGTCGCTCGACCTCGGCGCGCTGGTCGCCGGCGCCAAGTTCCGCGGCGAGTTCGAGGAGCGGCTGAAGGCCGTGCTGGCGGAGATCCAGGCGGCCGCGGGCGAGGTCATCGTCTTCATCGACGAGCTGCACACGCTGGTCGGCGCCGGCAAGGCGGAAGGCAGCATGGACGCCTCCAACATGCTGAAGCCGGCGCTGGCGCGCGGCGAGCTGCATTGCGTGGGCGCCACGACGCTGGACGAGTACCGCAAGCACATCGAGAAGGACGCGGCCCTCGCCCGCCGCTTCCAGCCGGTCTTCGTGCCCGAACCGACGGTGGAGGACACCATCTCCATTCTGCGCGGCCTGAAGGAGCGCTACGAGGTCCATCACGGCGTGCGCATCACCGACGCGGCGATCGTCGCGGCGGCGACCCTGTCCAACCGCTACATCACCGACCGCTTCCTGCCCGACAAGGCCATCGACCTCGTGGACGAGGCCTCCTCGCGCCTGCGCATGGCCGTGGACAGCAAGCCGGAGGAGATCGACGAGCTGGACCGCCGCGTCATCCAGCTGAAGATCGAGCGCGAGGCGCTGAAGCGCGAATCCGACGAGCCGTCGCGCCACCGCCTCGCCACGCTGGAGCAGGAGCTGGCCGACCTGGAACAGCAGTCCGCCGAGCTGACCGCCAAGTGGCAGGCCGAGAAGGACAAGCTGCAGAGCGCGCAGAAGCTCAAGGAGCAGCTCGACCAGGCCCGCGTGGAGCTTGACCAGGCCCAGCGGTCCCAGAACTGGAACCGTGCCGGCGAGCTGACCTACGGCGTCATCCCGCAGCTCGAGCGCCAGCTCGCCGAGGCCGAGAAGGCGTCCCAGTCGCACATGCTGAACGAGGAGGTGCGCGACCAGGACATCGCCGCCGTCGTCAGCCGCTGGACCGGCGTGCCGGTGGACAAGATGCTGACCGGCGAGCGCGAGAAGCTGCTGGCGATGGAATCGCGCCTGCGCAGCCGCGTGGTCGGGCAGGAGGAGGCCATCGTCGCCGTCTCCAACGCCGTGCGCCGCGCCCGCGCCGGGCTGCAGGACCCGAACCGTCCCATCGGCTCCTTCCTGTTCCTCGGCCCGACCGGCGTCGGCAAGACCGAGCTGACCAAGGCCCTGGCGGAGTTCCTGTTCGACGACGAGACGGCGATGGTCCGGCTCGACATGTCGGAATACATGGAGAAGCACTCCGTCGCCCGCATGATCGGCGCGCCTCCGGGCTATGTCGGCTACGAGGAGGGCGGTGCGCTCACCGAGGCGGTGCGGCGGCGGCCCTATCAGGTCGTGCTGTTCGACGAGGTGGAGAAGGCGCACCCGGACGTCTTCAACGTGCTGCTCCAGGTGCTCGACGACGGGCGCCTGACCGACGGGCAGGGCCGCACGGTGGACTTCCGCAACGTGGTCATCATCATGACCTCGAATCTCGGCTCCGAGCTGCTCGCCAACCAGGCGGAGGGCGAGGAGAGCGAGGCCGTGCGCGACGGCGTGATGGAGGTGGTGCGCGGGCATTTCCGGCCGGAATTCCTGAACCGGCTGGACGAGATCCTGCTGTTTCACCGCCTGAACCGCGGCGACATGGGCGGCATCGTCCGCATCCAGCTCGGCCGGCTGGTGCGGATGCTGGCCGAGCGCGACATCGCGCTGGAGGTGGACGATGCCGCCACCGCCTGGCTGGCCGAGGCCGGCTACGACCCGGTCTACGGCGCCCGGCCGCTGAAGCGCGTGATCCAGCGCGAGCTTCAGAACCCCATGGCGACCATGCTGCTGGAGGGCCGCATCGCCGATGGCCAGACGGTGCGCATCGGTGCCGAGGCCGGCGCGCTGACCATCAACGGCCAGCCGGCGGCAAACGCCCCGGCCCGCGGACGCCGGGAAGCGGCGGAGTAGGCCGGCCGTCCCGTCGGAACGAACCCCTCCTCCCCGCCGGGGGAGGAGGGCGCCCGGCCCCGATACGCCGCTCACAAAACGCTCACAGCCAAGCTCTGTCTCGACGGTGGCGGTGCGGCACCGGATTCCTGTATCGTCGCGCCGACCCGGCCATCCGGCCCTTTCGACCCAGCGGTAACACCCCCCGATGATCCGCCTTCCGCGCGCCGTTTCCCTGGCCCTCGCCTGCGCCCTTGTCATTTCCGGCTGCCAGCGCACCCTGCCGCCGGCCCCCGTGACGCAGGGCAGCGGGTCGGCGCCCGCCGCGGGTGCGGGGCTGGAGAAGGTCCATGGCGAGTGGGAGGCCGACCGCTCCGTCCAGCTCCGCGCCTCGCCTTCCGCCGGTGGTGCGGTCGTCGGCTCCCTCCAGCCGGGCCAGGCGGTGACGGTGTTGGGACGCACGCGCGGCACCGACTGGGTGGCGGTCAAGGCGTCGGGCACGACGGCCTATGTGCGCATGCATCTGCTGCGCCTGCGCGGCAGCGCGCCGGTGACCGCGCGCGGCACCACGACGGTCCTGCCGAAGGCCGAGGACAACGCCGGCCCGGCCATCAAGGCCGCCCCACGCCGCAAGATCGAAGCGGCGCCCATCGCGCCGTAAAATCATGCTGGCGGGCTCCGGAAGGCTCGCCCAAACCGCAGAAAAAGCCCCGGTCCGCGCTGGCGGATCGGGGCTTTTCCTTGGTGCGCCCAGCATGGGCGTTCTCTTGTGGGTGCAAGTCCCATCGTAAGCTGATCACGGCGAGCGAAGTGAAGCGCAACTGCGGAA
>NZ_JAFIQV010000052.1 GCF_017356015.1 Azospirillum sp. SYSU D00513
CCCTAACCATGCAGCGGGGATACGAACGTTTCGCCGCCATTCACGAAGGCTACAAGCTTGCTGCGGCGCAAAATGTGTGCAAGCCGTAGGTCGCTTGGCCGAGGTGCTCGGCGCACCGTTGCGGCGCATTGCCGGAGCACGCAATGTCACACCTGAAGATCATCCAGAGGTCGTGGCGCAGGAGATCCAGGCCGTTCTGCGGGATATGGCGGAGAGCCGGATCTCACCGGCCCAAGCCGGCTGAGAGGGCCGCTCCGGAAAAGCACGGTCACCAGGACGGAGTCAAACAAGCTTGGTTCTTGCCGGTGGAGCGTCGTTCGAACGCGGTCGGTCGGGCCCTTCACGAATAGGGCGGGAGTTTTTGGGAACTTACCGCCGCGGTCGGCGCTGTTCACTGTAGGATGCAGGAAAACGGAGAAAATTCGATGGGCTATGGGCGCTTCCTGGCGATGATCGCGGCATCGACCTTCGTGATGTTCTTTCTGATGTATCTCAACACCTACGCGCTCGATCACGTCTTCTACAGCCAGACACGGACCTGGATGGCTCTGGTCATGGGGGCCGTGATGGCGGTCATCATGATCGGCTTCATGTGGTCCATGTACAAGAACAAGACGGCCAACATCGTCATCGTTGCGACAAGCATCGCCGTGTCCGCGGGCGCGCTCTGGCTTGTGCGCAGCCAGGAGACGGTGAGCGACGTGTCCTACATGAAGGCCATGATCCCTCACCATTCCATCGCGATCATGACGAGCGAACGTGCTCACATCCGCGACCCGCGCGTTCGCGAACTTGCCGACCGGATCATCGAAGCGCAGGTGCGCGAAATTGACGAGATGAAGTCACTCATCGCCGAGTTGGAGCGCGATCCCGTGCCCGACGGCGCGCCGGACCTCCCCTCGTACCGGGACCGCGGGGCGCCTCCTCCACCGAAGGAATAAGCGATCTTCGGGCCGTATAGAGATCACCGAGGTCGCGCGGGCGCCTGCGAGGCGGTCGGCTTGAAGCGCAAAAGGCCCAACTTCGTTGGGGGGAGGGCCTTTTTCCTGGTTGGTTGCGGGGCACGGCACGTTAGGCACCAGACCGTCATCAAGCGGCATGAACCGCATCACCGATTTGCAGACGGCCGTCCGTGACGACCTCAAGATAGATCCCAAGATCCGCGTGACCGAAGTTTCGCAGCAAATCCTTGGGGAGGTTGGCGTCGCGTTCCGCCGTGTCCGGATTGACGTTGACGGCGCCGCAACGGGGCGTGCGCATGCGGCCACGGAAGGTGACCGGCCCGATGCGGATCTCGCGATCCAGCCAGTCCATTTCCCGCCAGGCCGGCACCCCGTCCACATGAATGTTCCCCCGGAAACGCAGAGCATTTACCGGCCGGCCCAGCCGGGCCTCGACGGCACGGACCGTTTCCAGGTTGATCAGGGAGACGGCCCTCATCATCACGGGCGAGATGACGCTGGCATCCGTGAATTTGTGCCCCTTGGCCGATACCAGGCGCGGACGGCCCCTGGCAGCCTCCCCGACATAGCGCGCGAAGAACTCCTCGACCTCTGCGCGCCCGCCGTCCGAGGCGATGTCCGCTTCCAGGAGCAGTTCCCCCTTGAGGCGGACCGACAGGACGGATGTCCGGGGATCGAGAGCGGTGGTCAGCGCCGCCAGTTCCTCGTTCCGGCGCAGCATCAGAAAGAAGCCTTTGTCCAGGGGCTCCGGCGCCTCGGCCGAGAAGAGGGTCGTGCCGAGGGCCAGGGCGAATTCCCGGTCGAAGGGCAGCCCGTCGCGGCTGTTCAGCTCCATGCCCGTCAGCGGTTCCGGCGACAGCCCCTTGATAGGGTAGCGGTAGAGATGCGTGACCACGGCCATCGAACGGGCATCCTCGGCAATTCTGAAAACGGTTGGCGGGATGCAGCGCCGTCAGCCGGCGTCCTTCAGCAGGGGCGGCTGTTCGGTCTCTTTCTCATCCTTCAGGCCCGCCTTGAAGGTCTTCATGCCCTTGGCGAGGTCGCCCATCACCGACGGCAGCTTGCCGGCGCCGAAGAGGAGCAGAACGACGGCGAGGACGATCATCCAATGCATCAGGCTGAAACTGCCCATTCGGGTCTCCGAAGTCGGTGTTGCGCTGTGCCCATCCTGGCATGGAGGCGGGGCGGCGGCAAACCCGCCGCCCCGTCCCCACCCCCGTCGGGGGCCTATCATCCTTAGTGGCTGATCATCCAAGGCCGGGCGGTGGGAAAAGCCTTGGAGCCGTCCGGCGCGCGCGCGACCGGGCGGCCCTTCTTGCCGCTCCCCCCGCAACAGCCGCAGCCGGGACCGTGCTTGCGCCCGGACTCCGACAGCAGGGCCGGCTTGTCGGCGCTGCGCTCGTTGATGCCGTGGGCCTTGCGGGTTGCCCCGGACACCGAGGAGAAGGCCGGGGCCGTGCGCATCGCGCGGCGGGCCGGCTCGCCGCAGCCCGGGCAGGGCTGCGGGTCGCGGTACTCGGCCATGGGCCGCAGGGCGGTGAAGTCGCCGCAGGCGGCGCATTCGTAATCGTACATCGGCATGGGTCGGTCCCCGTCCTCTCGTCCGGTCAGAGGTCCGGCGCCAGCGGCACGTCCACGTCGCCCTTGAGGAACTTCGTCGGCCCGTTCGCGTTCGGCCGGATGTCGAACTCGAAGATCTCCGTCGGCAGGAACAGGGTGGCGCAGGCGTTCGGGATGTCCACGACGCCGCTGATGTGCCCCTGCACGGGTGCGGTGCCGAGGATCGCGTAGGCCTGAGCCCGCGAATAGCCGAACTTGGTCAGGTATTCGATGGCGTTGAGACAGGCCTGGCGGTAGGCGACATGCACGTCCAGGTAATGCTGCGTGCCGGCCTCGTCGACCGAGATGCCCTCGAAGATCAGGTAGTCGTTGTAGTGCGGGGTGATCGGGCTCGGCCGGAAGATCGGGTTGCGGATGCCGTATTTCGACATGCCTTCCTTGATCAGCTCGACCTTCATGTGGACCCAGCCGGCCATCTCGATGGCGCCGCAGAAGGTGATCTCGCCGTCGCCCTGGCTGAAATGCAGGTCGCCCACCGACAGGCCGGCGCCCTTCACGTAGACGGGGAAATAGATCTTGGAGCCGCGCGACAGGTCCTTGATGTCGCAGTTGCCGCCATGCTCGCGCGGCGGGACGGTGCGGGCACCCTCCGCTGCGGCCTTGGCCTTGGCCTCGCCCTTCAGCCGGCCCATGTGGGCGGTCGCCGGGAAGGGCGGGTTGGCGAGCGGGGGCACGCGGGTCGGGTTGGTGTCGATCAGCGCCTGCTCGCGCGCGTTCCAGGTGTTCAGCAGGTCCTGCGAGGGCAGGCAGCCGATCAGGCCGGGATGGATCAGGCCGGCGTAGCGCACGCCCGGCACGTGGCGCGACTTGGTGAAGAGGCCTTCGAAATCCCAGATCGACTTCTGCGCCTGCGGGAAGTGGTCGGTCAGGAAGCCGCCGCCGTTCTGCTTGGAGAAGAAGCCGTTGAAGCCCCACTGCTGCTGCGGGAAGGCGCCGATGTCCAGCAGTTCCACCACCAGCAGGTCGCCCGGCTCCGCCCCCTCGACCCCGACCGGGCCGCTGAGGAAATGCACGTGCGAGAGGTTGACGTCGCGCACGTCGGCGGCGGAGTCGTCGTTCTTGATCTGGCCGCCGGTCCAGTCCACGCATTCCAGGATGAAGTCGTCGCCCGGCTTGACCGTCACCGCCATGGGGATGTCGGGATGCCAGCGGTTGTGGATCATGTCGTTCTCGAACGCCGACTGGGACAGGTCGACCTTGATCAAGGTGTCAGCCATGATGCATTTCCTTTTTTATGAGGGTTCGTGAAGGCGGTCCCGCTCCCCGGCGGGCCGGCGGCGCTTCTCAGGCCGCGACGTTCCGGACGTCGTCGGGGAAGGGATTCGGCTCGATCAGGCCGGCGGTCTCGTGGACCAGGTCGAACTGGCCGTCGCGCCGCGCCCGCCCGATGCGGGTCTTGGTCCAGAGGTGATGGTTGTCGTGGATGCGGACGTAGCCGACCGGAGCGCCCGTGAACTCGACACCCGGCGAAGCGGCCGCGACCTTTTCCACGTCGAAGCTGCCGGCCTTCTCGACCGCCAGCTTCCACAGCCAGGGGCCGAGATACGCGTTGTGGGTGACGTCGCCGATGACGCTGTCGTCGCCCCACATCTCCTTGAAGGCGCCGACGAAGGCCTTGTTGTTCGGGTCCGCCAGCGTCTGGAAATACTTGGCGCAGGTGTAGGCTCCGGCGATGTTCTCGCCCCCGATGCCGAGCATCTCGTCCTCGGTCACCGAGTTGGTCATGAGCATCTGGGTGTTCAGGTCGATGCCCGCCGCCTTGAGCTGCTTGTAGAAGGCGACGTTCGAACCGCCAACGACGATGGCGTAGACGACGTCCGGCCTAGCGGCCTTGATCTTGGCGATCACCGGCTGGAACTGCGTGTGGCCCAGTTCGGCATACTCCTCGCCCACCACGCGGCAGCCGGCCCGTTCGATGTGGCGGCGCGCGATCTTGTTGGATTCGCGCGGCCAGATGTAGTCGGAGCCGACCAGGAAGAAGCTCTTGGCGCCCTTCTCCCTCATCAGCCAATCCAGCCCGGCGAGGATCTGCTGGGTGGCTTCCTGGCCCGTGTAGATGACGTGCCTGGACTGCTCCAGCCCCTCGTAGAAGGTCGGGTAGTAGAGCATGCCCCGGTGCTTCTCCAACACCGGCAGCACCGCCTTGCGCGAGGCCGAGGTCCAGCAGCCGAAGATGGCGGCAACGTGGTCCTTGCCCAGCAGCTTGGCGGACTTCTCGGCGAAGGTCGGCCAGTCGCTGGCGCCGTCCTCCTGCACCACCTCGATCCGGCGGCCGAGCACGCCGCCCATGTCGTTGATCTGCCGGATGGCGAGCAGCTCGGCCTGGATCGAGCCAGACTCGCTGAGAGCCATGGTGCCCGTCTCCGAATGCAGGATCCCGACCTTGACGGTGGTGTCGCCGACGGCGAGGCCGGTGCGATTCACCTGCGCCGTGGCCGGGCCGCCGGCGAAGCGCGCCGTTCCCGTTCCCAGCGCCTTGGCGGTCGCCGCCCTGCGCCTGCGCAACGCCGATTGCAGGCTGACCTCGGCCAGGAAGGCGTTCACCTCCTCACCAAGCTGGTCCGCGCGTTGCGACAGGTTACCGGCGACGCCGAGCACCTGGTGCGCCGCCGTGCCGGTGCTGGAGGCCGCCTCGGTCACGCCAGCGATGGTGCGCGACACCTCCTCGGTGCCGCGCGCCGCCTCCTGCACGTTCCGGGCGATCTCGCGCGTCGCGGCCCCCTGCTGCTCCACCGCCGAAGCGATGGCGGTGGCGATCCCGCTGATCCCGGAGATGGTGCCGGCGATGCCGCGGATGGCGCCGACCGCGTCGCTCGTGGTCGACTGGATCTCCGCGATCTGGGAGGCGATCTCCTCCGTCGCCTTGGCGGTCTGGTTGGCGAGGCTCTTCACCTCGTGCGCGACGACGGCGAAGCCCTTGCCGGCTTCCCCCGCGCGCGCCGCCTCAATCGTCGCGTTCAGCGCCAGCAGGTTGGTCTGGCCGGCAATGCCCTGGATCATCGTCACGACCTCGCCGATCTTCTGGGCGCTGATCGCCAGCCCCTTCATGACGGCATCGGTGCGCGTCGTTTCTTCGACGGCCTGGCCGGCGATGCGGGCGGAATCGGCCACCTGCCGGGCAATTTCCTGGATGGATGCGGACAACTCCTCGGTCGCGGTCGCGACCGTGTGCACGTTCATCGAGGCTTGCCCGGCCGCCGCCGCGACGGTCGCCGACAGCGCGTTGCCGTGTTCGGCCGTGCCGGACATGGCCGTGGCGGTCGCGGTCATCTCGGCGACCGCGGAGGACAGCGTCTGCACGAGTTGCCCGACCTTGGACTCGAAGGTTCTGGTCAGGGCTTCCAACCGCGTCGCCCGCTCCTCGATGGTCTTGTGCTCGGCGTCCTGCTCCGCGTCCCGCGCCCGGCGGCCCGCGGCCTCCGCCTTGAGGCCTTGCAGTGCCCTCGCCAAGGCGCCGATCTCGTCGCGGCGGTCGAGCAGCGGCGGCTCGCCGGCACCCTGGGCGGCATCGCCGAGCCTTGTCAGGGCGGCGCCCGTCCTGCCGAGCGCGACGCAGACGCCCAGCGCGACGGCCGTGTTGAGGCCGATGGCGAGCGGGACCAGCCCCGCACCGAACCCGGCCTCCACACCGCTTCCGGTCATGAGCGCCGCAAGCGACACGCCCGCCAGGGCGACGGATGCGGTGCCGCCGATCCTGGAGATCTTTTCAACGCGCATGACGGAGCACTCTCCTGTTGCGGAACCGCTGGATGGGAGGAAGGCCGGCTCAGACGGACAGGAGGCGCGCGACCTTGGCCTCGTCGATCCGGCCGCGGCTGTCCTCATGGACGATCTCGCCGTTCTCGATGACGAGGACGCGGTCGGCGATGTCCAGCGCGAAGCTCAGCACCTGTTCGGACACGATGATGCTGAGGCCGCGCTCGTCGCGGATCCGGCGCAGCGTGCGGCCCATCTCCCGGATGATGGAGGGCTGGATGCCTTCCGTCGGCTCGTCCAGGAGCAGGACCTTCGGCTTGCTGGCGAGCGCGCGGGCGATGGCGAGCTGCTGCTGCTGGCCGCCCGACAGGTTGCCTCCGCGCCGCCCCTTCATCTCCAGCAGCACCGGGAACATCTCGTAGAGGTCGCCGGGGACGCCGCGGCCGCCATGCGAGGTCAGGCCGGTCTCGATGTTTTCCTGCACGGTCATTGCCGGGAAGATCATGCGGCCCTGCGGCACGTAGGCGACGCCCTTGGCGACGCGCTCGTAGCTCTTCAGACCGGTGATCTCGTCGGCGCCGATGCGGACGGCGCCCGAGCGCGTCGGCACCACCCCCATCAGCGACTTCATGAGCGTCGTCTTGCCCATGCCGTTGCGGCCCATGATGGCGACGATCTCGTTGGGCTGCACGGCGAAGTTCAGCCCGTGCAGCACCTCGCTCTGGCCGTAGGACACGCGCAGATCGGTGACGGACAGCATGGTTGATCCTCCGCTCAATGGCCCAGATAGACTTCGACGACCTTCGGATCGGCCTTGACGCGCTCCATCGAGCCTTCCGAGAGGATCTTTCCCTGGTGCAGCACCGTGACCCGGTGCGCGATGTCCTCGACGAACTTCATGTCGTGCTCGATCACCAGCACCGATCGGTTGCGGATGATCTTGTTCAGCAGTTCGGCGGTCTTCTTGCGCTCGTTCACGCTCATGCCGGCGACCGGCTCGTCCAGCATCAGAAGCTCCGGATCCTGGATCAGCAGCATGCCGATCTCCAGCCACTGCTTCTGCCCGTGGCTGAGATATTCGGCGCGCTGCTCCAGATGGTCGGAGAGGAAGATGGTCTCGGCGATCTCCTCCACCCGGTCGCGCACCGCGGCGTCGCGCTTGAAGGCGAGCGCGCCGAAGACGGTGCGGCCGCGCGGGTAGGAGATCTCGAGATTCTCGAAGACCGTCAGGTCGTCGTAGATGGAGGGGGTCTGGAACTTGCGGCCGACCCCGGCCTTGACGATCTGGTGCTCCTTCATCGCTGTCAGCTCCTGGTTGCGGAAGCGGATGGAGCCGCCGGTCGCCTTGGTCCGGCCGCAGATGAGGTCGAGCACCGTGGTCTTGCCGGCCCCGTTCGGGCCGATGATCACGTGGATCTCGTTCTGGTCGACGTAGAAGGACAGGTCGTTCACCGCCTTGAACCCGTCGAAGGAGACCGTCAGCCCCTCGACCGCCAGCAGGAAGTCCGTTTCGCTCGCCATGGTGGATGCTCCTTATTCGGCGGCGGTGGGCGGGGGGATCACCTCGCCCACGCGGGGCACGGCGCGGGGGAAGAGCCGCGCCAGGCGTGGCGCCACGTACTGCTGGTAGAGGCCGGCCAGCCCGTTGGGGAAGACCATGACGACGCCGATGAAGAGCGCGCCCATGGCGAAGAGCCACAGCTCGGGGAAGCTTTCCGACAGCAGCGTCTTGGCCCAGTTGACGAGCAGCGTGCCGTACACGGCACCCAGCAGCGACAGGCGGCCGCCGACCGCGCAGTAGATGACCATCTCGATGGAGGGGACGATGCCGACGAAGGACGGCGACATGAAGCCGACCTGGAGCGTGAACATCGCGCCGCCCACCGCCGACAGGGCGGCCGCGAAGCAGAAGACGAAGATCTTGAAGTTCGCGACGTCGTAGCCGGAGAAGCGCACCCGGTCCTCCTTGTCGCGCAGGGCCACGAGGATGCGGCCGAGCTTGGAGTGGCGGACGAACAGGCAGAGCAGGACCGCGCCGATCAGCAGCGCCGCGTTCACGAAATACAGGACCTGCTTCGCGCCGTCGGTGCGGATGTCCCAGCCGTTCAGCGTGCGCAGGTCGGTGATGCCGTTGATGCCGCCCGTGTAGCCCTGCTGGCCGACGATGAGGATCGTCAGGATGGCCGCGAAGGCCTGGGTGATGATGGCGAAATACACGCCGCCGACGCGCCGCTTGAACATCGCCAGTCCGACGATGAAGGCAAGCAGCGAGGGCACCGCCACCACGGCCAGCAGCGTGAAGGGCAGGCTGTGGAAAGGCTCCCAGAACCAGGGCAACTCGGTGAGCTGGTTCCAGTCCATGAAGTCGGGAATGCCCGGCGTGGACTGGATCTTCGTCGCCTCGGGGCTGGAGGCCTCCAGCTTCAGGAACATAGCCATGCAGTAGCCGCCCAGCCCGAAGAAGATCCCCTGCCCCAGGCTGAGGATGCCGGCGCTGCCCCAGCACAGCACCAGCCCGAGCGCCACGAAGGCGTAGGTCAGGTACTTGCCGACCATGTTCAGGCGGAAGCCGTCGAGCCCGAGCGGCAGGACGATGAGGATGAGCAGGGCGAGCAGGGCGACGCCCATGAGCTCTCCCGTCGCGCGCCGGGGCGCGCTGTTGCGGACGCTGATCTTCATGGCTTTGGCCTCACCGGCGGACTTTGAGAACGAAGAGACCCTGCGGGCGCAGCATCAGGATGGCGACCACCGTCAGCAGCGTCAGGACCTTGGCCGTGGAGCCGCTCAGGAAGAATTCCATGGTCGACTGGGCCTGCGAGATGGTGAAGGCCGAGGCGATGGTGCCGATCAGGCTCTGCGCGCCGCCGAAGACCACCACCAGGAAGGTGTCGACGATGTAGAGCTGGCCCGAGGTCGGCCCGGTGGAGCCCACCATCGTGAAGGCGCTTCCCGCCACGCCGGCGATCCCGCAGCCCAGGCCGAAGGTCAGGCGGTCGACCCGCTCCGTGTTGATGCCGACGGCGCCGGCCATGACCCGGTTCTGCATCACCGCCCTCACGCCCATCCCCCAGCGGGAGCGGAACATGACCGTGTAGATCACCAGCGTGATGATCATCGTCAGGCCCATGACGAAGAGGCCGTTGATCGGAACCTCGATCGTGTCGGTGACCGCGACCGAACCCATCAGCCAGTCCGGCAGCACCACGCCGACCTCGCGCGCGCCGAAGACCGAGCGGTAGATCTGCTGAAGGATCAGGCTCAGCCCCCAGGTCGCGAGCAGCGTGTCCAGCGGCCGCTTGTAGAGGAAGCGGATCATGCCCCATTCCACCAGCATGCCGAGCAGCCCGCTCGCCACGAAGGCCAGCGCCATGGCGATGAAGAAATAGACGGGAAAGAGCGCCGGCAGATATTCCGACACCAGGGTGGAGCAGAGATAGGTCACGTAGGCGCCGAGGATCATGAACTCCCCATGGGCCATGTTGATGACGCCCATCTGGCCGAAGATGATGGCCAGCCCGAGCGCCATGAGCACGAAGACGGAGAAGAGGATGAGCCCGGCGAACCCTTGCATGGCAAAGATCGAGCCGAGTTCCGCCAGGGTGTAACCTTCGAACATGGGAAGCCTCCGCACGGGGGACGCGCCCTGCCCCTCTCCCCGGCCGGGGAGAGGGGACCGGGACCGGGACGCTTACTGGTAGCCCTTGGGGAAGGGATCCGGCTCGATCAGGTCGGCGGTCTCGAAGACGACGTCGAACTGGCCGTCCATGCGGGCGCGGCCGACGCGAGTCTTGCTCCAGAGATGGTGGTTGGGGTGGATGCGCACGTAGCCCTCGGGCGCGCCCTTGAACTCGATGCCGTCGGACGCCGCCGCGATCTTGTCGACGTCGAAGCTGCCGGCCTTCTCCACGGTCGCCTTCCACAGCCAGGGGCCGAGATAGGCGGCCTGGGTGACGTCGCCGATGACGCTGTCGGCGCCCCACATGGCCTTGAAGGCCTCGACGAAGGCCTTGTTGTTCGGGTTGTCGAGGGACTGGAAGTACTTCATGCAAGCGTAGGCGCCGGCGATGTTCTCGCCGCCGATGCCGAGCATCTCGTCCTCGGTGACCGAAATGGTCATGAGGGTCTGCTTCGACAGGTTGATGCCGGCCGCCTTGAGCTGCTTGTAGAAGGCGACGTTCGACCCGCCGACCACCGAGGCGTAGATGACGTCCGGCTTGGTCAGCTTGATCTTGTTGATCACCGAGTTGAACTGGGTGTGGCCGAGCGGGAAATACTCCTCGCCGACGACCTTCTGGCCGTTCTTCTCGATGTGCTTGCGCGCGATCTTGTTGGAGGTGCGCGGCCAGATGTAGTCGGAACCGATGAGGAAGAAGCTCTTGGCGCCCTTCTCCTTCGACACCCAGTCCAGCCCGGCGAGGATCTGCTGGGTGGCTTCCTGGCCCGTGTAGATCACGTTCTTGGACTGCTCCAGCCCCTCGTAGAAGGTCGGGTAGTAGAGCATCCCGTTGTACTGCTCGAAGACCGGCAGCACGGCCTTGCGCGAGGCCGAGGTCCAGCAGCCGAAGACGGCCGCGACCTTGTCCTCGACCAGCAGCTTGCGCGACTTCTCGGCGAAGGTCGGCCAGTCGCTGGCGCCGTCCTCCTGGATCACCTCGATCTTGCGGCCGAGCACGCCGCCCATGTCGTTGATCTGCTTGATCGCCAGCTTCTCGGCCTCGACCGAGCCGGTCTCGCTGATCGCCATAGTGCCGGTGGTGGAGTGCAGGATGCCGACCTTCACGGTGCTGTCGGTGACCGCCAGGTTGGTGGTGTTGACGGCGGACGTGGCCTGCGCCAGGGCGCCGCGCGGCAGCAGGCTCAGCGCGGGCAGCGCGGCCATGCCGAGGAGGAGATTGCGCCGGAACTGCGATTTCAGGCCGCCGCGGGTCTTATCCGAGGACATGGAACCTCCTAATAGGGCCGATAGGGGATGTGCGAGGGGAGAGCGATGTCGCGATATCGGCGCCAATGGTCGGCGGACATATGCACCGCAGCAATACGTGGAACCGCGTATAGGGCGGAACGGGGCAGTGCCGTTATAAAATTGGCTCGTATGACTGATTTGTCCGCGCGCGTGGAGACTTGGCCGGGCGGCACAGGGAGGCGCTTTTAAAACATACCGCAGAGCAGCAAGGCTCGTTGACTTGGCGAAAACTTCGGACTCTAATACGCACTCATAAGTGTGCGCGGCCTGCCATGCGCGCTTGCGGCATGGGGCGCTCCGGCGGCCGGCGAGGTTTTCATCTGCCGATTTTCAGCGGCCTGCACGGTCAGTCTGCACCGCGACGGGTTCTTGATGGCGCAACTCTCCCGAGGCCTTGCATGGCGGTCCAACAGCGCGTCGTTCCGGTCCGCAGGACCTACAACAAGTGGGTCGCGAACCAGACCCTCGAAGATTACTCGCTGCGGTTCACGGCCAAGGGCGCGCGCCGCTGGTCGGGCTTCCGGGTCGCCAACACGGCGCTCGGGTCCATCTCCTTCCTGGCGCTCGAGGCGATTGGCGGCACCATCACCCTGAGCTACGGCTTCACCAACGCGTCGCTCGCCATCCTGGCGACCTGCCTGCTGATCTTCCTGACCGCGCTGCCGATCAGCCATCACGCCAGCAAATACGGCGTGGACATGGACCTGCTGACCCGCGGGGCCGGCTTCGGCTACATCGGGTCCACCGTCACCTCGCTGATCTACGCGTCCTTCACCTTCATCTTCTTCGCCATCGAGGCGGCGATCATGGCGACGGCGCTGGAGATGTGCTTCCAGCTGCCGCTCGCGGCCGGCTATGTGGTCAGCTCGATCATCATCATCCCGCTGGTCACCTACGGCTTCACGGTGATCAGCCGCATCCAGCTCTGGACCCAGCCCTTCTGGGTGGCGCTGCACGCCCTTCCCTTCCTGTTCATCGCCGTACAGGACGGCGAGGCCTTCGCCCACTGGACGCGGTTCGAGGGGCGGCAGGGAGCCGGAGGCGTGTTCGATCCGATGCTGTTCGGGGCGGCGGCGGCGGTCGTCTTCTCGCTGGCGGCGCAGATCGGGGAGCAGGTGGACTTCATCCGCTTCCTGCCCCCCGCCCCCCGGACGCGCCGCTGGCGCTGGTGGGCCGCCCTGCTGGCGGCAGGACCCGGCTGGATCGTCATCGGTGCCGTTAAGCTGATGATCGGCTCCTTCCTCGCCGTGCTGGCCCTCAGCCACGCCGTGGCGCCGGAGCATGCCGCCGAGCCGACGGAGATGTATCTCGTCGCCTTCCGGTACATCGCCGATTCCCCGCAGGTCGCGGTCGGGCTGACGGGGCTCTTCGTGGTGCTGTCGCAGATCAAGATCAACGTGACCAACACCTACGCAGGCTCGATCGCCTGGTCGAACTTCTTCTCCCGCCTGACGCACAGCCATCCGGGCCGGGTGGTCTGGGTGTTCTTCAACGTCATTCTCGGCCTGCTGCTGATGGAACTCGGCATCTACAAGACGCTGGAGCCGATCCTAGGCCTCTATTCGAGCATCGCGGCGGCCTGGATCGGGGCGCTGGTCGCCGATCTGGTGGTGAACAAGCCGCTTCGGCTCAGCCCGCCGCAGGTGGAGTTCAAGCGGGCCCACCTCTACGACATCAACCCGGTCGGGGTAGGTGCGATGCTGCTGGCCGCGCTCGGCGCCGTGCTGGCCCACAGCGGCCTGTTCGGCCCGATGCTGCGCGTCTTCGCGCCCTTCCTCGCCTTCGGCATCGCCTTCCTGGCGGCCCCGGCCATCGCGCTGCTGACGCGGGGAAAATACTACATCGCCCGTCCGGCCACCGCGCTGGGCGGCGATGGCGCGCCCGTCCGCTGCCGCGTCTGCGAGCACGCCTTCGAGCCGGAGGACATGGCCTTCTGCCCGGTCTATTCCGGCGCCATCTGCTCGCTCTGCTGCTCGCTTGACGCGCGCTGCGGCGATGCCTGCAAGCCGCGGGCGCGACTCGGCGCGCAGCTCGCCGACGCGCTCGACGCCGTGCTGCCGGCGCGCATCGCCGCCGCCTTCAAGACGCGCTTCGGCCATTACCTCGCGATGCTGGGCCTGCTGGGGCTGGCGATCGGCACGGTGCTGGCGCTCGTCCATCTGGAGGTGACCACCGGCAACGAGGCCGCGCGCGCCATCATCGGCAGCACGCTGTGGAAGGTGTTCTTCATCCTGATGATCGTCGCCGGCGTGGCGACCTGGCTGTTCGTCCTGGCCCGCGAGAGCCGGCAGGTCGCCCAGGAGGAATCGGACAAGCAAACGAGCCTGCTGATTCAGGAGATCGAAGCGCACGAGCGCACCGACGCCCAGCTCCAGAAGGCGAAGGAAGCGGCGGAAGCGGCGAACCTCGCCAAGAGCCGCTATCTGGTCGGCATCGGCCACGAGTTCCGCACGCCGCTCAGCGCCATCTTCGGCTACGCGCAGCTTCTCGAACGCGATCCGACGATTCCCGCCCACCGGCAGGAGGCCGTCAAGGTCATCCGCCGCAGCTCCGAACATCTCTCGGGCTTGCTCGACGGGCTGCTCGACATCTCCAAGATCGAAGGGGGTCGCCTGCAGATCTACCGGGGCGAGGTCCGCATCGTCGAGCTTTTGAACCAGCTCGTCGGCATGTTCCGCCTCCAGGCGGAGGCGAAGGGGATCGAGTTCCGCTTCGTCCATCTGGAGGACCTGCCGCCGGTGGTCCACACCGACGAGGGACGCATACGGCAGATCTTCATCAATCTTCTCTCCAACGCCATCAAGTTCACCGAATCGGGCTCCGTCACGCTCCGCGTGCGCTACCGCAGCCAGATCGCGGAGTTCGAGGTGCAGGACACCGGCCCCGGCATCCGCCCGCAGGACCTGGAGCGCATCTTCGAGCCATTCGAGCGTGGCCAGGCGGCGCAGGGGCAGATGGTCCCCGGCATGGGGCTCGGCCTCACCATCACCAAGCTTCTGACCGAGGTGATGGGCGGCGAGATCACGGTCGCGAGCCGGCTTGGTGAGGGCAGCACCTTCAAGGTGCGGATGATGATGTCGGCGGCCCTGCCGTCGGCCGCTGCGGCGCAGCCCGAGCACCTCATCCGCGGCTACCGGGGCCGCCGCCTGACGGTTCTGGTGACCGACGACGACATGGCCCACCGCAACCTGATCCAGGAGATCCTGTCGGAGCTGGGCTTCACCGTCATCAAGGCCGCCGACGGGCCGAGCTGCCTGCTGCTGGCGGACCAGTGCAAGCCCGACATCATTCTGCTCGACATTTCCATGCCCGGCATGAACGGGTGGGAGGTCGCGCGGCGGCTGCGCGAGGGCGGGCACGGCGAGGCGGCCATCATCATGGTGTCGGCCGACACGCGCGAGGACCGGCCGGCGATCTCCCCGGACATGCCGCACGACGGCTTCGTCGCCAAGCCGGTGTCCATCGGCAAGCTGCTGGCCTCGGTCGCCAAGCTGCGCGCGATTACCTGGGAGTATGAAGACAAGCCGGACGACGCCGCGGGCCGGGCGCCGGGCTTCGCGCCGGGCGAGCTGCCGCCGCGGCACGACATCGCCGAGCTGATCCATCTCGGCCGCATCGGCTACATCCGCGGCATGAGGGCGAAGCTGTCGGAGATCGCGGCCTCCCACCCGCAAAGCGAGGCCTTCATCGCGCATATGAGGACGCTGGTCAGCAACTTCGACCTGAACCAATACATGTCCGCATTGGAGGCGGCGCAACGCGATGACAACAGACAAGAAGCCTCGTGACGTCGTTCTCGTGGTCGACGATTCGCCGGAGACGCTGAGCTTCCTCACCGACGCGCTGGAGGAAGCCGGCGTCACCGTCCTGGTGGCGCTGGACGGGCGCAAGGCGCTGGGGCTGGTGGAGCAGATCACGCCCGACGTCATCCTGATGGATGCCGTCATGCCGGGCATGGACGGGTTCGAGACCTGCCGGCAGCTCAAGCGCAACAGCCAGTTCGCGCAGATCCCCGTCATCTTCATGACAGGCCTCAGCGAGACCGAGCACATCGTGAAGGGCTTCGCCGCCGGCGGGGTGGATTACGTCACCAAGCCCATCGTCGCGGACGCGCTGATCGCGCGCATGTACGCCCATCTCGCCAACGCGCGCGTCGCCCAGAGCACGCGCGCCGCGCTGGACGCGACCGGGCGCTACCTGCTGGCGGCCAACCGGATGGGCGAGGTGCTGTGGTGCACGCCGCAGGCGAGCCGGATGCTGGAGGCCGCCTTCGACGGCTTCTCGCAGCCCGGCTTCACCCTGCCGCCGCCGGCACCGGTTTGGCTCGCCGACCGGCAGGGAAAAGCCGGCCAGGGGGCCGACAGCGTGACCGTCGCCGCCGACAAGCCCGGGCTGATGTTCCGCATCATCCCCGTCGGCCGGATCGGGCCGGACGAGATCCTGCTCCAGCTGACGGAGGAGAGCGGGGTCAGCGACGACGCCCTGCTGAAGCAGCGCCTGTCCCTGACGGCGCGCGAGGCGGAGGTGCTGCTGTGGGTCGCCGGCGGCAAGCCGAACCGCGACATCGCGGAGATCCTCGGCCTCAGCCCGCGCACGGTGGACAAGCATCTGGAGCAGATCTACGCCAAGCTCGGGGTGGAGAACCGCGCGGCGGCGGCGGCGGTGGCCGTGCGCACGCTGAACGCGCGCTGAAGAGGGCCGCCCGTCCAGGTGTCAGGCGGTCAGGCGGTCAGGCGGTCAGGCGAAAGTAGAGCTGTGGAAGCATGTCCGGCAGCCGCTCCAGCCTTTCGACCGTGAGGACGTTCCGCCCTCCGAAGATGCGGGCCGGATCGCGGGCATCGGCGGCGGAGGTCCCGCCGAGCCGGACGCAGAAGACGTCCACGCCGGCGCCGGCAAGCTCCCCGACGGCCTTGCGCGTGTCCTCGATCAGATAGCGGCGATCACCGCTGTCGATGTCCGACGGCTCCCCGTCCGTGATCAGCAGGACCAGCCGGCGGTGCGTCGGCTGCCCGGCGATCTGCCGCCCGGCGTGGCGCAGGGCCGTTCCCATTCGGGTGGAGTAGCGACCCCGGAGGCCGCCGAGCCGTGCCTTGGCCGCGTTGTCGTAGGGGTCGCCGAAGTCCTTCACGCGCTGGTAGCGCACCTCCTCCCGCCCGTTTGAGCAGAAAGCATGGACCGCGAAACGGTCGCCGGCCTCCGCCATGGCGGCGGCCAGCAGCGCCGTCGCGTGCCGCTCCAGCGCGAGCACGGTGGTGGGAGCGCCGCCGGCCGGATCGGAAACCGGATCGTTCGTGGACTGCGAGACGTCCAGCAGAACGAGCACCGACAGGTCGCGGAAACGGCGCCGCGTGGCAGCGTGGACGCGCGGATCCGGCGCATGCCCGAGCCGCCGTTCGACGGCCGCCTCGACACAGGCATCGAGGTCGAGCGTTTCACCCTCCGCCTGCCGCCGCAGCCGCTCCGGCCGGCTGAACTTCGCCGCCCGGACCAGCCGTGCAACGCGGCGGACCATTCCCGGATCCCGGGCGAGCAGCCCGTCGATGAGCGCGGGCGAGGACGGGGGCGCCGGGCACTCGACGACGCGCGCGAATCCGGGCCGCTGAAGTCCGATCCGGTAATCCCATTCCGGATAGCGCGCGACGGGAACGCCCGCCTCCGGGTCGGCCTCCCCCGCCGGGGCGGACGCTGCAGCAGGATCATTCCGCGCGGCACCGTCGAATTCATCCGGTTCCTGTCCCTCCGACGGCTCCGCGCGCATCGCCTCCAGCGGCAGGTCATGGTCGTCGGGCGGTACCTGCGGCGGCGTGTCGAACTCCCAAAGGCCGCCGTTGTCGTCGCGGTAGGCCGGTTCGACCAGATAGGTCTTGTGGTTCAGCCCGACCCGCATCTTGCCGAGATCACCCGCCAGCAGCCCGCCGACGCGCAGGCTGAAGTCCGGGTCCTCCCACTGGTCCTTTCCGTCGAAGAAGAGCGCCCGGCCCTTGGCGACCCAGTGGTTGGCGTCCTCGTATCCGGGATCGATCAGGGCGCGCGACAGGCGCTCCATCAGATCCGCCGCGATCAGCGCGCCGGACGGCTCCGCCACATGGAAGGGAAGCCAGAGCCGGCGCAGGCCGGGAAAGGCGCGCATCGCCAGATGCTCGACGCGCGCGTCTTCCACCAGCCCGACCACTGCCATCAGAAGCGGCTTGAGGCCGCGCGCCAGCTGCCGCCGGGAGAAGATCAGATGCGCGGCCAGATGGGCGAGCGAGGCCCGGAACAGCGCCTCGGCCGGCTGGCCGGCCAGCGCCGGAAGCGCGTCCGGCAGCCGGATCACCCCACCGTCGAACCCGGACCTCCGCGCCTCCGGCGCGTCCCCGCCGGCGGAAAGGGCCCGCATCGGCACGTCCCGGCCCCAGAGCGCCGTAAGGAAATGCCTGAGCTGCCGCTCGACGTCGGAGAAGTGCAGTTCCCCAGCCCCGCCCTCCGCCCGGATTCGGGCGTAGGCCTCCTCCGGGCGCGGGGGAACTTCGCTCATGGAATGACCGCTCATAGGCAGGCGGTGATGGCGGCGGACAGCGCGTCGCGGACATCGGCATCGTCCGTGAGGGGAAGGACCAGAGCCATGCGGCAGGCCGCCTCCAGAGCGACGCCGCGGGCCGCCAGCCGTCCGGCATGTATCAGCATGCGGGTGGACGCCCCCTCATCCAGCCCACGGCCCCTCAGGTTGCGCGACCTTTCGCCGATCTGGACAAGCCGCCTGGCGACCGTCGGTTCGACGCCGGCCTCGTGCGCCACGATCTCCGCTTCGACCGATGCCGGCGGGTAGGTGAAGTCGAGCGCGCCGAACCGCTGCTTCGTGGATTCCTTCAGATCCTTCACCACGCTCTGGTAGCCGGGGTTGTAGGCGATCACGAGCTGGAAATCCGGATGGGCGACGACCAGCTCGTTGCGCTTCTCGATGGGCAGCAGGCGCCGTTCATCGGTCAGCGGGTGGATGATCACGGTGGCATCCTGCCGCGCCTCCACGATCTCATCCAGATAGCAAATGGCGCCATGCCGCACGGCGCGGGTCAGCGGGCCGTCATGCCAGACCGTGCCCTCGGCATCGAGCAGATGGCGGCCGACCAGGTCGGCGGCCGTCATGTCCTCGTTGCAGGCGACGGTGATCAGGGGCTTGCCCAGGCGCCAGGCCATATGTTCGATGAAGCGGGTCTTGCCGCAGCCGGTCGGCCCCTTGAGCATCACCGGCATCCGGCTGGCGTAGGCGGCCTCGAACAGGGCGACCTCGTCGCCGGAGGCGCGGTAATAGGGTTCCCGCTCGATCCGGTATTCACGCAGTTCCATGATGCACCTTGGACCGTTCCGAATTCGGGGGAGAGGCACCCCTCCCCCGCCGCACCGTCAGCGGTGGGCCGCCACCTCGTGCGGGATGCCTTCCATCGGGCACTCCTCCGTGCCGACCGCCGGACGGGTGAAGGAGGCGACCATCTCGCGGGTGCCTTCGGGATCGGTGATCCACTGGCGATAGAAATTGTAGGGGCAGTTGGCGTCGCCCCGCTCGCCGTCGCGCGAGTTGATCATGCCCGTGTAGCCGCGGTGGACCAGCTTGAACAGGTGGTTCTCCGACTGGCCGTTCTTGCGGAAATCGCGGATGAGCGAGGTGGAGAGCTGGGCGTATTGAATACCGTAATCCTCCTCGCCGCACTCGCCCATGGTCCGGCCGTCGAAGCCGATGATGGCCGAATGGCCGAAATAGGAATAGACACCGTCGAAGCCCGACGCGTTGGCGACCGCGACGTAGCAGTTGTTGGCCCAGGCCATCGCCTTGGACATCAGCACCTGCTGGTCCTTCGCCGGGTACATGTAGCCCTGGCAGCGGACGATCAGCTCGGCGCCCTTCATCGCGCAGTCGCGCCAGATCTCCGGGTAGTTGCCGTCGTCGCAGATGATCAGGCTGATCTTCAGCCCCTTCGGGCCTTCCGAGACGAAGGTGCAGTTGCCCGGATACCAGCCCTCGATGGGCACCCAGGGCATGATCTTGCGGTATTTCTGGACGATCTCACCCTTGTCGTTCATCAGGATCAGCGTGTTGTAGGGCGCCTTGTTCGGGTGCTCCTCGTGCCGTTCGCCGGTCAGGGAGAAGACGCCCCAAACCTTGGCCTTGCGGCAGGCCGCGGCGAAGATTTCGGTCTCGTCGCCGGGAATGGTCGCGGCGGTCTCGTACATCTCCTTCGGGTCGTACATGATCCCGTGTGTCGAATATTCGGGGAAGATGACCAGATCCATGCCCGGCAGGCCGGTCTTCATCCCGACCACCATGTCGGCGATCTTCCGCGCGTTCTCCAGCACCTCCGCCTTCGTGTGCAGGCGCGGCATCTTGTAGTTCACGACCGCCACGCCGACGGTGTCCTTGCTGCTGGAAATATCGCCGTGAATCATTCTTGCCTCCGTTCGCGCGCGAAGGCCGTGGGAAGGCCGCTCCGGCGCATTTCGACGTTGGTCACGCTCGCTCGATCAAGAAAAAAGCGCAAGCACGCCCCCGCTCCCGCAGTTGTGAGCGGAACGATGGCAGATGCGTATGCTATTCTCCGGAATAGCGTCGAAGTCACGGACTGGGTATGTTTCGAGGAGTACGGTGTATCGCTCCTCTCGTCCATTCCCTTTGCTCCGCTGCCCCGACGAGGCGACGTGATCGATGCGTATGTTCTGGGTGTTTCAGCCGGGGCTCAATACGTGGTTCTCCGTAGGCACGTGGTTCTCCGTAGGCGCGGCCGACACCGCGGTGCATGGAGAGGGCTTCCCATTTCGAAGTCGAGGACAACAGCCAGATGATCGCTGGCGGCCGGCAGCCCCTCGGACGGGCTGGCGTGCAGGTCGGTCAACAGACGCACCGGCCGGAGCGCCGACCCCGGCCCCGCCAGAACATGGTCCAGACAGCTGGGGGCCGGACAGGCGGTGTCTCCGCTTTCCAAGCCGCCGTCCGCCATGGTCGTGGCGGCGGGGAGGCCGAGCCGCGCGCGGCAGTCGGTCAGGCCAAGCTCCTCCAGGCGCAGAAGATCCGGCCCGGTGTTGAAGTCGCCGGCCAGAAGCACGGCGTCCGCCAGTCCCGCCGCCCGCAGTTCGGCCACGATAGCGGCGAGTTGCGCGCGGCGCAGGTCGCCGCCGTCGCGGAGATGAGTCAGATGCAGGTTCACGGCGAGCAGGCGGCGGCCGGCGAGGTCGATCTCCACCAGAAGCGCCGCCCGCTCGCCATCGCGCGGGTCGGAGGGAAGATCAATCCGGCGGCTGGACAGCACGGGACGGCGCGACAGCACCGCCAGGCCGGACCAACTGTCGGCCCTGCGGCCCTCGACGGCGCGCGGTTTCCGGCGCAAGGGAAGTTGAACCACCTCCATCCCCGTGAAACGGGCCAGATGGCCTGCCGTGTCCAGCCCAAGCTCCGGACAGAGCAGCGATTCCTGGAGCATCAGCAGGTCCGGGCGCAGCCGTTGGACACCGCGTACCATGGCGCGCAGACGCTCCCGGTAGGCGCCGTCGCCCTTCCAACTGTTGAGCGTGACCAGCCGAATCCCGGAGGCAGGCCGGTCCGTCACGCGCCGGCCGCTTGCACGCCCGCCGTTTCCACGTCCACCGTTGCGCCCATCGTTCCCGCAAAGGCCGGTCCCTCACCTGTGAGGGCGAAGCGTTCCGCCAGGACGAAGGGGGCCGACGGCGCGGGCTGCACGGCAAGGCAGACCGAGCGGACGGCGAAGGGCTCGGCCAGCACGGCCTCCAGGGCTGGTTCGAGAAGGCGGCGGATCCGCGACCGTTCCTCCTCGGCGATGCGGCAGGTCAGGGTCAGGTGGAAGCGGAACTGGTCGAGGACGTAAGGATAGCCCCAGCGCGCCATCAGCTCTTCGTGGCGGACGCTCAAGGGCGATTTCCGCCGTTTCGCCAGTTCTTCCTGCGTCGGGGGAGCCCGGAAGCGGTCGAGGTCGCGCACGCAGGCGCCAGCCAGATCGTCCAGCGCCGGTTCGGGCACGCTCGGGCGCAAGGCCAGGAAACCATGGAGTTCCTGCAGACCAAGCGGTGCCGCGACGAAGGCCGGACGGCGGCTGGCGAGTTCGGCGACCGCCTCCGCCAAGGCCGAAGGCGTGGCGCCCTCGGCGAGGCGGAAGGGAGCCTTGAGCGTCGCGTGGAACCCGTAACGACGGGCCGCGGCGATCAGCGTTTCGTGCCAAGCCGGATCGAGGCCGAGCGCCGGAAGCGCGCCGTAGCCGGGCGCGCGGGCGGAACGGCCGAGCCACCATTCTCCGAACCGGGCGAGTTCGCTGCCCTCCTCGGGCAGGAAATAGATGGCGTAGCGTTCGGGGCCGGTCATGACGGTCATTCGCCTCCGATTGGGAAGGGATTGGCCCGGTCTACGACAAAAACCGACGCGGTGAGGTTAAGTTTGCGTGAAATCCCCCGTCCTCAGCCGTTCGGCTCGACGACGAGCTGGACCCGGTCCGACGCCCAGCGCGCCACGCTGTATTCGATGGGCTCGCCGCCGGCATCCACGTTGATGCTCTCGGTCAGCAGGATGGGGCGGTTGGGCGCCTGCTGGAGGAGGCGCGCGTCGGCCGAGCGGACCGGGCGCGCGGTGATGCGCGTGACCCGGCGCGTGTAGTCGGCGACGCCGCAGGCGGTGAGCGCCGCGCTGATCGAGCCCGACGCCCGGTAGGCCTCGGCGAGGCCCGGAACACGCGCCTTCGGGAAGTAGTGGGAGGACACGTTTACCGGCCGGCCGTCAGCCTCGCCGAGCCGCTCGATCACGATGACCTCGGCCCCTTCCGCGATGCCCAGTGCCCGCGCCACGGCGGCCTCGGCCGCTGCCTCGGCGAGGCCGAGAAGCTGCCCACCGGCCTCCCGCCGCTCGGCGGACAGGTTCTCGGAAAAGCGGGTGCGGCGGCTCAAGCGGTAGTCGATCACGCTTTCCTGCACGAAGGTGCCGCGCCCCTGCTCGACCCGGACCAGCCCCTTCTCCGCCAGTGCCAGCACGGCGCGGCGGGCGGTGTGCCGGTTGACGCCGAAGGACTCCGCCAGCGCGTGTTCGGTGGGCAGCTTTTCTCCGGGCGGGTGCAGCCCCTTCAGGATGTCCGCCTCGATCCGTTCGGCGATCTGCCGCCACAGGGCGGTGCCAGCACCCCGCGCGAGATCGCCGCCGTTCATGCCGCCCATGCCGCCGTCTTCTGTCATTGAAAATTCACCCTTCCCGCCTTTACCGCGCCCTGACCCGGCGCGCATAGTGCACGAAGAACGGTATAGACATCTAGACAAATTTTGGGTTTGTCCATGACATCATCCGACATCGCCGCGCGCCGCCGCTGGATGGGCGTGCTCGCCAAGGCCCGTCCTCCCGAGATCGACGAGGCGTGGAGCGCCCTGGGCGCGCCGTCCGGCTATGTCCATCTGCGCCGGCCCGAAACCGGGCTTGCCATGGTGCGCGGCCGGATGGGCGGCGACGGCGCCGCCTTCAACGTCGGCGAGATGACCGTGACGCGCTGTTCGGTCCGACTGGCCGATGGAGCCGTCGGCCACGCCTATGTGGCGGGACGCGACGCCTCCCACGCGGAACGCGCCGCAGTGATCGACGCGCTGCTCCAGGACGAGGAACGGCGGGCGTCCATCGAAGCTCTGGTCATCGCCCCGCTCGAACGCGCCCAGGCCGAACGGCGGGACATGGCCTCGCGCAAGGCAGCGGCGACCCGTGTCGATTTCTTCACCATGATCCGCGGGGAGACCTGATCCGTGACGACCCTTTCCCACACGGGGCCCGCCGGAGGGGTCCCCCCGACCGGTCCGCTTCCGGGTTTCGGCGACCCGGTACAGGACGCGCAGGGCGTCTTCCGCGCCGTGCTGGACGCGATGGCGCGGCCGGGCACGATCCACGATCTGGCGCTTGGCATCGAGGCGCCGGCCCCGCTTTCCGCCGGCAGCGCCGCCGTGCTCATGGCGCTGGCCGATTTCGAGACTCCCGTCTGGCTCGACGGGGCAGCCGAGTCGGCCGAAGCCGCAGCACACCTGCGCTTCCATTGCGGCTGCCCGCTCGCCTCCGAACCGGCGGAGGCGGTCTTCGCGCTGGTGGCCGGCCCCGCCCTCATGCCGCCGCTCTCCGCCTTCGCCGTGGGTACCGAGGAATATCCGGACCGGTCCTGCACCGTGATCGTCCAGGTGGCGTCGCTGGCTGCCGGGGCCGGCTGGGTCCTGACCGGGCCGGGCATCCGCGACCGGGCGTCCTTGCGCGTCGGCGGACTGCCGCCGGCCTTCGCGGGCTGGGTCCGCGACAACCACGCCGGCTTCCCGCTGGGCGTGGACCTGGTCTTCACCTGCGGCGGCCGGATCGCGGCCCTGCCGCGCTCCACCCGCATCGGGGAGTGAACCCATGTATGTCGCCGTGAAGGGTGGCGAGAAGGCCATCGACAACGCGCACCGGCTGATGGCGGAGGAGCGCCGGGGCGATCCCGGAACGCCGCCCCTGAGCCTCGACCAGATCGCCGGCCAGCTCGGCCTCGCGGTGGACCGGGTGATGACCGAGGGCTCGGTCTACGACCGCGAGCTGGCGGCACTGGCCGTGAAGCAGGCGCAGGGCGACCTGATCGAGGCGATCTTCCTGGTCCGCGCCTATCGCACGACCCTGCCGCGCTTCGGCGCCAGCGAGCCGATCGACACTGCGGGCATGGCGATCCGCCGCCGCATCTCCGCCGCCTTCAAGGACCTGCCGGGCGGGCAGATGCTGGGGCCAACCTACGACTACACCCACCGCCTGCTGGATTTCGGCCTCGCCGACGGTGCCGCGCCGGAACCGGCCGCCGTGGGCGCGGCCCCGGTGGAGCGGGACATCCCGCGGGTGGCCGAGGTGCTGGGCCATGAGGGGCTGATCGAGCGCGAGGAGCCCGGCGACGGCGCGGCTCCCGGCGACCTGACGCGCCAGCCCCTGGCCTATCCGGCCGGGCGCGACCTGCGGCTCCAGAATCTGGCGCGCGGGGACGAGGGCTTCCTGCTGGCGCTCGCCTATTCCGGCCAGCGCGGCTACGGCAACACCCACCCCTTCGCGGGCGAGATCCGCATGGGCGAGGTCGCGGTCGAGCTGGTGCCGGAGGAGCTGGGCTTCCCCGTGGAAATCGGCGAGATCACGGTCACCGAATGCCAGATGATCAACCAGTTCAAGGGGTCGAAGACCCAGCCGCCGCAGTTCACGCGCGGCTACGGCCTGTCCTTCGGCCGGGCCGAGCGCAAGGCCATGGCGATGGCGCTGGTGGACCGGGCGCTGCGCTGCGCGGAGCTGGGGGAGGAGCCGGTCTCCCCGGCGCAGGACCAGGAGTTCGTCCTGTCCCACTCCGACAACGTGGAGGCGTCGGGCTTCGTGCAGCACCTGAAGCTGCCGCATTACGTGGATTTCCAATCCGAACTCGAACTGATCCGGCGCCTGCGCGCCCGCGAGGCCGCCGGCCCGCCGGGCGGCGACGGGACCGGCACGCGGGAGGCGGCCGAATGACCAGCGGCTACAACTTCGCCTATCTGGACGAACAGACCAAGCGCATGATCCGGCGCGCCATCCTGAAGGCGGTGGCGATCCCCGGCTACCAGGTGCCCTTCGGCAGCCGGGAGATGCCCTTGCCCTACGGATGGGGCACCGGCGGCATCCAGGTGACGGCCGCCGTGATCGGCGCCCGCGACGTGCTGAAGGTAATCGACCAGGGCGCCGACGACACCACCAACGCCGTCTCGATCCGGCGCTTCTTCGCCCGCACCGCAGACATCGCGACCACCGAGCGGACCACCGAGGCGACCGTGATCCAGACCCGCCACCGCATCCCCGAGACGCCGCTGCGCGAGGGGCAGATCCTGGTCTACCAGGTGCCGATCCCCGAGCCCCTGCGCTGGCTGGAGCCGCGCGAGACGGAGACGCGGCGCATGCACGCCCTGTCCGACTACGGCGCCATGCACGTCAAGCTGTACGAGGACATCGCGCGCCACGGCCGGATCGCCACCTCCTACGACTATCCGGTCCTGGTGGCGGGCCGCTACCTGATGCGCCCCTCGCCCATCCCGAAGTTCGACAATCCGAAAATGCACATGAACCCGGCGCTCCAACTGTTCGGCGCGGGGCGCGAGCGCCGCATCTACGCCGTGCCCCCCTTCACGGAGGTCCGGAGCCTCGATTTCGAGGACCACCCCTTCGAGGTGCAGCGCTGGGACCAGGCCTGCGCGCTGTGCGGGTCGCGGGAGTCCTTCCTGGACGAGGTGGTGACCGACGACCGGGGCGGACGGATGTTCGTCTGCTCCGACACCGATTACTGCGGCGGGCAGCAGGCCCGCCAGGCGGAGGCCGCGGAATGAGCGAACAGCCGCTTCTGAGGGTCGAAGGGCTCACCCGCCTGTATGGGGAGCGCGTCGGCTGCCGCGACGTCTCCTTCGCGCTGTGGCCGGGCGAGGTGATGGGCATCGTCGGCGAGTCCGGCTCGGGCAAGACGACGCTGCTGAACTGCCTTTCCGCCCGGCTGGAGCCGAATGCCGGCCGTGTCCTCTACGACACCCGGCACGAGGGGCCGGTGGACGTCTACGGGCTGTCCGAGGCGCGCCGGCGCCAGCTGACCCGCACCGACTGGGGCATCGTCCACCAGAACCCGCGCGACGGGCTGCGCATGGGCGTGTCCGCCGGGGCCAACGTCGGCGAGCGGCTGATGGCGGTCGGCGCCCGCAACTACGGCGCCATTCGCGAGGAGGCCGGAAACTGGCTGGAGATGGTGGAGATCGACACCGGCCGGCTGGACGACCAGCCGCGGACCTTTTCCGGCGGCATGCTCCAGCGCCTCCAGATCGCCCGCAACCTCGTCACCCGGCCGCGGCTGGTCTTCATGGACGAGCCCACGGGCGGGCTGGACGTCTCGGTTCAGGCGCGGCTGCTCGACCTGCTGCGCCGGCTCGTCGCCGACCTCGGCCTCGCGGCCATCGTCGTGACGCACGACCTCGCCGTGGCCCGGCTTCTGGCGCACCGGCTGATGGTGATGCGCCGGGGCGAGGTCGTGGAACAGGGCCTGACCGACCAGGTGCTGGACGACCCGCACCATCCCTACACGCAGCTCCTCGTTTCCTCGGTGCTCCAGCCATGACCCCGATGATATCGGTCTCCGACCTGTCCAAGACCTATGTGCTGCACACCCAGGGCGGCACCGCGATCCCGGTCTTCCGCAACGCGAGCCTGGAGGTGCGGGCCGGCGAATGCGTGGCGCTGCACGGGCCGAGCGGCTCGGGCAAATCGACCCTGCTGCGCTGCCTCTACGGCAACTGCAAGCCGGACGCCGGCTCGATCCGGGTGCGCCACGGCGACGGCGCGGTGGACGTCGCCAGCGCCGACCCGCGCGCCATCATCGGGCTGCGCACGCACAGCCTCGGCTATGTCAGCCAGTTCCTGCGCGCCATTCCCCGCGTCCCCGCCATCGAGGTGGTGGCGGAGCCCCTGCGGGCGCGCGGCGCGGGGGCGGATGCGGCCAAGGAGCGGGCGGCGGAGCTGCTGGCGCGGCTGCGCATCCCGGAACGGCTGTGGGCGCTGGCCCCTGCCACCTTCTCCGGCGGCGAGCAGCAGCGCGTCAACATCGCCCGTGGCTTCGCCGCCGGCCACCCGATCCTGCTGCTGGACGAGCCGACCGCCTCGCTCGACGCCCGCAACCGCGCCGTCGTGGCCGGGCTGATCGCGGAGGCGAAAGCCGCCGGCACCGCCCTGGTGGGCGTCTTCCACGACGACGAGATCCGCGAGGCCGTCGCCGACCGCACCGTCGACATGCAGAGCGAGACCGTCCAATGAACCGGGAACCGTCCCAGGACCTCGTCTTCCGGAACGCGCGGGTAGTGACCCGCAACGAGGTGTTCCACGGCACCGTCTGCGTCCGCGACGGGCTGCTGGCCGACCTGGCGCGCGGCGACAGCGCCGTGGCCGGCGCCATCGACTGCGAGGGCGACCATCTGCTGCCGGGGCTGGTCGAACTCCACACCGACAATCTCGAAAAGCACATGACCCCGCGCCCGAAGGTGCGCTGGAACCCGGCGGCGGCGGCCATGGCGCACGACGCGCAGATGGCGTCCGCCGGCGTCACCACCGTCTTCGACGCCATCGCCTGCGGCGACGTCATGGACGGATCGGCCCGGCTCGCCAACCTGGAGGCGATGGTCGCGGCCATCGGCAACGGCCAGGCGGACGGCCATTTCCGGGCCGAGCACCGGCTGCACCTGCGCTGCGAGGTCGCCTGCGCCAACATACTGGAGCTTTTCGGCGCCTTCCTCGACGACCCGCTGGTGCGCATCGTCTCGCTGATGGACCACACGCCCGGCCAGCGCCAGTTCGTGCGCGAGGACAAGTACCGGGAATACTACATGGGCAAATACGGCCTCTCCCCGGCGGAGATGGCCGAATTCACCGCGCGCCAGCAGGCGGCGAGCGCGCTCCATTCCGCCAAGCACCGGCGGATCATCGCGGAGATCTGCCGCGGCCGGGGCTTCATCGTGGCGAGCCACGACGACGCCACGCTGGAGCATGTGGAGGAAGCGCGCGGCCTCGGCACGCATTTCTCCGAGTTCCCGACGACGCTGGAAGCCGCCAGGGCGGCCCGTGCCGAGGGCATGAAGGTGCTGATGGGTGCTCCCAACGTCGTGCGCGGCGGCTCCCATTCCGGCAACATCTCGGCGGCGGAGCTGGCGGCGGAGGGCTGCCTGGACCTGCTCTCCTCCGACTATGTGCCGATCAGCCTGATGCACGCCGCCTTCCTGCTGCACCGGGGGCCGCTCGGCCTGCCCCTGCACGAGACGGTCGCCATGGTCTCCGCCTCCCCGGCCGAGACGGCGGGACTGGACGACCGCGGCCGCATCGAACCGGGACGCCGCGCCGACCTCGTCCGCGTCCGCGACACCGGCGACGTGCCGGTGATCCGCGGCGTCTGGCGGCAGGGCCGGCAGGTCGCGTGACGGGTCGCCGGCCGGGAGTTCTTCGTTCCGGGAGTTCATCGTTCTTCAAGGGGACCGGCGGCGCCGGTCCCCTTCTTTTCAGACAGGCCTCAAGGGCAGGCCCGGACCCGGCGGCCGCTCGGTCCGGATCGGGCCGCCCTGGCGCAGCACACCCCCGGCGCGCACGATCGCCATGACCCCGGCCTTGCGGATGATGTTGCCCTGTGCATCCCGGTCCAGAACGGCCGCCATCAGGCCCGGCTGGAACGCGTCGATCTGGACACAGGGATTGCGCAGGCCGGTTAGCTCAACGACGGCCTCATCGCCGAGATGAAGCCTGGCGCTGCTTGCCGAAGGCGTGAACGGCGCCGAGGCACACCGCCGTCACGATCCCTCCCGCCATCGCGTTCCGTCTCCTCATTGCGCCACCCGGCGGCGCGCCACCGTTCCGTAGGGGCCTTCAGGCCCGGATTTGATCCTGTCTATGACGGCGACGAAAGCGCGGATGCCGTCTTCGGGCGACGCGTCGTTGACGACGGTCTGCACGTCGGGGCCTGCGGGAAGGAACTCCTCGGCACGGCGCAGGCGGGCAAGGATGTCGGCGGCGGATTCGCGGCCGCGGCCGGCGAGGCGCGCGGCCAGCAGCTGGGGCGGTGCCGTGACCACCACCACCCGCACCGGCGCCTGCCGGCGCCTCGCATCGGCGATGACGGTCCTGGACACGTTGGCGACCACCGCGACGCCGGCCCGGCGCTGCGCCTGCACGCTGGCGGGGATGCCGTAGCCCAGCCCATGGGCGCGCCAGGACAGCAGGAAGGCGCCCGTGCGTTCGGCCTCGGCGAAATCCTCGGGCGAGAGGACGTCATGGTCCTCCGCCCCGGCCTGCGCGTCGCGGGTCACCACGCGGCGGGCGAAGGACAGCGACCCGTCGCCGGCCAGCGCGCGCCGCGCGCCCTCGATGAGCGTGTCCTTTCCGGCGCCGCTCGGGCCGACGACGAGGATCAGGGGCGCGAGCGGTTGAGTGGGACCCGTGTCGGCTGGGTTGGTCACCGGTCGTAGGCCTCCGCGAAGGCCGCGGCGTCCAGCCTCCGGAAATCCTCCAGCGCCGCGTCGAGCCGGTCGTGCGTCCAGTCCCACCAGGCGATGCGCTGGAGCCGCTCGGCGGTGCGCTCGTCGACGCGCATGCGCAGGACGCGCGCCGGCACGCCCACGGCGATGGCATAGGCCGGCACGTCCTTGGTCACCACCGCGCCGCTGCCGACGATGGCGCCGGTCCCGATGGTGACGCCGGGCATGACGATGGCGTTGTGGCCGATCCAGACGTCGTGGCCGATGGTGACCTTGTGGTCGCGCCGCCACTGGAAGAACTCGGCCTCGTCCTCCGCCTGGAACCCGTGGGAGCGGGAGCGGTAGGTGAAGTGATGCAGGGTCGCGCGCCACCAGGGATGGTTGCTCGGGTTGATGCGGACGCCGGTCGCGATGTTGCAGAATTTCCCGATGACGGCGTGGGCGATCTGGTTGTCGCCCATCGCGTAGCCGTAATCGCCCAGCTCCGTCTCCAGCACGGAGGAGCGGGGGCCGAGATAGGTGTAGCGGCCGAAATCCGAGGCCCGCACCACGGAGGACGGATCGATCTCCGGCGTTTCGGACAGGACGCGGTTCTGGGTCCAGGGCTCGTTGCCCTGCCCGCAATCGATGCGCATCGGCGAAGGGTCCTTCAGATGAACAGTTTGCGCAGGCGCGCGGACGCGATGTCGATGAGGGTCACGGTGGCGATGATGATCAGCATCACCGCGCAGGTCTCGGCGAAGTAGAAGCCCCGGATGATTTCCCAGAGCACCACGCCGATGCCGCCCGCCCCCACCATGCCGACCACCGTGGCGGAGCGGACGTTGGATTCGAAACGGTAGAGCGTGTAGCTGATCCACAGCGGCAGGACCTGCGGGATCACGCCATAGGCGATCTCCTCCAGCGCGTTGGCGCCGGTGGCGCGGATGCCCTCCACCGGGCGCGGGTCGATGGCCTCGACCGCCTCGGAGAAGAGCTTGGCGAGGATGCCCGTGGTGTGGATGAACAGGGCCATCACGCCCGCGAAGGGGCCGAGCCCGACCGCCACGACGAACAGCATGGCGAAGACCATCTCGTTGATGGCGCGGAAGGCGTCCATCAGGCGGCGCACCGGCTGGCGGACCCAGACCGGGGCGATGTTCTCCGCGCAGAGCAGCCCGAAGGGCACGGCGAGAACGACCGACAGCGCCGTTCCCCAGACGGCGATCTGCAGGGTGATCAGCATCTCCTGCAGGTAATAGCGCCAATCCGTGAAGTTCGGCGGGAAGAAGTCGCGCGCGAAGGTCGCCATGTTGCCGGCGTCGGAGATGAGCGCCCAGGGGCGGATCTCCGCTCCTTCCCAGGAGGCGGCCAGCACGGCCAGCAGCACGGCCCAGCCCAGCAGGGCCGGCAGGGACTGGCGCAGGGGCGGAGACAGCGGCACCTTGCCGCCGGCGGATGCGGCGGGGGCCACGGAGGGCGACGTGGTCATGCGGGGCTCGCGCTCGTTTCGTGCGGAATGGGGGATAAGCAAAGGGCGGCGGGACCGGCCCGCCGCCCGTCGGTCCGTCAGCTCCTTACTGGGCCGAGGCCAGCGTCTTCAGCCGGGCGAGCTGCGCGTCGATGTCGGCCAGCTTCGCCGCCTTCTCCTCGGCCGGCATCTCCGTCGTCTCGATCTTGGTGCGGGCCTTGAACAGCTCGAGCTGGCGGATCGGGATCAGCTGGCTGTTGGTCGATTCCTTGAAGGGCGCCCATTTCAGGCCGGCCAGCACCTTGCTCTCCCGCTCGAGCTGGGCGTCGGGCTTGCCCGGCGTCTTCACCCCGTAGCCGAGGAGGAAGTCCTTGATTTTCTTCTTGTCGCCGTCGCTCAGGTCCTTGCGCCAGACCAGCGGGTCGGCCGGGATCAGCGGCGAGGTCCAGATCACCTTGATCTGCGCGTACTTCTCCGGGAAACGGTCCTGGATCTTGCCCAGGTTCTCGTTGTTGTTGGTGGCGACGTCCACCTGGCCGTTGGCGACGGCGAGCGCGTTGGTCTCGTGGTTGGCGCTGACCACCCGCTTGAAGACCGCCTTGGGATCGGCGATGCCGTTCTGGGCGAACACGTAGTAGCCCGGCACCAGGAAGCCCGAGGTCGAGTTCGGGTCGCCGTTGCCGAAGGACAGGCTGCCGGCCTTCTTCAGCACGTCCTCCATGGACGCCAGCGGGCTGTCCTTGTGGACGATCAGGTGCGACCAGTAGCCCGGATTGCCGGACACATCGACCGACTGGGCGAAGACCTCGCCCCCGGCGCGGTCGACCGCCTCCATGGCCGCCTTGTTGCCGTACCAGGCGACCTGCACCTTGTCGAAGCGCATGCCTTCGATGATGCCGGCATAGTCGGGCGCGAAGAAGGCGCGGACCTTCATGCCCGTCTGCTTCTCCATGTCCTCCAGCAGGGGCTGCCAGTCCTGCTTCAGGTTCTGCGAGGATTCGGTGGAGATGATCCCGAAGGACAGCTCCTTCAGGTCGGCCCGGGCGGCACCGGAGAGGCAGAGGCCGGACAGCAGGACGCCGGCCGCGACGATCGTGCGCTTCATGGGAGGCTCCAGTTCTTGGCTGTTGGTTCGTACGAGGAAGGGAGCGGCGTTCAGGCGACCGCCGCGGCCCCGCTCAGCCCTTGGGCACGGCCGGCGCGCAAGGCCACATCCCGGACGTCGAAGCCGTCCGCGGCGCCGTGAAGCTCGTCGGCGGTAGCACCGTAGAGATGGCGCAGGAGCTGCGGCGTCAGGCCGGCGCTCGGCCCGTCATAGACGACCGACCCGTCGCGCAGGGCCACCGTGCGCGGGCAGTAGCGGACGGCGAAATCGACCTGGTGGAGGGACACCACGACGGTGGTGCGGTCCTCGGCGTTGATCCGCGCGAGGATCTCCATGACGCGTCGGGAGGATTCCGGATCGAGCGAGGCGATGGGCTCGTCGGCAAGGATGACCTTGGCCCGCTGGACCAGCGTGCGGGCGATGGCGGCGCGCTGCTGCTGGCCGCCGGACAGGGTCGAGGCGCGCTGCCAGGCCATCTCGTGCAGGCCGACCCGCGCCAGCGCGTCGAGCGCGGCCTGGCGTTCCTCCACCGTGAAGCGGCCGGTCAGGCTGCGCCACAAGGGCACGCGGGACAGCGTGCCGGCCAGCACGTTCGTCATCACCGGCAGGCGCCCGACAAGGTTGAACTGCTGGAAGACGAAGCCGACATCGGCCCGGACGCGGCGGATGTCGGACGACACGCGCCCGTCAGCCTGCACGCTCCGGCCCAGCATCTCCACGCTCCCCGGGGCCTTGTCGCCCGCCAGCCCCACGAGATGGCGCAGAAGCGTCGACTTGCCCGAGCCGGACGCGCCGATCAGGGCGACCATTTCACCGGGCTGGACCTCGACGTTCACGTGGTCGAGCGCTTTGCGCGCCCCGAAGCTCCGCTGGAGCTGCTTCACCCTGATGGCTGGTTTGGCCGGCGCTTTTGGTGTCGGCATGGAGCACCCTGACAATGAAATTGTTGGGGCGCATCCTGTTCCCTAACTCTGACATTCTGATTAGGGGAAAGTGACACCTTCATTACATGTGCAGTCGGAAGGAATCTCCGGCAATGCAGCCGAGAGTATACATTGTCATGATTTGTCTAATCCGGCGCACCCGCAACAAAAAGGACAGGTGGAATGCTTCTTTCTGCTGTTCGGCGGCACGGACGGCTTCGGCCTGCTCTATCTGTTCTTTCATGGGCAAGACCTTACAGCGTTCTTGCCGGTGCCGGCGGCCAGGAGGCGGGCCGCGGAAGCCGAGAGCCGCATGCCGTATGTCGATTTCCCATGGAACCGCCTGATATCAAATTCAGGAAGTTTCGATCTGTAGCGCCCCCGGGTACCCGCAGGTTGCCCGATGAGTCGTTACACCGTGACACCCTCCGGCATTTGCCCTGCCCACCAGTCAGCCGCGTAACAGGGGCAAAAGCCCGGACACTGATCTGGGCTGAGGGGTTGCCATCAGCGTAGATGTGCGCGATGTGTATTGGCATGCCAAGCGCGGAACGCCCGTCTTTGTCCGGCCTGTCGCGTGGCGACCTTGAAGCCCTATGCATCGATAAACTCCACCGCCTGCATCACGCTCGGGGGGGCCACCGTGAAGTCGCTGCTGTGACTCGGCAGGCTCCGATCAGGCGATACGACCGCGCAGTACCGCAGCCCTTTCGTTAAACTGATATCGCGGAAGGGGCGGCGTTCCAGGACGGTTCGGGAGAAGATCTCTACCACCTTCGTGCCGGGCGTCATGAATGCCACGTTTGCCATGCCGGCGCCGTGCGGCCCGACCACGATCTCGGCTTCAGAAAAGACCTTGATCTGATCCTCAAAGCTCAAGTCACCTGGGCAGATGAGCTCGAAACCATGGGGGGCCAAGGCCTCCATAAGGGCCTCTTCGTTCGACACGCGACGGATGGAGGCGTCGCGGCGCGAGACGTAGATTTTGCGCCACGGCTTTGGCCGAAGTCCTTGATGCTCCAGGAGGGCGGCGATGCACTCTGCAAAGGCCGGTGAGACCCGGCGCTGCAACCTCGGGTCGGTGACGATCGGCACATACAGGTCCGCCACCCGGTCCCAGCGGTTGTTGCGGATAATGATGTCATTCTGCTCGATGCCGATCATCGCCAGCGTCTTGAGACACCGATCCATGATGGCGCGGGACGGCATGCGCGCGGTGCGCAACATAATTTTCGGCTTGGCTCCACCTAGGAGGCGCGAGGCGATGAAGGCTCGCGGCAGGCACTCCGTCAGCCAAAGAGCGTAGTTAGCGAAGCCACCTTTCTGGATCGCGACAACCGGCTCGGCGACGTAATCGTCCATGGCCAAACTCCCGAAGTCTGTGAAGTAGACGGCGCCTTCCGCGTCCGTCGCAAAGCCTTGACTGTCCCATCCCCCTTCCACGGTTTCGAGAGCGATGTTTCGGTTGTCCGTGATTACGGCACCGGTCGGGCCGACCAGCGCCCCGCGGAAGAAGAAGCACCTGGCCGGCGGCATGTATTCATTGACCGCGCGAAAGTTGGAGTAGACGTGTTCCCTTTCCGGATCGTCCCCTGGCACTCCGAAAACCGGGATGTCCGGATGCGCATAGGCAACCTTTGCTCCGACTGTGATGCTGGACTGCCTGGTGAAAGCGACGGGCTCAAACGGCACGGCTTCACGCTGCTCCGGCACATCGTAGAGGCTCACAACCTCAAGCGGCTGATGGACCCGGCCGACCGATCCGCTGGCGTGCTTGCCGAAGGCGACGGTCCATTCATGGTCGGCAACCCTGACCTCCACAACAGCGCCGCCACCAGGTTGGAAGTGGTGAGGGCGAAGCTTAAACTCGAAACCATGAGGACCATAGCCGACCTTCACAAGATCGTTGCGCATGATGTTGGCGCGGACGGTCGATACCACCGAGCCATCCACAAGGATCTCGACCGAAAAGCTCTCGGCTGGGTCTGCCTTGTTCGCGACCCAACCAGCGACACGATCTCTTGTGCAGACGTCAACGCTTCCGATAAGCACAGTGTCCAACATGGCGGCGCTCACTCCTCAATGGCGCCGGATGTTCACTCAAACTCGGACAACAGTCCAGCGCACGCGACGTTGTTGCAGCGAGGCGGAGATTGCGGGTGGCGAGGCGGCATCGTAGGAGAGGCGCCACCGATCTTTCCACGTTCCGATCCGACCAACGCCGCTCGTCGCCACCACATCCCTAAGCAGCGACACCGAGTTCGCAACTGGAAGGATTATGATGCCGCACTGCGGGCGGGTGGCGGCCTGACCGTCTGGTTCAGCGACGAGGCCGTGGAGCGTTGGCGCGCCGAGACTCGAGCGACACCGGGCGGACAACGCACCTACTCCGAACTGGCGATCCTCACGGCGTTGATGCTGCGCGCGGTGTACACCTTGACCCTAAGGCAAACGGAGCGTTTGCTCGCATTCTTGGTCCAGTTGCTCGGGCTCGATCTGGCGCTGCCGAACCATTGCACGGTGCGCCGCTGGGCCCAAACCGTCGCGGTCCCGACCCCGCCAGCGAAAGCCACCGAACTGATCCGTCTGCTGGTCGACAGTACTGGCGTGAAGCTGTGCGCGCCCGGTGACTGGCTGGTTGAGAAGCACGGCACACGCCGGCGCCGCGCGTGGCGCAAGCCTCACGTCGGCCTGAATGCCACCACTAAGCGCATCGTCACCGCGACACGGACCGATCATGACGTGGACACGCCTGGCAAGTCGGCCCTCTGCTGGACCAGATCGTCAAGCCCCTCAATGCCGTCGTCGCCAATGGCGCCTACGACCGGAGCGGCATCCGAGAGCGGCCGTGGTCGTGCTACCGCGCTCCACGGCGGTTCCGAGCGACACCGCGCAGAGCAACGCGACACCGCGAGATCGGCATCTGCAGGCCATCGCCGAGGATGGTCGCATGGCATGGCAGACGACGTCCGGCTTCAACGTGCGTGCGCTCCCGGAGGCCTTCTTCAGCCGCTACAAACACGTGATCGGGGATGGTCTACGCTTCCACACCGACGACCGGCAACAGACCGAGATCGCGGTTGCCGTCCTCGTCCCGAACCGCATGCTCGGCCTCTGGCGCCCGGATTCTGTCCGCGTTGTGTGATCAGGGACACCAACTTGCCGGCATCAGCTTTGGCTGTCTCCATACAACCGCGTCACTGGTCAGCCGATCTTCGTCGTCTGACCAGCCGCTTGAGCGATGGCAAGTTGTGCTGACGTTAATCCCTAGAAACAGACCCGATCTCGCTGCTATACCTTGATTTTATATCAGCAAGGGACAGAGCGTTGAATCTTTTGTAGTCTGCAAGCAAATGGGCATAATCAACTCTGGAAATTGCTTCAACTTTCCCAAATCCTACCCCTAGAATGTTGCGAGCTGTTCGTCTGCGCCAGCAAACGAGTTGGGCCTGGGTTTCTTTGACCAGCGCAAATTCAATCATAGGGTAGAATGTCTCTATAAAGTACACTAGCCGGTAAACATCACCCATCCAAGCGCTCGAGTTATCATTGAACGGGTTATCCGGCGATCGTATTTTAGATACGAGGCCGGGATCACTGATGCTTGCCAGATAGGACGACGGAAGCACATCGTCGATGATAATTACGCCGTTTCGGTCCAGCTTAACCAGTGCATTGTTAAAGTCGCGCAATGTCTGCTCAAATGTATGCAGACCATCCAGAAAGACAACGTCAAAGCATAAATCTTTATGCCGCTCGCCGAAGAAATAGTCATCCGATTTCACTTCCTCGAGAATGACCCCTGGTTTCTCCACATCAGCTCTTGAAAAACGAAAATTCGGATCAATACCCACCTTCAAATGAGCGATGACCTCACGGAATGTCTCGGCCTTCCAAAGGCCGACCTCTAAGTAACGACATTGAGGGAACTCTTTTGTGAACTCATTGATAACATCTGACCGTCGTTCAACGCGCATGGTGGGCTCCTTCCTGTGAACGATATTGCTGGCTTGAGAGATTATTCCAAAAACATTTACTAGATCGTAGGACCCAAAGTACTCCGGTTCACTTACCTTTGCAGAATTTCTTACGTCTTCCTCACCAACGTATTGGGGCGCAAGCGATCCCTCTGATTGATCTCTGACCCATCCGGCTGGCTTGCTCGCAATTACGTGCCTATTCGTATGGACCACACCAGGAATACTGAAAAACCAGCCTACTTTGTGTTGCTGTGTACCGTGGTGGCAGATGTAGAAGCTACATACAGACGCAAGCGAAAGAGACAATGGAAGCCGGACTCCAGCACCATTGTACATTCTCTTAGCGGCGCCTTTCAGTAACCTTTCAGTCTCTAGTATAACCTCATCCGCAACCGATGCAGTCTGCTGCGCCAGTTGAAGCGAGTTATCCAAAAATCTAATTGCGCGATAGCTCCGATTACTATCAATATCGCGTGGAAGAGAAAATCCATCCAGCACGACAGCGACCCTCGAGCTCAATGAAAGGACCCCTGCACAGATTTGGGAGAGTGCAGCAACCTGATTCACTAGTGTACGGTTGTGAGATCGTACAGAAACCCATATGATGTTATCATAAGTCTTTACTTCCTCCAGCACGCGCGCCTCATCGGCTGTGAGATCCTCCATTGAGGCGTCAAGGCACAAACGCTTTGTCCTCGCGCTAACCTTTGCGCCGCCAATTGGGACCCACAGCGTCCCGATGGAAAGCGCTTCGCGCTCAGCGACTATTTTGTGGACATTAACTGCTGGGAGAGCTTTGCTTAGGTCAAAGATGGGAGAGTACGTCACATACAAATTTCGAATTTGAAGTGCGTGCTCCCAAATGGTCTCAACCAAAGGAGAGAGTTCATTCCAGACATGATGAGCGAAGTTCTGATGCCCAATCAGAGGGCGGACATCGAATTTTGCAATGCCTGTGCCTAGCTCAGTGTGGAGACGTGCTGTTTCTTGGTCAAGAAATTCGATGAGTTCATGGTCTACCCTGATTGGAGAAAAAGCAATTATGGTACGCGAGGAAGGATAGTATGCGGACGAGATTCCCCGCGATTTCGAGATCTCGTCAGTCATGAGCCAAAATGGATCGGTATCATTAAAGAAGTAACAAACCTGATTGTCAGCGCACCGAAGCGAACCTAAGGGTTGTAACTCATTTCCATTCGCAGGAGAGGGAACAACAATGACCCCTGTTTCGATTGCCCTAGCTTGGTAATATAGCATCCCTTTTTCACTAATACGGCGATTCGCTGAATAAACAAAGCGCTCGAGTTTATCCAATAGTGGTGCCCATGTGATCTCGTTAGCGCTAGAGGGCACAACAACCTTTACCGTGGCGTCGCTCATCCGGATGCTCCAAGTGTATCAATCTGCTACTGATTTTCCCGAGATAACTTAGATATTTCTATATCAGTATTCTCAACGGCATATGGAAGGCCGCGTTTGGCCCATGAGTCGAATACAGAACCTATGTCTAGGGCAACCCCACCCTGCCGCTTTATGAGGTCGCAGTAGTACTTCCCGAGTATGCCGGCTCCGACAAGAAAAAGGCATCCAGAGATGTCGCCAAGCTTCAGAAGCCGTGTTTCGACGTATCTATATAGGTCGGGATACTGACCAAACCCTGTACTTCCGCGCCATGTGTAATGGCCAGGAACCCTTATGTAATTGAGGTCGGCTCGCCCGAAAACGTTAGCTAAGTCAGGTCGGAGGTCCCATGGCCCAACCAAGTATATCCATTTCGCCTGCAAGACGATATTTTTGAAAATTGCCCCCTTAGCTGCTGCAAGCTGGAACACATTTGTGCCAACATAATCGGTCGGCTTCAATGGCCGAGTGCTAGACATAGCATAAAGCATGGCGCAGGCGTACCCGAGCATGCCGTGGGTGATGGCCTTTTGCATACCACAATAGAACTCAGAAACTGGAACGCCGAGCATATCGGCATTCTGCACTGATTGCTCGAGTTTTCCTCTCAGGAAACTCATCGATGCTCCTATCCAATTATCGGGGTCAGCGGCCTTCACGCGCTGCATGGACTCCGGTCCAAACTGATAGTGCAGGACCTGTGCGAGCACCTCCTGATCCGTAAAATGTCCTGGGTAGCCCAATACCCTTCCCTCGCCGTCGCCTAATCTGACTAGCGAGAAGCCATGCCTCCGTGTAATTGCACCCAATATCCTTTTTTCAATATTTTCGCTGCAAGAGGGTGTTAGGTAGTCACCATGCAACCCCATCTCCCGCGACCAGGACTCTGCGGAACGGACAATGTACGCGCGACGGCCAATTGGGTTTTGACTGATCTCAACAAAAATTTCGGCGGTGACTGCTCCAGATAACTTAAAAACGTCGAAGTCACCATCAAAATGCCACTGCTCCTCACTGAGTGAGACATCGAGTACAAATGTCGAAGGAGTCTTGAAGCCTTCTAAAGGAATTTGAGTGCATACGGACCCGTATGAGGGAACGGTCGCTGTGGCGATCGGTATGTCCTGCCACCTTACAATTGCTTTGCCACTCCGGCCCGAATGGGAAGGTGTAGCTGTCAATCGCAAGTGCAAGATGCAGAAAGCATACCGTTCGTCGGGGCTGCCTCCGGTAGCCTCGGCGCGAAGTACATTACGCCCAACACTCAAGGACACCTTTCCCGACGGAAGAGCCTCACATGCTCTAATTGGAACTATTGATACAGCAGCAAGCTCCACCTTGCACCCCCTCAACTTTGAACAGGAGCGTTTATGTACTTAACGCTCCTAGCAACGTTCTTTCAATCGACTCGACGACGGTTAGGCAAAACTCGCGACGTTAGGTGCGCGCCTTTAGCGGCACGAGCGCATTCGCTGTGTCCGGGACATAGATTCCGGCCATCTCCAGAGCCTTGCGCATCAGCATCCTGCCTTTTTCGAACGAGTACACGGTTCGTGCCTGCTCGCGAGAGTGCATCGACAACGCCTCCCAGAGCGTCTGGTTTGTGTACAGCCGCGCTACGGCATCGGCCCACTCTTCCGGCGTCTCCGCGACCAGCGCGTCGATACCCTGGCGGATTGCTGTGCCCTCGGCGGCAATCGTCGACAGCACTGACGGCGTGCCATAGGCCAGCCCGTCAATCACCTTGCCTTTGATCCCGGCGCCAGTAATTAGGGGCGCGACGAACACCCGACAGGCGTTGTAGACGTCCGCTACGTCCTCGACGTAACCCTCGATCACGACGTCCTCGCTCGCCAGCGCGCGGATCTCGTCCGGCACCCGGCTGCCGTAGATGCGGAACCGCAGCCCAGGCACCCGCTTGCGCAGCAACGGCATGACCTTCTGAATGAAAAACAGCACTGCCGACCGGTTCGGCGGGTGTCCGAAACCCCCAAGGAACGCCACATCCTGCCTCGCTTGGAACCCAGGGATATCGTCCACCACATCAACCACCCACGGGCACGTCGCCACCTTCGTTGAAGCCAGATTATGGCTCATGATGACAGCGTGCTCGGTCGTGTTGTAGGACAGCGTCACGTCCACTCGCCGCATCACCTCCAACTCCTGGTCGCGCATGGTGAGGGCGTCGAGCAGGGCGTCCTGGTTGTTGGCCGCGATCGCCTCGCGCATCTCGCGCAGGAAGTGCAGGTCAGCGTTGCAGAACAGGATCTTCGCCTGTGGGGCCAGCCGGCGCAAGATTTCAAGCACCTGCTGCGCCACGCTGTAGCGGGTCACGTACACGATGTCGAACTCCCGACCACGCTCGGTCAGAAGTTCCTCGATCGATGTTGTGAAGGGCGCGTACACGGCCTCGACGCCCATCCGCTGGAGGCGTTCGGTATAAGCGCCCAAGTAGGCGAAGTTTAACGGCGCGAACGTCAGCTTGAAGCCGAGCCCCTGGAGCAGGCGCATCTCCTGGATCGCCGCGTAGCTGCCGGCGTCGTTGTCCGGGCGCGGCGGTTCGGCATCGATCACCAATGCACGGTGCAGGATGCCACGGTCCTTGTTGAGGTCGACGTCCTTACCCTCCTCTCCGTTGAACCGGCAAGCCGCCGCCCACTTGCGCTTGAACTTCGGCCGGTTGATCTCCTGGTACCGCTTGATGCCCGAGGCGGTGCTCGTGCCGTTGCTCATGCCCTCGAAGTGATAAACGACCGACATCGGTGCGTAGACCGTCTTCAGGCCCTGTGCCCGCACCTTGAAAGCCAGATCCGTGTCCTCGAAGTAGGCCGGGCAGAATTCCTCGCTAAAGCCGCCGACGGCGTCCCACACCGTGTGGGGCAGCATCACGGCAGCGCCGGACAGGTAGTCGGCCTGGCGTGCGTAGTTGTACTGCGGCGCGCGCGCATTTGCAGCCCGGCCGTAGTTCCATGGGTTCCCGGTGTTCCAGACGATGCCGCCTGCCTCCTGCAGCTTGCCGTCAGCGTAGAGCAGCTTAGAGCCTGCCATGCCGACGCCCTCGAAGGTGTCGAACACGAACAGGAGTTCGTCAAGCCAGCGCGACGTAGGCTCGGTGTCGTTGTTCAGGAAGACGACGTACTGGCCGCGCGCCTTGCTCGCACCGAGGTTACAGGCCCGGATGAAGCCCTGTGCGGCCTCGTTGCGCACATAGATGACGTTGGCCACGACCTCGCTCAACGAGCGCGTCTCGTCGGAGGAGCCGTCGTCCACGACGATCACCTCAAAGCTCGCCTTGTTGTAAGCAAACGCCAAGGCCGCTAGGCAGTTGTAGGTGACGGCAAACTTGTTGTGCACCGGCACTACAATCGAGACCTGCGGCGCCATCACCTTCGGCAGCGCGAAGCGCGGGAAATGTCGCCGCCTCTCGAAGCCCTCCACCAGGATCTCGTGCAGGAAGCCCAGTTGCGACAATGTCGTCGAAAGCGCCGAGCGCTCGCTGGTCTCTGCTTGCCCGAGTGCGCTGAGCCAGTCACGGATGTTCTGATACCGGTAGCCCGCCGCGGGCGCGGCAGCGGCCGGAAGGTTGGCGCCGGCGTGCTGCTGCAATGCGCTCCAAGGCGTCATGAAGGCCGGAGCGATCTCCGCAAGTTCGCCGACCGGCGCGTGCGTTTGGGCTGCCCGCACCGTGAATTGATGTGGCAGGCCATCGCAATAGCTCCGCGGGATCGCCAAGCGGAAGCCATAAGCCTGATCCTTACGATGCTGGTCGGCCACCCCACCCCCAACCACGATGCCGTCGATGGCGAAGCTAAGCTCGACGGGGCCGCCGAGTACCTTGTCGCGAACCCAGCCGACCACCACCGTCCCGTCCAGCGCCTCGACGCGTCCGGTCACGCCGGCCGTCTCCGAGAACACCTGCGGCGATCCGAACACGTGCTCTCCGCTGGCGCGATCGAAGACAGCAACCTCGTGCGGCTCGCCATCGAAATAGACGCTCGGCAAGGTCATCGTCATCGTCTGCCCCTGGCCACCGCAACGGCGCAAGGCGTCCATTTCCTCGGGTCCCCAGGCGGCCGGGGTCCACTCCTGCACGGCGTCGTCGGCAACGCACCCTAGCCAGAGGCGCAGGAAGAAAAGGTAATTGTCGGCGGCCTTAGGACGCTTGCGCATTACGAGGCGGACATACGCCGATCCTGCCGGCGCCGCGGCAGTGACGACCGCACGCTTGTAGTCGGAAAGCCGCCGTCCGCCCAAGGCGTTCCGAATGGTCTCCGTCGCCTCCCTCAGCTGCTTTTTGGCCGCGTCGTAGAACTCCAAGACCAGTTCCCCGTGGCAGCGATGAGCTGCAAAATAGGCAGAGGCTTGGTAGGTTGCGCCGGGCACGACTGGCAGGAGTTCTCCGTCGATCGGATCGCGATAGACTACCGCAACGATGGTCTCCGCATCCGGTGACGACACATACCCGGTGCTGTCTGCCTCGCAAGTCCACTGGTCAGAAAGGTCGATGCCGTACCCGACCTCCGTCTGGCCGTCCGTACGGATGACCCAGTTGGTGAACTTCTGCGACAGATCGGCATTCGCCAGCTGGTTTTGCGCGAGGAGGAGGTTGCCTGGGATCGCGTCTCCGGGCTTGTCGCACAGATCAAGCACTTGTCCGTCCACACGCACTTCCAGGCCAGCCGCACTCGAGCCGTAGGCGGTGAGGTGCACCCGGCCGCCGTCGAGCTTGAACCTCGCCGTGGGTATAAGGGTCTGCTCGATCTGCACTTTGTACTCCGTCGCAACGCTTAGTGGCCGTTACCCAAGGGATGCGGCCAGTGTGATGGATGCCAGGCGGTAGCGGCGCCAATGGATCGCTTCGTCAGGAATGAATGCTCCGACGTGCCATGCCACCTGTCCGCGTCTAGGAAATTATCGTGCAATGCTGTTGAGTGCTTTCGCCACAGACTGCGCTTGGGACTGGGGGAGAGCCAACTGGAGCACCACCTCGTCCTTGCCTTCGGTGTCGAGCCTCATGAAATTAATGCGGACAATGCCATTATGGATGCCCACGGACTTGATCCCGTCGACTAAAATGTGCAGTAGGCGTGGAATCGTTTTAGTTACAAGGCAGCGTATGCTGAGCTGCTCGTACTCTCCCATAGCCGTCCTCAAGGCGAACAATGTCATTCTCCCCAAGGTAGCCAACCTCTGCCGTCGGCTGCTCAGGCTTCTCGACAAAACGCTCAACAACGTAGTTTCCCTCGTCGGCATCGAGGCGCAGTCCCGCTTTGATGCAGCGGTAGCCGGTTTCGGCTAGCGCCGGCTTGATGCCGGAAGTTCTTGACCGGGCTCCGGCGGCGCTAGGCCCGCATCGGCGGTCGCCGTCGCAGGGCGCCCGCAGGTCGGAGCGGGTCAGCCAGATCGTCTTTTTGACCTCCTCCAGCCGAGAGCGTGCTGACGCCGTAGAGCAGGGGGCGTTGGACTCGCAGCTCTGTGTGGAGGCTGTGACGTTCATGGAAGCTGCCATCTAGCGGGAGGTCGGTGCGGAGTTGAGGTGGCTACGGCGCCTTTGCGCCCAGCGGTCTGGCGGATTGACGTGGGACAAGCTTTTTGGGCGTCCAGTGCCTTTGCGCTAAATCCTTGGTTTTTCAACGCAACTCTCCACTGCTTGAGCCCTCGTCCCACTGTTCAAGAGGAAGGCGTCTTTGACGCTTTCGCAGATCCCGCGAAGGCAATACCTTCGGTCGATCATTCCGCCTATGCCCTACCTAACCGACGGTCGCATAAGCACGGTAAAGATTCTGTTTAAGGAAAATGCCTTTCCTTGAAAAACGCGGGTGGCGTACCCCGAGGTCTGGAATTTCGGCATTTGAGCTTTTCGGCTGCCCCAGCCGCGTACCGGAGCACAGGGCTGGGCGCCTGTTCGTTCCCGTGATCCGTGTCGCCAAACACGGAGAACCAGATGCCGGACCCCCTGGATACGATTGTCGCCACGCTCATGGAACAGCTTATCCAGACCGGGATCACGGCGGCGTAGCGCACAAACAGAAACGCCGCCGCGGATTTCGCGACGGCGTGTTCGATGAATGTGGTTGCGGGGGCAGGATTTGAACCTGCGACCTTCAGGTTATGAGCCTGACGAGCTACCGGGCTGCTCCACCCCGCGATTGTGCCGGTCGGCCTCGTGGGAGCATGGAGAAGCGAAGACAGGTGCAAGTGGCTGTGTGTTGCGCGGCTGTTGTCCTTGGGTCCGGGTGACCTGGCGGCGACCGACTCTCCCACGCCTTAAGACGCAGTACCATTGGCGCTGAGGTGTTTCACGGCCGAGTTCGGGATGGGATC
>NZ_JAFIQV010000053.1 GCF_017356015.1 Azospirillum sp. SYSU D00513
AAGCCCAACTGAACGGGTCACCGAAGCGACCTCACCTAAGCGTCAGAAACTGCATCGTCTCTAAAAACCTAGCCGAGATGCGTCACGGCGACCGCTGGCCCAATCCCCACTCGGGAACCGGACCCGCGTCATCGGCCAAACCAAGCCGCCGCCTGCGCATCCCTTCTCACAACACGGTCTTCACTTTTAAAAGATCCCGCAGCTCAAAGCTCTGAGCCGCACGCAGCTCAAAGCTCTGAGCCGCATCGGCCTGCCCCCGGGCAGCTCGTGCCAGGGCAACATCGGCCGGTCTGTCTTGGCGCCCGCTGCGTCGTCGCCGTCTGGCGTCCGTCGCGTCGGGAGGCGTGTTATATGCCCTCTCGACTCGGTCTCGCAAGAGCTTTTTTCATCGCTCTGTCATTTTCCGTGGGACAAGGATCGGAGGCCGCTCAGCGCGCGTTGCGCGGGCCGCCAGGGGCTACGTAGAGTGGGGGTGCACCCCACGCCATAGGCTCCTTCCGCACCATGCGCCTCATCCACACCGCAGACTGGCACCTCGGGCAGACCTTGCACGGGGCCTCGCGCGAGTACGAACACGCGCGCTTTCTCGACTGGCTGCTCGAACAGATCGCCGAACAGGCGGCCGACGCGCTGCTGATCGCCGGCGACGTGTTCGACGGGCAGAACCCGCCCATCCCGGCCCTCGCCCAGTTCTACCGCTTCCTGGCGCGGGCCACCTTGCGCTTTCCCGATCTGGACATCGTGGTGGTCGCGGGCAACCACGACAGCGGCAGCCGGCTGGAAGCCCCCTCTCCCCTCCTGAACGAGATGGGCGTGCGGGTGATCGGCGGGCTGCCCTGCGACGGCGACGGCGGTTTCGATCCGGAGCGCATGGTGTTTCCCCTGCATGACCGGTCGGGTGCGGTCGCGGCGCGCTGCGTCGCCATGCCCTACATCCGCATGGCCGATCTTCCGCCGGTCGAGGAAGAGGAGGGTGTCGACCCTCTGATCGAAGGGGTGCGGCGGCTCTACGCCGCGGCGGCCGAGGCCGGGCGGCGGAATCTGCGGCCGGGCGAGGCGCTGATCCTGACCGGCCATTGCTACATGACCGGCGCGTCGCTCTCTGAACTGAGCGAGCGCAAGATCCTCGGCGGCAACCAGCACGCCTTGCCCGTGGACGTCTTCCCGGAGGACGCCGCCTATGTGGCGCTCGGCCACCTTCACCGGGCGCAGGCGGTCGGCGGTCGGGAGACGGTGCGCTACAGCGGGTCGCCCATTCCGCTCGCGCTTGACGAAAATGCCTACGCGCATCAGGTCGCGCTCGTCGAGTTCGCCTCCGGCCGGATGGTCGAGCACAAGCCGTTGCGGGTGCCGCGCTTCGTCGCGATCCACCGGCTCCCCGCGTCGGGAAAGGCCGCGGCCCCGGAGGCTGTGCTGGAGGAATTGCGGCAACTGGCGCTCGACCCGGCTCTGCCACGCGAGTCCTGGCCCTATCTGGAGGTCTCGGTCGATCTGGCCGAACCGCGCCCGGCTCTGCGCGACGAGGTGGACGCGGTCCTCGCCGGCCGGCCCGCAAGGCTCCTGAAGCTGACGGCCCGGCTCACCGGCAGCGGCGAGACGCTGGCCGAGGCCGCGCCCGACATCGAGCTTGCCGCCCTGGCGCCGGAGGACGTGTTCCGCCGCCTCTACGCCCGCAGCCACGAGGGCGAGCCGAGCCCTGCCCTGCTCGCCGCCTTCCACGAGCTGGTCGCATCCGTCCAGGAGTCCGCCTGATGAAGATCCTCGCCCTGCGCGGCTGCAACCTCGCCAGCCTCGACGGCACCTTCGAGGTCGAGCTGAACGGCGGCCCCCTGCGCCGCGCCGGCCTGTTCGCCATCACCGGCCCGACCGGCGCCGGCAAGAGCACGCTTCTGGACGCGCTCTGCCTTGCCCTGTTCGACCAGATGCCGCGGCTGCCCGCCGGGCGCGGCGTGCTGCTCGGGCGCGAGGGGGAGCCGGACGCCATCAACAGCACCGACGTGCGCACCGTCCTGCGGCGGGGGGCGACGTCCGGCTGGGCGGAGGTCGATTTCGTCGGCGCCGACGGGGAGAGCTACCGTGCCCGCTGGCAGGTGCGCCGGGCGCGCATGAAGGCGAGCGGCGCCCTGCAAAAGCAGGAAATGAGCCTGACCAGCCTGGACGGAACCCGGCGCTTCGGCGACGGGCGGTCCGGCGTGCTGCTGGAGATCGAACAGCGGCTGGGGCTGAACTTCGAGCGGTTCCGCCGCTCCGTCCTGCTCGCCCAGGGGGACTTCGCCAGCTTCCTGAAGGCGCCGGCCAAGGAACGGTCGGAGCTTCTGGAGCTTCTGACCGGAACAGAGATCTACTCCCACATCTCCAAGGCCGCCTTCGAGCGTTGCGCGGCGGAGAAGCAGGCCCTCGACGCGCTCGACGCGGAGCGCCGCGCCGTGGATGTCCTGACCGGCGACGACCGGGCGGCGCTCGACGCCGAAGGGGCGGCGCTCGCCGCCACCGTGGAATGCGACAGCCAGACCCATGAGGCCGCGCGCAAGGCCGTTGCCTGGCACGAGCGCGACGGGCAGCTCGCGCGCGCCGTCGCTGAGGCGGAAACCCGCGCGGCGGAGGCGGAAACCGCGTGGCGCGACGCGGAGCCCCGGCGCGCGGAGCTGGCGGCGCTGAAGGCGCTCCAGCCCCTGCGCGCGCTGCTGGCCGACGCGGACCGTTGCGCGGCGGACGCCATGGAGGCGCAATCCGCCCTGGCCTTGGCCGGAGCGTCCGTGATCGCCCGCCGTCATGCGGTGGAGGAGGCGACCGCCCGCCACGCCGAGGCCCGGCGCCAGTTCGAGCAGGTCTGCACCGAACAGAGCAAGGCCGAACCGGCGCTGGAGCGCGCGGCGGAACTCGACAGCGGCATCTCCACCCTGGCGGCCGAGCAGGAATCCTCCTCCACGGATCTGGCGGCGGCGGTGCGGCGCAGCGGCGCCGTCGCGGAGGAGGCGCGGTCCCTGGCCGCGTCGCGCGAGGCGGCGGGGCGCGAGGAGGCCGAACTCGCCGCCTGGCTGTCCGGCGAGGCGGCCCTGCTTCCGGTGGCCGAGCAGTGGGGGCGCTGGGAGGCGGCCCTGCTGCGTTACCGCGACGCCGGCCGCAGCCACGCCGAGGAGGAAGCCAAGCTCCGCCGCCACCAGGGCGAAGCCGAACGGCTCGACGCCGAACTGGCCCGCCATCATGCCGCGCAGGCGAAGGCGGCGGAGACCCAGGCCGAGGCGGAGAAGACCTTTGCCGCCATCCGGGCGGAGGATGTCCCCGACCTCGCCGAGGTCAGCCGCCGCCGCACCTCGCTGTCCGCCCGGCGCGACGCTTTTTCCGCCCTGGCGCGGATCGCCGAACGCGCCGGACAGTTCCGCGCCGAGCGTACGGAAGCCGAGGCCGAGCGCGCCGGACAACGCGCTATCGCCGAACGGGAGGAGGCGCAGGCCGCCGAGGCCAAGGCGGCCCACGGCCTCCGCCACGCCGCATTGGACGAGGCGGAACGGACGTTACGGCGCTTCCACCTCGCCCAGCGCGAGGATGTTGAGACCCTGCGCGGCCAACTGACCGACGGGGATCCCTGCCCGGTCTGCGGGGGAACCGATCATCCCTGGGCAACCGGTGAGAGCCCGCTCGCCGGATTGCTGGGTGAGCAGGAGCGGCAAGTCGCCGGCATCAAGGCCGAGGTCGCGGCGCTGCTGAAGAGCTGCACGGAACATGAGGCGGCGGCGCGCGCCGCCCGATCGCGCCACGCGACGCTCGGCGACCGGCTGGCCGCCTTGGGACGTGAGCTGGACGCGCTCGACGCGCGCTGGGCGGATGGCGCGGCACCCCTCGACCTGCCAGCGGCGATCATGGCGGTGGACGCCATCCTCGGCCAATGCACCGCCGTGGATGCCGAACTGGCGGAGGTCGCCGCACAGGAAGCGGCGGCGCTCGCGCACAAGGACCGTTGCGAGGCCGCCGCCGCAGCCCTGAAGGAGGCCGAAAGGCGGGCGGCGAAGGAACGCGCGGCGGTCGAGGAGGGGCAGCGCGGCCTTGCCGCCGCCCGCCACGCCGCGACGCTGGCGGAGTCCGGCCACGACCGCTGCGCGCAGGTGATGGAGGAAACCCTCGCCGAACTGTCCATTCCCTTCACGGGGATCGCCGGCTGGAAGCCGGCGGTGCAGGCGGACCCGGAAGGCTTCCGGACGTCCACCGCCGTGCGCGTGTCGGTCTTCCTCGCCAAGCGCCAGGCCCAGTCCGATGCGGTCCGGCGCCGGGAAGAGCTGACGGGACAGACTGCCGCCAAGGACGCCGAGCTCGAGGCCGCCCGGCAGGCGGAAGGCGCCGCGCGCCGGCGCGCCGACGGGCTGTCGGAACGGCTCGGGCTGTTGCGCGCCGAGCGTGCCGCCCTGTTGGACGGCCGTCCCGTCGCCGAGGTCAAGCGCGCGCTCGCCGACGGGCAGAAGCGGGCTCAGGCCCTGGTCGATCACGCCACAATCGAGCGGCAGGACGCCGCCGCCCGCCTCTCCGCCGCCGAGCAGGACCAGGCCAACCGGAGCGAGGCCGCCCGGCGCTGCGCCGAGAAGTCGGCCGTCGCGGCGGCGGCCCTGGCCGATGCCGCGGCGGGGCGGAACGTCACCGCCGAGGCGGCGCGCGCGCGGCTGTCGCGGGGCGAGGACTGGCTCGCCGGCGAGGAGGCCGCCCTCGCTGAATTTGAAACGGCGCGGCGGGACGCCGGGCTGCTGGTGGCGGAACGCAGGCGCCTGCGCACCGAGCACGCGGCGGAGGGCATTCCCGCCGGCACGCCGGAGGAGGCGCGCACGGCGCTGGCCGAAACAGGCGCGCGGCTGGACGCGGCGCGCGGGCGCCTCGCCGAGGTCCGGGCGCTGCTGGAGGCCGACGCGCGCAACCGGGTCCGGCTCGCCGCCACCCTCGCCGCTTATGAAGAGCAGAAGGGCCGCCACGATCTCTGGGCGACGATGTCGCAACTCATCGGTTCCGCCGGCGGGCACAAGTTCCGCAATTTCGCCCAGAGCCTCAGCCTCGACATGCTCCTGGTGCACGCCAACGCCTATCTGGAGGATCTGGCCCGCCGTTACCGGCTGGAGCGGGTCGCCGGGGCCGACCTGGAGATCCAGGTGGTGGACCGCGAGATGGGCGACGAGCGGCGCGGCGTCCACAGCCTGTCGGGCGGCGAGATGTTCCTGGTCTCGCTGGCCCTGGCGCTCGGCCTGTCCTCCATGGCGGCGGGCAAGGCCGGGGGCGGCATCGGCACGCTGTTCATCGACGAGGGGTTCGGCACGCTCGACCCGGAGAGCCTGGACATCGCGCTCTCCTGCCTGGAGGCCTTGCAGGCCTCCGGCCGGCAGGTCGGGGTGATCAGCCACGTCCCGGCGCTGGTGGACCGGATCGGCGTGCGGGTCTGCGTCACGCCGATGGGCAACGGACGCAGCGGGGTGCGGGTGGTGCAGGCCGGCGTCCCGCCGGTCGAAAGCGCCGCCGGTCTGGAACCCGCGCTGTAGGGGCGGTGCTTCTCCGCAACGAGGACATTTGCCCGTTCCGGTGCAGCAAGCATACGCGCTTGCACGATTCCAGCAGCCGACACACAATCAAGGAAGCTTGGAGAGGAGTTTCCGTGATGGTAATCATTTTATGGTTGATCGTTGGCCTTCTTGCGCTTTGCGCGCTCTATTGGGTAGCGAGTGTCATTGCTACGGTGGTGCTGTTCGCCGTCGGTAGCCTTGGCATCCTGCTTGTGCTTGCCGGTTTGATTGGGGCGATCGCTCTGGTCACAGCCTGGGTCGGAGTGGAAGCGGCGCTGGTAGCGACGGTGGCCGTGATTGCCTTCGCCTACTTTGCCCAGAAGCGGAGCGAGCGCACCGCGAACCAGTAAGACGGGGCAGACTTGCGCCTCTACCCCCGCGCGACGCGCAGCACCTGGTGCTTGTTGCTGGGCACGGCGGGGGGCGACGGGCGCAGGACGAGGCCCTTGGAGGTCGGCTCGACGTTGGCGTCGGGGTAGACCGCCAGCACGTCCTTCAGCGCTTCCTTGAGGCGGAAGGCGAGCACCCGGTGCTCGCTGACCGAGCCGAAATGCTGGGACAGCGCGTGCCAGGGCACGACCGTCTGCTTGTCCAGGCGGTGCAGCCGGTGGACCAGCCAGACATAGGCGTCCAGCGCCAGGGCCGAGTTCTTGAGCTTGGCGATGGCGTGCTCGTCCAGCGGCACCGCGTGTTCCATCAGATGCTCGAAGAAGGACTGGGTCAGCTTCACGAAGCGCACCCATTCCCCGCCCGTGCGGAAGAGGTCGGGCGCGTCCTCGTCGTCGCGCCACAGCTTGATGCCGTCGATCAGCCGCTGGTCGGAGATCTCCGCGCTGGAATTGCCGGTGGTCGTGCGCAGGGTGAACTCGCAGCGCGCGATGCGCAGGACCTGCTCGCGCACCGGCTTGTAGTTGCCGCGCTCGCCGCCCGTGGGGGCGAGGCCCAGCCGGCGCAGCCAGGCGCTCATGCTCGGGCCGAGATCGACGTGCGGGCTGCGGGTCTTCCGCGCCTCGGTCTGGAGATAGATCATGATCAGCCGCGCCTTGGCGCCGTAGGGCACCCCGACGTCGAGCACGGTGCCGTCCCGCAGGGGCAGGATGCCGGGGCGCACCACGAGCTGGTAGCGGCCGTTGTTCCGGACCCAGGGCGCGGTCTCGTCCTTCGGCTTGCGGTGCGGCAGCGACGCCTGGCAGAAGCCGGCGTGGAGATAGCCGATGGCGTCCATCTCGCTGGTCATGGCCTCGTGGGCCATCTGGACGCGGCGGCGCTCCTTGGCGTCCTCGGTGCGGGCCATCACGGCCTCGAACCCGTCCAGCGTCAACTGCTCGTGGATCTTGCCCATGGACACCCTCGCCACACTCCTTGCCCGGCGTTGGTCTTCCACAAACCACGAAATCTTGGGGCTGGGAAGGGGCATCCCCACCAGCCTTCGCTGAAGTCGCAACACCCCATGCGGATTCCGTTGCGACTTCAGCGAAACCCGGCCGGACCGTATCGAAATCAGCGAAGCGGACGCCGCTGCGGCGGGCCGCGATCCACAGGGCGGCCCGCTTTTCCACGCTGAAGACGCAACGGGCGGCCGAATCCGCCGGGGTGCGGCACGCTGAAAACGCAACGGTGGCCGCGCTGAAGTCGCAACGTACCCCCGAGTCCCGGCGCTGAAGTCGCAACGGAAAGGGCGCTTATCCACGCTGATGTTGAAACCATGTCCTATATGAGTCCCGATTCAGAATCTCCGGATAGGACGGGCGCGGGGATCCGCGAGCCGGTCCGGCGGTGCGTCGGCGGTCAAGGCCAGCGCCGTCGCTGAAGTCGCAACGGGCTGGGGAGCGGGACATCCGGGATGACTTGGGGACGCTGAAGTTGAAACATCCGGCCTTGGACTGCGGTCCCATCGACTCCGGACGGGAACGCTGAAGTTGAAACGCGGGGCCGCGCCGATGGGGGCCGCTGCGGTTTTCGAAACCGGCGAGTCGCAACGTTGAAGCTGCAACGGCGGCGGGTTCACGTGGCAGAGCAACCATCACGCTGAATTTGAAACGCCGGAGTCCAGGCCGCATCGGATCCGAATCGAAATCGACCTGGGGACGGCAACGCTGAATTTGAAACACGACGACTCGCGTGCTGTTGCACCGGACAGGGTGAGCGCGTCCCGGCGACCGGTTGGCCGGCGGGCGTATCGGGCTCAAGGCTTTTGCCGCCGTCGCATTTGGGACGGCAGTCCCATACGACGTCGTATGGGAAGACTCCCTCCCTCCCCCTCCCGCAAATTGACGCAAGCCTGCTGGTTCGGCTTGACCGCTTGCGTCACATCCGTCCATCTTGCGCCCGACGAGGACAGCGAGGGTTTCGATGAAGGGCGAGGAACTGCGGGCGATTCGCGAGAAGCGGGGCGAGGATCAGCAGGGCTTTGCCGGCTGGCTCAACACGCACCTGAACCGGCGCTACGACCGCTCCCGGATCAGCCGGTGGGAGAGCGGGGCCGAGCGGATCCCGCAGCAGGTAGCGGGCTTCCTGAGCGGAGGAAACAGCGCCGTTGCGGGCTCTTCCGCCCCGGCCCCCTCGGGCCTCCCGGCGATCCGGCGTGCAGTGATCGCCGTCGCCAACCAGAAGGGTGGCGTCGGCAAGACGACCTCGGCGGTCAACCTTTCCTACGCCCTGTCCACACTAGGGCTGAAGGTGCTGCTGATCGACGGCGACCCGCAGGCCAACGCCACCGTGCATCTCGGCCTCGACCCCGGCGAGATCGAGACGGGCCGCAAGGGGCTCTACAGCGTGCTGCGCGCCGGCGCCTCCTTCGACGCGATCCTCCAGACGGTGTGCGGCGGCAGCTTCACGCTGGCCCCCTCCAGCATCGGCCTGGCTGCGGCGGAGACGGAGCTGGTGGCGGAACCCGACAACTCGCTGGTGCTCAAGGAAAAGCTGTTCGACATCCGCAACCGTTTCGACGTGACGGTGATCGACTGCCCGCCGAACCTGGGCCTGCTGACCATCAACGCGCTGGCGGCGAGCGACCTCGTGCTGATCCCCGTGCAGACGGAGGTGTTCGCCGGGCTCGGCGTGCCCTTGCTGATGGAGACGATCGCGAAGATCCGCCGCCGGTCGAACCCGTCGCTGAACATCTTCGGCATCCTGCCGACCATGTTCTCCTCGCGCCTGACGCAGGACCAGTCGAGCCTGCGGGAGATCCAGACCCACTACGCCGGCCGCACCCGCGTGCTGCCGGCGGTGCCGCGCGCCACCCTCTTCGCCCAGGCGTCGGGCGCCGGCCGGCCGGCCATCGAGGCGGACCCCAACTCCGCCAGCGTCCAGGCCTACGCCGAACTCGCCCGTGAACTGGCCGCCCATCTTTCCAACGCGGACGCCCGCCATGCCTCGTAAGCTCGAGCGAACCAGCACCCAGATCTTCGACAAGGCCGCCCAGCGCGGGGGCGATTCGCTGTTCGGCCTGTCGGCCGACTTCCCGCGGCTGATCGAGCTGGACCTCGACCGCATCCACACCAACCCCGACCAGCCGCGCCGCCATTTCGACGAGGAGGCCCTGCGCGAGCTGGCCGACTCTATCGAGCGGCACGGGCTGAAGCAGCCGGTGCTGGTGCAGGAGATCGGGGACGGCGACTACCGGCTGATCGCCGGCGAGCGGCGCCTGCGCGCCTGCGGCATCGCCGGCCGTTCCACCATCTTCGCCATCATCACCGACGGCGACCCGGACGAGCTGGCGCTGATCGAGAACATCCAGCGCGTGGACCTCGACGCGCTGGAACTCGCCCACGCCTTCGCCCGGCTGATCGACCGGCACGACTACACGCACGAGGCGCTGGGCCAGGTGATCGGCCGCAGCCAGGCCGAGGTGACCCGCACCCTGTCGCTGCTGCGCCTGCCCACCGACATCCTGGAGGAGTACGGGACGCGCTACCGCGCCGTGCCGAAGAGCATCCTGACGGAGATCGCCGCCGTGGACGATCCCGCCCTGCAGAAGCGGCTGTGGGACACCATCAAGGAGGGCGGCACCGTCAAGGCCCTGCGCGAGGCGAAGAAGAGCGCGACCGCCGGTGCCGCTCGGCGCCAGCCCGCACCCCCCGCCCTGCCGGTCGTCACCTTCGTCAGCGCGGTCCACCGCATCGCCAAGGATTTTTCCAAGCTGGACGCGCGGGACCTGCGCGAACACCGCAAGCGGATCGGCGACAAGGAACGGGAGGAGCTGCAACGGCTCCACGCCATACTGGGCGAGCTTCTGGCCTGACGGCTAAGCGATCGGGCCAGATGTTTCAAATTCAGCGTGGCGGGTCGAGGTCGCCCTCGGCGGCGACCCGGCTCACCTCCCGGTACCAGCGCAGCTTCTCCTCGAAGGGGATGCGGGCGAGGCCGCTGGGCGATGGCACGACGACGTCGCGCACCCCTTCGAACAGCGGCTCGGGCTGCAACCCCCACTCCGCTTCCGAACGGTTGGCGGCGGCGAGATAGACGCCCTTGCCGGTGTAGGCGAGGACCCGCGGCCGGTAATCCCGCACGATCCCGGCGAGGCGCGGTACGCCGCCGCGCAGCTCCGCCCGGCTCAGCTCCGCCGCCGAGGCTGTGGCCCGTGCCACGAGGTTCGTCGAGCCCAGACCCCAGCGCGGCATCAGCCGGTCCTCCTCCGGCCTCAGCAGGCGCGGCGTCAGCCCGGCCGTCGCCAGCAGGCGCCAGAACTGGTTGCCGCGCCCCGCGTAATGGTGGCCGAGCGCGCCCGAGCGCAGTCCGGGATTGAAGCCGACGAACAGCACGTCGAGGCCGACCTCCAGTATGTCGCCGAGCGGGCCTTCGGAGGGTTCGGTGGTGGGGGTGGCGCTTTCCGCCATGACGGTCTGTTCCAAGGGGGCGGGCACGCTGAATTTGTAACCGCCTTCCGTCCGGCCGTCCTCGTTCCGCTGCCGCATGCCGCCCCCGCTCACCGGCGCGGCTCCGGCCGCGGGGTCACGCCCAGCCATTCCTCGAGGCTTTCCTGGGAGGGATCCGTGGGCTCTTCGACTCCGCGGCCCGCCGGCTCCTCCTCGCGCGCCGGGGGCACGGCGGCGGATTGCGGCGGGCGGTCGCGGGAGGGGCCGTCCAGCGGCGCACCGGGACCCACCATGCCGCGCGCGTCCAGCCGGGCCCGGTAGCGGCGGCCCTCGGCGGTCACGAACTCGCCCTCGCCGGTCGGGCGGTTGCGGTGGAATTCCCCGACATAGCGGTTGCCGCTCGGGAAGGTGAGCGTGCCCGTCCCCGTCCGGCGGTCGTCCCGCCATTCGCCCTCATAGACCCGGCCGTCCGGCCAGACATGGACGCCGGGACCGGACGCCCGCCCCCGGTGGAAGGTGCCGTCCAGCCGCCGGCCGTCGCGCCAGCTCACGCGCGCCCGGCCCTCCAGCCGCCCCTCCAGCAGGGTGCCTTCGACGCGGCCGTCGTAATGCCCGGCGTAGGACCATTCCAGGACGCCCGGCCCGTTCGCCCAGCCGTCCCGGCAGGCGCCGGACCAGCGCACGGTCTTGCGGGCATCCGGATACTGGTCCCAGAAGCGGCAGGCGGAATCCTCAGGCCTGTCGGTGAGCGTGACCGCCCGCTCGGCTCGGGCGTCGGGGGCGAAGGCCACCCAGGCGAGGAGAAGGGCGGGCAGGAAACGGGCGGCGAGCCGGCGATGCATGGCCTTGTCCTTCTGAAAGCCGGAACCTCCCCCGTCCAACCGGACCAGTCCGCGCGGGTTCCGAACACCCGTCTTTGTCGGGCCGGATCATCACCCCGGTTGCGCTGTTGAGGAGGCCTGTAACAAAACAGCAATGGATGAGGTGTCCCTTGGAAGGGCTCTGGGGAACGACGGTCATTCCGTTCGAGGAGATGCTCTGGCGGCTCGGGATCGCCTGCGGCTTCGGGCTACTGATCGGCCTGGACCGCGAGGTGCGCGGCATCTCGGCCGGGGTGCGGACGCACATGCTCGTGGCCCTCAGCTCCGCCGTCACCATGCTGATCGCGCTGGAGCTGTTCGAGGAGCTGTCGATCCGTGGTGACTCCGACCCCGACCCGACCCGCGCCATCCAGGGACTGGCGCAGGCCATCGGCTTCCTCTGCGCCGGCACCATCTTTGTTTCCAGAGGCAGCGTCTACGGGCTGACCACCGCAGCGAGCCTGTGGATGTCCAGCACCATCGGCATGGCCGCGGGCGCCGGGCAGACCCGCATCGCGGTGGCCGCCCTGCTCTTCGCGCTGGTGATCATGACCGTGATGTGGCTGCTGAAGCGCTGGGGTCCCGGCAACGGCGCGCGGACCAGCGCCCTGCGGCGGGAGGGGGAGTGATTCGTCCTTTCTCACCGTGCACGGGACGGTGGAACGCGTTCGATGCTGTCCTGTTGGGCTGAAACCGGTAAAGTCGCCCTTTCTGGACAGCAAAGCCGAAGCCACACCATGCCCTTTCCCTCCCTGCACCCCGATCTCGCCCGCGCCCTGCAGGAACAGTCCTACGCGGAACCGACGCCGGTGCAGGCCGCCGTGCTCCAGCCGGACGCGCTCGACCGCGACCTCCTCGTCTCCGCCCAGACGGGCTCCGGCAAGACCGTGGCCTACGGGCTGGCGCTCGCCTCCACCCTGCTGGAGGAGGGGGCGCACTTCCGGGCCACGGGCGAACCGCAGGCCCTGGTCGTGGCGCCCACCCGCGAGCTTGCGCTCCAGGTTCACCGCGAGATGGGCTGGCTCTACGCCCACACGGGCGCGCGGGTGGTGTCCTGCGTCGGCGGCATGGACATCCGGCGCGAGCAGCGCGCGCTGCACCAGGGCGCCGACATCGTCGTCGGCACGCCGGGCCGCCTGCGCGACCATCTGGAGCGCGGCAACCTGGAAACCGGCCAGCTCCGCGCCGTGGTGCTCGACGAGGCCGACGAGATGCTCGACCTCGGCTTCCGGGAGGATCTGGAGTTCCTGCTCGACGCCGCCCCCGCCGACCGCCGCACCCTCCTGTTCTCCGCCACGCTGCCCAAGGACATCGTCGGGCTCGCCAAGCGCTACCAGCGCGACGCCTTCCGCATCGCGACGTCCGTGCAGAACCAGGCACACGGCGACATCGAGTACCGGGCGATCCGCATCGCGCCGAACGACGTCGAGCACGCCGTGGTCAACGTGCTGCGCCACGCCGATTCCCGCGCGGCGATGGTCTTCTGCGCGACCCGCGAGGCGGTGCGCGGGCTGCACGGCAAGCTGCTGGAGCGCGGCTTCGCGGCGGTGGCGCTGTCCGGCGAGCTGAGCCAGAACGAGCGCACCCACGCGCTTCAGGCCCTGCGGGACGGGCGCGCGCGCGTCTGCGTCGCCACCGACGTGGCGGCGCGCGGCATCGACCTGCCGGACCTCGGCCTCGTGATCCACACCGACATCCCGAAGGGGCGCGAGACCTTCCAGCACCGCAGCGGCCGGACCGGCCGCGCCGGGCGGAAGGGCGTCTCGGTGCTCCTGGTCCCGCACACCCGCCGTCGGCAGGCCGAGCGGCTGCTGGACGCGGTCGGCGTCGATGCCGCCTGGATGGCCCCGCCCTCGGCCGAGGAAATCCGGGCGCGCGATCAGGAGCGGCTGATGGCGGACATCGCCACGGGCGAGGAGCTTTCCGAGGAGGACCGCGCCGCCGTCCGCGCGCTCGTCGCCGGGCGCAGCCCGGAGGAGATCGCCGCCGCGCTGGTCCGGCTGTATCGTGCCGCCCTGCCGGCACCCGAGGACATGCTGGATGGCGGTGCCCCCGATCCACAGGGCGAGCCGAAGGCCCGGAACCGCGGCCCCGAGGACACGGTCTGGTTCCGCATGAACATCGGCCGCGCCCAGAACGCCGACCCGCGCTGGCTCCTGCCGCTCATCTGCCGGCGCGGCCATGTCACCAAGCGCGACATCGGCGCCATCCGCATCTTCGACCGGGAGACCCGCTTCGAGATCGCCCGGCACCTCGCCGACCAGTTCACCGCGGCCATCCGGCGCCCCGTGGAGGAGGACGGCAACGTGCGCATCGAGCCCGCCCGCGACGACGCGCCCGAGGCGACCGGCCCCGCCAAGCGGCCGAGGGCCTTCGCCAAGCCCCGGTCCGGCGGGACGGACGAGGCCGGCGGGCCGGCGCGGCCGGGCAAGCCGCCGAGGGCGGGCGCGCCCTTCAAGGCCACGGAGCAGCAGCCCGGGGATCAGAAGCCCAGGGAGCATCGGGGCAAGCGGCCGGCCGTCGGAAGGCGGGCCGCCTTCGCGGCCACCAAACCCGAAAGGGGTTGAGGAGGTGGTGGTCCGGCGTTACCGCGAATTTGACGGGAACGGCCGGACCATGGAGCGGACTATAGTGGCTCCCTGACGCACGCGCCGGCTGCCTCCCGTGGCACCGGTGCGGGCGCAGGCACCGCCGCCTACTCGGACATGGAACCGCCCGGATGAGCGATCCCGCCCTTCACAGCCAGCCGGACCTCCACGCGCGTGCCAGCCGGCACCTGGAGGCGTCCTGCGCCCGCCTGCGCCGGCGGATCGACCTGATCGGCTCGGACCGGACCGCCATGCTGGGCAAGCTGAAGGAGGCGGTCGCGGCCGGCGACGACGCGACCGTGCTGCGGACCATGCGGGTACTGGAAGGCGCCAAGGCGAAGCTGGAGGAACTGTCCTTCGCCTACGCCGACTACGAGGACCTGCGGAACGAACTCGACCGCGCCAGGCGCCAGGACACCGAAAACGGGCGCGTGCCCGACCTCCTCTATGGACGGATCGTGCTGTTCAGCGAACGGACCAAGCTGCTGTGACGATTTGCTAAGCCGATATTCCGATCTCGGGGTGCGCATCGCTTTCGGCTTTCCGCCCTTTGGGCGGTGCCGGTTGGCCTGTCACTCTCTTGCTCGCTTACGGTTCTGGCTGCGGCAAACTGGTCGCTTCGTGCGCCCGGTGGAGCCTACCAGCGTCAGAGATACTGGCTTTCCGGGACACGGATGTACCCTTTGATGCTTTCTTCCGGTGTACGGACGCAAATCTGGACATGCGTCCTCGACATGATCATCGAATCCGGAAAAATTGGCGGCTCTTCCTGGAAGAGTCCGCGCACCGTGTTGAACGGCTGTAGGGGAAACGGCTGGTTTTCGGCGCGGGTCACATGAAGCGTGTTGATCACGGCGCAGTCAAGGGCGTGGGATGGCCCTTTCCTGGTCTTCCTGTTCTCCGGGAGCGGCTCACCGGATTCCTTATGGGCGTTCAACAAGGTGTCGTAGGCCGGTTTCAGAAGATCAAGCGGGCCACGGGACATCAGGTCGAGGCAGTAGCCAAGATGGATCGCGGCACCGAGGACGAAGGCATCGGCAGCGCCATATCGGTCGAGAGCCCACTCGTATCCACGCTTTGGATCGGCTTCCCAAAAATAGATGCCCGACCCAAGCCAATCCCACCTGTTCCTGCTGTCCTTGAGATGAGGAACTTTTCCAGCGAGAATATCCTCGCCCACGCTTTTCCTGCATCCATGATAACCGAGCACGAACGGGTTGGAGAGTTCGGTCATTGCGCAGGCTTATTCCGTATCGTCCTTGTCGGCCGTCGGCGAATAGATCTTATCGAGGAAACGGCGTGCGTTTTCGGGCGACTGCCTGACGCGCTCATTCGCCTGCCGTATCGCTTCCATGGCAGCCTTGAGATCCTCGTCGGTCATCGCGGTTCCTGTCTTGCGAATCATCATGTCGAGTCCTTCCATCATTCACCAGGGAGCGATAATGGCAAGATGAATTTGACCTTTCGGGCAAACACAAACGCTCACTCCGAACGATCGTCGCGCTTTTGCGTTCCGAACTCTTCGCCATTGCCGTTCAGGAGGTGGCCAGCCCCGGCATCACCTCGCACGCCAGTTCCTCCATCACCTCCGCCGCCGGGCGCGATGTGCGGGACAGGTTGAACATCACGTGGTGGACGCCGATGGCGCGGAGCCCATGGAGCGCGTCGACCAGCGCGTTCCGGCCCAACCGGTAGCCAAGTTCGATCTCCTCCGCCGGGGCGTGCGGATCCTCCCGCAGATCCAGCGCCATGGTCTGGCTGAAGCCTCGGAACGGGCCTCCGGCCTTCGTTACGGCGGCCTTCCACAGGCCGATGCGGTCCCTCTGCGCCGGAAAGGGCCGGTGGTAGGTGGCCCAGCCGGCGGCGTTGCGGGCGATCCATTCCAGGGGCTGCGCGGCCGATCCGACGGCGAGCATGGGGATGCGGCCGAACAGGGGGCGCGGCCTCATCTCCAACCGAACCGTCTCTTCGCCCGCGATGTCCGGGATCACGGCGGCTTCCGGTCCCAGCGCCGCAGCGACGCGGCGCCAGCCGTCGCGGAAAATGTCCCTCCGTGTCTCCCGGTCGCGCCCGAAGGCCGCGAACTCGAAAGCCCGGTCGCCCGCCCCGAGCCCGAGCAGGAACCGTCCGCCGGAAAGGGCATCGACGGACAGCGCGGCCTTGGCGACATGCAGCGGGTGCCGCAGGGGGAGGACCACCGCGCCGGTCAGCAGCGCGATGCGCTCGGTGCGCGCGGCGAGCGCCCCCAGCAGGGTCCAGGGATCGGAATGGCCGATGGGGTCGGGATAGGCAGGGCTGTTGAGCGGAACGTCCCGCACCCACAGCCCGGCGAAACCCAACCGGTCCGCAAGGGCGGCGAGCGCCAACTGCTCCCGCCAATCGACCGGCCGGTCCGGGGGCGACGCGACGGGCAGGACGAAGCCGAGGGACAGACCCCCGTCCCCGAACATCCGACCGAAGGCCGGGTGCCGCTCCGTTTCGCCCGTCATGCCCCTCCCTCCCCGCCTTGCCGCGCGCGTCACGCTGAATTTGCAACGCCTGGCGGAAACGCGCCGTTCCGCCGGAAGGTCGGGGCGTTTCCCGCCCTCACACGGAGCGGGTCAGGCCGCCATCCACCTTGAGGCTCTGTCCGGTGATGTAGCCGGCACCGTCGGATGCCAGGAAGGCGATGGTGGCCGCGACCTCCTCGCTCGTGCCGTACCGCTTCATCGGCACGGCTTCGCGGCGCTCCTCGGTGGCCGGAAGGCTGTCGATCCAGCCGGGCAGAACGTTGTTCATCCGGACATTGTCGGCCGCATACTGGTCGGCGAAGACCTTCGTATAGGCGGCCAGCCCGGCCCGGGCGACCGCGGAGGTCGGGAACATCGGGCTCGGCTCGAAAGCCCAGGCCGTGGAGATGTTGATGATGGAGCCGGCCTTCTGCCGGACCATGATCGGCGCCACCAGCCGGGTCGCCCGGACCACGTTCAGGAAATAGACGTCGAAGCCCTGGTGCCACTGTTCGTCGGTGATCTCGATGATGGGCGCGCGGGGGCCATGGCCGGCGCTGTTGACCAGCACGTCGATCCGTCCCCAGTGCTCCATGGTCAGATCGACGATGAGCTTCAGGTCGTCGTTGGACTGGTTCGATCCCGTCACGCCGATGCCGCCAAGTTCCCGCGCCAGAGCTTCGCCCTTGCCGGAGGAGGACAGCACCGCGACCCGGAAGCCGTCGGCCGCCAGCCGGCGGGCGGCCGCCGCGCCCATGCCGCTGCCGCCTGCCGTGACGAGCGCTACTTTTTCTGCCGACATTCCTGTCTCCGTCTTCCGGTGGGCCCACCTCGGGCCGTTTTCCTGCCAGCGTGATATCAGGAACGGACCGGTCGCACGAACCAGTTCCGCTCCCCGGCCTTCGCGTCTTCGAGGTTGCCGCAACGCGGGGTGCTCGCGCGGATGTTTCCACGATCGCGGAGCCCCGGTCTGTGGTACCTTGAAGGCAGGTGCCGCAAGGGGCTCCAGCCGGCCTACCTCGCCAGCCCAGGCCGGCGGCAGGGCGCCGATGATACCGAAGAGGCCATTGGCTTCCGACACCGCATGCCGGATATCAGCCCCTGATCAGGGCCGGTTCCGCGAGGCGGCGGGCGTGGTCCCGCAGGTCGGTCGGCCAGCCTTCCGTGAGGCCGTGAAAGCGCGCGCGATCGCCGGCATAGAGCGCGCGTGACGCCTCCTCCCACCCCGGCTGGTTGCCGAGCATCGCCATCATGAAGCGGTCGGCGGCGGCTTGCGCCTCGCGCGCGCGGCCACCTTCGGCACCTTCGGCGCGCGCGGTATCGACCAGACGGCGGATTGTTGCCGACGCCCCTTCCGGCTGGGCGGAGAGCCATTCCCAATGGCGCGGAAGGAGCGTCACCTCGCGCGCCGTGACGCCGAGCCTGGGGCGGCCCCGCGGCCGGCCGTTCGCCGGCACGCCGTCCGGCGTTCCGCGCAGCCGCTCGATGATCTCCCCGTCGCTTCCCCGCAGGTCGAAGTCGATCTGCCGTCCGGTCCGGTCATCGAAGACGAGGATCGCGCCGCTGTCCCCGCCGGCCTTCTTGACGGCCAGGGCCACGTCCCATGGCGTGCCCGAGGCGAGCCGCCGTTCGCCGAGAAAGGCCGTGCAGCTTCGGTCTTCGGTCAAAATCATCATCCTCTCTGTCCGGACAGCCGTAATTTATACCCGGATAATAAACTTGCCGTCAATATCACCCGGGTGTAAATGTCCGGATGAGGCCGCGCCGATGCGCGCACGGCCGGGCGATGGCGATGGGAACGGGGCTGGTTATGAAGACCGAGGACAAGAAGGCCGCTGTGGCCGCCTACAAGGAGCGGAAGATTTCCGCCGGCATTTACGCCCTGCGTTGCGCGCCGACCGGGGAGGTCTGGGTGGGCGCGGCACCCGACTTGGGCACCATCCAGAACCGCCTGTGGTTCCAGCTCCGGCTGAACGGCAGCCCTTACCGGGAACTCCAGGCCGCCTGGAACCGGCACGGGGCGGACAGCATCACTTTCGAGGTGCTGGAGCCGCTGGACGAGGAGACCGCCGGCTATGCTCTCGGCGCCGCGCTGAAGGCGCGGGCACGTCACTGGACCGAAACGCTGAACGCGCGCCTCATCTGACGCGATTGATCTCAAGCGCTCGCCTGCCGCGCTCGCCTGCCGCGGGAGCGCGTCAGTCCTCGCGGCCATCCTCGAACAGCCGCTGCACGGCATCGGCCGTGTTCTGGTAATGCGCCCGTAGGGCCTCGACCGCCGGCTCCGTCCGCCGCTCGATCGACAGCGTCATGATCGCCTCATGCTCGCGGGCCACGTCGCGGCTCTGTCCGGGGATGCTGATCGACATGCGCCGGTAGCGGTCCGCCTTGACGAAGAGCTTTTCGCACAGGTCCAGCAGGATCGGCGAGCCGCAGGCCGAGAGCAGCGCCCGGTGGAAGGCGGCGTGCTTGCGGTCCCATTCCTCGCGCATCGCCGACGGAATGTCGTCGCGCTCCCTCGGCACGCGGGCCATGAGGTGGTGCGCCGCCAGGACGCGGCTTTCCCACTCCGCGTCGCCGTTCTGGATGGACAGGCGCAGCGCCTCCCCTTCCAGCAGCCTGCGGTTGGCGACGATATCCCGCAGTTCGGCCAACGACAGCGGGGCGACGCGGAAGCCGCGGTGGTCGTCGGAGATGGTGAAGCCTTCCGCCGTCAGCCGGGCCAGCGCCTCGCGCACGGGCGTCACGCTCATCCCGCAGAGGCTCTGCAGCTCCGCGAAGCGCAGGCGCTGGCCGGGCGCCAGCTCGCCCGAGCGGATGGCCCGGTGGATGGCGGCATAAGCATCGCCCGCCAGTGTGCCGCCGGCCACGCGCGCCTCGTCACGCTCCTTCATGGTCACGGCCCTTCATGGCTACCCCTTCCGTTCCGGCCGCCGGATTTTCGAAAATCCTGTGAACCGTCGAAAATGTTTGACTTCGTACCTGACGAACGCAAACAGTACGTTAACGCAGCAAATTCGAAAACACGACGCCTTATCGGCGTCCATCACGAGAGGAGATCAGCCATGAAGCTCGTCCGCTTTGGTGCCCCCGGCCAGGAGAAGCCCGGCCTCGTCGATGCCGACGGCCGCCTGCGCGACCTGTCGTCCGTCGTGGCGGACATCGACGGCAAGGCGCTCAGCCCGGAAAGCCTCGACCGCATCCGCGCGCTCGATCCCACGCAGCTCCCGCTGGTGCCGGAAGGCACGCGGCTCGGCTCCTGCGTGACCGGCGTCGGCAACTTCATCGCGGTCGGGCTGAACTACGCCGACCACGCGGCCGAGAGCGGCATGCCCGTTCCGGAGGAGCCGGTCCTCTTCAACAAGGCCCCCTCCTGCATCGTCGGGCCGGACGACACCGTCATCATGCCGCCGGGCTCCGAGAAGACCGACTGGGAGGTCGAGCTGGCCATCGTGATCGGCAAGCAGGGCTCCTACGTCTCCGAGGCCGACGCCCTGGACTACGTCGCCGGCTACTGCGTCTGCAACGACGTGTCCGAGCGCGCGTACCAGCTGGAGCGCGGCGGCCAGTGGACCAAGGGCAAGGGCTGCCCGACCTTCGGTCCGCTCGGCCCCTGGATGGTGACCAAGGACGAGGTCGGGAACGTCGACGACCTCTCCATGTCGCTCGCCGTCAACGGTGAGACGGTCCAGAACGGCTCGACCCGGACGATGATCTTCAAGGTCCCCTTCCTGGTCTCCTACATCTCGCAGTTCATGACCCTGATGCCCGGCGACGTCATCACCACCGGCACGCCTCCGGGCGTGGGCCTCGGCATGAAGCCGCCGCGCTACCTGAAGCACGGCGACACCATGCGGGTGGAGATCCAGAAGCTCGGCGTGCAGAACCAGAAGGTCGTCGCCTCCTGATCCCTGTGTCCCATGAGCCCCTGCGCCGCTCCCCGTGGGCGGCGCAGGGCATGGCCGGTCAAGGAACGGCCGGCAGGACAAGAGCCGAAACAAGAAAACTGGGAGGAAAGCGATGAATCAGATCGATCTGGCTGGCCGGACCATGGTCGTCACCGGCGGCGCCCGCGGCATCGGCTACGCCATCGCCGAACGGCTCGTCCAGTCGGGCGCCAAGGTCGCCCTGTGGGACCTGCTCGGCGAGGAGGCCGAGGCCAGCGCGAGGACGCTCGCCAATGGCAGCATCGCCTGCGCCGTGAACGTCGCCGACGCGGCGTCGGTCGACGCTGCGGCCCGCCGCACCCGCGAGGCCTTCGGGCGCATCGACGGTCTGGTCAACGGCGCCGGCATCACCGGCCCAGTGAAGCCGCTGGCCGACTATTCCGTCGATGAATGGCGCAGCGTCGTCGAGGTCAACCTGACGGGCACCTTCAACTGCTGCCGCGCGGTCGTGCCGGTCATGCAGGAGAACAACTACGGACGGATCGTCAACATCGCGTCCGTCGCCGGCAAGGAAGGCAATCCGAACCTGGCCGCCTACAGCGCCGCGAAGGCCGGCATCATCGGCCTGACCAAGTCGCTCGGCAAGGAGCTGGCGAAGACGGGCATCGCCGTCAACTGCATCACCCCGACGACCGCCAAGACGCCGATCCTCGAGCAGCTGACGCCGGAATTCATCGAATACATGCGCGTCCGCATCCCGCGCGACCGCTTCGCCGAACTGAGCGAGATCGCCGCCATGGTGGCCTGGCTGCTGTCGGAGGAGAACTCCTTCACCACCGCCGCGACCTTCGACCTGAGCGGCGGGCGCACGACCTACTGAGGGCTGTCAACTCCAGACGGCCGGCCGATATCCGGGCAACCGGGCATCGTCCGGCCCTCCCGCGGTTTTGATAATCACGATTATGATAATCGTGATTATCAAAACCGTGGCCCTTCGTCCTCGTGCGGCACATCCCCTCCCCTCGCCTGTTGGTGCCCACGGCATGGCCTGGAAGGCCATGCCCCAACACGCAGTCCGGGCCGTGGCGCCCGGACCGGCACAACGAAGGAGGAGAGCGAGATGGCGATACGGCAATCGGACGCCGAATGGCGCGGCGACCTCAAGCAGGGCAGCGGCACGATGCGGCTGGGCAGCGGGGCCTTCGAAGGGGCCTATTCCTTCCCCTCCCGCTTCGAGGACGGACAGGGCACGAACCCCGAGGAACTGATCGCGGCGGCGCACGCCGGCTGCTATTCGATGGCGCTCTCGGCGGGCCTCGCCAAGGCGGGCTTCACCCCGACGCGCGTCCGCACCACCGCCAAGGTCCATCTGGACATGGTGGGCGGCGCCCCGACCATCACCCGGATCGAGCTGGACTGCGACGCCGAGGTGCCGAACATCGAGGCGGCGGCCTTCAACGAGCAGGCCGAGACCGCCAAGAAGAACTGCCCCGTTTCCAAGGTTCTGGCGGGGGCGGAGATCTCCCTGAACGCCCGGCTCGCCTGATCCCCGGATCGGGGCCGCCGCCCGGATGATCCCCGCCGGGCGGCGGTCAAGCGGTCCGATTGTCAGCCCTTCGCCCTCGGCCGGAATTCGGGCTGGTTTGCGCAAGTCGCGCTGTCTATAATCCGCGCCCAAACCGTGACGCCTTTCGGACCGGAGCCCGTCGCTTTGAGCAAGACCGTAATCGTCGTCGATGACAGCAAGCTTTCCCGCATGCAGGTGCGTGGCATCATCTTGCGCAAGCAGCCGGAATGGACGGTGATCGAAGCCGCCAACAGCGCTGAACTTTATGAAAAACTCGACCAAAGTGATATCCATATCGCCATAATCGATTTCAATATGCCCGGCGACAACGGGCTGGAGGCGGCGGGGCGGCTGCGCGAGGTGCGGCCGGACATCCACATCGCGATCATCACGGCCAACGCCCAGGATTCGGTGGTGTCGGGCATCCGGGCGCTGAACGCCGCCTTCATGCCCAAGCCGCTGGACGAGGAGCAGGTCGGACGCTTCCTGATGTCGGCCAACCTGCCGCCGCGCCGGACCACCGGCGCATGACGCCGCTCGACGCGTTGGAACGCGACGCGCTGACCGAACTGGGCAACATCGGCACGGCGCGCGCCTCGACCGCGCTCAGCCGCATGGTGGGAAGCACGGTGCGGGTGTCGGTTCCGACCGTCGAGATCCAGCCGGCCGCCCAGGCGGCCCTGGGGCTGGACGCCTCCTTTCCGGGACGGCTCGTCGTCATCGCCGAGTCCGTGTCGGGGATCGTGGAGGGTGCGGCCCTCCTGGCCTTCGCGGAAAGCAGCAGCCTGGACCTGGTGCAGGCCGTCCTGCCGCCGGGCGTTCCGCCGGAGGACGCGCCGGAGCTGGAACATGAGGCGCTGTGCGAGGTCGGCAACATCGTCCTGAACGGTTGCCTGTCCACCATCGCGAACATGCTGAAGATCGAGATCCAGACCGGCCTCCCGGCGGTGCAGCGCGGCACCGCGCTGGATTGCTTCGCCGGGGCCGGCGTCGCGACCGGGCCGGAGGCCTCGGCCCTGATCTTCCACGTCGCCTTCGTGGTGGAGGGGCGCGACCTCACGGGCCGAATCGTGCTGGCGCTCGACGCGCGGTCCTTCGCGGGGCTGAAGACGCTCATCGGCGGCTACATCGCCCGCGTCCTGAAATGACGGGGCGCGCGTCCGCGCATCCGGTGGCGCATCCGAGAACGATGCTCTTGAAATGAAACCGGGAAGCCGGGGCCGGTGACGGCGGCCGGCCGAATGGAGTTGGGGGAACAGGACATGGCGTTGGTCAAGAAGAAGCGGATCTCCACGGCCCTGGCCGCCCAAGGCCAGGACGGGCGGCAGGACGGCACGGACACCGCCGCCGGCACGGCCGCTTCGGGCGGACCGTCGGCCGAGGCCCGCGTGGCGGACGCCGCCGCCGCCACGACCGAGGCGAACCGCCGCCGCGCCCGCGCCAACACGCGCCGCCGCAAGGCCGCCGAGGGCATCGCCGCCGCGACGACCGAGCTGGCCAGCGGCGTGGCGCAGGCCGCGGCCGCCGCCGAGGAGCTGCGCAAGGCGATGGAGCAGATCGCCTCGGGCGCGGAGGAGGCGGTCAGCGCCACCCAGCAGTCCCAGCGCATGGTCTCCCGCGCCGCCGCCCTGATCGCCAAGGCGCGCGGCAACGCCGAGACCTCCATCGCCCGGATCGACTCCCTCCAGGGCACGGTGAAGGACGTCAGCGCCCAGATCCTGGGCTCGGTCGAAAGCATCGTCCGCGCCGCCGAGCGGCAGGAAACCGCCGTGGCGCTGGTCCGCGACCTGGAGCGCCGGGCGTCGGAAATCGGCACAATCGTCGTCGGCGTCGCCAACACCGCCGACCAGACCAACCTTCTGGCGCTGAACGCCGCCATCGAGGCGGCGCGGGCGGGTGACGCGGGCAAGGGCTTCGCCGTCGTCGCGGACGAGGTGCAGGGGCTGGCCGAACGGTCGGAGCGCAGCGCCAACGACATCCAGCAGATGGTGGCGCGCATCCAGGAGGCCGTGGGCATCATCGCCGAGGGCATCGTCACCTCCGCCGCCACCGCCACGACGGAGGTGGAGCGCGGCCGCGCCATCGCCGACCGGCTGGAGAAGATCCGCACGGAGATGGTCGAGATCTCCCGTGGCGCGCAGGAGACCATCCGCGCCGCCATCGAGGCCGACACCGCCGCCGGCGAGGCGCAGAAGGGCGGCGAGACCATCGCGTCCGCCGCCGCCGAGCAGTCGGCGGCCAGCGAGGAGGCGCTCCAGACCGTCGGCCAGCAGGCCGAGGCGCTGGCCCAGAGCGAAGAGGCCGCCGGCCAGCTCGCCGAGATCGCCGAGGAGATGACCGGCACCAGCGACGTCCGCCGCACCGCGGGCGAGCTGGCTTCCACCGCCGAGGAGCTGTCCGCCGCGATCGAGGAGATCAACCGGGCCGCCGCCCAGATCATGATCGCCATCAACCAGATCTCGCGCGGCTCCCAGGCGCAGGGGGCCGCCACCCAGCAGTCGGCCACCGCCATCGCCGAGATCGACGCCGCCGCCCGGCTCAGCGCCGAGCGCGCGGCCTCCGCCCTGGAGGGATGCACGGCCATGGGCGCGCTGCTCGCCGAGACCAAGGACATGGTCGGCGCGCTGGCCGAAGGCGTGATGCAGTCCGTCGAGGCGAGCCGCCGCAGCGTCGAGCAGATCGAGGAGCTGGAGGAGATCGGCGACCGCATCGACAAGGTGGTGGACGCCATCACCACCATCTCCATCCAGACGGGCATGCTCGCGGTGAGCGGCTCGATCGAGGCGGCGCGCGCCGGCGAGTTCGGCCGCGGCTTCACCGTGGTCAGCACCGACATCCGCAACCTCGCCCGCGACAGCTCCGAGAACGCCGAGCGGGTGAAGACCATCGTCAAGGCCATCCAGAAGCAGATCGCCCGCGTCCGCCGCGACATCGACGAGATCATGGCCACCGCGACCCAGGAGACGGCCCGCCACCGCGAGTTCGCCGCCAGCCTCGCCGCCGCCGCCCGCGAGCTTCAGGTCGTGATCCAGGGCAGCCGCGAGATCTCCGAGGCCGCCGGCGAGATGATCGGCGCCGTGCAGGAGACGCAGAAGGGCGTGGAGCAGATCGCCGCCGCCGCCGCCCAGGCCAACATGGCCTCGACCGAGGCGGCCAAGGCCGCCCGCGAGCAGGCCAAGGGCGTCGAGGAGCTGGCCGCCGCCGTCGAGGAAATCGCCGCCATGGCCGACGAGCTGCAGGGCGCGGCCTGAGCCGGCCCCGCAGCGATCAGGAGGACCGGCCATGGCCGCGACGATAACGCAAGAGGACGAGGCCGCCGGCGACGCCGGCGCCGCGGGCCTGCGCCGCTTCATGAGCTTCGGAGTCGGCGGCATGAGCTTCGCCGTGCCGCTGGCCGAGGTGGTGGAGATCATCCGCCGGCCCGAGCTGGTCCGCATCCCGCTCGGCCCCCCGAGCCTGGAGGGGCTGGCGCGCCGCCTGGGCGAGGTGCTGCCGGTCATCAGCCTGCGCCGCGTGTTCGGCCTGCCGGAGGCCGTCTCCGACGCCGCCCGCCTGCTGGTGGTGCGGCACCGCGGCCAGCCGGTCGGTCTGGTGATCGACCGCATGGCCGCCATCCTCGCCGTCCCGGAGGACCGCATCGGCGCGGCGAAGGACGCCGTGCCGGACGGCCTGCCCGGCGAGGCCGCCATCGACGGCGAACTGCTGGCCGGCGTGATCCGCCCGGAGGGCGCATCCCAGGATGGCGAGGGTACGGCCACCGTCATGATCCTGGACGCCGGCCCGGTGATCGAGCGGCAGTTCGGCGATCTGGTCCGCCCGGACGCGCTGCCGGGAACCGGCGGGACCGCGCGGCGCGCCGACGCGGCTGCGGCGGCGCAGGCGCTGGACGAGATCCGGATCGTCGGCTTCGACGTGGCCGGCCAGGATTTCGCCCTGCCCGTCGGGCATGTGCAGGAGATCGTCACCCTTCCCGCCGGGATCACCCGCGTGCCGCGGGCCCGCCCGCACCTGCTGGGGGTCATGACCCTGCGCGACCGGCTTCTGCCGCTGGTGGGCTTGCGCGAACTGTTCGGGCTGACGGATGGCGTGACGAACGATGGCGCACGTCGCCGCGTCGTCGTCGTCCAGGCCGAGGATGGCGAGGAGGGGCTGGTCGGAGTCGTGGTGGACGGGGTGCGCGAGATCCTGCGGGTCGAGCGCGGCCGGGTCGATCCGGTGCCGCCCCTGATGGCGCGAGAGGCCGAGTTCGAGGACGTTGCCGGCATCGCCCGGCTCGACGGCGGCCGGCGGCTGGTCTCCATCCTGTCGGCCGAACGCATGTTCCGGCACAGCGCCGCCCTGCGCGCCACGCTGGGTGCCGCCGGCCTGAGCGGCGGCGATGGGGCCGCGGAAGAGGAAAGCGCGATGGCGGACGGCGGTGTGGGGGGCGGCGTGCGGGAGCGGACGGAGCAGTTCGTGGTCTTCCGGCTGGCCGGCGCCGAATACGGCCTGCCGGTCGCCGACGTGCAGGAGGTGCTGCGCCGCCCCGACGCCCTGACGCCCTTGCCCAACGCGCCCGATTTCGTGGCCGGCATCGCCAACCTGCGCGGCGCCGTCCTGCCGGTGATCGACCAGCGCCGCCTGCTGCGCCTGCCCGAAGGGGCGGCATCGTCCGAGGGCGCGCGCGGGCGCATCGTGGTCATCGGCGCCCGCGACCTGCGGGCGGGGCTGCTGGTGGACGCCCTGTCCGGCATCGTCCGGGTGCCGGAGCGCTGCATCGACCCGGCACCGCTGGTGTCCCGTGCCCAGCAGCGGCTGATCCGGCGCGTCGCCCATCTGGAGGATGGGGCGGGGGACCGGCGCATGATCCTTTTGCTCGATCCCGCCGAATTGCTCGACATGGATCAGCTCGCGACGCTGTTGCCGTCGGACTGACCGCCGTTGCGCCGGTCGGTGTTGGAATGCGCGAGGGTGGACGGGCCTGAATGATCAAAGTGCTGGTGGTCGACGATTCGGCGCTGATGCGCCGGCGGATCGCCGAAATCCTGACCGACGCCGGCTTCAATGTGACGACCGCGCCCAGCGGCGCCGACGCGCTGGAGCGGCTGGCGGCGGTCGACCCCGACGTGGTGACGCTCGACGTCGAGATGCCCGGCATGGACGGGCTGACCTGCCTGCGCCGGATCATGATCGAGCACCCGAAGCCCGTGGTCATGCTCTCCGCCCTCACCGCGGAGGGCGCCGGCGTGACGCTGGAGGCCCTGCGGCTCGGCGCGGTGGAGGCGGTGCAGAAGCCGAACAGCGGCCCGGTCCGCTCGCTGGCCGGCATCGCCGGGGAACTGGTGGACACGGTGCGCGCCGCCGCCTCGTCCCGGCCGCGGCGCACGCTCGGCCTTCGCGAACGGCTGAAGCAGACCCGCGCCCGCATCGCCGGCGAGGATTTCGTGGAGCCCTTCGCGCCGGCGCCGAAGGCGGGCAGCCCCGTCGGGGACCCGGCGGACGGCGACGGGGTGGTGCTGGTCGGCGTGTCCACCGGCGGCCCGCGGACGCTGGAGGACATCCTGCCCGCCCTGCCCGCCGCCTTCCCCTGGCCGGTCGTGGTGGCACAGCACATGCCGCCGGCCTTCACCAACACGCTGGCGAAGCGGCTGGACGAGATCTGCGCGCTCCACGTCACGGAGGTGGCGATGCCCATGCCCCTCCAGCCGGGCACCGTCTACATCGCCCGCGGCGGCGCCGACGTGACCTTGTCCAAGCGGGGATCGCAGCGGCTCGTCATGCCGATGCCGGCGGCCCCCGAGCTGCACTGGCACCCCAGCGTGGACCGGCTGGTCGAAAGCGCGCTGCGCGTCGTGCCGCCGGAGCGGCTGGCCGGGGTGCTGCTGACCGGCATGGGCTCCGACGGGGCGGCGGCCATGGCCGATCTGGCCGCGCGCGGCGGCCGGACCATCGCGGAATCCGAGGAAAGCTGCGTCGTCTTCGGCATGCCGCAGGAGTTGATCCGGCGCGGCGGCGCCACCGTCACACTGCCGTCCGAACGGATCGCCGACCAGCTCGTTCGCTGGATCCCGGTGCCGAGGCGGCGGTGAGGGATATCGACGCGATGACGGGTTTTTTTCCGACCAAGCGACGTTGGGGAGGGTAGCCATGGGTCTGGTCAAGGCAGGGAAGAAGCAGGCTTTGCCGTCCGCGCCGGCCGAGGTGGAGGCCGGCGATCCCCTGGCGATGCTGGGGGATGCCGACCCCGCGCAGCGGCGCCGGGCGGCGCACGCCCTGGCGGGACGGGCCGAGGCGGTCCAGCCGCTCTGCGCGCGGCTGGCGGCGGAGCCCGACCCGGCGGCGCGCGAGGCGATCCTGACCGCGCTGGTGCGCACCGGCACGGCGGAGGCGGTGGCGGGTCTCCTGCCCTTCCTGCACAGCGAGGACGCCAGCCTGCGCAACGGCGCCCTGGAAAGCCTCCAGCAGATGCCGCCAGCGATTGTCGGGCCGGAGGTCGAGCCCCTGCTCGCCGACGAGGATCCCGACGTGCGGATCTTCGCGGCGCAGCTCGCCGGCCGGATCGTCCACCCCATGCGGCTGGCCTGGCTCGCCGAACTGGTGGAACGGGATCCCCACGTCAATGTTTGCCTCACCGCCGTGGACGCGCTGGTGGAGACCGGCGATCCCCAGGCCCTGGACAGCCTGGAGCGGCTGGCCGGGCGCTTCCCCGACGATCCCTTCGTCGCCTTCTCCGTGGAGGCGGCGCGCCGCCGCTTCCATGAGAACTGACAAGGCGAGGAGTGGAGGGGTAAAAACTCAGGAAAATCAATGGTTTGGCGGAAACGAAGCTGTCGCTTCTCCCCCAAAGACTTCCCAAAAAGAGCCCTTAGACTCTCCTAAGATCCTCTCCAAAATCGGGGGGATTACCAGGGCTGAGACGGGTGTGATGATGAGGACGCACGGCTGCCGAAACCCGACTGCGCAATTATGCTGCTCTGTCTGGGGGTCTTGTCCGTGAGAAGGCAATGCGTTAGGGTCCGGACTAGAGGGACACGGATCGTACCCCGTGCCCCTCAGTCCTGACTTACTGCATCAGATCCCGTAGCGCGTGGATCACCTGAAGCAGCAGGATCAGGAGTTTGAGGATTTCGTACATCCTCATTCTCCGCTCTGCGTGTGGTGTGGGCGGTGACGAACTCACCGCCCCGCCATCCACACTTCTAGGTGTATAGCGCACAAGCCCCTCCAGCAACGCCATAAACTAGGGTTTGTTGACGATTCGAGGAAAAAAGGGCTTGCCCGCAGTTATCCACAGGGCGTTGTGCACAGGCTGTTAGAAGTCCTCATATCCCTTAGTTTCGGTAAGTTACCCACAGAGTTATCCCCGAATCGAATCGGAAGATTTTGTGTTTCCCTAGTGTCCGATTAGACAAGCAACGCCCCCAAGATGTTGTGTCTGAGGTCAACTCGAAAATGCCTCAAGCCGTTACAAGCGTCGTCGCAAGCCTATGACTGGCCTACCTTCCGACTCAAAAAGGCACCGCTGCGCGAACGGCAATGCCTTTCGGTTCGGGCGGCAAAGTGGTTTGTGACAGGACGCGGGTGTGTGTCGCCACAATGAAAGAGCGTTCAGCCTCAAAAGCACGTATAGCGCTCCAAAAGCGTTTGATGTTCTGCGGGGCTTTCGTCAGCGTGTAGGCGACACCTACGATGCTTAAGCGTGCGTGCAAGGTGTGCATCACATCGCGTGTACCTACGCACAAATTTTTCGGTCTAAATGGGCATGCCAGTAAAGAAGGATAAAAAATGATTGAACAAGCGAATCCAGTCGACACTGCTGCCCAAATGCCGGCCGTTGATCTCTGGGCAGACGATGTTCTTGATCGCCGCAGTGATGCAGACTTCCTCGAAAGCTTTCTCATTGGTCGTGCGGAAGAGCGTCGTCAACGAGGACTTCCTCGATCCTACGTTCTCAATATCGATGCCGCATGGGGGCATGGAAAATCATTCTTTCTTGAGCGGTTTGCGACTCAGTTAAGAGCGCATGGCCATATAGTTGCAGAAGTTAACGCATGGCGTGACGATCATGCAGATGATCCACTCCTTGCTGTGATGGCAGAAATTGATGATGCTGTTTCGCCGCATTTGGGAGTAAGTGAAGAAGCAAAGGAAAAATGGCGGTCCATTCTTCGCACGAGCACTGCAATAGCGCTCGCGGCAGGAAAAGGCGCCGCAAAATATTGGGTAAAAAAAATCATCGGAGACGGTTTCGAACTGGCTCAAGCGCAAATCGAAAGCACGGAGAAAGAAAGGGAGGATGCTGCCGAAACGAGCGCAGAAGCGATAGACGGTATACTTGATAAAAAGCTTGAAGCGCTGCTGGAGAGCTTCAAAAAGGATAAAGCTACCATTGAGGAGTTCAAAGCAAAGTTAGGAGAATTTCTAGCTATCTCAGAGCAAGGAGAGGCGCAGAAGACTATCTTCGTGTTAGTGGACGAAATAGATCGTTGCCGCCCTTCGTTCGCCATTTCACTTCTAGAGCGTGTGAAGCACCTTTTCGAAATCAATAATGTGATATTTATATTCGCGACCAACACATCACAGCTCCGACATGCTATTTGCGCGGTCTATGGGTCAGGCTTCGACTCCGACAGGTACCTTAATCGCTTCTTTGATAGGTCGTATGTTTTTGAAGAGCCACCTATCAGTCGATTTGTAGAATATCTGTATGCAAAGTTTGAGATCGCTCAGGATTCTCTTAGCTTACCTCCCAATACGGATCTTACGTCCTTCACAGCAGAATGCTTTCGATATTATGGCATTGGTTTGAGAGATGCAGGGCAGTGTATAGACATGCTCAGGAGCTGTATAACCGTTTGGAAATCTAAGGTAAAGTTAGAGGCTGCCGTACTTCTTCCGTTCATTGTTGCATCCCATGCTGAGCGGCTGCGCGTCGATTATACGAATGTTCTTGCCTCTCTAAGAAATATTAGGGAGAGCCATGGATCGCCTGATGTTAAATGGAATGTCGTGTTTCCAGATTATATTGATGGAATGTATAAGGGTGGCAAAAGCGTGCCTGCGGAAAAAGTATTTGAAGACTTAATTGGAGCTATGCTAAAGCCTATATATGATCTTGTATCGAATGAGCGTTCCACCGAGCATGCTCGATGGATAAACTATCGTTTCTCAGAAGAATTAGCTATTCTGCACAATAACTCTTTCCGCCGAGGCCAGCCGCTGTATTCAATTATGCGTGACTACCCCGCACTAGTGCGCAGTGCGGGGCGCCTGACACCGTAAAAACACTCCTGTGCGCTTAGTCCGCCTCTCATTTGGAGAGGCGGACCTATTACTTTTAAATAAAACCACTGCCACGCAAACGGGTTCTCGACCTTATCCGATCCCTCTGGCGCTTCCGGAGGCGCAACTTGGTCCGGCAGGTTTTCATCCGCCTCAAGCACCTTTAAGACGCTGTCCAGCACGGCTCTTAGCGCCTTGGCGTTCTTCAGCCCGACCTTGTCCCTGGTCAGGTCGAGCGAACCGAATACGGATACGCCGGTCGGCGTGGTTCTCGACGCTCATCTCACCAATCGTGATTGAACCGCGCGGGGTTTGCCGGAGGCCGTTTGGGTTGAGGCACGTCGCCCTGGCGACGTCCTCCGCTTGGGCATAGTAGCGCGCCTCGGCGTCAGCGGGAGGAATGTTGCCGATGGGTTCGAGGAGACGCCGGTGGTTGAACCAATCCAACCATTCCAGGGTAGCGAACTCCACGGCTTCCAGGGTGCGCCATGGCCCGCGGCGCCGGATCAGCTCTGTCTTGTAGAGGCCGTTGATCGTCTCGGCCAAGGCGTTGTCGTGTGAATCGCCAGCGCTGTTCACGGAGGGTTCGACGCCGGCCTCGGTAAGACGCTCGGTGTACTTTATAGCGACATACTGCGATCCACGGTCGCTATGGTGAATGAGGCCGCCGCCCTTGGCCGGCCGGCGGTCGTGAAGGGCCTGCTCCAGGGCATCTAGCACGAAGCCGGCGTGGGCTGTGGGAGCCGAACCGGGTTTTTGATGTTGACGTACAGCTTGCCATTCTCGTGTGGTTTCACCTCAGCCGGTAGGGTATCAACAGTGGGCTTCTTTTTCGTCATGGCACGGACTTCCCAAACACCTAGGAAAATCAGAGTGTGCAAGGGATATCAACGGGTTGAGTTGGGGTGTCGTTGGTCCCACGAGAACTGACGGGTTCCATGCCCTCATCCACCGACAAGGACCTGCCCAGCCTTCCAGCCGCCGAATACGCGGCTTTCTGCGACTTCCTGCGGTCGCGCACCGGGCTGTCCTTCACCGAGGCCAAGCGCTACTTCGTGGACCGCCGGCTCGCCGAGCGGATGCGCGCCGTCGGGGCGGAGGAACTGGGCGACTACCTGAATCTGCTCCGTTTCCAGGCCTCGGGCGAGGAGCTGCAGCTTCTCGTCAACCTCATGACGGTGAACGAGACCTATTTCTTCCGCGAGAAGTACCAGTTCGACTGCCTCGTGAACGAGGCCCTGAACGAGGTGGTGGCGAACCGCACGCCCGGCGACCGCGTGCGCATCTGGTCGGCCGGCTGCTCCACGGGCGAGGAGCCCTACTCCATCGCCCTCATGCTGCTGGAGCATTGGAGCCGGGTGGACGATTTCGAGATCGAGCTGTACGCTTCGGACATCGATTCGGCCGTGCTCGCCAAGGCGCGGGCCGGCATCTACGAAGAACGGTCGCTGCAGATGCTGCCCCGCGCGCTGGTCGCCAAATATTTCCGGCAGCTCGGCCCCGGGCGCTGGCAGATCATGGAGGAGCTGCGCGAGTCCGTGGACTTCTCCCGCGTCAACCTGGTCGATCCGCAGGAGGTCGCGCGCTTCCGCTCCATCGACGTGATCTTCTGCCGCAACCTTCTGATCTATTTCGACGAGCTTGGCCGGCGCGAGGCGGCGGCGATGTTCTACGAGGCGCTGTCGCCCTGCGGCTTCGTCTGCCTCGGCCATTCGGAGAGCATGAGCCGCATGTCGTCCCTGTTCGTGCCGCGCCGCTTCCCCGACGCGATCCTGTACCAGAAACCGCGGGCCAGCCTGACGGGAGGGAGCGGGAGATGAGCGAGACGCTGGTGCCCGTCCGCGTCCTGGTGGTGGACGACGCCGTCACGGTGCGCGCCTACACGCGCCAGGTGCTCACCGCCGACGGCTTCGCGGTGGAGGAGGCGGTGAACGGGATCGAGGGGCTGGAACGGGCGCTGGCCCATCCGCCGGACCTGCTGATCGTGGACATCAACATGGTCAAGATGGACGGCTACACCATGCTGCGCGTGCTGCGGCAGGAGCCCAGCTTGCGCAACGTGCCGGCCATGATGATCAGCACGGAGGCCAAGGACAGCGACCGCGAGCAGGCGCTGCTGGCCGGGGCCAACTGGTACTTCGTGAAGCCCGTCCGGCCCGACGCGCTGACCGCCGCCGCCCGGCTGCTGACCGGGCGCCTTCTGGTCGTTCCCGCCTCCGGAGGGGACGCATGAACCCGCTCTTCGAACAATTCATCATCGAATCGCGCGAGCTGCTGGAGGCCGCCGGGAGCGCGCTGCTGCGGCTGGAGCGCGAGCCGGCGGAGCCCGGCGCCGTCAACGACCTGTTCCGCGCCCTGCACACGCTGAAGGGCGCCACCGGCCTGTTCGACATGCCCGCCTTCACCCGGCTGGTCCATGCCGGCGAGGACGCGCTGATGGCCGTGCGCAACGGCCGCCTCGCCCTCACGCCGGATCTCGCCGACGTGCTGTTCCGGCTGCTCGACCAGTGCGCCCATTGGGTGGACCGGCTGGAAGCCGAGGAGGTGATGCCCGAAGGGGCCGACGCCGATTCCCGCCGGCTGGAGGAGGCGTTGCGCACCCATCTGGGCGAGGGCGGCGCCTCGGGCGAGGCGACGGCGCTGGACGAGACCTTCGCCTGGGCAGGCCAGCTCACGGGGGCGGAGCGGCAGGCGCTGGCGGCGGGCCTGCGGCCGGGCGTGGCACTGACCGCCGTGGCCTACGATCCCGCGCCGGACTGCTTCTTCACCGGCGACGACCCGCTGGATTTCTGCCGCCGCATTCCCGACCTGCTGGTGCTGCGGATCGAGCCGGTGGGACCCTGGCCGGACCTGGCCTCCTTCGACCCCTACGCCTGCGCGCTGCGCTTCCGGGCGCTCAGCGCGGCGCCCAAGAGCACGGTGGAGGCGGTGTTCCGCACGGTCCCCGACCAGGTGCGCATCGCCAGCCTGCCGCAGGAGGCCCTGCCCGCCAGCCTCCGCGCGAAGCCCGCCTCCCCTGCCCCGCGGGCGCAGGGGCAGACGATGGCGCCGGCCTCCGCCGACCCGGCCGCTTTGGTGCCGGCCATCCTGCGCGAGCAGGTCCGCATCCTGTCTCTGGGCGGGAGCGCCGACGAGATCGCCACCCGCCGCGCGTCGGTCGCGCGGGTCGCCGGCAACATCCTGGCCGCGCTCGGCCGCGCGGGCGAACACGCGGCGCTGGAGGCGGCCCTGGCGGAGTCGGAAGCCGCGGGAGACTCCGGGCCGCTCGCCCGCCACATCGCCGGGCTGGCCGAGGGGGTCTCCGCCGGAGCCTCCGCCCCCTTGCGCCCGGCTGAGGCCGGGCCGGACGGCGGGGCGGAGGCCGGCACCGGCAGCGAGGGCCGCGCCGGCCGCCGCGCCCTGCGCGTCGATCCGGAACGGATGGACCGCATGATGGCGCTGGTCGGGGAGATGGTCGTCGCCAAGAGCCGCCTGCCCCACCTCGCCCGCCTCGCCGGGGAAACGCGCGGTGACGGGCTGGCCCAGGGCATCCGGGAAGCCTACGCCCGCATCGACGGCATCACCGGCGAGCTTCAGGACGCCGTGCTGCGCCTGCGCATGCTGCCGGTCTCGCGCGTCTTCGACCCCCTGCCCCGCCTCGTCCGCGAACTGTCCCGGCGGCTCGGCAAGCCGGTGGACCTCACTCTCTCCGGCGGGGAGACGGAGGCCGACAAGGACATTCTCGACGTCCTGAACGAGCCACTGCTGCACCTCGTGCGCAACAGCCTGGACCACGGCATCGAGCCGCCGGAGCGCCGTCAAGCCGCCGGCAAGCCGGAGACCGGGACGATCCGGCTGGCCGCCTTCCAGGACCGCGACGGGGTGGTGATCGAGATCGCCGACGACGGCGCCGGCATCGACGCGGACGCCGTGCGCCGCAAGGCCGTGGACCAGCGGCTGATCGAGCCGGACCGTGCGGCGGGCCTCAGCGACGAGCAGGCCCTCCAGTTGATCTTCCTGCCGGGCCTCAGCACCTCGGCCCAGGTGTCGGAGCTGTCGGGGCGCGGCGTCGGTATGGACGCCGTGCGCGCCTCGGTCGAGCAGGCCGGCGGGCGGGTGGAGATCGCGTCCACGCCGGGGCAGGGCACCAGCATCCGGCTGGTCCTGCCGCTGACTATGATGATCACCCGCGTGCTGGTGGTGGAGACGGCGGGCGAGCCCTTCGGCTTCCCGGTGACCCAGGTCCGCGCCATGCGGCGCGTGCCGCTGGAGGAGATCCGCAGCCTGAAGCACGCCGAAAGCTTCGTCCACGAGGACAGCGTCCTGCCGCTCTACCGCCTGCGCCGCCTGCTGAACCTGCCCGGCGACGAGGGCGCCGGCCACCGCGCCGAATCCGTTCTGGTCGCCGAACTGGGCGGCCAGCGCGTCGGGCTGGTGGTGGATGGCTTCCGCGAGCGCACCGACGTGGTGCTGAAGCCCCTGACCGGCGTGCTGAGCCGCCTGCGCGGCTTTGCCGGCACGGCGGTGCTCGGCGACGGCCGCCTGCTGCTGGTCGTCAACCTGCGGGAGCTGCTGTGATGAGAATAACGGCAATGGCAATGGAGGCGGCCTGATGCCGATCCGCTACGAGCAGGGAAGGGCCGTGTTCGACGCCGCCTGCACGGTGGAGGAGGCGGTCCCCCTGACCGAATGGCTGGAAGCCACCCCCGGCTCCGCCGTGGACCTGTCCCGCTGCACCGCCCTGCACACCGCCCTCCTGCAAGCCCTGCTGGCCGCCAATGCCACGCTGGCGGTGGAGCCGGAGGACGCCTTTTTGAGGCGCTGGGTGGCACCGCTGCTGGGTGGGGCGATGGTGGGACGCCAGACCTGAGAAGGATGCGCTTGGATCGCCGAGCAATTGGCGGATTCAAGCGATCGTCGCAACAGCCTGATAAAAAAGGTTGCGATGTAGAAGCGGAGGCGGCGATCGGATCGATCCGGACGGGCTCCTCCACGGTTACCCGGTCAGCCCCCTTGGCACAGCGTGAGGATCGTCAGCGGTTCCGGGCAGCGATTGCGGCGGAACAATCGAGCGAGGATGCGGCATCCCTGGCCGGCGTGTCACCCGCGGTGGGGGAGGTTGGTTCCGAGAGGCATGTGTATGCCACCAGCGAAATCTGCATCCGGCGGTGATGCTCTGGAAGGCTGAAGACGGCGAGTCCCTCCGGCACGGCGCTCTCCAACCAGCAGGCCAACCAGCAGGCGAGCTTGGGCGCAGTGGCCTGATAGGGCCGCGACTGCGGCCCCGCGCCCCGTGGCGCGGAAGTCCTGACCACAGGTCAGGACTTCATGAAAATCGTTTGAGCTCCTCTTCCGCCGGCGGGGTGGAGGCGTTCCAGACCCGGCGGAGGCGGCCGAGGCCGTCCAAAGGATGAGGGGCGTCCGGCTCAGCGGATCGGTGCGTCCTTGATGGGCTTCTGAGCAACCTCAACGTCGTGAGCCAGGCTGGCCTTGGCGGCGACCAGGCGGTCCCCGCTCACCGGGATGACTGCAAGGCGCCGTCCCTCCAGGGAGAGGACAAGCTGAAAGCCTGAGAGCTTGGCGGGATCGGTTTGGCCATCATGGGCCCAAAGCGACACCGGATGACCGGGGCTGCCCGCCTCCGCACGGTCGGCTTTGCCGCCAAGCCAGGACAGGGCGGCATCGTGGCTGAGGCCGATTTCGAGTTGCTCGAACGCCTCATCGGTCTTGGCGCGGATCTCCAGTGTCGACAGGGCTCCCTGCGGTCCACCGTAGGACACCTTGGCCACGATGCCGCGCTCGTGTTCCTCGGGAGCAAGCGTCGTGTCCACGCTCGCCCAGCGCTCGAGAGGGGGCTGGGCGTTCGGGGCTTCGATCCAGGCGGTGGAGCCCATCGTGGCGGGGCCCGTCGAGCGGAATAGGAGGGCCCCCGTTTCCAGGCTGTGGATGTGATGGGTGTCAGGGGCGGCGCAGCAGCCCGGCATGACGACGTCGAAATACCGGTTGTCGATCACCGCGCCCTCATTCCCCGGCGCGGAGAAGGAGGCCAGTCGCCGTGGGGCCGGTCCGGACAGATCGTCAACCGCAACCGAAACCTTGCTGTCAGGGTCCACGCCCTCGGCGTGGGTGCTGGTGTGGACGTCCAGCGACACGGTCGCCAGACGCGGCTTGGGCGTTCCCCGCTCGAACGCGACGTAGGGCAGCAGCCGTACGGTGTGCGTGCGCATGTCGATCCGGTCGCCCTCCACCTCGACCGTGGCAGTCGAAGTCGCGCGCGCCTCATGACGGATGGGTTCGGCGGCCGCAGGCCCGGTTGCGGTCAGGCCGGCAAGGAGGATGGGAAGACAGGCCAGGGCCGGCACGGTGAGCGCCGCGATGCGGGCATGGAGGAAGGAGAGATGGCGCAAGGCGGGCTCCGGAACACGAAACGGGACGGGGCGGACACACCAGCGTCCGCCCCGTCCCGTTTCGTGTCAATGACCTCGATCTTCGACGCGATCGAGCTGATCGCCGCCCACTGCGAAGCGTGCTCCCCTTCGTGCTCGAAGACCATCCGAACAAAACCCGGCGCGGTTCAAAAGTCTCTAGGTCCAAGCGCCAAGCCACCGGTTCGCCGCTGCCCAGCGGACGGGGCAGAGGAGTCACGTGTAGGCGCCATATTCAAGGCGGGTCAGGAAATCCTTGACCATCTCCACACCAGCCGGAGTTGCCAAAAGGTGGAGCGGCCGGTTCTTGTTCAAGCCCATGGCGGGGCGATCCAGCCATTCCTCCGCTTCCTCCTGCGAGCCGAACAGTTCGGTCGCCCTGGCGAGGATCTCCGCAAACTGTCATGCCCGGCCGCGTCATCTGTCGCAAAAAAAACAGCGGACGCGGCCGGTTTCAAACTGGCTTGGTGAATCCAGCTTCCTGCCACTCTGCCCCTTACGTGAACAGCTCCATCGCCTTCGGCACGCTCTTCGGCTTTTCGCCGGCCAGGATGGCCTGCACCGCATGGACGGCGGCGATCAGGCTGGCTTCGGAGAAGGGCTTGGACAGGCAGCCGATCGCGAAATCCAGGCTGGCACGGACCTCTTCGCGGAAGGAGGTCACGAACAGGCAGGGGATGCCCTCCGCGGTCAGGCGGCGGGCGGCGTCGATGCCGCTGGTCTTCTGGGCCAGATGGATGTCCACGAGCGCCAGGTCGGGCCGTTCCGCCAGCCCCATGGCGATGCCCTGGTGCGAGGTCGGGGCGGGGCCGATCACCTCGTGGCCGTCCGATTCCAGGTAGAATCGCTGCTCCATGGCGATCAGGACCTCGTCCTCGATCAGCAGGATTCTCATCACTGCACCTCCGCGCGGCGCGGCAACGCGGAGGGTTCCGGCTGGGCTGGCAGGGGGACGGTGACGCGGAAGGCCGCACCCCGCTCGGTCGGCAGGGGTTCCACCCTGGCCTCGATCTGGCTGGCCAGGCTGGTGATCAGCCGCATGCCCAGGCTCTTGGAGCGGCGGTGGTCGAAATCCGGCGGCAGGCCGGGCCCCTGGTCGGTCACGGTGAGGACCGCCTCGTTCCCGGCGCGCTCCAGATCCACCGTGACGAAGGCCTTGCCCACGCCGCGGTGCTTGATGGCGTTGGTGATCAGCTCGTTGGCGACGAGACCGAGCGGTGCCGCCTGGTCGATGGACAGGTCGACGGCGGCGGCGCGCAGCTCGATGTGGCAGGTCGCCTCGCCGCCCGACGCCCGCTCCAGGTCGTTGCACAGCTCGTCCAGGTAGCTGCCGAACTCGATGCTCTGGAACTGCTCGGTCTGGTAGAGGCGGTTGTGGACGCGGGCGATGGCCTCGATGCGGCTGCGGGCGTCCTGGAAATGCGCCTTCGCCCCCTCGTCCGTCAGCGACATGGTTTGCAGCGTCAGCAGGCTGGAAACGAGCTGGAGGCTGTTCTTGACCCGGTGATTGACCTCGCGCAGCAGGGTGGACTTCTGGCCCACCACCTTGCGCAGGGCGGCCTCCATCGACTTGATCTGGGTCGTGTCGATGTGCATCACCACGGCCCCGCCGAAGGGGCCGGCGGCCATGGGCGCCGCCTGGCAGCGGAACCAGCGCGGCTCGCCGCCCTTTTCCTCCGTCGGCCCCTCATACTCGACCGAGACGGCGCCGCCTCCGTGCAGCAGCCCCTGAAGGCCGCCGATCACGGCATCGGCCTGGTCCAGGTTGAGCGGGTCGGCATCGCCGTCCGCGCCGGCGCAGGCCATCAGGTAATTGTCGCCGACCGCCGACCCGGCGCCGAGAAAGGCGCTGGCCGAGCCGGCCTCGGCCCAGGCGCGGTTGACGGAGACGATGCGCCCCTCGCGGTCCAGCACGGCGATGTAGGCGGGCAGGGCGTCCAGCGTCGCCTGGGTCTGCTCGGCGAGCTGGCGCATGGCGAGCGCGTTGAGCTGCAACTCCTCGCGGCTGCGCCGCCGCTCGGTCACGTCGCGCAGGATGCCGGTGATGAAGCTGCGCCCCTCCGCCCGCCAGCGGGCGAGCGACAGCTCCAGGTCCACGCGCGACCCGTCGCGGCGGCGGCCCGCCAGCTCCACCACGCGCGGACCTCGTTCCGCCTCGCCCTCCTGCTCCGACAGGGCGACCCAGTCGGGCGCGCCCTCGGCCAGCAGCGTGCGCACGCTCTCGCCGATCAGCTCGTCGGCGGCGTAGCCGAACTGGCGCGCGGCGGCCCCGTTGAGCCACTGGATGGCGCCGCGTGTGTCGGTGGTGACCATGGCGTCGGCCGCCGTGTCGACGATGGCCCGGTAGCGGGCGTCGCGCTGTTCGCGCAGGATGCGCTCCCGCTTGACTGAGGCGGTGATGTCGTTCACCTGGATCAGGCAGTGGTATCCCTGGCCCACGGGCAGCGGGCGCAGCACCACATTGTGCAGGAGCCGGCTGCCGTCGTTACCGTGCAGGGGAAACAGGGTGGGGTTCAGAGTGTGGGACAGGACGCTCGGCACCCCGGCGTCCAGCACGTCGCGCACGGCGCTGTGCAGGCGCGTGCCCTTCAGCTCCGGCAGCGCCTCGAACAGGTTTCGGCCGACCATGGTGGGGGAGGGCAGGTCGGACGACCGCTCCATCCAGGCGTTCCAGTCGCGGATGAGGGCCTGCTCGTCGAGCAGGACGATGCCCGCGTCCAGGGCATCGAGGATGCCGCTGATCCCGGCGGGCGGATCATACGGGGTCGAGGCCATGGGAACTCTCTGAAGTGACGTGGTCGACGAATCCATGAATGAGGGCCTGCAGCGCTTCCAGCGAGGAGAGCCCCATCAGCAGCGCGATGTAGCCGCGGATGCTGTGGTTGCGCACCGAGAAATCGATGTAGAGGAACAGCACCAGCTCGCTCGTCGCGGCGTCCTCGTGGAAGATCCGCCGCCCGTTGCCGCGCAGCACGCTGGGCAGCGAGATCGTCAGGTTCTCCTTCAGGGAGTTCGCGATCACCACGAGGCAGCTGTTCAGGATGATGTTGCCGATCTCCGCCAGCGCGTCCTGCTCCAGGTCGACGATCTCCTCCAGGCTGAGTTCGCTGCCCAGCACGGCGCGCGCCAGCTCCAGGCTGTTCGTCTCAGGGAAGATCAGCAGCGCCCGGCCGGAGAAGGAGCTGGAGAAGGCCTGCTGCACCGCGACCAGCCCCGAACTCTCGCGCGCCGACAGGAAGCCCGAGGCCTCCTCCCGGCTGACGATGTCGATGGAGGGCACCGACAGCAGCACCTCGTCCGACACCATCCGGCTGAGATGGGTCGCCGCCCGGCCGACTCCGACATTCACGAGTTCGGTCAGGGCGTCGCGCTCCAGATCGGACAGACTCACCATGCGCGGGCGCTCCAACTGACGTGTCGCGCCTGCGTGGACGCGGTACCCAATGTGCGACAGGACTGGATCAAAAATCTCTCCCGTCAATGACATAGTACGAAACAGCCGACCGGGATAGCCGTTTCGCCGGAAGCCTCGGCTCTTCCGCAGGCCCCGGCAGAAAGGGTGCCATGACCGAAAGGCCGCCCTGGGCGAAAGGTTGCGAGCGAAAGGTTGCACGAGGCCGCGCGGGACGCTACGGAAACCGGCGGATCACCGTCCCATTCCCGCAGGGTGCACGAGATTGTATTCGAAACTGGACGGCGCGCGCATCCGCGCCGTCGCGCTGACGCTCGGCATCGCCGCCGCCGGTGGCGGGCTGTTCGCCCTGGCCGCCCTGCCGGCGGCCTGGCTCGCCGGCGCCATGACCGCCGTGGCCGCCACGGCGGTGGCGACCCGCCTGCCGCTCAGCATTCCGGACCCGATGCGGGCGCTGGCCTTCGTGTTCATCGGGCTGTCGATGGGCGCCGGCGTGACGCCGGACACGCTGCATCTCATGCGGACCTGGCCGCTCAGCCTGCTGCTGCTTTTCCTGTCCATGGCGGCGGTGGTCCGGCTCTGCTCCGTCTACTTGGAGCGGGCGCATGGCTGGGACCGTTCGACCGCGCGCTTCGCCGCCATCCCCGGCGCCCTGTCGGCGGTGCTGGCGATGGCGGCGGAGAGCCGGGCGGAGGTGCCGCGCGTGGCGCTGGCGCAGAGCGTGAGGCTGTTCGTGCTGGTCGCGGCGATGCCCTGGCTGCTGACCCTGCCCAGCGGCGGCGCCGGTCTGGCGACGGCGGCGCGGGAGGCTCCGGATAGTGCCGCCGGCATCCTGCTGCTGCTGGGAGCCTGCGGGGCCGCCGCGTGGCTGTTCCAGAGGCTGCGCGTTCCTGGCGGCATGCTGCTCGGCGCCATGCTGGCGAGTGCCGCGCTGCATGGCGCCGGCCTCGCCTACGGGCTGCTGCCGCCGGCCTTGCTGGCGGCGGGCTTCGTGGTGACGGGTGCCATCATCGGGTCGCGATTCCGCGGCGTGTCGCCGGCGATGCTGCGGGCGGCGCTCGTGCCCTCGCTCGGCTGCGTCGCCATCGGCATGGCGCTGACAGCACTCTTCTCCTGGGTGGGCGCCCTGTGGCTCGGCCTCCCCTTCGGGCAGCTCTGGCTCGCCTATGCGCCGGGCGGGGTCGAGGCGATGACCATCGTCGCCTTCACCATGGGTTTCGACGCCGCCTTCATCGGGGCGCACCATGTGATCCGCTTCGTCGGCATCAGCCTGCTCAGCCCGCTCTGGCACCCGGACCGGAGCCGGGGCGGGAAGAGCGCCTGATCACCGGCCTGATCACCGGCCAGCGTGATCACCAGATCCGTTGCGCGAGGCGCTCGCCGCGCGCGGAAATCTCCTCGAACAGGCCGCGCGCGGCGGCCTCGTCGGTCCAATCCTCCGGACCGAGCACGGCCGCGGCGGCCTCCGGCCCGTCCGGCACGCACGCCCGTTCGCCGTCCCCCGCCTCCAGCCGGTAGACCATCCCGTCGCGCGCCTCGACCACGGCATAGCGCCCGTCCAGCGTGACGAGGCGGAAGCTGCCTTTTTCGGAAATGACGGTGGCGGTGGGCACGGTCCTGTCTCCGTTCTGACGAGCCTGTGGTCCGTCAACGGCCCGGAGCGTGGAAGATCGCGCGCCCTCCTCCATTGGGAAGGCGCGCGATCGTCCTGCCGGCATGTCCTCGACGGGACATCGTCACCGGGGCATCAGCCCTGGGACATTATCCCCGCGACATCGGCGGCTTCGGGGTCTTCGGGGTGCCGAAGACGCGTGGGTCGACCTCGCCCAGCTGGCCGTCGTCGCCCACGGCCTTGGGCACGTCCACATACTGGATCTGGCCCTTGCCGTCGACCGACGGACCCTTGGCCCAGCGGCCCTGGGCGCTTTCCGTGCCTTCCGAGAAGTTCATGAACTGGTAGGAGACCTCGGTCAGTTCCTTCTCCTGCGGGAAGGCCATCGGCACCGGGGTCATGTCCAGCCCGTCCTCCTCCAGCTCCTTGATGGCGGCGAGCCACTGGTTCTGGTGCATCGTGTCGCGGGCCAGCAGGAAGGACAGCATGTCGCGCACGCCGCTGTCGCTGGTCATCTGGAACAGGCGGGCGACCTGGAGGCGGCCCTGGGATTCGGCGGTGACGTTGAAGCGGAAATCGGCCAGCAGGTTGCCGCTGGCGATGGTGTAGGCGGCGTTCCACGGCACGCCGACGCTGTCGGCGGGGCGGGCGCCGAGGCCCGACACGATCATGTGCTGCGGGTTCATGCCGGCGACGATGGCGTCCTCGATGTTGGCGCCGCCCAGCGCCGCGGCGATCACGCTGTCACGCGCGGCACCCTCCTGCACCTCGACCGGAGAGGATTCGAGCAGGCGGGCGATCATGACGGCGAGCATCTCGACATGGCCGATCTCCTCGGTGCCGATGTCCATGATCATGTCCTTGTACTTGCCGGGAGCGCGGCAGTTCCAGCCCTGGAACAGATAGGTCATCATGACGCTGATCTCGCCCCACTGGCCGCCCAGCACCTCCTGGAGCTGCCTGGCGAAGACGGGATCCGGCTTGTCCGGCTTGGCGTGGTACTGGAGCTTGCTCTGGCGAAGGAACATGTCGCTACTCCCGAGGTCGTTTGCGGTTAAGCTTTAGAATGCTTCTACGAGTCATTCTCAGAGGTAACACTCTGCCGCTCACGGGAGTTCCTTGCCGGGGCCACGCTTCCAAAGCGCATAAGCCATGAGAGGCATGCGCCATGGCGCCGGAAACCTTGGACGCTCCGCGGGGTTGCTTTTCAAGGAAGCACCGCAGGAGACGATCATGGCCGAACCCATCGCCGACGAGGACAATGTAGGCCGCCCCGAGCAGCCGACCAGTGTGGCGGACCGGGGCCGCAAAGGAGAGGGCGTCGAGGATCCGGCCCGCACGCCAGGCGACGGCTCCCTGGACGGCGCCGTTCCCGCCGGCCTGTCGTCGGAGGAGCTGCGCAAGCGCGCGGACACCGACGAGTCCAGCGAGCCCGGCACGAGCTGACGCCGCCGGCCGGAACCGGCAAGCGGCCCGAGCTGGTGGAACCAGCCGGCAGAAGCCCGAGCTGGTGGAACCAGCCGGCAGAAGAATGGGCGGCCTCCCCAGGGAGGCCGCCCTTTTTCCATCCTGACGCCGGACGCTTATACGATTTTCATGAAGTCCTGACCTGTGGTCAGGACTTCCGCGCCACGGGGCGCGGGGCCGCAGTCGCGGCCCTATACCGGGTTC
>NZ_JAFIQV010000054.1 GCF_017356015.1 Azospirillum sp. SYSU D00513
CGTGTCCGTCAGGTCGCTCGGGTAACGACGGTCGTCATCTTTGTACTTTTCCCGCTGCGCGTCTGTCCACATCGTCCACTCCTCCTGCCATCACCAACAGACAGAAGCAGGTTTCAGTCAAACAGGCTCTGACCAGGCCTCTCCGCCAGCCGTACCCGCCTGTGAGCCCGCAACGGCGCTGACCGAAGGGACCGGAACCAATCCGATAAGCTTCTGTTAGGGAGGCAGGTGCATCTGATCCCTAACCCAGATTGCACCTATTCACGTAACGTCGGTGCCGCGCGAAGGCCGCCTGCCATCCGGGCGGCCTTCGCTGCGTCTGGGCTCAGTGAGTGGCACCCTCTGAGATGCTGATGCCGTCCAGGGGCGGAACAGGCATTCCGACCGTGTTGCTCTGCGGCAGCGATGCCCGAACCGCATCAAGAAGCAGGGCGTTGGGAACTGGTTTCGTAAACACAGCGGTTCGTCCCTGGGAGGGCTCGACCAGCACCATGCTGGGGACCATGTGGCCGGTCATGATGACCACCGGTAGGCTCGGATATTGTTCACGAAGGTGCGCTACCAATCCCAACCCATCAAGCTCCGGCATACGGACATCGGTTACCAAGATGTCTGCGGGATCCGCAGCGTATGCCTGCAAGGCATCTAGACCGTTGTCCGCCACTGTCACCCGATATCCTGCTTCGGTCAGCAGATCCTCTACAGCCATAGCGACCAAAACCTCATCCTCGGCAAGCAACACATGGATCGGCACGTCCCGGTCCCCTCAAGCGGTTCGACAAATTGGAAACGCGCCGATCAATCAGCCCGCCCAGTGCGCCGAATGATTAACTTATTTTAATGAAAGACCCGATTCGGTCTTTGGCCATAGGGGCGCCTATCGCAATCGAACATGCCCCTTTGGAGAAGCGGAACCAATCATTGAGGACCATGTTGTAGACGCCAGTGCGCTCTGGATCTCCGTCTGGAGGCACTGGTGGCTTGTACGTTATTTCATTCCTTCAGTGCAACGCGCGAAGGCCGTTTGCTCCCCGGCAACGGCCTTCGTTGCGTTTGTCCCGAATCATAATGCCATGACAAAACCTCGCAGGAACACTGTGCTTCTGCATGCGTTCTTTGCGTGGGTTTGGCATGGGCCAGCCTATAAGCCTTCGGGGTCGTTTCCTAAGCGGGAGACGGCCCCGTTGCTTTTTGTGGTCTTGTTTGGTTTAGAGGCAAGCTCGGCCTTCCTATGAGCCTCAAGCCGAGAGCATTCATGATTGGACGCTCCCAGTAAGCGGAGAAAGCCCGACAGACATTATAATAAAAATTTAGCTAATCCATTATAAGCGTACGGTTACAAACTGTTAACATCCGCCGTCTACAATCAATAGAAAGCGAGTTTCCAAAAATCCGAGGCCATGAGACACATTGAGTTTTCGAAAATGTATGTTGATCACTCTAATCCAACCGAAGTGACGCAGACTAAGAACTATTTACGTTCGATGACTCTGGAGGAACTGGAGCACGTACTGCACGAAAGCTGTGAGATCGTGCTGAGTGGCGAGGTTGTGTATCCATCAAGCGTGCGCCGCATGATCGCTACACAGATCCTGATTAGAGACGAGATTATGGCGAGGCGGAGCGAAAAATGAAGGTTGCGGCGTTTTTTCTTTGGATGCTAGCCTTTATTCTGATGAGTCCAGACAATGAATTGGTCTTTAGGTCTTTAGGCTTGATGACGTTGGTATCAACGACAGCATATCTACTTAGCAGTAATCGTGAAGAGCTTTCAACGCAGCGCTTTTCAAGCGTAAGCCACTAAACCATACAAGCTGCTTCACGTTACCGTTTGATCACTTAATCAGCGTCCGAATGGCCTTGATCAACGCGCCGACCATGAAAGGTTTGGTCAAGACAATGAGTTTTCCTGGTTGCTGCGCAGGTACGCTGTCGCTGTAGCCGGTCATCACGACGATGGGCAGGTTGGAGCGGCGCTGACGGATCAGGCGGATTAGGCTGTTGCCGTCCATGACCGGCATGCGCATGTCCGTGATCAGGAGCGCCGCCGGGTCCTTCTCATTAGCCTCCATTGCCTCCAGGCCATTGTGAACCGCCGTAACGCGGTATCCGTAATCTTCGAGCGTGGAGGCCAGAGCCATCGCAACAAGATCCTCGTCTTCAGCCATGAGAATGTGTGGCGAGATATTAGACACGGCGCTAGTCCCGTTATGGAGCCTCTGCACGCAACATTCTACGCTCTGGATTTATCACAAAAAATCGCAGCAGCACCGGAACAAAGCTTAAGGGCATGCGGCTTGGTTGGTCAACCTCACGTCTCAACCCCACCTCCGCACATCCAAACTCCCAATGAGATCCGTGAGAGATGCGCTATCTGCCAGCTTGGCTGGTGGGGAATGAAGCACGGACTGCATTGAGCAGTTGGTCCAGCCGCACGGGTTTTTCGAACACCGTGGTTTTCCCTCTGGATTGGTCAGTCACCATCATGCTGCTGAGCAGGTGGCCGGACATGATGATCACTGGCAGGGTCGGGTTCATTCCCCGAAGGCGCCACATCAAGGAGAAGCCATCAAGCTCCGGCATCCGCACATCCGTGATCAGGAGGTCAGCAGGGTCTGCCATGTAGGCGGCGAGAGCCTTCGTTCCGTCGCTTGCGACGGTCACGCGGTAACCGGCCTCCGTTAGGATCTCCTCAACGGCCATAGCGACCAGGATCTCATCGTCGGCTAGCAAAACGTGGATCTGCACACTGGGACCTGACGGCTACGGAAAGGCACACGAACGCTGCGTGACACCTCATTTATAACACCAAAGCGTTAACATATGTTAATGCACGAGGGGATTTCGATGTCGGGCGTATTGGTCGTCAGCAAGATGTTCACCGACGCAATACCTGTTGATCGGGCATGCCATATCGGCTTTTGGGCACCTTTATACGGTGGACGTGCCCGCCTGTGCGCCCGCAGCGACGCTGAGCGAAGGGACCAAAACCAATCTCATAGAGGGTGTCACGCTGTAACGTTGGATTTAAACAACTTTTATTGCTTCGCCTCTGTCAGCGCTTTTAGGGCTTGTTTGCTACCCCAGACATGCGACAAGCGATGGATCGGCCTTCCGGAGAATGCGTATGTGAAGGGAGGACGATCAACTCAGAGCAGCACAGAGGCACGATGTCAACAAAGTGACTCAAATCCAACGTTACTGCGTGACACCCTCCTCTGCATGACGCTCGCCGGCCGCTGCGACCTGAAGACCGCAGCGGTGACGACGGGCAGGGCGGGGGAGTGGAGCTACTTACTGGTCACCCGCTACGACCGGGTGCAGCGGGAGGGGCGCTGGCTGCGCGTCCACCAGGAGGACTTCTGCCAAGCGCTCGGCAAGCCGCCTGGGGCGAAGTACGAGCGCAACCGCTCGGGTGTCAGGGGGCCGCGCTTGGCCGACATGTTCAAGGTAGTCGAAGACTACCTGACGGCAGTTGACCGCATGCGGCTGCTCGACGCCGTGATTTCCAACGTGATGATCTGCAACACGGACTCGCACGCCAAGAACTACAGCGTCCTCCTGACAGGCCGGGGCGCCTCTCTGGCCCCGCTCTATGACCTCATGTGCGCGGCCGAGTGGGAAAACGTTACGAAAAACCTGTCGCAGACTATCGCCGGCAAGACCCGCGGGGATCATCTCAAGGGCTGCCACTGGCAGCGGATGGCGGACGAGTGCGGCCTAAACCGCACGATGATCCTCCGGCGGATCGAGACGATCGCGGGAAAGGTCCGGCGGGAACTGCCGGAGGCGGTCGAGGCGGTCAGAGCGATGCCGGGCGGGAACCATCCGCTGCTAACCGAGTTCGCAGCAGCGATCGAGGCACGCTGCCGAACCATCGTCCTAAACCTCGTCCACATCGAGGCGGCTGCCGAAGATGCTGACGATAACGTCCACGCCCGATAATGAGGCTCGATCCCGCCACCGCCTTCGGTTCCTCAATTCTCCAGCGCTTGGGCTCTGTTGCAAAGTTTGACTCAGCCACAAATGCTGATATGCGGCGTCTGCCGGACAGATGTTAACGTCTGCAGGTCAGCAAAAATTTTCAACAGAACCTTGCGCCGCCCTCAATTGGGCTGAGATCTTCGCTCAGCTGGTCAGCGCCCAGGTACTAACGGACTTGCATGTGCTGAAGGAATAGTTCGACCTCGCCTTGGAGAACCTCGGCCTGACGCGACACCTCGCCAGTGACGCCGAGCACCTGAGAAGCCGCGGCGCCCGTCTCATTGGCCGCTAACCGCACCTGAGAGATGTTGTTCGACACCTCTTTCGTGTGGTTCGAAGCCTCCAGCACGTTGCGGGTGATCTCGACGGTCGCGGCACTCTGCTCCTCGATGGCCGAGGCGATGGTGGCGGTGATCTCGTTCATCGTAGCGATGGTCGAGCCGATGCCTTGGATCGCCGTCACCGCCTGGCCCGCCACGTCACGTATAGCGGTGATCTGGGAGGCGATCTCCTCCGTCGCGCGCGCCGTCTGGTTGGCGAGGCTCTTGACCTCGCCGGCGACAACGGCGAAGCCCTTGCCGGCCTCGCCCGCCCGCGCCGCCTCGATGGTGGCGTTCAGCGCCAGCAGGTTGGTCTGGCTGGCAATGCTCTGGATCAGGTGCACCACCTCGCCGATCTTGTGCGCGGCTTCCGTCAGACCGGCGACTGTGCTGTTCGTGCGCGCGGCCTCCTGCACGGCGTTGCCGGCGATGCCCGAGGACTTGGCCGCGTGGGTCGAGATGTCCCGCAGCGCCGTCGCCATGCGCTCGGCGGCGGTGGCCACCGTCTGGACGTTGGTGGAGGTTTGCTCCGACGCGCTGGCCGAGGCGGTCGCCTGCCGGCTGGTCTCCTCCGCGATAGCGGACATGCTCTGGGCGGTCGCCTCCAGCTCGGTGGTGGCGGACGCCACGCTGCCGACGAGCTGCTTGATGGTCGCCTCGAAGTTCTGCGCCATACGGACCTGCTCGGTGACCGCCTGCCAGCTCAGCATCGCGCCGCAATAGGTCTTCTTCTTGTCGAGCACGGCGACGAAGCTGAGGTCGATCCACTCCTCGCCGATCTGCAGGCGGCACTTGTAAGGAAGCGCCGAGGGGTCGGGCAGTTTCACGCGGAGGTTCGCGCCGATGGCGGGGAAGAGATCCGCGACGTGCCGTCCCATCACTGTCTTGGCGGTCGCCGGGAAGGCGTCGCCGAGCCGGCCGATCAGCTCCTTGGCGGCCGTGTTGATGTAGGTGACCGTGAAGCCCTGAGCCGTGTCACACCACAGCAGCGGAATCGGCACGCAGTCGATCATCATCATCGCGGACTCGAACCAGGTCTGAAGCTCCGCGTGACGATTTTTGAGCGCGTTGTACTTCTTGTTAGACGCGAACGGCTTCCACATGCATCCCTCGTCATCACGGATGCCACGCTGCGTAGATCAACAGGCGGCTAACGCAGTTGCGTAAACCAGCAAACTTGAAAGATCATTAATGTTGCTCGGAAAGTTGCAAGCCGATGGGCCCCTGTTGCAAATTTCTGCGGACCTACAAACAGTAGCGTCCGTCCGGCAAATTCCGCATATCAACCTTTGTGGCTCAACCAAGATTCGCAACAGAGCCCAGGGATCCGGCGATTTCTCGGTCGGATGAGGTCGGTTAAAAGGCGGGCGCCTTGGTAACCACTGCGCCTGAGCATGTCGCAAAAACATAACGCTGACATTCGGCATGGTATCCCGAAGCCCAAACACAGCCTTGAGAACTGGGGGGGGGGTGCAAGCAGGACACTTAGGAAGTGCGGGAGCCCAACGCTCTGGGTGCGGCCCGAGGAGTTCGCGGTATGGACATCCGCCGGCACTGGCCGGAGACGTCGGCCTCAGGCCTATCTGGACATTACCAGTAAGACGGGAGTGATGCTGTGCGATGCGTTTGGCTGTAATGCTTTGCCCCGCGTCGCGCCTTTCAGGTCCAACTGTCGCATCAGCCGGGCTACCGTGCAGCCCGCCACCTCCAGACCCTACCGCGGCCTTGTTGCGCAAATCGGGATACGGGTAGGCTGCTCCCTTCCCCGGTTTTCAGGCGACCATGAGTGAGGCTGGCATACCGAGGCTGGTCATCCAGTTGAGGACGGCGGAGGTGAAGTGAGCCTCAACGTTTTGGATCATTCTTTGACCTATGTCACAGGGCACAAACTTATTTCAGTAAGATTTAATTAAGAGGTCGCGTTTATGACTCGGCCGGGGTTTGTGACAGCTTGCCTTATGCTGAGAAAAGGAATTGGACCAATGAACACACGCGGGCAAGTCGTTACGGGTGCAGCAAAAGCCGGAATATTCTCCAACCTCAAAACCCGAACTAAAGTTTATGTAGGCTTCGGTTCTGTCCTGGCATTGCTCGCGGGCATCGGCGCCTCCTCCTGGTATAAGGCGGGCGACGCGGAACGAAATCTGCTGCGCTACACCGGCCAGGCACAGTTGGCAATGCACAGCGCCGAAGCGGACTCTCACTTGATCGAGGCGCGGCTCGCGGTTCGGCGCTTCCTCGCCAGCGGGTCCGGCGAGGACGTCGCGAGCTTCGACGCGGACTGGTCCGAGGCGGCCCGGCAATTGGCCGCCATGAAGGCCAAGGTCACGCTGCCCGAGAACCTTGCTCTAATCGAAGAGATCATCCGGCTCAAGGCGGAGTACGAGGCCGGCTTCCGAGCAGTGGTGGAGAAGACAGCCAAGCGCGATGCGCTGAGCGAGTCGATTCTGACGAAGCTGGGGCTGGAGATCCGCACCCTGCTGACCGAGATTCGCAAGGCGGAGGCCGACGCATCCAACGTCGGCGCGCTGGCGCACAGTGGCGAGGCGAGCGAGACCTTCATGCTCGCCCGCTACGTGGCGGCGCGCTTCCTGGCGGAGCGGAAGCCGGCCGACGCCGAGCGCGTCGGGCGTGAGATCGCGGCCACCCGCAAGGCGCTGGACGTCATGGTCGGCGAGCATCTGGCCGACGGGCAGGGCGAACGGCTGAGCCGGGCCAGCTCCATGCTGACGTCCTACGATGCGGGCTTCAAGGAGTTGGCCGCCCTGACGGCCGAGATTGAGGAGTCAATCAACGGGCCGATGGCCCGGACCATCAAAGCTGTCCGTGAAAAGTCGGCCCGCATTCGCGAGAATGCCGTGCGCATGCAGGCAGGCGTAGCTGAAGAGGCTACGGCTGACGCCGCCGAGGCGAAGTCCATGGCGGTGCTCCTGTCGGCGCTGGCCGCGTCGCTCGGCGTCGCGCTGGCCTGGCTGATCGGGCGCAGCATCGCCGTGCCGGTCACCTCCATGACCGCCGCGATGCGCCGGCTGGCGGGCGGCGACACGGCGGCGGAGATCCCGGCGGTCGGCCGCCGCGACGAGATCGGCGAGATGGCCGAGGCCGTCCAGGTGTTCCGCGACAGCATGATCCGCACTCGCGCGATGGAGGAGGAGACCAAGGCCGCCGAGGCCCGTGCCGAGGCACAACGCAAGGCTGAGCTGAACCAGCTCGCGGCAAACTTTGAATACAGCGTGCAGGGTATTGTGGAGACGGTCGCGGCTTCCGCCACCCAGATGCAGGGTGCGGCGACGGCCCTGTCCTCCACCGCCGCCCAGGCGAGCAGCCAGGCGACTGCCGTGGCCGCTGCATCGGAACAGTCCTCCGCCAACGTCCAGACGGTGGCCGCCGCGACCGAGGAGCTGGCCGCCTCCATCCTGGAGATCGGCCGTCAAGTTTCCGCCCAGACCCGCATCAGCGGCGAGGCCGTGCAGGAGGCCGAACGGACGCAGAGCAGCATGCAGGGGCTTGTCGAGGCGGCCCACCAGATCGGTGAGGTGGTCGGGCTGATCAACTCCATCGCGGGACAAACCAATCTTCTGGCGCTGAACGCGACCATCGAGGCGGCCCGGGCCGGCGAGGCCGGCAAGGGCTTCGCCGTCGTGGCGAGCGAGGTGAAGAGCCTCGCCAACCAGACCGCTAAGGCGACCGAGGAGATCCAGACCAAGGTGAAGGAGATCCAGGGGGCAACCGGCGGCGTCCAGGGGGCAATCGCGAACATCGGCCGGACCATTGGCGAGCTGAACGAGATCGCCACGGCAATTGCCGCCGCCATCGAGGAGCAGAACGCGGCAACCGGCGAGATCTCCGGCAACGTCGCCCAAGCGGCGCGCGGGACGGAGGAGGTCAACCTCAACATCACCGGTGTGACTCAGGCCGCGACCGAGACCGGCTCCGCCGCCACCCAGGTACTGGGCACCGCCAACAGTCTGGCGGAAGAAGCCGAACGGCTGAAGGCCGAGGTGACCAACTTCATCGCCACAGTTCGCGCCGCTTGATGCGGTCGGTGGCAGGGTGATGAAATGCGGGACCGCCCTGTCGGGGTGGTCTCGGGACTGTCAGGAATTCCGTGTACGGGCCGGTTTTGATCAAGAGAGGGTGAAGCAGTCCTCACAAAGGTTTGTGGTGTACACGATCTGCCACAGAAGCCGACGCACGATCGCCATCATCACCTTGCACAGCGGCGCATCGGTCGGCCGCGGCGTGGGGCCAGGGCGGGGCTGCCGCTCGCCCTCGCTGGCCAGCACCGTTAGCTCGACCAGAACTTCGTCTACGAAGGCATCCACGTCGGCAAACGCGTCCCAGGAAGAAGAAGCGGTCTTTGGATTGAGCAACATGGTTTCTGGAAATTCGTATGTTTGAGCCTCAGTCATCCCGGTCGTTCATGTTGATGTAGACGCGGTCGGTTGTGGCCCACTCCTTGTCGATCTCGATGAGGATGGCGGTAACGAGGCGTAGGAGCGCGCTCTCGTTGGGGAAGACGCGAACCTTGGTCGTGCGGCGCTTGATCTCCTGCTGAATGGCGCGCTCGATCGGGTTTGCTGTGCGCATACGGCGGCGGTGATGGTCTGGCAGCCTGAAGACGGTGAGCCCCTCCGGGACGGCGCTTTCCAACCAGCCGGCGAGCTTGGGCGCGGTGGCCTGGTAGGCCTGCACGAGGCGTTTGAGCTCCTCTTCCGCCTGCGGCAGGGTGGAGGCGTTCCAGACCTGGCGCAGGTCGGCACCGATGCTTTTGCGGATGGTGGCATCGGGGGCGTGCTGGATGGCGTTCTGGGCCAGATGAAAGTGGCAGCGTTGCCACCGCGCGCCGGGAAAAACGGCTTGGCGGGCGGCGCGCAGCCCGGCGTGATCATCACTGGTGATGAAGCGCACGCCGCGTAGGCCTCGGGCAACCAGGTCGTCAAGAAAGGCCCGCCAATGAACCTCGGCTTCCGACAGGGCGGCGCAGACGCCGAGCACGTGCCGGCGGCCATCGGGATCGATGCCGATGGCCGAAAGGATGGCGGCATCGCGCACCACGCCACCCTTTCGGACCTTCTCGTAGCGCGCATCGAGCGGCAGATAGGAGACCGTGCCGAGCGGGCGTGAGCGCCAGGCCTGGAGCTCTTCATCGAGCAGAGCAGCGGCGCGGCTGACCTGCATGGAGGAGAGGCTCTTCAGGCCGAACTCGGCCGTGACCTTAGCAGCATCGCGCGTGGAGACGCCCTTCACGTACATCTCGGCCACCGCCAGCATCACGGCGCGACAGGAGCGCCGACCGCGTTCCAGCGACTGCGGATAGAAGGGCTCATCGGTGTCGCGGGTTTTGGGCACCTGGACGGTGACCGTTCCGGCCGGGGTGTCGAGCGTCTTGGGCTTGTAGCCGTTGGCATAGCCGCGCCGATCGGCGCTGCGCTCATACGGCTCGGCACCGAGATGGCGTTCGCGCTCCAGCCGCATGGCCAGGTTAAACAGGGCGGTGAAGGCCTGGGCCATGCCGTCCGGCCCGGCCTGGATAAGCTGTTCCATGAGCGTGGCGATAATCGTATCCTGAGGCTCCGGCATCTGGTTCTCCGAGTTTGGCGACAAGGATCACCGGAATGAACGGGCGCCCAGCCGTGTGCTCCGGCACGCGGCTGGGGCAGCCCAAAACTCAAATGCCGAATTTCCAGACCTCAAGTTACGCCACCGCGGGCGCGGGTCGTCTTCTGGTCGCGTGAGGGTGGCAGGCTGGAATCTCCCGGTTCTTAGGCGGCTGGTTCAGCTTCGCCTCGAGCGCCACGACGCGCTCCAGGAGCGCCAGGATCAGCGCGTCCTTCCCTTCCGAACACAGGCCAGACAAGTCGGGGCGTGTCATAGGTACGTTCACTCATGTCCACGCCTCCGACGCAACACCGGATCGCCAATTCACCCCCCTAATGCGCAAACCATGCCAGCATGGCTCTGCCCGCTTAGCCAACCAGGTGAGTAAATACCAGAAAGTCACGGCAATTCTGCTCGCACGCTGAATTGTACACCAAAGCCGCTTTGTCGATCCTGCCTGTAAGTCTCATTACTAATTTGCAGTAGAGTGATCATCACAGCCTTACTCCAAAGAAGGAGGTGTATCGACTGATCTGGAGCTGAAGGGGTTATTTGAGATGAAGTGATGAGTTATGGTTGGTTCAACGCAATTTCTTCCGCGTTCCTTTGCTTTATAAAGATGCCGGTCGGCCGACCGCAGCATATCCTCGGCATCCGCAAAAATGGGTGACCAAGTAGTAACTCCTATACTTACTGTAACGTGAATGATATCTTCGTCCGTGTGCAGGGCCGCATCTTCCACCGTCTTTCTGATGTGGTCTGCTTTCAGAATGGCATTCGCCTTATTGTCATGCTGCAAAAGCATTGTGAACTCTTCTCCTCCAAATCGACCAACGACCCCATGTTGGCCAATCTCAGCTTCAAATATTCGTGCTAGATGAATGAGGGTCTTATCGCCGCATTCGTGGCCATAGGTGTCGTTAACTTTCTTAAAATTATCACAGTCGATGAGTAGCAATGAAAAAGGGCGATTATACTTCAAAGCATCCTGGAATGAACCTCGAAGCGCGGTTAAAAAAGCTCTCCTGTTGGACAACCCGGTAAGCGAGTCGGTGAAAGCGACGCTGCGAAGCCATTTCTCTGAGTTAGCACTAAGCCGTTCTCTTGATAAAAATGTTCCCAATATCACAATGCCGCTAATGTTGGCGATAGTGAGTGGCACAAGAGCTTCGTTCAGGAACGTGAACATGATTGGTTGGGGCAAGATTAGAGCGTTGACTCCGCTGGCTGCAACCATACTGCCAAGCAGTACTAATTGTTTGAGACTGTATCCACCTTCGCGCTGTGAAGCCAAACGGTGGAACAAGATGCTGGACAGCAGGGCGATACCAATTCCGAAAACGCCGGCCATGGCGCCCGCTCCGCCAAGCCATGCGCGATAAGCGCCAGCAAGAACGCCCGCAATCAGGCCAGCTGGAACACCTCCGAATGGCGTTGCCAAGCCCACCATTATAGTCCGACCGTCAACAATCAGGCCGGACATCAGCTCTACGGGATCGGTCATAACCAGGATTGCTCCAACGCCGAATAGCAGACCCGTCAAGATCGAGATCAAAGCTCTACCGGAAGCATGCCGAATTAACACCCCGTAAACCATAGCCGTTAGCGCCATAAAGCTTAGGCTGTGGAGGAGAGCGTGAAAAATTATTTGATCTGGAAATGCTATTTTCATAACTATTCATATAGCTATGAATATCTTAATGTTTGATTACGATGCTTTGCTGGGTTCTGATGAACGATCCGGTGGGGGATAGACTCTGTTGCAAATTTCTGCTGACCTACAAAGGGTTAGCGTCCGTCCGGCAGACGCCGCATTCCGGCCTTTGTGGCTTAAACAAACTTTGCAACAGAGCCCTCAAGGATTGTCGAGCGCCCGAGCGGTCAGACCTTCTGCCCGCTGAAGAGGGTGGATGAGGCGTCCAGGGCATCCGGACCGTAGCCCCAACCCTCCTGCTTCATGTGGTCGAGCGCGAGACGAACTGACGAGGTGATCGAGTCAATCACGCCGCGCACGCGCAGTCGGTTGTCCTCGACGCTGGCCTGGAAGGCGTACCAAGCGGCCTCGACCGTGGCCCGGTCGGCGGCGGCCCCGCTTCCCCTCATGGCCACGCTCAGATGCTCGACCTTTGCAACCAAAGCGAGTTTTTCGGCAATGACCTCGCGCAGAGAGCCCTCAGATGCCGACAGCGCGAGTTCGATTTCCTCCCTCATCAACTCTTGGAGGCGCTGAAGGGTGGCCAGAAATTCCGGGACCAAGGAGGCCGTGCTGCCGGCGTTGGCCGCTGGAGTCTCCGGCACGGGCGTTTCAGCCGTGAAAGTCGTCATGGTCTTTTCCGTAGGGTGTTGAATTGGTGACCACCGTTGCAGCGGTCCGCGCGTCCGCCTGGTCCTGCAGGTCCTGCATTTGGGTCGCCACGAGCGTGGCAATCCCGAGACCGCCGTCGGTCGCAAGTGCCTTGCCGTACTCGTCGCACAGGAGGTCTCGCCACTGCGCCTCGGCGTTCCCACCCCCCATGCTGCCGCCGCGCACGCCGGCGAACATGCTCTTCACGAAGAGGCCGAGCACGACCCCCTCAAATTCCTCGGCTCTGGCCTTGATCACAGGCGCGACCGGTCGCTCGCCGGGCCGGGTCTCGCCGGCTCCGGCGGCGGATCTTAGGGAGGTCACGCCCAGCGGGCCGGAGGCGGGAAAGGTCGACATGATGTGATTCACCGTCACTGAATGACCAGATCGGCTTGAAGGGCCCCGGCGGTCTTGATGGCCTGAAGGATGGAGATCATGTCGCGTGGCGACACGCCAAGCGTGTTCAGGCCCTTGACCACGTCCTGGAGGGTCGAGCCGGCTGGGAGCACGGCAAGGCGCTTGTCGGCGGCTGTGTCCACCTGGATGTCCGTACGCGGCACTACAACGGTGGCGCCCTCACTCAGCGGGTTGGGTTGGGAGACCTGCGGCGTTTCGACAACCTTGATGGTAAGATTGCCATGGCTCACTGCGACCGTGCTGATGCGGACCCGTTCGCCCATTACGATTGTGCCGGTGCGGTCGTCCACCACGACTCGGGCGGCGGTGTCCGCAACGACGTCGAGATTCTCCACGCGCGCCATCAGTTCAACCATCCGGTCCTTCCAGGAATTGCCGGGCAGAATTTCGACCGTTGTAGGATCGAGCGCTTGGGCTCGCGCGCCCGTGCCACCGACGGCGCGGTTCACCACGTTGGCAATGCCGACGGCGGTGGAGGCGTCCGGGTTCATTAGCGCCAGCCGAAGCGTCTCGAGGCTGCTCATCTCGTAGGGAATGGGGTTGTCGGGCGTGCCTTCCGACAGTTCCGCCTCAATGATCGCGCCGCCGGGGATACGGCCAACGGTCTGCACGCCGACCGTCATCTTCGCCGCCTGTCCCTGCACGCCGAAACCCGACACCGCGATCGGGCCCTGCGCCATGGCATAAGGCCGTCCGTCGGGACCGACCAACCAAGTCTGCTGAAGGACACCGCCGAGAAGGCTTTTCGCGTCGCCGACGGCCTGCACGGTAACGTCTATCCGCGAGCCCCGGCGAGGAAAGGGAGGGAGGGTCGCCGTGACCGTGACCGCTGCGACGTTCTTCGCCCGCATCGGCTCGCCAGAAATGTTAACGCCGTACCGATCCATCAAAGAGGCCAGCAATTGCTGCGTGAACGGGGAGGAATTCAGGTTATCGCCGGTCCCGCCCAGGCCCGAGACGATGCCGAGCCCGGAGATTCGATTCTCGCGCACGCCCTCGAACGAGGCAATGTCCTTAATGCGCGCGGCTTCTGACGGCAATGCCAGATAGGAGGCCAAGGCAGTGGCGCAAAGGACCCTTGCGACGACGATCTTGATGGATCGGCGGATCATGGCGGACTCGACACTCCTCGTTGCCTGTCGGGGATCGTGATGCATGTGCGGCCGACACGTCACATCCGGCACTTCACTCCATATACGGCTGTAGGATTACGTCCGCCTCACATGGGCGTGCGGAAACACCAAAGGCTTTCGAAATCGGCACATTTTTTCGATCGCGCAGGCTCAAGCATTGGGTGTTTCAGGCATCATCGAAGGTTGCATAATGTTTGAGGGCGTCGGTCAAAATAACGATGTTCTCTAGAAAATGAATCGTGGCCCATCTTCGAAAATGGCAACTAGTATTGTTCCACCTTTTTAATGAATGTGAGGGCAAATACTCATATGTATGGGACGCCAGTGCTTGGGTTTCTTAAGCGTCCGTGCATCGAAAATGTTCCAGCTATATGCTGCAAGTGCTAAGCTCATAGGGCGCGCGGGACGGCGGTTCCTAATCCGATGCGCCGCCTCCGCCATCTCGGGCGCCAGTAATTGGGGGTGCCCTCAGCCGGTACGGCCCCTTCTGGTTTGCTCCGCCGTTTCCGCCATTCCTTGCCCGAGCCCCTCAATGTCCTCCCGATCTGGTCTGATCGGCAAATCGGGACAGTCGGCTCGTGCCTCTAGTCGAGGTCACACGCCTCCATTCCGCCGATGTGGCACGCCCGAACTTGCGGCACCGAAGCAAAGGACAGCCCGTTGCCATCCACGCGCACGCGCAGATAGCCCTGGTTGAGGAGAGCCCGCAACGCCGCCTCGGCCGTGGTGGGCGATACCTCCAGTCCTTGGGCGACTTCAAGCACACTGCGATGGCCCGGATGCGCCTGCAGCCACAACAAGGCGTGCCTTTCCTCCATGAACGCGGATGGTTCGGAGGGACTTCCCAACATCGAGGTGAGATCCCGGCTGACTCCCTTTGCCACCCAGTCGGGCATCTGCGTCACGCCGAAGATCCAGCGTCGGAGCGTCTCGTGTGTCACGCCCAGATAGGCGCGCATCGCCGACTGCCAATGCTCGCCGAAGACCAGCCGACCGATGCGTTCGAGGTCGGCGGGGTCAGAGATGCGAATCTTCATCCATGCTTCTCCTTCCGAACCGTGGCTTTCGGTCCGGGCATTCCATGCTCCAGGGATCGTCTTCTGCCGGACGGCTCTGCTGTCCTATGGATAGGAGACGGGAATTTCCGATGCTTCGTCTGCGGAGCCGAATTTGTCGGCCGCATTCAACAAAAATTTTTCAAAGGCCAAATTTTGCAGGGCCAGCAATGGGCTGGGTTCGTCAACAGGCTTCTCAGGAGCCCTTAATGATCGAACGTCATATTAACGATGATCGGACGCTCTCATGGTGGGCCGGCGGAGGGGCTGTGCAGGCCGGATTCAGGAAAGATCGATGAACGACATCAAGGCATCCGGAGCCCAAGCGGTCACCGCCCGGCCCGGGCAAACCGCCACGGGCGGAGTCATCACCGACTTGGTTTCGAGAATATCCGGGACCTTCTCCGCGGTCGCTGGAGCACATGGCGACACGGTTCTCGGCGTCGTGGTCGTCGCCGTGCTCGTCGGGCTCTTTGCACCGATCCCGGCGATCGTCCTGGATTTCGGCCTGGCCGTTTCCTTTACGACATCGCTGCTGGTACTGCTGGTCGCCGTTTATGTCCACAAGGGCCTGGAGTTCTCGTCATTTCCGACGGTCCTTATCCTCACGACGATGATCCGGCTGACGCTCAATGTCTCCTCGACGAAGCTGATCCTGTCGGAGGGGCACACCGGTCCCCATGCCGCCGGCTCGGTGATCGAGGCTTTCGCCGAGTTCGTCATGGGTGGACAGGTGATCATCGGCGTCGTGATGTTCCTGATCCTGCTGTTCGTAAATTTCGTCGTCATCACCAAGGGTGCGACCCGCATCGCCGAAGTGGCGGCTCGTTTCACTCTCGACGCCATGCCTGGCAAGCAGCACGCGATCAACGAGGACAAGGCCGCCGGCGTCATCGACGACAACGAGGTGCGCCGTCGCCGCCTAGAGCTGGAGCAGGAAGTCTCATTCATGGGCGCTATGGACGGCGCGGCGAAATACGTCAAGAACGACGCCGTGGCCGGCCTAGTCATCACCGGTATCAACCTGCTGGGCGGCATCACCGCCGGTCTGATCAGCCATGGAATGAGCTTCACCGACGCTGCCTTTGTCTACGGCCTGCTAACCGTCGGCGACGGCCTGATCACTCAGATCCCTGCACTGTTCATCAGCGTCGGCGCCGGCCTCCTCGTCGCCAAGAGCGGCACCGGTATGCGGCCGGACAAGGAGATTTTCGGTCAGGTCGGCCACCCACGCGCCCTTTCCCTGGGTGCCGCAGTCCTGTTCGGCTTCGCCGTCATGCCGGGCCTGCCCTTCGTGCCTTTCGCCACCTGCTCAATCATCGTGGGCGCCTTGTCCTACGCCCTGCGCCTCTCCCGGGCTGCGCAGGCCGCTGCGGCGCAGGCAGGGAAGGAGCAGGAGGCCATGAAGGCAGCTGCCGCTCCAGCAGGGCAGGAGAGGGAAATCCATAAGCTCAGCATTGAGCTGGAGCCGGTGCTCGCCGCGGCGCTCTACGGCCGCAAGCCGCCCGGACAGGAGAATGTCCCGGAGAAGGACCAGGTCTGCGTTCTCCAGTCCGCCATCCTGGAAATCCGCAAGCGCCAGGAGGAACGCTACGGCGTTCCCCTGCCGGACGTCTTTCTGCGACCCAACCCCATGTTCAAGCCGGGGGAGTACGCCATCCTCGTGCGCGGAAGCGTCGCGGGACGCTCGCTCGTGCGGCACGAGAAGATCCTGGTGGTCGACCGCATCGGCATGGGAAAGGGGTTCGGCCAAATCCAAGGCGAGGATGTGCTGGAACCGACGCTGAACCTGCCAGCGCGCTGGGTGGATAGCATTCACGCGCGCGCCGCCCGCGAGGCCGGCCTGATCGTCGCCACGCCGGAGAAGGCGATCGTCACCCACCTCCTTGAACTTGTCCGGCAGCATGTCTCCGAGCTGCTCGACTATCCGGAGATGATGAAGCTCGTCGACAAGCTCAGTCGGGACCACCGGGCCCTGTTTGACGAGTTCTGCCCGAAGCCACTGGGGCGTGCGGTGTTCCAGCGCATCCTGTCGAACCTCCTCTCGGAGGGCGTGGCGGTGACCGACCTGCCGCTGATCGTCGAAGCCATTTCCGAGGGGGTTGTCTGGTCCACCAACCCGGAGACCTTGACGGCCCATGTGCGTCGGCGTCTGTCCTGGCAGATCTGCTCGGCGGTCGCCGACAGGGAGGGCCGGATCAACTGCATCAGCCTCAACCAGCAAACCGACCAGATGCTCAACCGTTCGGTGAAGGAAGTGGACGGCGATGCGCGCGTCCTCATCAGCCCGGAGAATACCCGCGCCCTGACCGAGAGCATCGACCAAGTCGTCGGGAACTGCACCTCCGAGCCCGTGCTGATCGTGGGAGCCATGCACCGCCGCTGGATCCGCGACATCCTGTTCCGCTCGGCCGCCGCCGGCAAGATGCAGAACGCGCAGCGCGTCCTGCGCATGCCGGTCCTGAGCACCGAGGAAATCCACCCGAAGGCGAAGCTTCGCTACGTCGGACAGGTCTGAGAAGCGGGCGGCCAGGATGAATCCGGATCTGCTCGCGGCCTCGCCGGAATTCGCAACGCAAGCCGCCGCGTTCGCGCGGGTGGCGGGCATCGAGACTATCGCGCAGGAAGCCGTCTACGGCTTCCTGCTGATCCTCTGCCGCATGGCCGGCGCTTTGCTGCTGCTTCCCGGCTTCGGCGAAATGTGGGTGGCAGCGCGTGCGCGGATCGCGCTCGCCTTCATGCTTAGCCTCGTCGTGCTGCCGGTGATGCTCCCGGAGCTGCCGCCCGCGCCGGCGACGGCGAGCGCCATGGCACTGCAGGTCGGCGGCGAGGTTCTGGCGGGCCTCTTCTTCGGCTTCTGCGTCCGGGCGGTGTTTTCGGCCGCCTCCGTTGCCGGATCGATCTTCGCCATGCAGGCCGGCCTCAGCAACGCCTTCACCGCCGGTATCGTGTCGCCGGATTCCTCCTCGGCGCTCGGGTCCCTGCTCGGCATCGGCGTGCTCGCCTTTCTGTTCGCATCGGGCGCCGGAGGCGAGCTTCTCCACGCGGTGGTTGACAGCTACGGCGTAATTCCGCCGCCCGGCCCCGCCGGCTGGCATCTGCCCGCGGGCGACTATGCTCGCATTGCCGGGAGCGCGGTGACGGAAGGATTCCAACTCGGCTTCTGGATCTCCTTTCCTTTCCTTCTCGCGGGAACGGCCATGAACATCGGGCTCGGGCTGATGAACCTCTTCATGCCACGCATGCAAATCATCTTCATCAGCCCGCCGATTACGATCCTCGGCGGATTCCTGATCATGGGGCTGACGATGCCGCTGATGCTCGACCGCATCACCGAAGGGCTGGCGGCCTTCCTCGCCAACCTGACCGCCAGTTGAAGGACAGACCGTGTCGGGCGAGGCCGCAAGCAAGGATCAGAAGCAGTTCCAGGCCACGCCACAACGGCTGGAGCAGGCCAGGCGCAAGGGCGACGTGGCTCATTCACGGGACGCCACTCAGGCGCTGATGCTGATGTGTGTGCTCGCCTGGTTGAGCCTCGTCCTTCCCGGCGCCGCGAGCGCCTTTCTGGCCTGGGGGCTTGCGCTCATGCAAAATCCGCCCATGCGTCTGCTGGAGAGCGCCAACGGGCTGACCCATCTCGGCTGGGAGGTCGGAGGCCGGCTGATGGTCATTCTGATGCCGCTGCTCGCGATGCTGATCGCCGCGCCGGCCGCCTCCGGCCTCGCGCAGCAAAGCATTGTGCTGACGATGTCGAAGCTTGCCCCCGATCCGTCCCACATCAGTCCCGCCAGCGGTTTCAAGCGCCTTTTCTCCGCCCAGGCGCTGGTCGAGTTCGCCAAGGGCACCATCAAGATGTCCGTTGCCTTTGTCATTGTCGGGCTCGTGCTGAAAGGCGAGGTTGAGGGCATCATCTCCTCCGGGGAGCTCACGCCGGGCGCGGCCCTGTCCGCGTTCAGCGCCGTCATCCTCCGTTGCCTGGCCAGCGTCGTCGCCATGGCCATGGCCGTCGCCATCATCGACCTGCTGTGGCAGCGTTATCACTGGAACGCCAAGCTGATGATGACGCGCGAGGAAGTGAAGCAGGACATGCGCCAGAGCGAAGGTGACCAGGAAACCAAGACCGCCATCCGCCACAAGCAGATGGAGAAGTCCGTCCAGCGCATGAAGGAGGGGGTCAAAAAGTCCAGCGTTCTGATCACCAACCCAACCCACTTCGCAGTGGCGCTGCTGTACGATCCGGAGAAAGTTCCGCTGCCGGTCGTCATGGCCAAAGGCGTGGACGCCGTGGCGTTGGAATTGCGCAAGACGGCGCGGGAGGAGGGTATCCCCATCATCGAGAACCGGCCGCTTGCGCGCCTGCTCCACGCCCAGGTGGAGCTGCACGAGCCGATTCGGAAGGAGCATTTCGGCGCGGTCGCCGAGGTGATCGCCTACATCCTGGGCCTGGAAGCCGAGAAGAACTGACGCCGGCACCGTCGCGCGTTGGTCCTCCCTTCAACATTTCGGATTTCCGCCGCTTCGCCCCGTCGCGGGGATACAGCGCGGCCCTGATGCGAAACGGCCCATGTCGTCGACACGGGCCGTTTCGTTTGGGGAAAAACGCTTCCCGATATATGTGGCGCCGGTCAGCGCACCTTCGCTTCCAAGAGGCGGTCCGCCCTGGCCAGCAGGTCGCGGACGGTGGATGCCTGCGTGCGTTCCGTGAGCGCAGCGAAGGAGCTGGCGTGGCGCGTGCTGTCCATTACCGGCCGCCAATCCCGTCCGAGAGCTTCCAGCGCGTCCTCCTGCCCCGCGAGGGCATAGCTGGAGGCGAGCCGCATGACGTCGTCGTGCAGGTCGTTCTCTCCGAGCCGCTCGGCTGCCAACTCAGGGCGGGGGGGAACCTCCTGCGCCAGCTGGAACGCAACCCAGCCCCATCGATCCGCAGCGATGTGCGCCCTCATGGCCGCATCCGCCACCTTCCGGTCAGCAACGGCCTGTTTCTCCTTGCCCAGCAGGGCCACGGCTTCGTCGGGTTTTCCCGACAATGTCAACGCATCAGCTGTGCGGGCAAGCCACTCGGCGCGCAATGGGCTAGCCTGCGGTATGAGGCCGGCCACGCCTCGCAGTGTGGTGACGGCGGCCTTGGGGTCGCCGGCAGCCACCTGGAGTGCTGCCCGCCGCATCAGGATCACGGGCTTTTCGGCCGGATCAGCCGCAGCTTCGGCGTAGGCCAGCATCTCGGCCGCGCGTTTCGTCAAGCCGGTGCGGGCTAGGAACTCGGCCGCTTCGAGAAGGTGCGGACGAAGGGATGGGTCGCGCATCGCCCAACGGCTTGATAGCGACAGAAGGGCGAGTCGAGTGGGCAGTGAGACCGGCTCGCTCCCGTCGATGAGGCCGTTCAGCAGCCCACGCAGCTCGTCGCGCGCCCAGGATGCCACGGTCTGGTCCGGGTCCTGCATCAGCCGATCGAGCCGCGAGACCGCTTCGGCGGTGCGGCCCGCCTTGCGCAAGGCCCCGATAGAGAGCCGGTAAAAGGACGGGTCGAGCGCCGCGTCCGGCCATGTCGCCGCCAGCTCGTCGAGCTGGTCCGCCATGCCGGATGCGGCGGTGGGGCCGGCGTCCGGCAGCGACAGTGCGACTAGATGGAAACGGGAACGGATGCCGATCTCGCTACGGTTCTGGGCAAGCCGCCCATAGATCGCTTTTGCCTTGTCCTTGTCGCCGCGGATGTCCAGTTCGCGTGCGCGCCAATAATCGAGCACGTCGGCCGTCTCCCGATCGGCGGACCAGGATTCTAGCATCCGCATGACGTCATGCGCCGGTGCAAAGCGAGATGCCTCCACCAGACGGCCAATCGCGTCCTCGGCGATGCGGAAGCGGAGCGCCTCGGGGAGGTCCGCCAGGGCTCCCTTCAGCGAGTTCATCCGGGCCGTGCCCTCGACATCGCCCCTATACAGGGCGTCGACCGCACGCCAGAGCCGGGCTTCTGGCGACGTTCCCTTAAACAGGCCGGCGTCCGGAGACGCGTTCCCTTTGAGGGCGGCGGTCGCGTCGGCGAGTGCGGCGACGAGCGGCGTGGCCTCGCCGCGTCGGCGCAGGTCGGACACGAGCTCCTGGGTATCGTCCATTCGTCCGTGGGCGAGGTACACGCCGGCCAGCCGGCTCAGGATCTTCGCTTGTTCACTCGGCTTTTCGGCGATGGTCTGCACCGCGCGGCGCGTCTCCTCGACAAAGGGACGGGCGGTCCAGTCCGCGAAGTCCAGCTGCTTCGCCAGGGGAGGGCTTGCCGGTTCCGCGCTCGCCGGGGGCGCGGCATCCACGGTTTCCGGCGGCGCTTCTGGCACGCCGGCGCTAAGCATTCCGATCCGGGGGTCGATTACGTCGAGCGACATCCGGCTCTTGGCCGGGCCGGCTTTCTTGCCTTCTTCAGAAAGGCGGATCACCACCTCGGCGTTGTCGGAGTCCGGATCGATCTTCAGATTCTGCAGGAGTGAGGCGAGTTCCGCGTCGGACATCCGGATGCCCTGCCTTGCGAGCGGCTGGGTTGGTGACGTAACAGGCGTCACCTCGCGCGGGGGCCGCGCGCCCGGAACAGCGCGCGCGGGATCAATGTGGGCGACCATCGGCGGAGGGCTGTCTGCTGGCGCCGATCCCGTCAACGGTCCGGCCCCGGCCGCGAAGGCCCTCAACTCGTTCAGGGCGCGCTGCAGAGCTGCGAGATCTCCGTGCGAGGGGGCTTCCCGGTCGGGGAGACCGCGCTCAGATCGAAAGCTCTTGAGCGCGTCGCGTGACATCGGGCCCCAGTGGCCGTCGATGGGACCGGGGTCATAGCCGAGCGCGGTGAGCGAGGCCTGCACATTGTGAAGGTTGACCTGCTCAAGTTGCGCCATCCGGCTGGGCGGGAGCCGGGGCGGGACGGGTGCCTTGTCCGCGGCTGCCGCGGTTGACGGCACCAAATCCGGTGCGGAAGCGGACGACTGTGCATCGCCCACCTCGGCTCCGGTACTTGCCCCATGGTTCGCCGGCGTGTCGAGAGCGATGACGACCCGGCGCGGGCGCTGGTTGACGAGCAGATCGATCGTTACCGCGCCGTCGGCCACCGAAGCATGGGTCGGAGCCACATGGACCGTCTTCCCGCCGCCACCCGCTCCGCGTCCGGGAACAGCGGTCGCGACTCCGGCGGCTGGATCGAGGTACAGCTGATAGTCGGCCCCGCCGATGGCAACCTTCGCGGTTACCGCCTGTCCGGAACCGGCGCGGCTCGGCGCGACGGCCGCCTTGACCGGCGTGACCTCGGGGTCGCCGTCAGCTTGGGCGTGAGCGGTGCCGGGCATAGCGGCCGCCAGGATCCAGGCGGACGTGGAAGCGGCGAGCAGGCGGCGGAGCATGGGCGGGTTCTCGAAAAAATCTGTGCGGTTTTCATATATTCGTGCGTCGTTGCGATCGGATGATTTTTAATGGGCGGCTCATTTTTTTACGCCACCTGAAGGGGGAGAGCTTCACCGCTACCAGTTTAGGACATCCGCCCATGGCCCTGGAAAACGCGAGTTACGCTGCGCTGTCTAGCTTGAAGGCGCTGCGCACGCGCAGCGAAATCACGGCGAACAACGTAGCGAACATGAACACGGCTGGTTTCAAGGTCGAGCGCCAGATCATCCATGAGCGTGAGCTTTCCTCGGGCAAGGACAAGGTGTCCTACGCGCTCGATATTGGCAGCTACACCGACATGAGCGCCGGCGCGATGAGGCGCACGGATGATCCCTTCCACGTCGCCCTGGATGGGGACGGCTTCCTCGTCGTTCAGACGCCCGAAGGGCCGCGCTACACCCGCGATGGGCGCCTGCAACGCGCGCCCGACGGGACCCTGACAACCGTTTCCGGCCGTCCGATCCTCAACGATAACGGCGGGCCGATCGTCATTCCGCAAGGTGTGGGCCGGATCCAAATTGCGGAGGACGGGACCATTCTTGCCGGTGGTCAGCCTCTCGACCAGTTGGGCGTCGTCCGGTTCCCGGAAAGCCGTCCGATGTCCCGGCAGGCGGAGGGGCTGTTCAACACGGACGAGGCCCCGCAGATCGCACAAATGACGCGGGTCCAGCAGGGCATGCTCGAGAACTCCAATGTCCAGGCAATCAGCGAGATGGTGAACCTGATGCAGCTGGAGCAGGACTATCAGGCGGTCACGAACCTCGACAAGGAATCCGAAGAGGTGGCCCGCAAGGCGCTGAACGCCCTGTTCGGCGCGCCGGTCTGATCCATGGCGGACGGGCGGACCCGCCCCTTTCAGCCGCCCACCGATTCGACGCCGGCCCGGGAGCCCCTGTGGCGGCAACACGAGACGCAAGCCGGGACACCGGGCCAAGGACAGCAAAACAGAGGCAGCAGGACGATGAGCGCGCTCTACACGGCCGCAACGGGCATGATGGCCCAGGCCACCAACGTCGATGTCATTTCGAACAACATCGCAAACGTCAACACGACCGGTTACAAGACTGCACGTGCGGAGTTCCAGGACCTGCTGTACCAGCAGCATGTGCGCCCGGGCTCGCGAACCGGCAACACCGACACGCTCGCCCCGACCGGGGTGCAGGTCGGCGCCGGCGTGAAGGCGGCCGGCGTGTCCTACTCGAGCATGCAAGGCAGCCTCAAGCAGACCGACAACAAGCTCGACGTAGCGCTGCGCAGCCCCGGCAACTATCTGGTGGTGGCCATTCCCGGCCAGGATCGGCTCACCTATACGCGTGACGGTTCGTTGAAGCTATCGGCGGACGGACGGCTGGTCACTCGCGACGGCTACGACGTCATGGTCGACGGCGGCCCCGTGGAAATCCCCGCCAGCGCGACCGACATCACCATCAACGAGGCTGGCGAGATCTTCGTTACCGAGGGCGGCGCGGTCGAGGCGCGGCGGCTCGGACAGCTCGACTTAGCGCTTTTCCCCAACGAGAACGGCTTGCTGCACGTCGGCGGCAACCTGCTGATGGAATCCGAGGCCTCGGGCGCGCCAGTGGATGGAAAGGCCAACGACATGGCGAACGGCTTCGGCGCGATCTCCCAGGGTTACCTGGAAATGTCCAACGTCAATATCGTCGCCGAGATCAGCGATCTTATCACCGCTCAGCGTGGCTATGAGATGAACGGCAAGGTGATGGAAGCGGCGGATCAGATGGGCCAAGCCGCCAACCGGGTGATGGGCTGATGCGCACGCGGTTCGCGCCTTTCCTTTTTGCTGCCGTGGTCGCTCCGGCGCTGCTCGCCTCGGCCGCGTCGGCGAGCGTCGCGGTCGAGGTCGGCGAACGCCTTCCGTCCCTGGTGGGTTTCGCGCCGCCCGACGGCGAGTTCGAGATCGACTGGTCGCGGGTGCCTCCCGCGAATGGGACGCTGCGCGACCTGTCCTACGACCCGATCCGGCGTTCGGTGACGGCGCTGGTGGAGTTGCAGGGCGTCACTGCGCGCCTGTCCGGCCGGGTTCGGCTGATGGCGGAGGTGCCCGTTCCGACCCGCACCGTTGCTCGAGGCGAGGTGATCGCCGACAGCGACCTTTCGACCCTGCGGCTGGACCTGCTCACGGTTCACCGTGACGTGCAGACCGGCAGGGCAGGCGTCGCCGGCGCCGAGGCGCGGCGTTCGCTGCCTGCGGGGCGGCCCATCCTCGCAACCGACATTGCCGCAGCCCGCGACGTGAACCGCCATCAGGAAATCGACATCGTCTACGAGAACAATGGCGTCGTCATCGCTACCAAAGGACGTGCGATGGAGAGCGGCAACCTCGGCGACGTGATCCGGGTCCAGCCGACCGGCGTCCGTAAGATCATCGATGCACGCATTTCCGGCCCGGGCGCCGTCACCGTCGGCGCACCCGGCTGATGCTCATTCAAGGACAGTCACGATGAACCCGATCCGGACGGTCTCGTTCGCCCTGTTTCTCGCAGCCCTTGGAGGCTGCGGCCGTTTCGACCATCTGGGCCAGCCGCCGACCATGACTCCAGTTGGCCCGGACGCCGAGGGCAGGGCGCTGACGGAACCCGTGCGCCTGGCGGCAATGCCTATGCCCATGCCGACGCCGCTTCCGCCCGGGCGGGCGTCGCGCAATCCCGGGTCCGTCTGGCAGCCCGTAATGGGGAATCCCATGCTCGGGCAGAGGGCGTCGCGAGTCGGCGACATCCTGACTGTGATCATCGACATTGACGAGCAGGCATCGTTCCAGAACCAGACGAGCCGCACGCGCAATGCGAGCGAAGGGGTGAGCGTCCCCGGACTGTTCGGCCTGCAGAATCAGCTTCCAGGCAATGCCGAAAGCTTGGTCGATATCGGTTCAGACAGCACCAGCCGCGGCGTGGGCACCTCTAGGCGGCAGGAGCAGGTCGAGACGAAGATCGCCGCCGTCATCACTGAGGTCCTGCCCAACGGCAACTACGTGATCCGGGGCCAGCAGGAGGTGCGGGTGAACTATGACATGCGTGTCCTGCACGTGGCTGGCGTCGTTCGGCCACAGGATATCCGCGCCAACAACACCGTGACCGGCGACAAGATCGCCGAGGCGCGGATCGGGTACGGCGGGCGGGGCCAGATCATGGATCTCCAGCAGCCGCGCTACGGCCAGCAGGTGCTCGACATCGTGCTGCCCTGGTAACGCCGCCCGTGCCGGTTTCAATCTCTCAACTCCGGACAGGACCCATAGGATGGCATCGCCCTCTCCACTTTCAGCAGCTCTCTTCGCCGCTCTCTTCATCGCGCTGGCAATGCCCTTGGCTCCGCCAGCCCACGCGGAAGAGGCGCCGGCCGGCGCCTCACCCGGATTTGTGCCGATCGAGGACATCGTCGTCCCGGTGGTCGTGAAGACGCGGCTGCGCGGCTATCTGCTGGTTCGCGGCACGCTCGAATTCGGAACGCCGGATCAGGCGAAGAGCGCCGAAGCTTGGGTGCCCCGCGTCCAAGACGCTTGGGTGCGCACCCTGAACGGGCTGGCGGCGCGCGGCCATTTCGATGACGCCATCATCGATGTGGACATGCTGAAGAAGCATCTGTTCGCGGCCGTCGCCTCGGCCTTCGGCAACGGGACGACCGCGCATGACGTGCTGATCGTTCGGGCGCTTTTCCAGAAGGTCAACGGTTGAAACGGAAATTGGGCCTCGCCGCCGGGGCGGGGCCCGTTCCAATGCCTATTGTTGTGGCGCGCGCAGCAGCGCGTCGATACGGGCGAAGGTTTCGGCAGGTTCCGTAGGGTCGTCGGCGCGTTGTCCCAAAATGCTCTCAATGCGCGGGGCAATGTCGAGAGCGAGGTCAACGATTTGATCGGCGCCACGCTTATATGCGCCGATTGCCGCCAGTTCGCGCATTTCTTCATAGGTCGAAAGGAGATGACGACTGGCCTTGACGATGCCCTGTTCCTCTGGGCTATGGCAGCCGGGCATCGCTCGCGAGACGGATCGCATTACGTTCACTGACGGAAAGCGCCCGCGTTCGCCGATCGAGCGTTCCAACACCATATGGCCGTCCAGGGTGCCGCGAACGTGATCGGCAACGGGCTCGTCGTGATTGTCGCCCTCTACTAGAACGGTAAAGAGGGCGGTGATGTCGCCCTGTCCTTTTCGGGCTTCACCGGGACCGGCCCGCTCCAGAAGGCGAGAGATTTCCGTGAAACACGAGGGAACGTAGCCCTTTGTCGTCGGCGGTTCGCCAGCCGCGAGGCCGATTTCCCGCTGGGCCATGGCGAAGCGCGTGATGGTGTCCATCATCATCATTACGTGCAGACCCTGGTCTCGGAAAAACTCCGCGACGGCCATCGCGGTGTACGCCGCTTCGCGGCGCATCAACGGCGGCTGGTCACTGGTAGAATAGACCACCACTGATCGCTTAAGCCCCTCTTCCCCGAGCACGTCCTCAATGAATTCCGGGACCTCCTTTCCGCGTTCGCCGATCAGGCCGATGACGTTGACATCCGCTTCACCCCAGCGCGCCAGCATGGACATGAGCGTGGTCTTTCCGACGCCGCTGGATGCGAAAATGCCCATCCGTTGGCCGCGGCAGACCGGACAAAAGGCATCGACGACGCGCACGCCCGTTGAGATCCGGCTGCCGATACGCCGTCGCTCGATGGCTTCTGGAGCGGCGACTCGGGTCGGCTGACGTACCGCTCCCAGGGGCAGCGGCCCCTTGGTGCCGACATCCTTGGGCTTCCCGCGGGCGTCGACCACGCGGCCCAGCCAGCCAAGGCTTGGACGAAGACCCGCCGCGCGGTCGAGCTCGACGCGCGCCCCTGGCCCCACACCTGCCGTCGGTGCGAAGGGCATAGCGAGCGCCGTATTCCCCCGGAAGCCGACAATCTCACCTTCCAGCCAAGAGCCGGAATTGGTTTGGATGCGAAGCATGTCGGAGACGGCAGCGTTTCGCAGCCCAGAGACCTCAATGAGGATACCCAGAATACCACTTACCTCGCCCCATGCCGTCACAGTGGAAAGAGGATCAAGGTCAGACAGAGCGCGAGCGAAGGGGGAGGGCAAAGCAGTTCTCTATGGCTTGTAGAGGGCAACACTACCAAATGGGCGTGCTGACATATTAACGATTTATATAGGCTCGGCTTATTACAAATGGGCGATATGGCGCGCCGGGCCCGCACAACCGGGCCTCACCTCCGCCCTGGAGGTGGCGAGCCATCAAGTCAAAGCCTTTTTGCTGTCAGAGGTTCCACATGCCCCCGCTGGGAGAGAGCCTTGAAAACGAGGCCGAAATCGTGAGTTTTCCGACGAGCCTGTCAGAAGGGGAGAAGAAAGCTGCGCGGGCAGGGCAGGCGGGCGCGATAAAAAATGGCCACAAGCCAGATCTAGAAGTCGACGGGGAAGCTGACCTGTTGCGGCTCTACATGCGTGATATCGGGCGCGTGCATCATCTCACGTTGGACGAGGAGACGGATGTAATTGCCATTATCCAGAGCAGCCGCAGTGCCGTTCTTTCGGAGGCCCTTCGAGCACCCGGCGCCGTTGACCTGCTGCTATCCTGGAAAGACGGTTACCTCCAGGGCACCATGCCGTTGCGCGACATCATCGAAGTTGTTGGCAGCTACGAGGAGCACCGTGCACGCGTTGCCGACGAAGTGGAGGCCGAAGCGGGCAACGCCAGCATCGGGCGACTTCCCATCCGGGAGGCTGCGTTGCGCCCGGGCCTGCTTGCCGCGTTCGATAGGATTGAGGCAATGCGCGTAGACGCTGCTTCGGGCCGAGCCGCGGGATGGTCCACTCACCATCACGAAACGGCGCGAATTGCCGAAGGATTGCACCTTATCAAGCTGCGCCAGACAGACTTGCAGGAATTCGTGCTGTCTGTTCGGCGTGACCTTCACAGTGCGGAAGGAAAGCTCCTCAGGCATGCGCAATCCCTCGTGGGAAGCCGCGAGAGAGCGGTTTCCCTAATCACCTCGGCCAGTGATGCCGACGAGCTCGCAATGCAACTCGGGGACGAGATCTGCAGAGATGCCGGCGTATGGGCCGTGCTGGAGACAATACGCGGAATCGAGCGGAAAAGCGGGCTGAGGCTGGACGAGCTGCGGCGGGTGAGCGCGTCCCTCCGAGCGAGCATCAAGGCTTACGAGGGGGCTTGCAAGCGCCTGTTCTGCGCCCATGCTGGCTTTGTCACCAGCATCGCCCGGAGGTTTGAATCGTCAGGCGCCGCCCTAGTCGATCTGATTCAAACCGGGAACCTCGGCCTGCTGAGGGCCGTTGAAAAGTTCGAACCTGGCCGAAGCCGTTTCGCCACTTACGCCGAGTTCTGGATCCGTCAGTTCATCGCTGAGTCCATTCCGGACGAGGTGAACACTGTTCACATCGCCAGCAGCGTGGCCGATCTTTCTCGCCGTATTGCCAGGGCGCAAGAGGTTTCTCTCGCCTTGCACATGAAGGAACTGACTTTCACAGAACTGTCGGAGATGTTGGGCGAGTCGGTCGATCGGATCAGAGGGTGTATGTTCACTTCTGGTCGGGCAGTGAGCCTCGACCAACCCGTCGGGCAAGCGGACGGTGAAGACGGTGAAACTCCGCTGAAGGACGTTATCGCCGACGATGAGGATCGCAGTCCTTACGAGATCACGCTCCAGTCAGAGATGAGCCGTACGTTCCGAAAGCTACTGGCGCGTCTTCCCGAGCAAGAGTCTCGCGTCGTCGCGCTGCGTTTCGGGCTTGAAAGCGGCATCGAACTCTCGCCGGACGAGGCGGCGAGGGCTATTGGGATCAGCCGCGACAAGCTGTTGCGCATCGAACAGAGCGCGTTGCGTGCCCTGCGCAGCCCGGTTCGGTCGCCAGAGGTTTGGAGTTACAGCCGGCAATTCTCATAACTGCCCTTGTGCAGCCGAAATCCGAACTCCAGGCAAATCTGAACTCTTTATATGACATAGGGGCAACCGGTCAGCGATGCCGGCGGAGGGCGTTGCCGTCCGCCCAAAACATCATGCTGGTTGGCTCCGCTTTGCTTCCAAGTTCAGAGGAACTTTTGATGCCGGATGGTAACAATGAGTGGGGTTTGCTTCTCAAGAGCACCATCGAGTCATTCAAGACACTCGTCAAGAACCGCGTACGAGCAGGCGAAGCGCTTGCACTCGATGAGTATCATTACCTGATCCGGGATGCAGTCGAGCGCACCATGCCTCGCCATGACAATGCGATCAGGCAGATACTGGAGTCAGAGGCATCCTTGTGGACGCGTGCCCTAGAGGAAGGGGCACGGACTCTCAGCGGTGCTGGGAGCCTGGTAATCCGTAATGCGCTCGAAGAGACGCTCATAGGGCGCCTAGGAACTCTTCGGCGGGAGTTTGCGGGTCAAAGCAGCCGGCTCGATATTGTTCTGTGTCAGGAAAGACTGCGGGCTATTGAGGGAATTACGCCGTCCTGGCGAGCCTATGTTCCACATCTCCGTAGTTGTTTCGAAGCGGCCATGGAGTTGGATCGTGCCGAAGATCGCCTTCCGAACGCATTTAGGGAACGGGATGCAATTGAGTACATCGAACAATTCCTAGCCGAAATACTCCCGGACAGCAGTTCCCTAGTAGCCGTAGCGTCGATTCTGGCCTCTGACCCGGACCTATACAACAGCGCTCCCGCTCGGGAACCCTCGTTGCGGGGAACGATCCTTAAAACCTTTGAGCGGGTGTTGGCTGAAGTGTTGACTGACCTTTTTACGAAGTATAATCGCCAGATAAAGGAACATGGTTCAGATTAGATAAAGCTGTAGTGCTCCCGGACTTGATGCTTCGGAGTACTCCGGGAGCAGCTTCGCGAAAAGGTCGCCGCTCAGTGGGTTTATTTGATGTGGTGCTCAGGCTGAGCGATTTCCTTAAAATGTTACGAAACATTTCATAAAACTAAAGCGTCTGTTACCACTTTGGAAACTTTTTCCCCGTATATGATTCACGACTCAGTAGACGGAGCGGGTTTCATGCGGGTATTTGTAATTGAGAACAGCGAAATCGCCCTTCAGAGCGTCATGGACGTGTTCCGCCAGGAATTGAACATGGTGGTTGAAGGGGTGGTCGGCATGGTTCCGGAGATGCTTGCATGGCTGAAGACCGAGGCCGACAACTTTGACGTGATCGTGGTGAATGAGTTCGCCGGTTCGATGGACGGGCTTGATATCATCCGGAGCTTACGGCGCGCTGGCACCCACGTCCCGCTGGTGGCGACGCTGGAATGCTCAATGGCGCGACTGCCTGAAGCTTTTTCAGCCGGCGCCGCCGACGTCGTGCAGAAGCCATTCAAGCGCGAGCATTTTCTCGCCCGCGTGCGGGCCCGGGCGCTGGGGCGCTTCGGTTTTTGTGAACCCTGTGTCGCCGTCGGCAGCCTTATAGTTTACTTCGACGGTCGGCCGGCCGAATACGATGGGCGCGAAATCAACCTGACTAAAAAAATCTATAAGACTCTTCAATGCTTGGCGCTGCGCTATGGCCGCGTGGTTACTCGCGAGCAGCTCTACAACGATCTCTTTAGTGAAGAAGAACAGCATAAGGTTAATATTGACACGGTTAATGTGCATATCTGCAAGCTGCGCTCTGACTTGGCGGCTGCGGGCGTGAAGGAAGACCTGATCGAGACCATTCGCGAGACAGGCTATCGATTGACCGGAGCTCGCATTGGCGAGACGGGGCGGCTGATCCGCGGCGGGTACCGCGTAGCCATCACCTCTCCGCGTGAGGAGCGTCTGGTCGCAGAGGTTCCTTTGAGCGGCGAGCTTCCACTCCGAGATCTGGGCAAGGAGGATACACAGCTCGCTCACGAAGCGACACTGTTGCCCAGACGGGCCGCGAATAGGTAGCGAATGATTTCCTAACCTTGGAGTCGCTGTGGTCTGGCCAAGTCGAGTGGTGCACCGACCTGGAGCGACTTCAAAAGTGGAGCTCTGATAATAAGTTGAGGTCGTGCCTCAACTTATGTGAGCGTTTGCTGCATGAATAGATGAGGTTAGGCATGACGGTACATGGCACCGAAATGAACAGAATGGACACGATCAACGAGCTGCGGGACGCCGTGTTCGAGATCCGAGAACGTCTGCGCCGCCAAGACCGCTTTAGCGACGAAGAACACATTAAGCTTCTGCGCAACGAACTCATTGCAATGGCCGCTTCGATTGATCAGGCGCGGCGAGAAATTTCGGCGTTGCAACCACCGGAGAGATCTACGAACCAAATCACAACAGCAGCCGGCGAACTCGAAGCCATTCTCCATACCACGCAGGAGGCGGCCGACCAGATCCTTACCGCCGCAGAAACCTTGTTGGAATTATCCAGCCAACTCAAGGGAACCGGTACCCCACCCGAACTGGCCGCACAGATTCAGGAGCAGACCATGATCCTGCTCACGGCATGTTCGTTTCAAGATCTGACCGGCCAGCGCACATCGAAGGTACTGAAGGCTCTACGCTTCATTGAAGATCGCGTGACCGCCATGGTAGATATCTGGGGTGATGATGCTACACAAGTGCCTCCGGCGGTAGCTCCTGATAATGATGCGCGCGAGGACGCCCATCTTCTCAACGGTCCCACGGCCGGCGGCATAAGCCAGTCCGGTATAGATGCATTGTTTGATTAAGAACTGAACGACAACTTGGTAGGCATATGGCTTTAGAGTGTTTCATCTAAAAACTAGAGTTGCACGCGTGGTGATGCTAACTGTTTAGTGGGACGCGCCCTACGGGTCGTTCAGTTCTACAAAGAATGCTGGCAGGCCGAGGGGCATGGATGTTTCGCAGAGGGGTATTGATCTGAAGCTAACTCCTGCTGACTTAAATCGGTTAAGGGGCTCGTCCACAGCGGCACCTCGCCGCAGAAACTTGTGCCGCCTGCTCGCATCGCTCTGCTGATCGACGGCACGCGCCTGAACGGCGCCACTGCCCAGGAGGTCGGCGTTGCCTTGCTGACCGTGTACCGCTCGCAGCGCCGCGTTCAAGATCAGGGCGTGAACAGGCTGCTGCGCTACAAGACGCGGCCGTCGCGCATCCCAGCTTTGGCGCCAGAGGTGGGCGAGCGCTTGGTTAAAACACGCTGGGTGAAAACACAAGCTCTGCATGCGCCCCGGCTCTTCGGCGAGTGCGATCCATGCCTCGCAACAGGCCTGGACATAGCCTTCCGATAAGGAAAGACACGGAGCGACAGGAGCCGTTCGCGCAGGAAAATCCATACGCGCTCGATAAGGTTGAGTTCGCGACTGCAAGGCGGCAAGGGTACCAGAGTGATGGTGTCTGGCACGACGAAGGCGTTGGCACCGTGCCATTCAGCGCCGTCGAGCACCATGACGGCGTGCTCGTCTGGAGCCAGCGTAGCGGCGAAGCGTCCCAGAAACAACGCCTTCCAGGCACAGCGCCATGGTCCGGGTAGACACCTCGGACAGTACGAGGCCGAACTCCCCGCCGGTCGCGGGCTGGACAGCGGCGAAGATGTAGGTCCATCGAAAGTGGCGGTCGCACGTGCCGGGCGTTGCCTTTTGATCCACCAGCTGTGACACAGCCGCCCTTTTTGGCCGACACGGGCTTCGTCCTCACATGGGGGTTCAGCATTCAATCGGATGCAGAACAATGGCTCGAAGGGGAAGTATAACCGACGAGCCTCGGACAAGCTGGGGTGGTTTAATGTGCCTGAGGTCATGGTTCCGTGCCACTGGACGAGCGTGACGGACCATGAGCATGGGGTGGTGGAAAAGGCGCAGCGCTGTTGTTCGGTTTTCCGGTCCGCTCGGATGGGAGTGGAAGCTGCCGCTGCCGCTGACCTGCACGCTTCGGAAACCCTCGCGCAGTACCTGTTGCTCAGGCCGATGGGCAAAGCTGAATTTGTGACAAACATCTTTTCTCCTCTCGCAGCCTGGTGCTGCTTGCGGGGGAGAATCTCGGCCCTTCAGGGCCGAGAGATGTTAGGAGGCGACCCCGGTGCCTCAACCTTTTGGAAAAAATTAACGCCTTTTAGTCCATCCTGCGAGCCGCGATAATCTATGTGAGGGTTATAAAAGAATGGCTTCAATCGGCCTTGTGCGTATCGAGCCTTTCGGTCCCGGGCAGTATCGGGTAACTTTGTCGATCGAGGGAAGTATCCTTGTTTTTGGCGATGGTATGCTCGGCGACCGAGCTAAGGTGTCGGTTGTTGTCGGCGCACGATCTTTGGACGAAGCTGTCGTGGAGGCACAGCGGGCATTAGGCAGCTTTGGAAAAGAGCTAGCAGAAAAATGTGCGCAACACATATGAAGGGGTTGGAAATTATACTATGCTATGCTCGATGATCAAGTAGCAGGTGGCCCATATAAAGTGGTCAGAGTCACAGCCCAAGTAAGTGCGAACGGGCGCTGTGCCGTCAGTTATCGTTAGCTGGGCGCCACGTAGAGGTGTCTAGCAAGATATCTGAGAAGCTAACTGCTCCACAGTGTTCCTTGATGTCAGAGGATCTGTGCTCTTCTTGCGTGGTTTTGTCCAGAGCTACAGCGGTATGGTCGGAGTCAGCGTTTTTGTCGAGCCATTGTTTCAGTCTCAATGCGCTCCCTCGGGACATCCCGAATCCGATGACTCGTGCGGAGTGGCCAGAGCGCACTGTGGCAGTGTCGACGACTGCCCAGGTGCTAGTTTCGGGGTTGACCCAAATTTGAAACCGGTCACTCATATTTGAAATCTATCGAATGGAAAAAACTTAGGCTATGGTTGAGACAAATTGTTAAATGCGATTTCGCGTCTGTAACATGGCGCCGATCGGATTGAGGGGGCTGTCACTGTAGCCGACCGGGGTAGCCGCCCACAGTAGGGTGTGGCATGACGAGGGGATAAGGCGCGGCCTTAGTTCCCACTACTCCAAGGCTCCTTAAAAGCAGATAAGATCAGTTATGGAAAATAAACCCATCGTTAGGCGCGGAGGCCTACGCATCAACCGTGGCGGTAACCTCAGGTTTTGTCCAGCGGCCGTTGAGGTGTCCGCGCCAGTTTTGTGTCTTTCCAAGAGCTTCGGCCAGCAACGTGAACGTCTTCCAAGCCGCATGCACATCGGATTGATCCCGGTCCCGGCACCCGGTTTCGAGGTACCAGCGGATGTGCTTAACCTGCCACCGGGATGGGCCCACCTGCCACCGGCGCCAGATGACGTCTCCAGCCTCCGCAGCGCGGTCCAGATTGGACTGGGGGTCGGCCTCTGCCGGATGCTGGAGCAGGTACTCTTCCAAGATCTTGCGGGCATGTTCTGCGGCTTGGGCTTGGTTCGCAGGGTTCATGGGAGACTCCTATGCGTCCGAGAGCAGGGCTATGGTTGGTTCGGACCATTGTCCGCATGTCAGGAATGGACGCCGCTGATGAGCGGCGTCCATCGAGCAATCACACGACCCAGGCAGCGTCGAAGCTGGTAACGCCCTCCAGTGTCACGGTCTGGCCGGCGCCCAGATCCAGCCGCACCCATCCGCTTGGAGCCATGGTGACGTTGTACGCCGCACCGTTGAGCGCGATCCTGTCGCCCTGCGCGGCGCTGAAGTCCATGATCGTGTCTGCGCCGCCACCGGAACGGACCAGGAAGGTATCCGCACCCAGGTTGCCCCAGAGCTGATCGTCGCCGAGATCGCCGCTCAGAAGATCGTTGTCCATGCCGCCGTACAGCGTGTCATTCCCAGCGCCGCCATACATCGTATCGGCGCCGGCGTTCCCGAACAGCGCGTCCTGACCGACGTTGCCATAGAGCGCGTCCGAACCGGCTCCACCGTTCAGAAGATCTTCACCCAGATCACCGCTCAGGCTGTCGTCACCGAGATCGCCGCCCAGGAGATCATTGTCCCGGCCGCCGAAGACCGTATCCGCGTCAGCTCCGCCGAAGACGGTATCGGCACCGGCATTGCCATAGAGGACGTCCTGGCCGGCGTTGCCGTACAGCGAGTCTGAGCCGTCGTTGCCGGACAGTGCGTCTGCGCCCTGGCCGCCGAACACTGCGTCGTCGCCCTCACCGCCGCTGACCCAGTCGTCACCGTCGTCGCCGAACAGGCTATCGTTGCCCGCCGCCCCACTCAGGGTATCCGCACCCTGTCCGCCCGCGAGGGTATCGGCAGTGCTGGAACCAGCGAGGTTGTCGGGCAGAGACGTGCCCACCGGCGCAGGCGTTTGGGCCGGTTGCTCGACACTCGGGCTGGGGCTGGGGCTCGGAGCGGGCGGCGGGGGCGGCGGGGAGACCGGTGCGGCGACGTAGGAGATGATGCCGCCGGCCACGGAGAAGTTGGCAGTGCTGTACGTGCCGGTGAGGCTCACGCTCAGGTCTGCGCCGGCCTGCCCGTCCGTGTCGATCGCCAGCGTAGTGACGCCGCCAGCGTTGCTCACGTGCACGCCGTTCACGAGGCCGGTCCCATTGCCCGCTGCCACGGCGGTCAGCGAGCCGCCGGTCTTGATCTGATCTCCTGCGCCGAAGTCCGTGATGGTGTCGGTCCCCAGTCCAGAGCCGACGAAGTCGAAGGTATCGGCACCGTCGCCACCGGTGAGGCGATCGTTCCCACCGTTGCCGATGAGGGAGTCGTTTCCGGCCCCGCCGATAAGGGTGTCCGCGCCAACTCCGCCGGTCAGGGTGTCATTGCCGCCCAGTCCATCGACCAGATCGCCCGCTCCATACGACAACATGTGGTCGGCGTTCTCGGTTGCCGAGAGGCCGACGAGCATGATGTCGCTGAACCCGTTAGTATCTCCGGCCACCAGGTTGGAAGCCGCGGTTTCGTACACCGCGAACTTGCCGTCGCTGGTCATGGTCGGAAGCGAGCTTGCGCCATTGCTGGCAGCGCCGGCCTGCGAGACGCTCACCAGCGTGAGGCTGTTGGTCTGCCGGTCGACCAGGAAGAGGTCCTTGGCAGCGTTCGTGTCGCCAGCCACCAGATTGCTCGCGTCGGACTCGAACAGCACATAGCGGCCGTCAGACGAGATAGCCGACCGGAGGCTGTTACCATCCGCCTGGGCGCCATCACTCGCCTTGCTGATGAGCGTGGTCATGCCAGTCTGGGTGTCGCGCAGAAACACGTCGGATGCGTTGTTGGTATCGCCGGCGGAGAGGTTGGAGGCATGCGTGGCGAACAGCACATAACGACCATCGGCGGAGATTGCCGGGTCTACGACGTTCATATCGGCTTCCGAGCCATCGGACGCCAGGCTTACACGCGTGATCGCGGTGGACTGGGTGTCCCGAACGAACACGTCGGCGAAGGTGTTGTTGTCGCCCGGAACGAGATTGACGCCGTCGCTAGAGAAGGCGACGTAGCGGCCATTGCCTGAAATCGTCGGAGAATAGCTGCTCCCGAGCGACTGCGAACCATCACTCGCCACGTTCATGCGCGTGGTGGTATTGGTCTGGGTATCGCGAAGGAAAATGTCATAGCTTGCGTTCGTATCGCCCGCCACCAGGTTGGTCGCGGTGCTGAAGAACGAAACGTAACGTCCATCGGCCGAAATCGCCGACGTCTGGCTGGACCCAGTGGCCTGAGAGCCGTCGGTTGCCACGCTGAGGCGCTCAATCGTGCCCGTCTGCATGTCCTTGCGGAACACATCGTCGGCGCCATTGGTGTCGCCGGCCACGAGGTTGGAGGCCGTGCTGTGGAAGACGACGTAGCGGCCATCCGCGGAAATCTTCGGAGCATAGCTGTCGGCGTTGCCTTGGGTGCCATCGAACGCCGTGCTAACGAGCACGTTGGCCCCTGTGACCGTATCGTGCCGGATGATGTCGCGTGCGCCAGGGGTATCCCCGGCCACGAGATTGGTGGAGTCGCTTACGAAGACTACGTAGCGGCCGTCGTCGGAAATGGACGGCGCGGTGTTGTGCCCGTTGGCCTGCGTACCGTCTGCGGCTTTGCTCACCTGGCGGGTGGTCGTTAGGTTCAGAGCCATTGCTTTCAGAGCCTCTAGATCAGAGTGAGTTCTATGGTTCGTCGCCGAGCATCGCTCTGGCGGCGTTGTTTGGTTCAGCGATGGGCGAGGTGGTTAGCGGGACTGGATCAGTGCGGCCGATCGGGCGTCAGCGGGTGGTGGAGACGAACTCCAGCACCTTGCCCACATGATCGTTGGCAGCGTGCTCATACGTGCGCACAGCGGCTTCCTGCTGATTGGCGACCCAGCTCGGATTGAGCGTGCTGAAACAGGAGGTTTCCGTCCGCTGCATGTCGATCTGCTTGGCTGCTATCGTCTGTCCGTTGCGGACGAGAGAAACCTCACCAGCTGCATCGACGACATGGTCCATTTCCTTGCACGCAATGCCCATGGTCAGCACGCCGGTCGCGAGGTTGCGCCCGACATTGCTCTGGTTGTCGACGATGCCGTTTGTGGTGCGACCGCGCACGGAAACGCGAAGCTGAGTGTCCGCGTCAGCGGTCAGAACGTAGCCCGCCTTCTTGAAGCCGCTCTCTGCGATGGTCCTGTACTGGCTGGCCAGCAAGCTATCGGCGGGATAAGGTTTCCCAGTGTGATCCTGAGCCTCGACCAGCAGGCGAACCTTTTCACCCTGAGCCGAGACGGTCGGCTGCCCTTGGTACTCGGTCTGCAACGGGATAGGCGTTCCCGCGCAGGCGGAGATCAGCAGAGCGGCGGAGAGGCAGATTAGCTTCTTCAACTTAGACCCCATATCGCTAGGGTGGATGGCTTCTAATAACTCGCTATTTCGAGTGAGTATAGGCTAGTTCTTTTCAGAATGCACGTACATTTGAGCGAGACAGCGAGGAAAACTGAGCGATGTTCCAGGCTCGCCAGCGGCCCAATCGTGAGCCAAGTCGTTGTATTGCCTGGATATACGCTGAACGGTCGCTATCCGGTAGTGCGTCGGCAGCGGTTTCGAAAAACCACCGGATGTGGTTTGCCTGCCACTGATCGGGGGATAGATTGAACTTTAGCCAAATACAGCGTGCGATCTCGCCAGCAGCGAAGGTGTGTACCGCCACTCCGGGGGCACCAGGACATTCGCCTTGCTGCACAAGAAGCTCGGCATCCTCCCGCGCCATGCCTTCACTCGATGACGCTTCCCCCCTGCCCTGCTCCAACTCCACCGCTTCCCACCGGATCTTTCGTTCCCACGCGGCCCAGCGGCCGAGAGCCTCTCCAACGATCCGCCCCGTAGCGTAGTAGGCCTGTCGGTCCAGTGCGGACAGGTCCTGTGTCGCCTCGGTGAGAAACCAGCGCAGGTGTTTGGCCTCCCAGCCGAACGGCCCGACGTCGTAGCGATGCCAGATGCAGGCTGCCATCTCGCCGGCCAGGAACAAGTGCGTGTCAGCATCGGACGGACGACGGCGGTGGAAGGTCCCTCGCAAGAGAGCGGTGACTTGCCCGCGGGCGTGATCTTGGCTCTGAACCGGCATGGCAGATGCTCCTCCGTGGCTCTGCCGCATACGGTAAGCCGAAGGGCGCTGCCCGCGCGGCGTCGATAAATTGCGGGGCTGCGCATCTTTCTGCAGGAAATTGAGCGGCTGAACAGCGCGGCCCTCGTGATCGCGCTGTTCCAGCCTTTGTTGGGATTATAGGCGCTCTATCAGCAAGAGCCACCGTCCCAGCGGACACATGTGAACGGCCGGGAGGCGTAGAAGGGCGCGCTCTTCTGGGCGGCTGCCGGGTCAGCCTGGCAGAGCGGATCATAGTTTGTCGGACGAGCGGCGCCGGTGCAGAAGGCATCATAGTCGGCCTGGGTGCAGCTGCTGCTGATCCGGTACTGGTTGTTGCAGGCGTAGTGGCGGTCGCTCCACCAGTAGTCACACATCACAGGCTCTTCGGGCCGGATGCACACAACAGCCCGACGTTGGCCTGCATGGACAACCCACTGATTGCGAGAAATATAGCCGATGTTCGTCCAGGTGTAGGGCGACTCCTTGGACATCACTGAGTTGTTCGTGCCCCAAAAGCGCTCGTTTTGACGGACAACGCCACCATGGGTGCGAAGCGACACGAACCATTCACGCTCGGTAAAGCAGTCGATGCCGTCTCTGTTGCACTGACGGGAGACGTAAGGCGGATCTCCCAGGCCGGCATTCCGGCAATCGGAGTGGCTCACGACCCCGCGCACGCTGCCGATGCACTGGTACTCCTGCGTTTGAGTGCCGCCCGACGGCGAGCAGGACGCGCTACATCCGCCCCACGCTGAGGCCTGCCAGCGGAAGGTCTCGAAGCCGGTTGCGGTGCCAGCCAGCTGTTGGGACGCGGACACCGTGCCATAGACGGGGTGCGTCGGTGACGAGGCGGTCATCGTGGCCGACATAGCACCGTCCTGCCAGGCTTTCGCCCTTACGGCAACCTCACAGGTCTGTCCTGGACCGAGGACCGTGCCGGAGCAGGCGTCCCGTCCGGGCACGACCTCGAAGTTGCCGCTGGAGAACGAGATCGCCATTGGAGTAGTCGGGAACTCCGTGCTGGTGTTGCTGGCCGTGAACGTCACGGGGGTTGAATAGCCCATGGTGCCGGGGCCGGCGCTCGGGCCGTTGACGTGCATGGTACCGGGATTTCCAGACTTAACCTGCAGGGTCAGGCGCAACGGGTCGAACTGGGCGCCTCGGCCGGAAAGCGGCACCTCGAACTTGTAGTCGCCGCTGGACAGAAGCAGCGTGCCCTTGAGCGGGCCGAACCAGCTTGCCCGTGGCTGAATCGTGATCTGGCAAGTGCTCCCAGCAGCGCCCGGCGCTGCGAGGCGCACTCCGGTGCAGCTGTCCGAGATCACCGTGAAGTGCTCGGCACCCTCGCTGATCTCAGCCGACAGCTGGTCGATCATGAACATCGGTAACGGTGCCGCCGACCCGATGGTTTGCCCGTCTGCGGTGGTGAGGCTGAGCGTCGTCGCGGCGCTCGGCATCCCGTCGATCGAGATCACCAGATCCCGGAAGTCATCAATCGTGACGGCGCTGCCGGTCACGACCTGATCCGGCTTGGGAGCGGCTGGGCTGAAAACGCTGGGGTAGGTTGTTCCTGCGGGTTCGGTAGCCACTCCGGCGCCCTTGATCCGAAGCTCGATGCTCGCCGTATCGGCAGCCCAGGATGCGGGCGACAGCACAACGGTGGACAGCAACAGGCCGGCAAGAAAACGCTTCATCCATATCCTCCAACGCCGCAACGGGCATCCCGGTTCTGCAGCGGGTTAGCGGGTCCGATCGAATACGGTGCTCCGCCCACACACTAGGCCAGGGGGATTTGGCCTCGCGCTGGGGATAGATGACGCCAAAACGCATCATTCAGCAGGTTTTTGCCCATTCGGAGCTTGGAAGTGGCCTTGCCCAGCATGAGATAGCGGAGCCGCGAGTCTGTGTGCGACCTGAGGCTCAATCCAATGACAAGGTCGAAAGTCCTGCCCGCCTTCTAAACGCTTCAGACGCTTCGTGCAGGTCCGTATCCGAGCCTAAGGAGGTGCTCAGACGCCAAGCCAGGCGCAAGCAGGACTAGGGTCTGTTGACATTCATCGTGTGTTCAGAACGGCAGCAGCGAGGTGAATGGCGGCGGCAAAACCGGCGTCGGTTTTGTCGTAGCGGGTGGCGATCCGCCGGAACTCTTTGATCTTGCAGAAGAAGTTCTCAATCAGGTGGCGCCACTTATACATCTCGCTGTCATGAGGGATGCAGGTGGAGCGGTCGGCTTTTGAGGGAATGACGGCGAGGGCGCCGCGTTCAG